>CANCJV010000030.1 GCA_947378425.1 Synechococcaceae cyanobacterium
TCAATGCCCTGGCGGAAGCAGTCAAGGTCACGATCGGACCCAAGGGCCGCAATGTGGTGCTCGAGAAAAAGTTCGGAGCCCCCGACATCGTCAATGACGGGGTCACCATCGCCAAGGAGATTGAACTCGAGGATCCCTTCGAGAACATCGGCGCCAAGCTGATGCAGCAGGTCGCCTCCAAAACCAAGGACACCGCCGGCGACGGCACCACCACCGCCACCGTCCTGGCCCAGGCCATGGTGCACGAGGGCCTGCGCAACGTGGCCGCCGGTGCCAACCCGGTCGCCCTGCGCCGTGGCATGGAGAAAGCCACCGCCCAGATCGTGGCGGGGATCCGCTCTCAGGCCCGGCCCGTGGCCGGTGAAGCCATCCGCCAGGTGGCCACCGTCAGCTCCGGCAACGACGAGGAGATCGGTCGCATGATCGCTGAGGCGATGGAGAAGGTGAGCGCCGATGGCGTGATCACCGTCGAGGAATCCAAGTCCCTCGCCACCGAACTGGAGATCACCGAAGGCATGGCGTTTGATCGCGGCTACGCCTCCCCCTACTTCGTCACCGATCAGGAACGGCGCGAATGCGTCTTCGAGAACCCGCTGCTGCTGATCACCGATCGCAAGATCGGCACCGTGGCTGATCTCGTACCGGTGCTCGAGGCCGTGTCCCGCAGTGGCCGGCCGCTGGTGATCCTGGCCGAGGACGTGGAGGGGGAGGCCCTCGCCACCCTGGTGGTCAACAAGACCCGCGGCGTGTTGCAAGTCGCCGCGGTCCGGGCCCCTGGCTTCGGCGATCGGCGCAAGGCCATGCTGGAAGACATCGCCGTGCTCACCGGCGCCCAGGTGATTTCCGAAGACCGGGCGATGAGCCTGGAGAAGGCCACGCTGGAGGATCTGGGCCGGGCCCATCGGATCACGATCACCAAGGACCAGACGACGATCGTGGCCGATGAAGCCCGCAAAACAGCCGTGTCCGAGCGGGTGGCGTCGATCAAAAGGGAGTTCGAGGCCACCGACTCGGACTACGACCGCGAAAAACTGAGCGAGCGCATCGCCAAGCTGGCCGGCGGCGTCGCCGTGATCAAGGTGGGTGCCCCCACGGAAACCGAACTGCGCAATCGCAAGCTGCGGATCGAGGATGCCCTCAACGCCACCCGGGCCGCCGTCGAGGAGGGCATCGTCGCCGGTGGTGGCAGCCTGCTGCTGCAGCTGGCCGATGGCCTGGGCAGCCTGGCCGCCGAACTGAGCGGCGACGAGCGCACCGGTGTCGAGATCGTGCAGCGATCGCTCGCCGCACCGGTGCGCCAGATCGCCACCAATGCCGGCGCCAACGGCGATGTGGTGATCGAGGAGATCCGCCGCTCCGGCCAGGGCTACAACGCCGTCACTAGCCGCTGCGAAGACCTGCTGGCCGCCGGCATCCTTGATGCCGCCAAGGTGGTGCGCCTCGGTCTCCAGGATGCGGTCTCGATCGCCTCGCTGCTGATCACCACCGAATGTGTGATCGCCGACAAGCCCGAACCCGCTGCTCCTCCCGCCGGAGATGGCGGTATGGGTGGGATGGGCGGCATGGGAGGCATGGGCGGGATGGGAGGCATGGGCATGCCCGGCATGATGTGAGCCCCTGCGGCCAACCCCGCCGCGTCTCAGAGATCCCTCAGCAGTCGCGCATGCAGGCGACAGACGCTGAGGGCTTTCTGTGGCGGGTCGCTGCAGAGCTTTCCAAGTTCCCGATTGAGGGCCTGCATCTGGACCAGGTGAAGCGTGCTCATCGGCAACCCGAACAGCACGCTGCCGAACAGCGCAACGCCACCGCAGGTCACAGAGCAGGACAGAGGAACCAGAAATCGCATGACAACCTTCCCAGCCATGGACGGTCAAGGTTGTGGCCGTCCATGGCTGGCCAACGACGTCTTCCCATGGTGGCCAATCCCGCTGCCCTTGAGACAGCTGCGATACAAATCCTTGGCCTTGAAGCAAGCAAACTCGGTCGCCCACCTCCGCCGAAGCGGATCGTGGCCATTCCTGCCGCTGGGGTGATTTCGCTGGGGCTGCACCCGAACCGGCACCTCGCAGGAACCTCCGGATCTTCAGCAGCCCAACCGATCTGCCGGGGGTCGCTCAACCTGGCCGTGCAGCGGACGCAAGCTGAACCACAGACCAGGGCCCGCGAAAATCCCCCGATCGCGCTGCTGTGAGCCAGCAGCAAAGCCCCAGCAGCCTGGACGTTCCGCCGGCATGAGCACCGTTCGCAGCAGCGCATGCACCCTCGGAGTTCTGAAGGTTGCCGTCATGCCCCCCGTCATCCGGTCCGGGCTTTGGTCAGGTCTTGGACTTGGACTTGGACTTGGACTTGGGGTCCGGAATGGGGCCAAGCAGCCAAGGAAGCGCGCCAGCCTTTCAGCGGCTCTGGGCCGCGGCTGCCATCGCCCGTGCATAGGCCGCCACCTGGAGATCCACCCCCGTGATCGCCGTCCCCACCACCACCGCATCGGCGCCGGCCCCGAGGGCGCGGCTGGCCTGGTCCGCCGAGCCAATGCCGCCCTCACAGATCAGCAGGGTGGCGCTGGGCAGCTGGGCGCGAAGCGGCCCCAGCAGCTCCCAGGCCGGCGGTCTCAGGCCGGCGCTGACCTCGGTATAGCCGTAGAGGGTGGTCCCAACCCAGTCGCAGCCCAGCTCAGCCGCCCGTAGACCGTTGGCGAGGTTGTCGACATCGGCCATCAACGGCGCCCCCAGCTCGGCCGCGGATCGCGCGACCAACTCCTCCAGGCGCTGGCCATCGGGACGATGTCGCTCGGTGGCATCGATCGCCACCACATCGGCACCGGCCGCCCACACCGCCTCAATCTCCGACCAG
This sequence comes from Synechococcaceae cyanobacterium, assembly GCA_947378425.1. Lineage (GTDB taxonomy): Bacteria > Cyanobacteriota > Cyanobacteriia > PCC-6307 > Cyanobiaceae > Cyanobium. The sequence continues at coordinate 2,851 of CANCJV010000030.1, forward strand.
CCTGGGGTGATGTAGACGGGACTGTCGGCAAAATTGCGCTTCCACAGACCGATGATCAAGGCCTCGGGGCAGCGGCGTCGCACGGCTCCGATGTGCTCGGGGCTCTCAAGCCGCACCCCCACGGCCCCATTGGCGAGGCTGGCCTCGGCCATGGCGGCGATGACGGCGGGATCACGCAGCGGTGAGCCTTCGGGAGCCTGCACCGAGACGATCAGCCCACCGGCCAGGGCGGGCCGGCCCAGACGGGCAGGAAGGGACGAAGACATGGGGACTGGGCTCAGGAGGCGCGGGGCAGATCATCGTCAGCCGCCAGCCAGGCCCGCAAAGCTGACAGGGCCTGGGGGGCTGGCGCCGGACGGGTTTCCCCCTGGCGGCGCCCCAGCAACCGCTGACGCAGTTGCTGGGTGGTCGACAACCGGGCCTGCGGTTCAGCAGCTGTTGGGTTGGGTGACCAGGCATCGTCAGCGAAGCGCGGCCCAAACGCCGCCACCGGGGCCTGATGCGGGGATAGCGGAGCAGCCGCTTCCCCCACCAGCGCCTCGTAGTCGTCCGGCTGCGCCAGCGACCAGGAGGCCGCAGGGGCGTCGGCCCCCCTGGGAGCGGCAGGAGTTGTTCCGCTGGCTGCGGTGCCGGCGAGGGTCGTGGCAGCTTCCGCCGGTTCCTGCGAAAGCTGCGGCTGGGAACCGACGCCTGAGTTCGGCCCCTGCAGGCTGGTGACCGCCTCCTCCACGCAGTCGCGAACCAGGGCCTTCACCCGTGTCAGGGAAAAGCGGCTGCGCAGGCGATCGCCGAGCCCGGCCATGCGACCTTCGGCCCGGCCCCAGAATCCAGCGACCTGCTCACCCTGGGCCGTGTCTCCCTGCGGCGCGGCTCCCAGCGCCTGACCATCCCGAGGGAGATCGCTGACGGTGGAGGCCTTGGCTCCGGATTCGCTGCCCACCGGCGACTGATCCAGCGGCCTAGGGATCACGAAGGAGAAGATGCGCTGGGGCTGCAGCTCAGGGCCGGGATTGCCGAAGGGATCCGAATGGGCTGCTGGGAGTTGGGCGAGGGAGTGTTCAGCCAGCCCGGGCGTCTGGCCCTGATCCAGTTGGTCGATCGGATCGAACGGGCTGGACTGCCTGCGCTGCTGGGTCGGGTCCAGGCTTTCGCTCGGCATGCCCTCCCCCTCGGCCGAAGCGCTCGCTTCAACCGGGCCGACTCCAACCTCGGCCGATTCAAGCTGAGCTGGCTCCACCAGGTGTCCAGGCTCGGCGACAACCGACCGAGCTTGGCCGGGAAACTCGGCGGCCAGGGCCTCAAAGGCTGCATCCACGGCCGCCACCGCAAGCATGTCCAGGTCTGGCCTAGCCACCAGCTTCTGGAGCTCCGGCTGGGACGCCAGGGGCTCAGCCGAGGTCAGCAACTCGCTGCCCTGATCAGACAGGCCAGAGGCTGCAGCCGAGGCCATGGCGGCAATGGAGCCATCGGCAACCAGCGAGCCCAGATCACCGGCCAGTCGATCGTCAGCCGCTGATCCAGCGGCAACGGCTCCATCCATCGTCGAGGCAGGCCCAACCGCAACAGCCCCGGCTGCCAGCTCCGGCGGGGCTGAGCCAGGCGAAGCCACCGCGTCGCCCCCTGGGTTCGGATCGCTGAAGGCGTTCTCTTGAGGGGACTGGAGCGCCGCTGCTGCGATCGGCTCGGCCGCCAGCAACAGGTCCAACCAGATCCAGCTCCGCTGCTCCGATTCCAGCGCCCGGCTGCGGCGACGCAGACTGTCGAGAGCACCGACGCCCTGGCGATGAACCAGGTGTTGCAGCAGCTGCAGGCAGGTGTTGGCGTCGCGCCGGCCCAGAGCCTTGAGGAACTCGGCTTCACGATCGGGTCGCGCTGGCAGGGAGGGGGCGAAACCGGGAGCGGACTGGGGCACGGTGACTCAGGTGAGTTTGCGATCCAGCAGGGGACGGATCGCCAGGAAAAGACCCACCGCCAATGCCGCCAGGATCCCGAGACAGGTGGCGGCAGTGAGGTCGCCGTAAGGAGCGTTCAGCACCACGTTGGAGAGGTGGAACGTCCCGCCGTAGGCGGCACGGATGGGTTCAATCGCGAAGGTAAGGGGATTCAGCGCCGCTAGCCAGCCCAACCAGCCCGGCATGAAGGAGATCGGTGCCAACGCGGTGCTGGCGAACAGCAACGGCAGGTTGGCCACGAAGATCACGGCAATCAACTCGATGTGACCTGGCAGGGCGAAGGCCAGGCCCAGGCTCAGGGCCGTGACAGCGAACACGAGCAGCAGCAGGGTGACCAACACCACCACGAGCCCGGCAGCTCCGGGCCAGCCGTAGCCCAACAAGGCGGCCGTCACCATGATCGCCAGGCTCTGTACCAGGCTGAGGCTGGTGATGTAGAGCACTGAGGCCAGCACAATCGAACTGCGGGATCGCAACGGCGCCACCAGCAACCTGTTGAGGAAGCCGAACTCCCGATCGAACATCACCGGCAGACCGGCGTTGAGGGCAGCACTGAAGGCCGTGAAAACAATCACCCCGGCACCGAGAAAGCGGCCGTAGCTGCCACCACCGGGCAACAGCCCCTCCGGGGCCTTGGCGAACAGAGCACCGAACAGCACAAGCCAGATCAGGGGCTGCAGCACCCCTGCCACCAGGGTGGAGGGCCGCCTGGCCAACTGGACAAACAGGCGCCGCGTCAGTGCCAGGGTTTCCTGACGGATCTCAGCGAAGGCAGAAGAATCTCCGGCAACACCCCGCATGGGGTCCAGGGAAGGATTGGCGCTGGTCATCGTGGGGGGACTGCAAGACGGAAAACGCGGCTCAACGCATGGACTGCTGGCGCTCGACCTTGGGGTCGCGCAGGCCGGCCACCGCAAGCTCGGCATCCATGAGGGTGCGACCAGTGGCCTGCAGGTAGACATCATCCAGGCTGGGACGGCTCTGGGCGAGGGCGAAGACGGGCAGGTCGGCTGCGGTGAGCTGCTGGCGCAGTTGCTCGATGACCCCGCCGTCCTGCACGACGAGATTGAGTGAGTAGCCCTGGGAGCGGTTGACGACCACCTGTCGCACTCCAGGACAGTCCTCCAGCAGGGCCTGCACCCTCGCCGCTTCTGCGGCATCGCTGAACTCCCGCACGCGCAGAGTCACCCGATCACCCCCCAGCGCATCTTTCAGCGCCTCCGGCGTGCCTTCAGCGATCACCCGACCCGCCTCGATGATGGCCAGGCGGTCTGCCAGGGCATCCACCTCCTCAAGGTAATGGCTGCTCAGCAGCACGGTGGTGCCCTGATCGCGCAACTGTTGCAGCACCTGCCAGATCGCCGCGCGGCTCTCGATATCGAGCCCGACCGTGGGCTCATCGAGCACCAGCAGACGTGGCCTGTGCAGCAGACCGGCCGCCAGATCCAGCCGGCGGCGCATGCCGCCGGAATAGGTGCCGCAGCGGCGATCGATCCACTCCTCCATACCGAGCAGCTCGATCAACTCCTCCATGCGGCGATTGCGATCGGCGGCGGCGAGGTGATAGAGGTCGCCTTGGAGCTGCAGCAGCTCCCGGCCGCTGAGAATCTTGTCGATCGCCACCTCCTGGGCGACATATCCCATCAGGCGCCTGACGCCCCGAGGATCTGACAGGCCATCGACACCGGCGACGATGACGTCGCCGGTGTCCGGAGCCAGCAGGGTGGAGAGGATGCGCAGAGCGGTGGTCTTGCCAGCGCCGTTCGGACCGAGGAGTCCATAGAGGCTGCCCTGCGGAACGCTCAGACAGAGATCGTCAAGGGCCTGGACCGGAGCCAGCTTGGAGCCGCCGCCATACCGTTTGCTGAGGTGCTGGAGCTCGATCAAGCCCGGATCTCCCCCGAGAAAGCATGGCAGCACAATCTAGGCAGCACCGGGGGCCCCCAGAGACGGAATCGCGGAGCAGAGATCCATCAGGCTGGACAGCTGGAAAGCCCCGGCCTGAGGTGTGCGGGCCAGCAAGAGCAGCAGGCAGGTGCCGAAGAGATAGAGGATCGACCATCGGAACAGGCTGCGGGCCATGAGCGGATCTTCCGGTTCCAGGCTGAGCCGCTGGCTGAGCTGTAGCAGGCGGCCGTTGAAGGGCAACACCAGCAGGCCATACAGCCAGCCACCGCAGGGAACCACCAGGATGCCCAGCAGGCTGAGCCCGATGGTGACCCAGGTGTACCGGCCGATCTCCCGGGCCGTGAGAACCACACCATGAACCACGGGAAGCATCGGAATGCCGACGGAGCGATAGTCCTCACGCAACAGCAGGGCCAGGGACCAGAAATGGGCCGGAGTCCAGACCATCACCAGGCTGAACAGCCACCAGGCGGGCCAGCCCAGGGAGCCGCTGGCGGCGGCGGCGCCCACCAGCGGTGGGATCGCTCCGGCCACTCCGCCAATGACGATGTTCTGGGTGGTGCGGGGTTTGAGCAGGGCGGTGTACAGCAGCACGTAGCTGCACAGGCCGAGCAGGGCCAGGCTGGCCGCCAGGGGATTGACACCGAAAACCAGCAGGGCGATCGAGGCCAGAGTGAGGGCGATCGCCAGAGCGAAGGCCTGCCTGCTCGCCAGCCGGCCTGACGGCAGAGCCCGCCTGCTGGTGCGCTGCATGCGGCCGTCGAGTTCCTCCTCCCACAGGCAGTTGAGAACACCGGCGGCCGCCGAGGCCATCGCCCCTCCCACAAGGGTGGCGCTGATGCGGAGGGGACTGGGAGGCCACTCCGGCGTGACCGCCATCCCCGCCAGGGTTGTTGCCAGCAGCAAGGGGATCAACCGTGGCTTTGCGACCTCCAGCCAGGCCGGCAGCTTCACGGAAGGGCGAATCGTCGCCGGGGTTGCGGCGGCGGGCTGAAGCGCCTGGGGCGCCAGGACGGTGGCACTAACCATGATCGACCTCCAGAGTGGGCGGAACAGAAGAAGTGGAGCCAGGCCAGCTACGGCCGAGCAGGGCTCCGAGGACAGCCACCAGAAGAGCAGCCGTGAATTGATGAGCCACGGTGACGGCGGGAACCGCCAGGGCCAGGCGCAAGGTGGAGATCCCCAGCACCACCTGCACCAGCACCAAGCCACCTGAGACAAGCGCAAAGCCCCTCAAGCAACGAGCTGGAACGGGCAGTGCCAGGGAGGCCGTAGCGACCAGCAGTACCGAGAGGGCAGCTGGATAAGCGCCCAGGCGATGGGCCAGCAACCAGGAGCAGGACTGACCGGCAGCGAAACAGAGTTCGGCACTCCACTGGCTGGCCATGGCACCACCAAGGATGCACTGGCTCAGCACCACCAGCACGGACAGAGGAAGCAGCCATCGCCACCAGAGTGGGGTTACCGCCGCTGGATTGGAGCTGGCCGCCGATGCGTTCGACGGTTGGGCCAGGGCAACCACCAGGCGCTGGTGCAGAGCGCTGACCAGCAGCACCAGCAGCAGGGCTGTGGCCAGATGGGCCGTCACGGTGGATGCCTCGAGCAAGTGGAGGACAGTGAGAGCCCCGAGCAGACCCTGGGCTGCCACCAGGAGCAGGGCCGCGCTAGAGAGCCAGGGAAGCCACCGGGGCAGACGCGAACGGAAAACCAGCGAGAGAGCGCTCAGCGCCAACAGGGCAAGACCGACCAGGAAGGCATCAAGGCGGTGGAACCATTCCAGGAAAACCTGAAGGTTCATCTGACGGCCAGGCAGAAGCACCCCGTAGCAAAGGGGCCAGTCCGGGCAGGCCAGTCCCGCCTGCATCACCCTGGTGGTCCCACCGATCACCACCAGGGCCACCAGGGCCACCACCAGATGGCCGGTGATCAGGGTGAGGGCACGTTCAAGGCGATCAGCAACCGCTGGAATGCTCGCAATCGAACCAGTCCCCGTTGCGGAACCAGGACCTGGGACCGACGAGAGACGACTCCCAGCGATGGCAGTGCCGGCGTGGAGCGGAGATTGCAGAGTCACCACCACCATGAGATCGGGTGGACAACTTAGCGAGTTTGGGCAGATGAGCGATCCCGCACATCTCAGCGCCTAAATGCAAAGTTTATTGGGATTTGCCGTTCTCGCTACAGGTCGACTCGCCATCCGCCGCTGAACTCCATAGGGTGGAAACCGATTGATCTGTCCACTTGACCATCCCTTCAACCCTGATCACCCTTCTGCTTGGCATGGGCCTTGTGCTGGTGGGCCTGTGGGTGGGTCAGAACGTACAGCTATTGCCCATCGACGCCAGCAGCAATGCGCCGGTGTACGACTCCCTTTTCCAGGTTCTCTTCAGTATTGGCACGATTCTGTTCATTGGAATCGTCGGTCTTGTGCTGTTCAGCCTGGTGCGATTCCGCAGGCGACCCGGCGACCTGGCCGATGGCCTTGCCATTGAGGGCAATCTGCCGCTTGAAATTGTCTGGACCGCAATCCCGGCAATCGTGGTCTTATTCGTCGGCATCTACAGCTACGACATTTACGAGCGAATGGGCGGCATGGTTGCCCTCAACGATCACAGCGCCATGCACCATTCTTCCGAAATGATGCAGGCCTCTGCCGGGCCATCCTCAACCAATACTGAGGGCGAAGGTATCGCCATTGAACCTCGGGTTTGGGCTGGTATCGGGAGTAGTGGGAGCAGCGAAGGCAGCATGCCTGTGGAGGTTACCGCTATGCAATTTGCCTTTATTTTCCATTATCCCGACGCCAACATCACCAGCGGTGAACTGCACGTGCCGGTCAACCGTCCCGTGGAGCTCCGCATGAAAGCCAACGATGTGATTCATGCCTTTTGGGTGCCCCAGTTCCGCCTCAAGCAGGACATCATCCCCGGACAGCCCACCGTGCTGTCATTCACGGCCACCAGGGCTGGCAGCTATCCGATTGTCTGTGCCGAGCTCTGTGGTCCCTATCACGGCGGCATGCGCTCCACCGTGGTGGTCCATGAAGAAGAAGCCTTCAACAAGTGGTTTGAAACCAACGCTCCAGCGAAGCCAGCACCCACCGTCGCCAGTGCCTCCCTCACCCCCACCGCCTGAGCGTCCCGGAAAAGCCCAGCCCTTCACTTCCCAGCCATGACCGTCGCCTCACCCACAGACTTTGAGCCCAAGGGACTGCAACCCGAGGGCTGGTTGAAATATTTCAGCTTCAGCCTTGATCACAAGGTTATCGGACTGCAGTATCTAGTCACGGGGTTCATTTTCTATTTCATCGGCGGTGCCCTGGCTGGCGTGATCCGCATGGAGCTGACCAGCCCGATCAGTGATTTCGTCAGTCGCGAGACCTATAACGAGGTGCTCACTCTGCACGGCACAGTGATGATCTTTCTCTGGATTGTACCTGTGGTCAATGGTGCTTTCGGCAACTACTTGATCCCATTCTATGTCGGCGCGCGCGACATGGCATTCCCTCGGCTCAATGCCGTGGCCTTCTGGCTCATACCACCAGCTGGCATCCTGTTGATTGCCAGCTACTTCATCGCCGGTGGAGCTGCCCAATCAGGCTGGACCGCCTATCCACCACTCAGTCTGACAACCCCAGCCATCGGTCAGGTGATCTGGATCCTCAGTGTGCTGTTGCTGGGAGGCAGCTCGATCTTCGGGGGCATCAATTTCATCGCCACCATCCTCAAGCTCAGACGACCTGGGTTGAAGTTGATGCAACTACCGATGTACTGCTGGGCCATGCTGGGTACCAGCATCCTGGTCGTGCTCTCCACGCCGGTTCTTGCAGGCACCTTGATCCTGCTGAGCTTCGACATCATTGCTCACACGGGATTTTTCAATCCTGCTCTCGGAGGCAATGTGGTGGTGTACCAGCATTTGTTCTGGTTCTATTCCCATCCAGCCGTTTATATTATGGTGCTGCCTGCCTTCGGACTTGTCAGCGAAATACTTCCAGTTCATGCCCGCAAGCCGTTGTTCGGCTATACCACCATGGTGTATTCCATCCTCGCCATCGTTGTACTGGGTCTGATTGTCTGGGCTCACCACATGTTCACCAGCGGCACCCCACCCTGGATGCGCCTCTTTTTCACGATTGCAACCTCATTCATCGCCGTCCCAACTGGCATCAAGTTTTTCAACTGGTTGGCAACACTCTGGGGCGGCAAACTTGCCTTGAACAGCGCCATGCTGTTTTCCTGTGGCTTCATCATCAACTTCGTCTTCGGTGGCATTACCGGAGTTGCCTTGGCCCAGGTTCCCTTTGATATCCACGTCCACGACACCTACTTTGTGGTTGGCCACTTCCACTACATCGTTTATGGAGGCACCGTTTTTGTGATCTTCGCCTCCGTCTACCACTGGTATCCCAAGTTCACCGGCAGGCTGCTCAATGAAGATCTCGGTCGCCTGCACTTCCTGCTCACCTTCATCGGCTTCAACCTCTGCTTCACCCCCCAGCACTGGCTCGGCCTCAACGGCATGCCGCGCCGGGTCGCCGAATACGACCCCTCCTTCACCACCCTGAACCAGGTGAGCAGTGTCGGCGCCCTGCTGATGGCGATCAGCACCCTGCCCTTCCTGATCAATGTGATATGGAGTGCCTACGCCGGCCAGATCGCCGGTGACAATCCCTGGAATGCTCTAACCCCGGAATGGCTCACCGCATCACCACCCCCGGTGGAGAATTGGCTGGGTGAGGCCCCCTTGGTCACTCACCCTTACGACTACGGGATACCAGAGGGCAAGATTGATCTCAGAGTCGCCAGTGGCGCTGATCTCTGGTTTGGAGGAAAACGATGACCAGCTTCGCCCCAGGCTCCCCCAATCCAGCGGGAGCCCCCCTGACATCCACTGCGGCCGAAGCACCTCAAGCAGCCCAGTCACACCCCACGGGAGATGACCATGGCGGCCATGTCGATGCCCGCCTATTCGGTCTGGCCACTTTTCTTGTGGCTGATGGCATGACCTTCGCCGGCTTCTTCGCCGCGTACCTAACCTTCCGGTCCGTTAATCCCCTCCCCGCAGGCTCCAACTATGAGCTTGAACTGATCCTGCCGACGATCAACACCGCCCTGTTGCTGATCAGCAGCGTGACCTTCCATCGGGCGGGCAGCAATCTGCGCAGCGGCAATCGTTCTGCCTGTCGCAGTTGGTTGCTGGGCACCGTGGCCCTGGGCGTGGCCTTCCTTGCTGGCCAGATGGTTGAGTATTTCAACCTACCCTTTGGCCTCACCGACAACCTGTTCGCCAGCACCTTCTATGCCCTTACGGGCTTCCATGGTCTGCATGTCACGCTCGGCGTGATCTGCATCCTGATCGTCTGGTGGCAGGCCCGCCAAGGCGGCCGCATCAGCCACGAGGAGCATTTCGGGCTGGAAGCCGCGGAACTCTACTGGCACTTTGTCGATGGCATCTGGGTCGTCCTCTACGGGATTCTTTATCTCCTTTGAGGCCGGCCCTGTTGCCTGATCCAGTGTTTGTTGGCCACAATCACCTCATTGCATCCTGCATATCGGCCCGATGCCAGCCACGAGTGGAACTGAGGGAACCGGCCCCATGCTTGAAGGCAAAGCCCTGTTGGACAAGGCCCGCTCACTGAGCAACCGGCCAGAAGACCAGATTGCCCGAGGCTGTGGCTACGTGGGACCCAGTGGGAGGGTCCTGAAAAAGAGCTTCTACAGGGCCTTGGTGGCCGCCAAGGGATACACCCTTCCCTCCAGTTCAGGTGGCGGCGGCGGACTGAGCAAGGGCCGCCAGGCTGAGTTCCGCACCCGGGTGCACGGCAATGGCAACCTGCTGATCGGCCAGGCTTACACCCGGCGCATGGGACTGGAGCCCGGTCAGGAATTCCGCATCGAGATCCACAGGGAAACCGGGGCCATCTGGCTGCTGCCACTTGAGGACAGCACACTCAAAGACTGAGTTGCTGCCTTGAGGCGCTCGGTCGGTTGGACCAACCAATCGACCTTGATTGACAAGCTCTGATCGAGGCGTGCGCCAGCTCGGCAAGACCCCAACTGAGCGGTCTGGCTGGAGGCACCGTCTTGAATCGCTTGCCTCAGATCACGATGGTCAGCGGACTCAACGCCAGCTCAGCACCTGCGCTGCGGCAAGCGGCACGTGGCTCAGCCGAGTTCTGAGCCCTTGCCATGACTGGATTTCAGCCGTCTACAGCTGGCTGCGGCCGTTCAGCCGCTGGCCGTGGAAACTGGCGCTGAACGTGAGCAGGTCGATGCCGCTGAAGATGAAGCTGATGCCAACCAGCAGTCCGAGCACGGACAACAGGTTGACCGGCCTGATCGTCAGAATCAGCAGTCCCAGGATCATGGTGACAAGGCCGTTGGCCAGGCCCCAGCCCCAGCCACGCACCTCGCGATGGCTGACGGCCACCACCGTGGCCACCAGCCCCTCCAGCAGGAACACCACGCCCAGGGCCAGCGCCAGGGTCGCCACCTGAATCGCAGCGGTCAGTGGCCCTGCGGCCAGCTGGCTCACCATCCATAGCCCAGCCACCAGCAACAGACTGGCCACGACCAGCCGCCAGAAGGTGATCCATCGCCGCAGGCGGGCTGCCCGCGTGAGGGTGTTGATCCAGCCCACCAGCCCGCCGACCAGGAAGGCGATCGCCACCACCGCCGTCACCCAGACCGAAGCCACGAGCGGAAAAATCAGGGCCAGCAGCCCCAGCACCACCATCAGGATGCCTTCAGCCAGGGTCAGACCCCGCAGGGAGTCTTCCGCGCGCTGCAAAGGGGTTGGGTGGTTCATGGCAGCGGGTGGGGGCAGTGGTTAGGGGCAAGAGCCCGATCGCAGCCTGCCAAGGGCTGCAAGCTCTGGCAACACCCCAGCTGCCGCCATCAGCCGCCCCAACCCTGCTCAGCCAACCAGTCGGCGGTCAGCGGTATCTCAGCACCAACGTCGATGGCGCCTGGGTCGGTCGCCGCCAGCAGGCGCTCCGTGTATTTCGCCAGCAGATCCGCTTCAAGATTGACGCTATCGCCCGGGCGCCGATCCTGCAGGGTGGAGTTGGCCCAGGTGTGGGGAATCACGGCGATCCAGAACCTGGCGCCATCCCTGGAGCAGCCGGCCACCGTGAGGCTGACGCCATCGACGGCCACCGAGGCCTTCTCACAGACATAACGGCCATAAGCGGGCTCGTTCCAGGCCAGCTCCAGGCGCCAGGACGCCTTCTGCCGCTCAATGGCCAGCACCGTGCCGACTCCATCGACATGACCACTGACCAGATGCCCCCCCAGCCGGTCCGAGAGCCGCAGGGCGGGCTCGAGATTGACCCGCTCGCCCCCCTGAGCTCGCGCCCCCAGCAGACTGCGCCGCAGGGTCTCCTCACTGACATCGGCCCGGAAACCGGCTGCTGCTCCAGCCTCCCCCAGCAAGGCGGCCACGGTCAGGCAGATGCCGTCGACCGCCACACTGTCACCGAGGGCAAGGGCGCCGAGACGACCCGGGATGTCCAGGTGCACCTTCACCCCGTCAGGGCAGCGCTCCAACCGGCCGATGGCCTGAACCAGTCCGGTGAACATCCCTTTGCCGCGGTTCTTCTGGCCATAATCCAATAGCGGGGTGTGATGACAGCCAGGAGCGGACCCGAACCATGGTGGAAATGCAAGTGGCGGGGATCGCCCTGGATGCGGCCAGCCGCAGCCCGATCGTGTTGCTGCGCGATCCCTCCGGCCGCCGTCAGGTGCCGATCTGGATCGACCAGGCCCAGGCCCAAAACATCCTGGCCGGCCTCGATGGCCGGCGACCGATGCGCCCCCTCAGCCACGATCTGATGGTGGACCTGCTGGAAGCGGGCGATCTGAAACTGGAACGGGTGATCATCCACGCCATCGAGGACAACACCTTTCGAGCCGTCCTGAAACTGGTCAAATCCGGGGGCGAGTCCCTGGAACTCGATGCCAGACCCAGCGACGCCATCGCCCTGGCCCTGCGCTGCAACAGTGGCATCTGGATGCTGGAAGAGGTCGTCGGTGATGCCTCGATTCCCGTCGATGCGGAGGCCGACGCCGAGGAAAAGGCCGATTTCCGTCGCTTCCTCGAGCGCACCAGCCCGGCGGAACTGATCCGCCATCTCTCCAGAGGGGCAGGGGAACCGGAAGGGGCTGCAGGCCTCGAGAACCTGCAGAAGCTGGAGCCGGAAGCGGGGCCAGCCGGCGAAGTTCCACCGCAGCCTCCCGCGCCCCCCAGCGAGGAGCCTCCCGAAAGATCCCCGGGGGACAGCGAAACGAACCCGTGACGGCTGAAGCCAGCCGCCGGCCCTTCGGTTCCGGGCGGCCGGTCTCCCTGTTCACGCTCGGCACCATGCGTGCGGTGGCCAGCAGCACCCAGATGGAGGCCCTGCTGACAGCTGCCATGGCCGCGGGCATCAACCATCTGGAAACCGCCCCTGCCTATGGACCAGCCGAGTCCTTCCTCGGCGCGGCGCTTCAGGAGCTGGAGCGCCGAGATCCCCAGCAGCGCCTTGGGCTGGTGATCACCAGCAAACTGTTGCCAGGCCTGACGCTGGCGGAGGGCAAAGCCCAGCTGGCGGCCCTGCTGCGCCGTCTGGGGATCAAACGGCTCGACAACCTCGCCGTGCACGGCCTCAATCTGAGCGAGCACCTGCACTGGGCCCTGCATGGGCCCGGCAGAGAGCTGATGGCCTGGGCCCTGGGCGAAGGGCTGGTGGGCCAGGTGGGCTTCTCCAGCCATGGCCCCTCACCCCTGATTGCTGAGGCCCTGGCCTCGGCTCGGTTTTCCTTCTGCAGCCTGCACCTGCATCTGCTGGATCAGGAACGGATCCCCTTGGCCCGTGCCGCCCTGGCCGATGGCCTCGGCGTGATGGCCATCTCCCCGGCCGACAAGGGCGGGCGTCTTTATGATCCACCCCCCGATCTGGTGGCCGACTGCGCCCCCTTCGCGCCTCTGGAGCTGGCCTATCGCTTCCTGCTGGCCGAAGGTATCAGCACCCTCACCGTCGGGGCCGCCCAAGCCTCCGACCTCGCCTGGGCCAGAACGCTGGCCGGCGCCGACCATCGCCTCACGGGCGCCGAACAACGGGCCTTGGAGCAGCTGGAGCGGGCGGGCCCCAGCCGACTGGGGGAGAGCCACTGCGGCCAGTGCCGCCAGTGTCTGCCCTGCCCGAGCTCCGTACCGATCCCAGCCCTGCTGCGGTTGCGCAACCTGGCCCTGGGCCATGGCATGGAGAGCTTCGCGAGCGAGCGCTATGCCCTGATCGGCCGGGCCGGCCACTGGTGGGAACAGCACGATGCCAGCGCCTGCAACCACTGCGGCGACTGCCTGCCCCGCTGCCCCAGGGAGCTGCCGATTCCGGACCTGCTGGCCGAGACCCACCAACGGCTGGCTGCCCCGCCCCGTCGCCGACTGTGGGGCTGAGCTCGGGCACCCCGAGGAGCCTGTTGCGCCTGGATCACCGCAGAGACGTCGAGGCCTGTTGCGCCGCCCAGCCAGTTCAGATCGGAATCGAACGGAGTGGGCAGTGAAGGGATCTGGGGGGTTGGTTCGCCTGAATCATCACCTGCGCCATCGATCTCGAGCACTGGATGGTCCTGGAGCGAGGACGCTGGCGAGACCTGACGGAGACCGCACCGGCATCGGCAGGGAGCGAGTCGGGTCCTTTGGCTCGCAACGGTCCATCGGCAACGCGGCCTAGGTCGCAGGACTGGCGGCGTCCCAGAGGGCCTGAAGCTCCGCCCGTTCGGCCGCGCTCAGGGGTGGCAGATCCCTGCAGCGGGCGAGCACCGCCGCCGGTGGTAACAACAGGCTGGCCTGAGCCGCAGGGAAGGGGGCCACGGCCCGCTGCAGCACCGCCCGTGGCAACGGCGGCACCCAGCCCGAGGCCAGCAGCCGGGACAACAGCGGCGGCTCCAGGACGGCCGCCAGCCACTCCAGCGGCGGACTGGTGGAGGTGCTTGCTGCGGTGGCGGCAGAGACGGGCTTCAGCAGCAGACTCCAGCCCAGGGGTGCGCCCTGCTCCGGCAGGATCACACTGAGCCTTGGATCCCGACGCAGCAGGGGCACCACCCGCGGACGGGGTAGCACCAGGGCCTCCGCCTCACCGCTGAGCAGCAGGTTGAGGCCATGACGGTCGTCCTGGGCGAGGACGTTCCGACGCAGGCGACGCAGCCGCTCCGGATCTCCGTCCACCAGGGCCATGGCGACCCTGGGGCTGGAGGGCAACACCAGCTTTCCCCTGAGGCTCTCATCGAGCAGCAGGTCCCAGCCCTCGCCGCGCCGACGCTGAAGATCGGGGCGATCACGCAGCAGCAGCACCCAGGGATTGCACGACCAGGGAAAAGCCAGATTCGGGGCTCCCTCGGGGGCGAACAGCCGACTGACCGGCCCCGCCTCAGGCGCCAGCCTGGCCAACAGTTCCGGGGTACCGATCGGCTCAAAACCGCTGCGGGGCAGCTCCGTGGCCCAGCCATCCCCTAGCTGCACCATGGAGGACTGGGTGCGAGCCGCGAGCACCGCAGCCGCATCATCGAGCAATTTCAGCTGCCAGGGCCTGGGCAGCCGGGCACTCCAGGCTGCGGGCAGATCCCCCCGGGAAGCAAGCAGCAGGGGACCCTGTCCCCGACAACCGCTCAGCAGGCCCAGGCCAGCGATCGCCCCCAGCCTCAGCAGCTGGCGCCGGCGCAGGCCTCCGGCGGCGGTCACCGGCCGGGCCAGGGACGTCACCGGCGGGGACGAGTGGAAGGGGTCGGGAGCGGCCATTGCTCGACCGTAGGCGCTGACAACTTCCCCCCCGAAGGGAGCGCATCAGCGAGACACCGCCCCCCCAGAGCGAGGTCTCTCTAGGGCAAGTGCCTCGCCGGATCCGCGGGCCTGCCAGCCTTCAACCACCAAGCCCTCTCTGCAGGATCCGAGTCGGCCAGCTCGTTGCAGCCACCCACGGCAACCGAGCTGAGCCGTGGATCCAGGCGGCGCTGCGGCGCTCAGGCCTCAGCCAGCAGGATGCGGCAGGCCCGGTCGCAGGCCAGCTCCAGTTCCGCCGGCGAGCGGCCCGCCAATTGCCAGAGCAGGGCCAGGCCGCCGGCTCCGACGCCCTCCTTGACGAAGCCGCGTTCATAGTCCCGAAGGGCCGGATGGCAGCTCGGACCGAAGTGCAGATCGGCGGCAAAAGCCAGGGGCTGCACATCCCAGTGGGTACCGATGCGCGCCAACAGCTCGGCCAGATCACTGCTCGGTTCATCGGCCACCCAGGCGGTGGTCCCCAGAGCCACCCGGGCGGCGATGGCCGGGCGCTGCTCCTCAGGCGCAAGGGCCAGGGCCAGGGCCAGCACCGCCGCCATCTGGCTGCCGCCGGCCAGCAACAGCGGCAGACCGGCCCCCGCGGCGGCCACGACCAGGGCCGCCGCCAGGGGTTGCATCGGATCGCCGAGGGCCGCCACCACGAGACAGGGATCAGCCGCCTCGCCCAGGCGTTCAGGACGAGGCACCAGGCCCGCCGCCGCCAGGCCCCGGCGCACCAGTTCGGCTTTGAGCCCATGAACCGGACCGGGCATGCTGCCGCTGACCAGTCCCGCCACCTCAAGGCCCAGCCCGCTCAGCAGCGCCTGGGCGGAGCTAGTGCCCCCGGGCACACACTCGGCGATCAGCAGCGGCCGGCCAGAGCGGGCCAGCCGCTCCCCCCAGAGGCGACCCTGCCGCAGCAGGGCCTGGACCCGTTGCGAAGCCATGGCGGCGCCGGTGCTGAGGCAGTTGGCCGGTCTCCTCTGACCGGCCAGCCGCAGATGGGGCACCGCCGGCGCGACGGCACAGCCCAGATCCACCATCAGAGGCACCAATCCCAGCTCGGCCGCCACCACCTGACTGATCAGGGCGGGGGACACCCCCGCCGGCAGCGGCGGCAGGCTGTGGGGCCGGCTTGCGGCCGGACCCTGCCACAGCAATTCGGCATCGGCCGCCGCCGTCTGCAGGCGCGAGGCCGGGGTGGCCCCGGCGGCGGAGATCCCCTCCACGGCGGCCGTCTCGGTGGCAGCGAGCAGCAACAGGATTTCCGTGGATCCGGGGTTGACTCGCCAGGGGCGGCACCAACGCTCGGCAGCGTCCTCAGTGCCGACCAGTCGGCGCAGGGGCCTCAAAGGGGATCGAGCGCCACCAGCGATCGCAGGGCCGGCGGTGGCTCGCTGATCGGCGAATGCAGGCGCGGAAAGATCCAGTAGGCAACAGCGTGGAGGCAGAGCACCACCAACAGGTTCTGGATCAGCACCAGAGCCAGGGCCGCCAGTTGCACCTGCAGCAGATCAAAGCCGGGCCCCAGGCCGAACAGCCCCCAGAGCCGCTCCAGCAGACCGGCGGCGGCGGACGTGATCACCACCCAGAGGTTCTCGCCCACCATCACCGACAGCACAGCCACCCGCACCAGGAAGCCCACGGCCCCGATCAGCCCCCCCACCGGCAGGGTGATCCACCAGCTCAGACGACGGCACCAGCCCCAGCCGAGCCAGAGGGCCAGGAACCCATAGGGAAACAGCACCAGCGGCCCCCGGATCGGGCCCATCAGGGCCAGCAACAGCAGGGCCGTGACCGCCACCCCTTCGAGGGCACAGCGCCA
Source organism: Synechococcaceae cyanobacterium (assembly GCA_947378425.1). Lineage (GTDB taxonomy): Bacteria > Cyanobacteriota > Cyanobacteriia > PCC-6307 > Cyanobiaceae > Cyanobium. The sequence continues at coordinate 19,333 of CANCJV010000030.1, forward strand.
ACCGTGGCGCAGCTGCAGCAGAGCCAGGGGCAGGGGCAGGGCCAGCTGGAACAGGGGACTGCCCACCGGCAGGTAGTACAGCGCCAGCCAGAGCAGGGCCGTGGCTGCGGCCAGATAGGCGGTGTCCATCAGCTGGCGCGCCTGGCGGGCACTGAGCTGGCGGTTCTGGGGACGACGCTCCATCTCAGCGGGGGGCCGGAGCGGGACGCACCGTCGGCGCTGGCGCGGCGGTGGCGGCGGCACCCGCCGGGGCAGCAGATCCAGCCCCGATGCGCTCGATCGTCTCCACCTCAAAGGGCACGCCCGCCGCCCGCAGAGCCTGGGTCACCACCTCGGCCGGCGCCGAGGCATCGGCCTGGGGCAGCAGGATCGTCACCCGATAGGGGGCAGGCCGCCCCGCCACCGGCAGCGGCGTGGGCCGGGCCGTTCCAGAGGCCGGGGGCACCGTTGTCGCGGCCATGGATCGGCCCTTGCCCTCCGGTGGAGTCTTCCCCTCGTCGGAGGTCTTACCAGGGGTGATGGCGGGGCTTGTGCCGTCGGCAGTGGTCCGGCCCGGGCTGACGCCGGAGGACGGGGTCGCCGAGCCGCCCGGGCCCGTTGACATGGAGCCGCTCACCCCGGATCGAGCGCCGGCGACAGCGGAACTTCCGGCGGGGGCGGCGGGAGCTCCCGAGAAACTGCGGGAGAGGGCATCCCCGAGGCGGGTGCCGCTGCAGCCTGCCAGCGCCAGGGGCAGCAGGACAGCCGCCAGAGGGCCGCAACGCCGGGCAACGGGCACGGGAAGGCTCAACTGCCCGCCGGCTTGATCACCCGCACGGCACTGGCGCGCAGGCGGCCGGTCTTGGTCGTGCCAGGGGGCTTGGGAGCCGCCGCCTTGGGCGTCGCAGTCCTGGTCGTCGTGGACTTGGCCGCACTGGTCTTGGCGCTGGCTCGGCTACTGCCTGTTGTCGTGGCCTTGCCCTTGGACTTGGTCTTACCCGCGGCTGCCTTGGCCGCCAGCAGCTCCACCGACTGCTCCAGGGTGATCGTCTCGGCGGTGGTGCCCTCCGGCAGGGAGGCGTTGAGCTTGCCCTGCTTCACGTAAAGCCCATAGGGACCATCAAAGAGCTGGATCGCCTCTGCGGCTCCGGCGGGGGTACCCAGATCCTTGAGGGCAGTGCGGCCGCCGCGGCCCTTCTTGGGCATCGCCAGCAACTCCATCGCCCGCTCCAGGCTGATCAGCAGCACGTCATCCTCGGCCTTGAGGGAGCGGTAGTCCTTCTCCCCCTTGCCCTTGTCATGCACCACATAGGGCCCGAAACGCCCCAGCCCGGCCTGCACTTTGCCGCCATCGGCATGCTGGCCGAGATCGCGGGGCAACCGCAACAGACCCAGGGCATCCGCCAGGCCCAGTTCCTCCGGCTTGACTCCCTTGGGCAGGGAGGCTCGCTTGGGCTTGGGGTTGTCCTCGCTCACCTGGCCCCGCTGCAGGTAGGGCCCGTACTGACCGAAGAGCAGATAGATCTCATCGCCGGTTTCCGGATCGGTGCCGAGAGCCTCCGGACCATCCGCCTTCTGTTTGAGGATCAGCTCAGCCTTCTCGGCGTCGAGATCCCCGGGGGTGATTTCGGCCGGCAAGGTGGCCTTGAGCAGCTCCTCGGTGCCATCGTCACTGACCCGCTTGGTCTCGAGGTAGGCACCGAACCGGCCGATGCGCACCACACAGGGAAGACCCTCGAGCTCCACTGTGCGGGAGGCGCCGGGGTCGATGTCGCCTTCGCGCTGCTGCACCTGGGTTTCCAGGCCCTTCTCGCCCTTGTAGAAACCCTCCAGATAGGGAAGCCAGGACACCTTGCCCGTGGAGATCTCGTCGAGGGTGGACTCCATCCGGGCCGTGAAGCTCGTGTCGACCAGATCGGGAAAGTGCTCCTCCAGCAGGGCCGTGACCGCAAAGGCAGTGAAGCTGGGGATCAGGGCATTGCTCGCCAGCGTGGCGTAACCGCGATCGACGATCGTGCCGATGATGCTGGCGTAGGTGGAAGGGCGACCGATGCCCTCCTTCTCCAGGGTCTTGACCAGGGCCGCCTCGCTGTAGCGGGCGGGAGGCTGGGTCTGGTGTCCGAGGGCCTCGACGGACTTGCAGCCCGGGGCATCGCCCACCGCCAGGGCCGGCAGCAGCACCTCCTGGCCCTCCAGGGCGGCGTCGGGGTCATCACTGCCCTCCACGTAGGCGCGGAAGAAGCCGGCGAAGTCGATGCGCTTGCCGCTGGCCCGGAACAGGGCCGGACCGGTGGGGGAGGCAGCGGCGGCCTCGAGATCGACAGCCAGCATCGTCAACCTGGCATCGGCCATCTGGCTGGCCACGGTGCGCTTCCAGATCAGCTCGTACAGGGCCAGATCGCGACCATCCAGCCCCGTTTCACTGGGGGTGCGGAAGCTCTCGCCGGCAGGGCGGATCGCCTCGTGAGCCTCCTGGGCATTGCGGGCCTTGGTGGAGAACTGGCGGGGCGCCGGGCTGAGGTACTCCTTGCCGTAACGCTGGGCGACGCAGGCGCGGGACGCCTGGATCGCCTGATCCGAGAGATGCACCGAATCGGTGCGCATGTAGGTGATGAAGCCCTTCTCGTAGAGGCCCTGGGCCGTGCGCATCGTCTCCCGGGCCGAAAGCCGCAGCTTGCGGTTGGACTCCTGCTGCAGGGTGCTGGTGGTGAAGGGCGGTACGGGTTTGCGCACCGTGGGCTTCTCCTCCACCGAGGCCACCCGCCAGGGGCCGCTCTCGACGGCCTGCTGCAACAGGCGGGCTTCGGCCTCGCTCAGCAGCTTCACCTTGCTGCCGGCCTTGAGACCGCCGGTGTTCTCGTCGAAATCGGAGCCGCCGGCGATGCGCTCGCCCTTGAGGTGAGTGAGCTTGGCCTCAAAACCTGCTCCCTGCTGCTCGAGCTTCGCCTTGAGGTCCCAGTAACTGCCGCTATGAAACGCCCGTCGGGCCCGCTCCCGCTGCACCAGCAGACGCACCGCCACCGACTGAACCCGGCCGGCGGACAGGCCCCAGGCCACCTTTTTCCAGAGCAGGGGCGAGAGGGTGTAGCCCACCAGCCGATCGAGGATGCGGCGGGTTTCCTGGGCGTGGACCAGCTCCATGTCCAGCTCCCGGGTGGCATCGAGAGCCCTTCCGATCGCCTCCTTGGTGATCTCGTGAAAGACCATCCGCTTGACCGGCACCTTGGGGGCCAGCAGCTGCAACAGGTGCCAGCTGATGCTCTCGCCCTCGCGGTCTTCGTCCGTGGCCAGTAGCAACCGATCAGCGCCCTTGAGGGCCTCCTTGAGCTCCTTGACGATCTTTTTCTTGTCCTTCGGCACCACGTAGAGCGGCTCGAAGTCGTTGGCGGTGTTCACGCCGAGATTGGCCCATTTCTCGCCCTTGTGGGCCGCCGGAATCTCACTGGCGTTGTTGGGGAGATCGCGCACGTGGCCCATCGAGGCCTCGACACGGAAGTCCTTCGGCAGGAAGCCCCGGATGGTTTTGGCCTTGGTGGGGCTCTCGACGATGACCAGGGTGTGGGTCACGGATAGGCGCTGTATCGCTTCCTTCTTTATCGCATCACTGGCCGAGCCGTGCGCTGCCGCTCACCGAAGGCCACGGTCGCCACCAGGCCATGACCGCTACAGTCCGCAGCACTGAAGCCTTATCCGCGCCGTGGCTGACGTGTTTTTCGCCGCCACTCCTACCGCCGTGGCCGCTTCCACAGCAGCCGATGCCACGGCAGCGATCGGAGCCGGTCTGAGTACTGGCAGTCTCAACCTGCAGCTCAATGCAGCTTCCATCGCCCCGGAAGCCGCCGTTCTGGTGGCCCTGCTGATCTGTCTGCTGGTGGACCTGGCCGGGGAGAAGGCGGCCAGCCGCTGGGTACCGCCGATCTGTTACGGCGGTCTCGGCAGTGCCTTGGTGCTGCTCGCCCTGCAGTGGAACGCCCCCCTGGAACCCTCCTTCCTCGGCGCCTTCCTGGCGGACAACCTGGCCATCGCCATGCGGGCGGTGGTGGCAGCTTCCACTTTGATCTCCCTGCTGCTGAGCTGGCGCTACGTCGAGCGCAGCGGCACACCGGTGGGGGAATACGCCGCCATCCTGCTGGCCGCGACCCTTGGGGGCATGGTCCTGTGCGGCGCCACCGACCTGATCAGCATCTTCATCTCACTGGAAACCCTTTCAGTTTCCAGTTACCTGTTGGCGGGCTACATGAAGCGCGACGCCCGCAGTTCCGAAGCCGCTCTCAAGTACCTGCTGGTGGGTTCAGCAGCCGCTGCGGTGTTCCTCTACGGAGCCTCCCTGCTGTACGGCCTCAGCGGCGGTGCCACCAGCCTCGATGCGATCTCGATCGCCCTGCGCACCTCCGATACGCCGATCACCGCCCTGGCCCTGGTGTTTGTGCTGGCCACAGTGGCCTTCAAGATTGCTGCGGTCCCCTTCCACCAGTGGACCCCGGATGTCTACGAAGGTTCACCAACTCCAGTGGTGGCTTTTCTTTCGGTGGGTTCCAAGGCCGCTGGTTTTGCCCTGGCCCTGAGGATTCTGGTGGGCTGCTTCGAGAGTTTCGATGCTCAGTGGAAGTTCCTGTTCACGGTGTTGGCTGTTCTGAGCATGGTGTTGGGCAACGTGGTTGCCCTGGCTCAGACGTCGATGAAACGGATGCTGGCCTACAGCTCGATCGGCCAGGCTGGTTTCGTCATGATCGGTCTGGTCTGTGGCACCGAGGATGGCTTCTCCGCCATGGTCCTTTACATCGCCGCCTACCTGTTCATGAATCTGGGAGCATTCGCCTGCATCATTCTTTTCTCTCTGCGCACCGGCAGTGATCGCATTGCCGATTACGCCGGTCTCTATCAGAAGGATCCCCTGATCACCCTGGGCCTGAGCCTCTGCCTTCTGTCCCTCGGTGGCATCCCACCGATGCTTGGCTTCTTCGGCAAGATCTATCTCTTCTTCGCCGGTTGGGCCGACCATCAATATCTGCTTGTTGTCGTTGGATTGGTTACCTCAGTGGTGTCAATCTACTACTACATCTCCGTCATTAAGATGATGGTTGTCAAGGAGCCCCAGGAGGCTTCTGATGTGGTCAAGAGCTACCCGGCGATCAGCTGGAGTCTCGCCGGCATGCAGCCGCTGCGGGCCGCCCTCGTCGGTTGTGTCCTGGTGACCGCCGTCGGCGGCATCCTGTCGAGCCCGCTCTTCAACTGGGCCAGTTCCACCGTGGCCGGCACACCCATCCTGCAGCAGGCGATCGCCAGTGCCGCTTCGGTTCCTCTTGCCTGAGCAAGGTCCCACGATGGCTCTGCGTGGAAAACGGGAGCCCGAAGCCCGGCTCCGAGGTACAGCCCCCAGAACCACTGCAGCCGGATCGGTTGCACCTTGCCCGGTTGCCCAGCTCGATCAGATCGCCAAGATTTATGGCAGCGGCGACACCGAGGTTCGAGCGCTCGACGACCTCAATCTGACGGTCAATCGCGGCGAGTATCTGGCGATGATGGGCTCATCAGGATCGGGCAAGAGCACAGCGATGAACATCCTGGGCTGCCTCGATCGCCCCAGCTCCGGCACCTATCGCCTCAACGGAATCCCGGTGGAGCATCTCGATGACGATGAACTCGCCGATCTGCGCAACCGCGAGCTGGGTTTTGTGTTCCAGCAATTCCATCTGCTGCCCCAGCTCAGCGCCCTCGACAACGTCACGCTGCCGATGATCTATGCCGGCATTCCCTTGAAGGAGCGCCGTGAGAGGGCGGCCGCGGCCTTGCAGCGGGTGGGGCTAGGCCAGCGACTCGAGAACCGGCCCAACCAGCTCTCCGGTGGCCAGCAGCAGCGAGTGGCAGTGGCCCGCGCCATCATCAATCAACCGATCCTGCTGCTGGCCGATGAACCCACCGGCGCCCTCGATTCCAGCACCACGCGCGAAGTGCTCGATCTGTTCGACGAACTGCATCATCAGGGAATGACCATCCTGATGGTGACCCATGAGCACGACGTGGCCGACAGGGCTGAACGGGTGTTGCAGTTCAAGGATGGCCACATCGTCGATGGGCTCGGCGACTGGATCCACCACGTCTGAGCCACGAAGCTCATGCGGCCGTGGACATGACCGGGCGCTGCCACCCGGGGCAGCAGCGCCTCCATGGGGTGCGCCTAGATCAGAGAAAATGGATGCTGAGAGTTGCAACGAAACCATCCTTGCTGACCCCCAGCAAGGTGGTGGTGCCAACATCACGAATGATCTGAAGATCACCGCTGCCATCGGGACCGGTGCTGCCCAGGGTGTAGGGCGTCGACGCGGTCAGAATCTCGATGATGTCGCCCTCAACGGCGCTGAAATCGACGATCACATCCGAATTCTTGGAGAGAACGAACACGTCTGCACCCAAGCCACCGGTGGAGGTGTCATTACCCGCGTTGCCCGTGATGCGATCGTTGTCCTGACCACCGAACAGCTCGTCGTCACCCAGATCGCCGAACAGTTGATCGTTGCCGGCGTTGCCGCGCAGCACATCCCCGTCCTTGCCGCCGCGCAAGGTGTCATCGCCGGCACCACCCTGGATGGAGTCGAACCCCTCATTGCCATTGAGGAAATCATTGCCCAGATCGCCGAACAGCTGATCATTGCCGACGCCGCCGATCAGCTGATCTTCATCCTTGCCGCCGTGCAGCGTGTCATCTCCGGCGCCACCATCGACGGTATCGGCACCCTCATTGCCATTGAGGAAATCATTGCCTAGATCGCCGAACAGCTGATCATTGCCAGTGCCGCCGATCAGCTGATCGCCATCCTTGCCGCCATACAGCGTGTCATCACCGGCGCCACCATCGACGGTATCGGCTCCCTCATTGCCGTTGAGAACATCGTTGCCCAAATCGCCGAACAGCTGATCGTTGCCGACGCCGCCGATCAGCTGATCGCCATCCTTGCCCCCGTACAGCGTGTCATCTCCGGCGCCACCATCGACGGTATCGGCACCCTCATTGCCATTGAGGAAATCAGCCTCATCGCCACCGGAGAGGGAATCGGATCCTGCCAGACCGCGGATGATGTCGGCTCCGGTGAAGGCGGCGAGGGTATCGTTGTCGCCAGAACCGGTGAGCTGATCGGCTCCCTTGAAAATATCCTCAACCAGAGCATAGGGCGTGCCGGCATTGATGAAATCAAAGGCAACCTGACCATTGACGGAGGCACCGGAGAATTCATAAAGAAGCGGCGTTTCCGCCGTGGCACCGGCATACTGCTGATAACCAGTGAACGTGGAAGTACCATAAATCTGCTGCTGCAGATCGACGAGATTAAACGTACCGAAATAACGCTGCAACCGATCCAGGGGATCAAGAATGTCAATCTCAACAGGGGAAGCTGCCGTGATGCTCTGCAGGGAATCGGGCGGGATGTAACTGGTGCTCGCCGGACTCATGTCGACGCCGCCGTAAGCCTTCAACACAACCACGGTAGACACTCCAACGAAGGTGAACTGGGATATTCGGACAGACAATTCTGTCGATTGCCTAACCTCACTGATAGCATCAACTTAGATACGCTGTCAACAGAGCCATCGCTTAGCCTTAGATTTGCGGCAACTTTGCCGTTGCCTTGCCTGGGCTTAGCTATAGCCAGGCCAGGTCTTGGCTATAGCTAAGCCTTGGCCATAGCTAAATCTTTGCCTGGCTTTCTCCCTGTGAGACCTGAGTGCCTTGGTCATGGTCGCCAGCAGGAGCGCCACGACGGACTTTCCCCGAGGCCAAAGCCCCTTGCTGCCGCCCAGCCTTCGTCGCCGACCAGCAACACATTGGTCTGACAGGGGGCATCGGCCCTTGCCGGAACTCAGCCCCGCTGGCGCTCCGCCGGGACAGGCGTGCCAACCGGAGCGGTGCTGCCCCTGGGGATGGCGGGCAGGGCCAGGGGATTGCGGGGCCGTTCCAGGGTCTGGATCAGCTCACCCATCAAAAGGGCCACCGCGTCGGTGGGTACCGATCCGGGCTGGCCTGTCTGAGCCAGCATGGTGCCGCCTGGATCCAGTTCACCGGGATCGACGGCCACCCAGCCCCCCTCCTGGGGCATGCGCACTTCAAAGTGCAGATGGGGCCCCGTGCTCAGACCCGTGCTGCCGACCCGGCCGATCACCTCACCCTGGTGCACCACCTGGCCCTCTTTGACATAGAGCTCGGAGAGATGGCCGTAAAGCGTGCGGCGGCGGGGCCCGTCATGCTCGATTTCGATCGCCAGGCCATAGCCGCCGGCCAGTCCACTGCTCATGACGCGACCAGAGAGGGCCGCCACCACGGGCGTGCCCTCCGGGGCCGCCAGATCGCGACCGGAGTGCATCAGCCAGGTTCCCATCAGCGGATGCAGTCGCCAGCCAAAGGGGCTGGTGACGGCCGCCGACCCGATCAGGGGGAACAGAAGGTTGGCGTTGCCATTGCCAGCGATCGCCGCGGGCCTGGGCGTACGGCCGAAGACATCGGTGAGCCGGAAGGTGCCGCCGGCCCCGGAAAGCAGGGCCGAGACCGGCACCGAGATGGGTGGCAGGGGCAGGGCATCGGTGCTGAAGCGACCCATGCCCGCGGCCACACCACCACCGCTGAAGCCCGCCGCCCCATCTCCGGCGGAGAAGCCAGCGCCATCAAGCCGGGCGCGGCCCCGCAGCACCACCCCGGTACCGCACTCCAGGGCCGACAGGGCACCACTGCTGCAGGCCTGAAGGCGGGCGGTGTTCATCGGTCCGATCAGACCGCCATGGACCCGAACCCGCTCAGAGGGGGAGACCACCCCATCGCGCACCAGTTCATCCAGGGAGGCGTCGAAACGGAGGGGCTGCAGACTGCGCCTCGCTTCCACCGATGGCCGCAGGGGCGCTTCGGCCATCGGTGGCGAAGCAAGCCGGGAGGGCGAAGGGGTCTGAGATGGCGTCGCGGACAGGGGCGCCGGGTTCGCCTGCGGCACTAGGGCTGGCGCCGACGTCGCTGGAGCGGCCTCGGGAGCCGGCGCTGGAGCCAGCGTGGGTGGCGACGCCTCAGTTTCGGCGAAGACCAGGGGCACGGCCGCCAGGGGAGCCGCTCCCAGCAGACCCAGGAGCAGAAGGTGAAGGGGCTTGGAGGCCATAGGGGGCAAGGGGAAGGATCCTCGAGAAGCGGCGGGGTTACGGACGGGGCCCGGCTCAGAGGCGGAGCAACGGGGCCGCTGGTCCTGGCGAGCTGGTCCTGGTGGAGAAAAGTTGTTCCGAATCGAGCGGACTGATCTCGGTGTTGAGGCTGTTCCTGATGGAGGCGTTGATCTGGAGGGGAGGTCGAGCGAATCAGGCCGAGGGAGAGAGCCGCTCCGGCAGAGCCAGGCGGTTTGGCAGAACCAGACCTGTTGGGGAAACCAGGCTGTGGGGAAAACCAGGCAGCTCGACTGGGCCGTGAAGTCCAGAAGAAAAGGGTGACTGGGCAGAGCCCGCAATGTTGGCAGCGCTGCTGCCGGAACGATGTGGTGGAGGTGAAGACGATCTGGATGGGCGGAACCCACTGGTTCACCGAGGAATCCGACGCAGTGCTCCCAGATCGGCTGAGTTGTGAGGCAGAGGTTGACGAAGATTTTAAGGGGCTGCCCCCAGCGGAGCTGGATCAAAGCAGCGCTGCAGCACCCTTCGGCGGGTTCCGCACTGCAGCCGCAGGCCGCCATCGCGCTCCAGACCATACGGTCGCCAATCCTCACCATCGAGTCGCAGCGGATCCGGCCCCAGATGCAGCCGCTGCTCCGCCAGCTGGCGCACCTCCTCTGGCCGCCCTGCCCAGGCCATCGCCCATTCCAGAGCCAGCAGCATCCGGGCCGTCAGGCGCAACGCATCGGCGCCCCACGGCCCCAGAGCACGGCGCAGGTTGCAAGCCCCGGCCGGAACTGGATTGAGGCCGTTCAATCCCACGCCCAGCCGGGCCCAGCGGATTCGCTCACCCCGGAATCGCAGCCGCGGCAACAGGCCGGCAAGCTTGGCCAACTCGCCATCGGGGCCCTGCAGCAGCAGGTCGTTGGGCCATTTCAACCGCACGGGCAGCCCGAGCTGCTCCAACTGCAGCGCCAGACCCACCGCCATCGCCAACCCCGGCGCTGCCGCCCGGGCCGGATCCTGGGGCCAGGGCAGGGCGGCGCTGAGCCATACCCCCCCGCAAGGAGCCAGCCAGGAACGGCCCTGCTGGCCATGGCCGAAGCGCTGATGGCGAGCCAACAGGGCCATGGGAGCTCGCAGCGGCCCGGCGTCGGCGGGCATGGAGGTCGCCAGCCAGCGATCCAGTTCGCCCTCCGTGCTGGCACAGACCGGCAGGCCCCGCAACCGCCAGGGGAAGGGGAGCGCTGGCACGTCGATGGCCGCCGCCGGTCCGTGCTCCCTTGGCGAGCGGAGCAATCGCCGGTGCTCGGCGGCGATCCGACCGATCACAACTGCCGCAGCCAGGCACCGATACGGGCGGCACCGGCTTCGAGCTCTGCCGCCGGATGCACCAAGGCCAGCCGCTGCCAGCCCTCTCCGGCCGGCCCGAAGCCGTTACCCGGGGTGAGACAGACCCCGGTGCCTTCCAGCAGGGCCGCGCAGAATGCCTCTGAATCCAGTCCGCGCAGGCGAGCCACCTCGGGCAGCTGCAGCCAGAGATAGAGCGCCATCGAGGGGCGCCTCAGGGACCAGCCCTCAGCCTTCAGTGCCACCGCCATGCGATCGCGCCGCTGGCGGTAGACCGCCCGCAGCCGCTGGGGCCAGTCAGGCGCCTGCTCGAGAGCAGCGATGGCTCCAGCCTGCAGGGCCAGGGACTGGTTGAAATCCACCACCCCCTTGAGCTGGCGCAGGGCCGTGATCAGCCACTCAGCACCGATGGCGAAAGCCAGCCGGTAGCCGCCGAGGCACCAGCTCTTGGAGAAGGAGAAAAACTCAATACCGCACCGGCGCCAGGCAGGGTTGCACAACAGGGCCGGGGCCTCGCCATCGAGGGCCAGATCGACATAGGGATTGTCGTGGGCCAGCACGATGTCGTGGCGCAGGGCCCGCTCCACCGCCTCATCCAGCCAGCTCTGCTCCCCGGTGGTGGCGGTGGGATTGTGGGGGAAGCCCAGCACCATCAGCTTCAGCGCCTGCCATTCGGCGGCACCGAGGCGATCGAAATCTGGGCGCCAGCCAGAGGCGGCCTCAAGGGGCAGCAGCACGGGACGGGCCGAGGCCAGGTGCAGGCCACCGAGGTGGGATGGGTAATAGGGATCGAGCAGCAGGGCGGCGTCACCGGGATTGAGCACCGCCAGGGGCAGATGGGCCGTGCCCTCCTGGGATCCCACCAGCAGCAGCACCTCGCTCTCCGGATCCACCGTCACCCCGAAGCGCCGACCGGCCCAGGCAGCCACCGCCTCCCGGAACGGCAGGGTGGCGCCATGGAGACAGTACGAGGCACTCTCAGGCCGGTTCAGTCCGGCGGCGATCGCCTCCAGGGCCACCGCAGGGGGCTGCAGATCGGTGGAGCCAAGGGAGAGATCGAGCAGCGGCGGCAAGGGCGCCTGGCCAGGGGCTGCCCGCCAGCGCTGAAGATAGGCCAACTTGCGTTGGTCGTTGCGGGCGAAGACGCCGCTGCCGAGCTGGGCCAGCCGTTCAGAGATGGGCATCCAGGAAGGCCTGCAGCTGGGGCTTGGCCATGGCGCCCTCATGGCGACCGATCTCGACGCCGTCACGGAACAGGATCAAGGTGGGCAGACCCTGCACCCGATAGGCATCGCGGCTGCCCGGATTGCTGTCAGCCTCGAGTTTTCCCACCGTCAGCCGACCGGCGTAGGTGCTGGCGGCCCAGGTCATCAAGGGGGCCATCAGCCGGCAGGGGCCGCACCAGGGAGCCCAGACATCCACCAGCACCGCCGAGGGCAGGGCAAGCACCTCGGCGGCGAAGTTGGCGTCATTGAGCTCGACAACGGCAGGCGGGCCGCTGATGACTGAGGCACCAGCGGTCTCAGCCCTTGGAGCCTCGGCGTTGTGATCGATCGACACGGCCCAGGATTCAGCTGGCCCGATTGTATGGATTCCACCTCGCCGCCCGATGGAGACAGGCAGGCCCAGACCGGGGATGTGGCCTGACCTGGCAAGCCCGGAGCCAGGGCCGAGACACCTCAGAGCTTGTCGATGGAACGTTTGAGCTGCTCGAGTTCAGCATCCACTTCCGCCACCTTCACCGGCTCCAACTGGGGCACCGGTCCATTGGCGGCAGGCAGGGAGACGGGATTGCTGCCCCCCTCCAGACGGGTCCTGAGGGCGGCCAACTCCTCATCGACGCTGCTGCCCTCCAGGGAGGCGAACTGGCTTTCCAGATCGGCACCGGCCAGCTCGGCAGCGGCCTGGCTGCGGGCCTCCATGGCCAGCACCTTTTCCTCCATCTGATCGAAGGCGGCCATCGAGCTGTTGGTGCCCAGATTGCCGACGGCGTTCTGGAGCTGCTCCTGGGCCTGGGCCGCCTGCTGGCGGGCCTTGAGCATGTCTTTCTTGGTCTTGGCTTCGGCGATCTTGCCCTCGAGAGCCGTCAGACTTTTTTTCAGCGTCTCCACCTGGCCGGACTGGCTGGAGATCTGGGTGTTGAGGGTGGCCGCCGTCTCGGAGTAGGTCTTGCGGCGGGTGAGGGCTTCGCGGGCCAGATCTTCGCGATTTTCCTTGAGAGCGAGCTCGGCCTTACCCATCCAGTAGCGATCCTGGGAGGAGGCCTGGTCTGCCTGGTTCTGCAGACGCTTCTGGCTGGCAATGGCCGTGGCCACGGCCTGGCGCAGTTTGACCAGATCGGCCTGCATGTCGGCCACGGACTGATCGAGGATCTTGGCCGGATCCTCCGCCTTGCTCACCAGGTCGTTGAGATTGGCGCGAAGCAGGCGGCTGAGCCGATCGAAGAAGCCCATGTATTGGCGGCTGGGGCGAGATCAGACAGTAGCGACGCCAGCGGAATCGGACTGCCGGAACGATCACCGGATTGCCGCACTTCCCCAGGTGACCCCACCTAGCCTGGAGGCCATGGCCCAGCCCCGCCGCCAGACCAAGTCCCGCCAGCAGACGCTCCGCATCGGCAACCTGTCGCTGCTGATGGCCGCTGCACCGCCCCCCGCCAGCGCCGTGGCCAGCTGCCTGGAGGCACTGCAGCGGGAGTGGCGCCGGGACGGCCATCTGGCCGCTCTCTGGCAGGAATGGCCCCGGATCGCCGGTCCCCAGCTGGCGGCCCACTGCCGGCCCCTGCAGCTGCAGGCGGGCCTGCTCACGGTGGGAGCCGCACCGGGCCCCTGGCTACAGGCCCTGCAGTACCACCGCCACCAGCTGCTGGGGGCCCTGCGAGGCGCCGGCTTCACGGTGCGGGATCTGCGGCTGCAGCAGCACTACGCCACGGCCATCCCCGCCGCAGGCAGCAGCCTGGAAGCTGAAATCTGGGCCCGCCATCCCAGCCGCGTCGATGTGCATGGCCAGGCTGACTGCCCCGAATGCCGGCGACCGGCCCCGGCGGGTGAAATGGCCCGCTGGGGCCATTGCAGCTTCTGCCGCCGCGAATGGCTGGCGGCTCAATTCACGGTGATGCCGGGGGGGCCTGGACCAGCAGCCTCAATCGGGTCGGCGGCCCCGGGGGCTCCGGTAGCTCCAGCAGAAACTCCCGCCACAGGCCGGGGCGGCGAGGCGGCAGCCCGGCCGCAAAGCCGGTCCACCCAGCCGAAATAGTCCTGGGGGGGCTGCCTGGCCATCACCCGGGCCTCCGCCTCCCGCTGCCTGGTCCTGCCGGTGTAATAAGCATCCACTTCCCAGCGTTCACTGCGGCTCAGGTCGCGCAGCAACTGCTCCCGGCTGAGCCATGGCCCGCCCCCTACTGCAGGCAGCGGTCCTGAATGGCATGCCAGCCCTCATGCATCAGCGTCTGGGCCCGGTTGCCGCGGGGGCAGATCACGATCAGCCTGCGGTTGCGCAGATAGAGCCCGAACAGATTCGACTCATCGCAGCGGGGATGGCGGAAAGAGAGGAGAAGCGCCGAGGGCGGGAGCCGTGACGGTGCCCGCCACCGAACTGAGACGCACCGCGAAGCACCGCTGCTCGAAGGCCGCCTGCAGTTCCGTCCAGGCCAGGCCGGCGGCCCCGACCGCTGGCGACAGGGCGACGGCCCCAGCCAGCAACACCAAGTCCCAGGAGCCAAGGCAGGGGCGCAGGGCTGACACGGCTGCCGTTGGCGATGCCGGTGAACCGTCAGAGGCCGCTGATAACACTCTCCACACTGAAGAACCGGTCGCTGCCGAATCGGCTCGATGCCTTGACAGCGGTGCTGTGCTGTGGCTCCAGTCTTCAATCGAGGGGCATGAGGAGCACTTTTCAACACACTCCCAGGAGGGGGCTGGCAACCAGCTCACGAGGGGCCTGCGGCCGATGCAACGGGGCCTGTGGTGGCGTGATTAATCAATCGTCGTCCGGGCTGAACCGACGTAGTCACCACTTTTCTGTGGAGCAGTGGCAGCCCAGCAAGTTGTCTGGAGCTGCTCCAGTGGAACTCACAGGTGGCCTGCTTCCACGCCTAGCTGGCAGCAGAGGGCTGGAGTGGCGGTGGACCCGTGCTCACAGCGTTGGCCGATTTTTTTAAGCAGACTCCGATCGCCACCAATTTCCGGCCGACGTTGAACTGACCGCCTTGCCCCGATCGGTCGCATTGGAGCGGCTGCACCCTGCCAGAGCAGCTGGCATGGGTGCTGAAAGGCTGAGTGCTGAAAAGTCCATTCAGAGGGACATACTCCCAGGGTTCAGGAACCTTGCCGCGCCTACAGAGAGCGAGCATAGTGTTGACCTCAACTTTGTCCGTTAAAGCGGCCTACGAAGGAATGTCTGATCTGAAGTGTCCGTTCAGTGGTCACCTGGGCGCAGTGACCCCCGCCGGCGGCACCTCAAACCAACAGTGGTGGCCGGATCAGATCAAGCTCGGGCTGCTGCATCAGCACCACCCCGCCTCCAATCCGCTTGGGGCTGGCTTCGACTACGCCGAAGCCTTTGCCGGGCTCGACTACGACGCCCTCAAGGCCGATCTAAGGGCGCTGATGACCGATTCCCAGGAGTGGTGGCCGGCGGACTGGGGGCATTACGGAGCGCTGTTCATCCGCCTGGCCTGGCACAGCGCCGGCACTTACCGGATCGCCGATGGCCGTGGTGGTTCCGGCCATGGCAATCAACGCTTTGCACCGCTCAACAGCTGGCCCGACAACACCAACCTGGACAAGGCCAGGCGGCTTCTCTGGCCGCTCAAACAGCGCTACGGCAACCGTATCTCCTGGGCCGATCTGATCGTGCTGGCCGGCACCGTGGCCCTGGAATCGATGGGCTTGCGCACGCTTGGCTTTGCCGCTGGTCGCACCGACATCTGGCAGCCTCAAGAGGAGGTGTTCTGGGGGCGGGAAACCACCTGGCTCAGCGATCAACGCCACGCCGACGACGGCGCGCTTGAGCAACCGCTGGCGGCGGTGGAAATGGGGTTGATCTACGTCAACCCCGAGGGGCCCCATGGCCATCCCGACCCAGTGGCCTCCGGCCGGGATGTGCGCGACACCTTCGCCCGCATGGGCATGACCGTGGAGGAAACCGTGGCCCTGGTGGCGGGCGGCCACACCTTCGGCAAATGCCACGGTGCCGCACCCGCCAGCAACCTGGAGGCCGAACCGGAGGGGGCACCGCTGGAGGCCCAGGGCCTGGGTTGGTTCAACAGCTACGGCAGTGGCAAGGCCGAACACACGATCACCAGCGGCATTGAAGGGGCCTGGAAACCCAACCCCACCCGCTGGGATCAGGGCTACTTCGCGATGCTGTTCACCTACGAGTGGGAACTCACCAAGAGCCCAGCCGGTGCCTGGCAGTGGGTGGCCAAGGATGTGAAACCGGAGCATCTGATTCCCGATGCGCACGTGCCGGGATTGCATGCGGCGCCGATCATGACCACCGCCGATCTCTCCCTGCGCCATGACCCGATCATGGAGCCGATCGCCAGGCGTTTCCATCAGGATCAACAGGCCTTCGCCGACTGCTTTGCCCAGGCCTGGTTCAAGCTGACCCACCGCGACCTCGGCCCACGCTCGCTTTACCTCGGGCCCGATGGGCCTGCCGAAGCGTTCATCTGGCAGGATCCGCTGCCGGCGGTTGACCATCCGCTGGTGGAAGCCACCGATCTGCCGGCGTTGAAGCAGCAGATCCTGGCCACGGGCTTGACGGTGCCCGAGCTCGTTGCAACCGCATGGGCATCAGCCTCCACCTTCCGCGGCTCAGACAAGCGCGGCGGCGCCAATGGCGCACGCTTGCGGCTGCTGCCCCAACGCAGCTGGGAGGTGAACGACCCCGAGCAACTCTCCCGGGTGCTGAGGCAACTGGAGGCTGTTCAGACGGCCTTCAACAGCAACCGCACAGGCGGCAAACGCATCTCTCTGGCCGATCTGATCGTGCTGGCCGGTGGTACGGCCGTGGAACAGGCGGCAGCCGCCGCCGGTCAAAGCGTGATCGTTCCCTTCCGGCCTGGACGCTCCGATGCCAGCGCAGACCAGACGGACAGCGCTGCGTTCAATGTGCTCAAACCCCTGGCCGATGGCTTCCGCAACTGGCAGCGGGCGGATCTACCGATTCGCGGCGAGGAATTCTTGCTGGATCGGGCCCAGCAGTTGGGATTGAGCGCCCCTGAACTCACGGTTCTGGTGGGCGGCCTGAGGGTGCTGGGAGCCAACAGCGGCGGTAGCCGTCACGGCGTCTTCAGCGATCGCGTTGGCACGTTGAGCACGGATTTCTTCGTCAACCTGCTCGACATGGGCACGGTCTGGGGACCTGGCAGTGGCGAGAACGTCTACGAGGGCCGCAGCCGGACAGACGGCAGCTTGCGCTGGACAGCTACCCGCGCTGACCTCGTGTTCGGATCCAACAGCCAGCTGCGGGCGATCGTGGAGGTCTATGCCCAGGAGGACGGCGCCGAGCGCTTCCGTCACGACTTCGTGCAGGCATGGGTGAAGGTGATGGAGCTGGACCGGTTTGACCTGCATCGGTCCGGCAGCTGATCACCGCTCTCAGCCGTGGCCGCGGCCGCGCTGACCCACCCACACCGTCCCCCGCCTCCGACCGACCGAGGGATGGGGGGCGGCCGGCGCTTCGGTCCGGGAGCGGAGGGATCGGGATCCGCCGAACAGGGGGAGACCTGGCCCCCGCCTGGGGATGTGGCTAGCAAGAATCCAGCTGCCCCACCCCTGCCTTGATCGCTGTTTCTCGACGCCCGACACAGCAGGCCTTCATCCTGGGCCTGGTGGCCCTGCCAGCCCAGGGCTGGATCGGCCTGGCCCAGGGGGCGGCGGCCCAACCCATTCCGGCGCTCAGCAGCCCGGAAACGACCAGACCGGCTGAAGCCGACCCGGTAAAGCCCCCATCCTGGCTGAACAACCCCGGTCCCAGCTTCTGGGAGCGCCGCCCCTGGGTCTACGGCTGGTATCGGGTCCATCCCGAAGTGTGGAGCTGGTGGAGTGTGAGTTCCGCCCGCTGGGGCCTGGCCAACCTGGCTCCGGCCGCGACGATCACCGGCCGCCTCCAGGCCGCCCTGTCCAGCGGCAGCACCGTGATCGTGGTGCCAGGCGGCACGGAACGGCTCGACATCGGCAGCCTGCAGGCCGTGCGGCCGATGGGGGTGCGCTTCCGCTACGCCGGCGAGGGCCTGCCCTGGAGCGTCGGCAGCGCCGATTGCCAGGCGGGCCTGCTCGCCGGCCTGCCCCCCCAGACGGCCCTGGAGGCCCAACGGCTCAATGCCGCCTGCCAGCTGACCTATGGCAACCCCTGAAGCGGCGCGGGAGTCCCAGCTTCAGAGGCTGAGCCGGAAGCCATCGCGGCGATGGAAATCGGGTTCCCGGCCGCCATGGGCCAGGGCCCAGTAACTCACCAGGCCCGAGCGCTGCTGAATCACCGCGGTGATCGCCGCCTCCAGGGGTTGGTCTGCCTGCAGGCCTGGAGGCAAATCCACCTCCAGGGCAAGCCGCAGTTCCTGGGAATCGCACACCACCTGCAAAGCCAGCTGCTGATAGGCCGGTTCCGCCGTCAGGCCGCTGCGGTAGCCCGCCAACCGGTAGACATTCCAATGGCCGGCCGGCGAGAGGTTGAACTCCCAGTAAGGCTCGCGGCCGGGACGGGCCAGGAACAGCTCAAAGCAGGTGGTCTGCCAGAGCTCATCAAGCCGGCACGGTTCCTCGGCCGGCGGTGGAATCAGCACCGTATCCAGGCAGCCCTCCAGGGCGAAGCGGATGTTCAGGCGCTGGCCACGCCGGATGAGCTCGCCCTTGATCGCCAGCCCCGCCAACTGGGGCAGCGCTTCGAAGGGTTGGAGTGTGAAGTGGTGATCAGTGTCCACGGGGAGGATCCTGGCTGCTCAAGGGGCATGCCGCAGACGTTCGACGATCGCGCGGATGGCTTCCTCCTGATTCTCGATGCTCTCGGTCAGCCGGAACTGCACCAGGGCTCGCTGCAGATTGTGGCCGGGCCGATTGGTCTTGAAGTAATGGTCGCCGCCCAGATGATCGGTGAAGAAGCGCAGACCCAGCTCAAAGCTGATCAGGCGGATGGCATCAAAGAGATAGTCGTAGTCGGCAACGGCCAGAAAGGCCTGGGCCTGGCCCAGATAGCCCTCAAGGATGGCCTCACACAGCTCCAGGTCAAAGTGCACCGAACGCCAGTCGGACGTCTCTTCGCCCAGGCGATTGCAGCCGGAGCGGAGGCAGTCGCCGATGTCGTAGTGCACCAGGCCTGGCTTGATCGTGTCGAGGTCGACCAGGGCGATCGCCTCCCCACTGGCCACATCGAACATCACGTTGTTGAGCTTCGGATCACCATGGATCGGCCGCAGCTGCAGCCGGCCCGCTGCCTTGGCGTCCTCCAGCACGAAGGCCAGGCGCTCACGATCGCGGATGAAGGCAATGCAGTGGGCCGCCTGGGGGGTTAGTCGCACGTTGGTGGTGCGCAGGGCCCGCTCGAACTGGGCGAGATAGCCCGGGGTGATGTGGAAGCCCTCCAGGGTGTCGGCGAGCTCGGCCACCGGCAGTTCGCTGATCAGGGCATGGAAGGTGCCCAGCCCCCGACCGAGCTCGCTGGCCTGGCGGCAATCCTCGAGCAGTTCACAGCTGCGGCCACCCTCGACAAAGGTGATGATGCGCCAGACCTCTCCGTTGACCTCCAGCCAGCAGCGACCGGGCTGATCGCGCAGGGCCAGGGCCCGGGGCACCTCCCAGCGGCGCCCCGCCAACAGGGCACCGGCATGGGCCTGGACGTGCTGAGTGAGCCGCAGGATGTTGGCCATCACCAGCTCCGGACGGGCGAAGACGCGGGTGTTGATGCGCTGCAGCACCACCTGATCGGCCCTGCCGTCCGGATGGCGCAGGCTCACCCGGTAAGTGTCGTTGACATTGCCCTGGCCGAGGGGGCTGATGGCGACGACCGGACCGGGCAGCTCAAAGGCCTCGGCGATCGCCACCAGGGCCGAGTCAGCAGCGGCCGCGTCGGCAGCGGCTTGGTCAGCAGGGCCGCCGGCCGTGAGGGCCAGGCCGTCGTGCAAGCCGGGAGCGGTGGGCGAGCCAGCATGGGTCTCGGTCACGGGCCATCGGGCGCAGACGGCCACACTGTTCCACGGCGATTCCCGCAATCCCAGCCTGAATCTGCCAGTCCTTCAGCTGGGCTGCCTCAGCAACACCCCCTGTGACGCCGCGACTCAAACCTCCAGATCCCAGGCGGCGCGGAGCTGCTCCAGTGGTTCGGTGACGAGGTGGAAGTACTCCACCTCCAGCAGCGGATCCACCGGACAGCGGGCACCGAGGGCGATGGCCCGGGCGACCCGCTCCGCTGCCCCCGGTGCCGCCAGGGTGTGGGCGTAGTCCGGGCCCACCACGACGCTGCGCAGAAGGCCGGTCTCGTAGATGCTCACGGCCCCCAGAAAGCCCAGCATCGCCCCGGGAGCGCGGCTGGAGGAGGCCATGAAGGCGGTCACCTCCAGTTCGCCGATCGGCGTGGTGTCATAGCCGGTCACGACATGGACCCAGTCGTGATGGGCCAGGGCCTCATTACCGCCCCCCACTTCCCCGGGCAGGCGGAAACCCCGATCGGCATAGAAGCGGGCCATCGCGCGACCAAGACTGCCCTCGGGACAATCTCCCAGGGCACGCCAGCGCTCGCTCACGGCGGCATCAGCCTGAACAGTGAGGGCATAGGCCCGCAGACCGAAGCGCCGCAGCAGCTCAGGCAGATGGGGATCGTCCCGCTCCCCGTCGCCGATCCAGCAGAGCCGGTAGAAATCGGCCGTGGCCAGGGCCTGGGAGTGCCCTACCAGATCCCGGGCCAGCCGCAGCGAACGCCCATCCACCTGCAGGGCCTCGGCCCAGTGCTGCACGGACGCCTGCAACGCCGCCGGGATCGGCCGGCAGACCATCTCCAGCGCCACCATCAGCTCGATCAGTTCCCGGCGCTGGGAGGGCTGGGGCAGTGCCAGCGCCACGGCCTCGGGGGTGAGCGGGGGCTGGGCTTCCGGATCCCCCTGCCAGCCGAGCAGCTGGGTAAACAGGACCTTCAGCAGCCTGGGCTGCAGGGGATCGGCCCAACGGCCGCCCAGCCGGCAGGCACTGACCACCGCCGCCGCCACCAACGGAGCCTGAGAGAGCGGGGTGTGGATCAGAAACATGACCATCAAAGCCGGCGGTCAGGGTTGGAGCTGTTCAGAAGGCGTAGCGCAGACTCGCCTGCAGGCCCTGGGTCTGGAGATCGGCCTCGCTGCCGGCGATCGTGAGGCTGCGCGTGCCGCGGGGCCGCACGATGGTGGCCGAACCGCTGCGACTGCGCACCTGGCCGAGATCGCTGAAGCGGTAAGCCAGATCGAGGCTGAGCCGCTCGCTCAGCGGCACCGCCACCCCGGCCGTCAGCAGATAGGCGAAGCCACTGCTGCTGCCACCGGCGGTGGTCGTCGAGGCTGTTGCCGCAATCGAGGGGAAGCGATAGGTGACCCCATCCAGATGGTTGCGGGCCCCACCGAGACCGGCCCCGAGGAAGGGGCGCACCCCGGCGATCCGGGGCAGATCCACATAGGCGACAGCGAAGGCCGCCAGCGAATCGACCGCGCCATTGACGGGCTGGGAGGCTCCGGCACCGAGAAAGTTGCTCTGGCCGCTGTAGGCCAGCTGGGGCCGCCAGCTCAGCAGGGCCTCAGCCCGCAGCCAGGGAGTGAAGCGATAACCGAGGGCGCCATCAAGGACGGGCGACTGGCCGAAGGAGCCGGCCGCCTGGAGCGAGCGGCCGTTCTGACCCGCACCGCAGCCGAACAGGGCCGGCGGCGTGGTGCCGCTGCAGGAGCCCTGGTCGCGGAAGCTGCTGGGATCGGACCAGTCCAGGCCACCACCGAGACGCAGGTAGGGCCCGCTGCGCTCCATGAGGGCTGGGGCGCCGGCAGCCTGGGAGGCGACAGCCTGAGCAGGGACCGCCTGGGTGACAACGGGTTGGGCGGCTACGAGCTGGGGCATGGTAACCAGGCTGAATCCAGCAGCCAGGCGCCACGTAGGCACCAGCCTGGCCCTTGCGGCTGATCGAGGCTCCGGATTTGCGACATCAACCATCACCAGGATCACCAGCAGAACATCTCGTCGCTGGTTCTAGGTCCCAGAGTCGTGACCGGGCACTGGCGATGGGCACCTGGTCAGCTGCCGCGCCGTTCTCCCCAAATTGAGCGTCTCTCCCAGTTGCCCGACACGGTCAGGCCAGCTCGTGGCAACAGGCGGCGAAGGCCGCAGCTGGATCAGCTGCAGCGCTGATCGGCCGGCCAATCACCAGCTGACTGGCCCCGGAGCCGATCGCCTCGGCGGGTGTCATCACCCGGACCTGGTCACCCGCGGCGCTCCCGGCCGGGCGAATGCCGGGAGTGACGAGGCTGAAGGGCTCGGGATGGGCCCGCCGCAGGGCCGCCACCTCCAGGGGTGAGCAAACGCAGCCGCCGATGCCGGCGCTGGCCGCCAGGGCCGCCAGGCGATTCACATACGTGGGCACCGGCTCAGCGATGGCCAGCTCGGCCGCGAATTGCTCAGCCGGCCAGCTGGTGAGCACGGTGACCGCCAGCAGGGTGGGGGGCGCCAGCCCCTCGGTGGCAGCCCCCTCAATCGCGGCAGCCCGGGCTGCAGCCAGGGCCGCAGTACCGGCAACGGCGTGCACGGTGATCAGCTCGGCACCGAGACGACCGGCACTGCGGCAGGCGCCGGCCATGGTGGCGGGGATGTCGTGAAACTTGAGATCGAGAAACACCCGCAGGCCGCGCTGCCGCAGCTCACTCACCACGGTGGGGCCAGCGGCCGTGAACAGCTCCAACCCCACCTTCACCCAGCGCAATCCGGGGATGGCGGCGACCAGGGCCAGAGCCGAGGCGCCATCAGGGCGATCGAGGGCCAGGATGATGCGCTCAGCCGGATCGACGGCGGACCTTGAAGTCATCGGACGGCGGGAAGCTCAGCAGGCAGGCGAGAGTGACGTTAAGAGGTGGGCTCCAGGCCAGCGATCGCGGGGCCAGGAGAGCGCCAGGACAAGGAAGCAGAGGTCTCCAGGTTGGTCGGCGGACTGCCAATCGCGTGTGATGGGAGCGCACCGAAGCTTGCGATCGATCTGCCAACAACCACACAACATCGACGCAGGCGCCCACAAGAGAGCCTCCACTCACAGGAGCTTCTCATGCGTAGTCCAATCAGACACGAAAGCCTTGATACGACTTCCGTTACCAGCGCCAGATCGTCTCAGAGGCCTTCCACTTATATGACACTTCTGGCGCATCCAATTCATCAACTCGATGACAGCACAGGCGAGAAGATAACCACATGATCCACTTACAGACGGAGCAAGTGGGTCATGTGGCAACCAAACAGCTTTAAACTATCAACCAGCAAACGAGCAAGAGATGGTATCTCCTGTCGTAACGGTACGCAGCACAGTGATCGTGGCGCCTGTTGAAGTGATGAGGCTGCTGGCTGTAAGACACTTCACGCCAGCCGCTTTCACTGCCCCCCAGCTGACGGCGAGGGTGCCATCACCAGTGGCAATGCAGGTTTCAAGGACGCCATCGCCGGTGGTTCCAGCTCGATATTTGGCGCTTTGCGCTTCGCCGATATCGGTGGCGATGAACACGGCACATTCTTTGGCAAAGCCGATGGCCTCACCAACACGGGAGCCGATCTTGGCGGCATTTCGGGCGGCGATGAAGTTGGGCAGGGCGACAGCGGTGAGAATGCCGATGATCGCCACCACAATCATCAACTCCACCAAGGTGAAGCCTTGTTGGGCAGCACTGTGTCCTGCTTTGCGCTTGGAGAGGTGTAGGAGCAGGCGTGCCTGGAAGGAAGCGCTGGAGCGAGCTTGGACTGGGGACATGGATTTGGTTGGCGAAATTGGGTAGAAACCTGGAAAAACTTTAGCGGAATTCAGCAGATTCTGGTGATTGTTAAACCCTAAGTTAACGAAAGCCAATCACCATTTTATGTCCACCTTGATATCATCCCAACCGCTTAAGGCTGGCGTCTCTCCCCTAGGGAGAGCGGGAGGGTGGAGTGGTGACTGGACGATTAGCTGCTCAATGCTTGTAGAGCAGCCCTTCGCTCCAGCCGGCATTTCAGCGCAGTAGCCGACTCATAGGCACTGTTTAGGTAATACAAAGCAATCGTACAGACGGGCTCCATCGCATTGACAGTCATAATTGCAGCACATTTACCTCTTGACGCACAAAATACTTGGCCATATGGCAAATCACCGAGGAGAAATCACGAATTCCAGATATACCGATAGGCAAAATCTGAGCCAAGCAAAAGATCAGCTGACGGCACAAAGCTCGCTGCGCATCGCAAAGAGCGTGACGCCAGCCTCCCGTCTTACGCCCAAGTTGCTAGGCAACTTCACACTGAAACAACAAAGGTGATCAAGAGAAAGACGAATCATGGACGGGCAGCCAGGAAACACCCCTCCCAAAAAGAAGATCCGCAGCTTACCAAACAAGCTGCGGATCTCATTCATGATCAGCAAGGACAAACGTTCGACACTTTACCTTTTAAGCGAGTAAAAGGTTCAGCCGGAGAATGCACACGAAATCGTGTCACCGGTCGTTACGGTACGCAACACAGAGATCGTTGCACCTGTTGAAGTGATGATGCTGCTAGCCGTGAGACACTTCACACCAGCAGCTTTCACTGCACCCCAGCTGACGGAGAGGGTGCCATCACCAGTGCCAATGCAGGTTTCAAGGACGCCATCACCAGTGGTTCCAGCTCGATATTGACCGTTTTGCGCTTCGCCAATATCAGTGGCGATGAAGACCGCACATTCCTTGGCAAAGCCGATGGCCTCACCAACACGGGAGCCGATCTTGGCGGCGTTGCGGGCGGCAATGAAGTTGGGCAGAGCCACGGCGGTGAGGATGCCGATGATGGCGACCACAATCATCAACTCCACCAAGGTGAAGCCTTGCTGTGAAGCCCTGACGCCTGACTTGCGCTTGGCAAGGTGGAGCAGCAGACGGGTCTGGAATGAAACGCGGGAGCGAGCTTGAGCTGGTGACATGGGATTCAACGCGATGGGAAGAATTGATCCTTGAGAGTGTTAGCAACAGGTGGCTGGCTCCATTCAAGGATGAGCTCATCTGCACAGGATCTCTTTTCTCAATCAAATCATAGAGAGCCTGTAGCGGGGAGATCATTGGCCTTAAAATATCTTGGCAACGTTGCCGCCAATGTGCATCAAGACGCCATTAATGCCCATGGAAGCTACCTGTCAATGCCAAGCATGAACCAAGGATCCAGATCAGCCTTACAAGCCATGGCAAACTGTTGCAAGGGCCTGCTCCGTATGGCCACCTTAAATATGCATGAGATTCAGCTCAGCAGAGGAGGGACGCCAGCCCGAGAGGTGCTCACCTTCTTGGGAGATAACGTGAGCCCGGCCAAGCGTTTTCAGCAAGACGCTGAGTGCCTCCCCATGGTTTGTTCACTCCTGTGCTTGGGACTAGATTGGGAACCTCACTTTCCTAGCAGAGTCTGAAACAGGAGCACAACACGGACGTGAGAATCGATTTACGCTCCTGGCAATGGCTGCTGCCAGCCAGACCTGCTTCATCGCTGCGCCTCTGGCTGCAATCGACCACGATCCTGGCCGTTCTGGCCGGCTACACAATTCTGGTGGTGCTCACCTTGAGCCTCAATCGCATTGAGCGGCGCCAGGCACACCAACAACTGATCGATCGCATCAGCACGGCCCTGATCCAGCGCGTCCGCACGGTGGATCAGTTCAATCCCATCGTGGCGGCCATGCTGATGCCAGGTCTGGCGGTGAAGCTGCTGCCCACAGGATCGGAGTTTGAGCCGCGGCTCCAGTGGCGAGCCGATGGGGTGATTCTCGAAAGTGCCAGCCCGCTGATGCTTCGGGATGGCCAGCTGCGCTCCCTGCTGCTGCGCCAGGACGTGACCGATTCGATTGCGCAGCAGAACCTCTCTCTTCAGCTGCTGGCAGCTGCCGCTGGCGCCTCGGCCATGTTGACAGGACTGCTGCTGCGGCCGGTGATGACCTACGGGCTGGTCAGGCCCCTGGAAGCCCTTGGTCAACAGATCTCCTCCTATCGCTCACCCTCGGCACCGCCGCCCCCCCTGGATGTGGCCAGCCAGCCAGAGGAGCTGCAACCGATTGCCGCCACCTTCAATGCGATGCAGGAGCGACTGGCCTCCTCCTGGGAGCGGCAACGCACCTTCGTGGATGGCGTCGCCCATGAGTTGCGCACCCCGATCACGCTGATCTCCGGCCATGCCCAGAGCCTGCAGCGCCAGCCTGCCGCCGCAGCACTCGGGCCGTCTCTAGCGCTGATCAGCGCCGAGGCTCGCCGCATGGGGGCCATGGTCAGCGACATGCTCGATCTGGCCCGCAAGGATGCAGGCCGCCTGGAATTGCGGCGTCAGGCCATTGACGTGGAGGACATCGTGCTGGAGTCCTTCGAGCGGCTGGCCGGTGGCGCCGACGGACGCCTGCGGCTGCAGCCGCCCCAGGAGGAAGGAGCCTTGCCACTGGCGGCCGGCGATCCGGAGCGCCTGGCCCAGTGCCTGGTCGTGCTGATCGACAATGCCTTGCGCTATTCGCCATCTCCTGCCCCGGTGCGGTTATCCGTGGAAGCCACGGCGGTGTCCTTGGTGCTGCATGTGGTGGATCGCGGGCCTGGGGTAGCGCTGACAGAGCGCGAGGCGATCTTCAGGCGCTTCGTACGCGGTCAGGCTGCCGTCAATACACGGGGGAGCGGCATCGGCCTGGCGGTGGTTCAGCTGCTGATGGAGGCGATGGGAGGCATGGTCATGGTGTCGGATGCCCCGGGAGGCGGAGCCGATTTCCAGTTGCATCTGCCGCTGTTTGAGATGGGCGAACCCACCGCCGAGGTGGTCAAGGCCGTAGAAAATCTCAGCGAGGAGGTCCTTCCTTGACCATGAATCCAACCCCTCGCACGGTTTGAATCAGGGTGGGCTTGCCAGCGGGTTCGAGTTTCTTGCGCAGATAGCGCACATAGACGTCGAGCAGGTTGTCGTCACCCGTCCAGTTCTCCCCCCAGAGAGCATCAAGAATGCTGCGCCGTTCATGCACCTGGTTGGGCTGGCGGATCAGATGCAGCAACAGGTCGAACTCCCTGGCGGTGAGGTGGATCAACGCCCCCTCCCTGCTGACTTCTCGGCTGGCGGGATTGACCACCAGATCAGCCACCCGCAGCAGTCCGTCGTCCGAGTCGTTCAGGCCCGTGCGCCGCAGACGGGCCCTGACCCGAGC
Source organism: Synechococcaceae cyanobacterium (assembly GCA_947378425.1). Taxonomy (GTDB): domain Bacteria; phylum Cyanobacteriota; class Cyanobacteriia; order PCC-6307; family Cyanobiaceae; genus Cyanobium. The sequence goes on from CANCJV010000030.1 coordinate 46,147, forward strand.
GAGCAGCTCCTCGATCGAGAACGGCTTGGTGAGGTAGTCATCAGCGCCGGAGTCAAGGGCCTCGACGCGCTCGCGCACCTCATCGCGCGCCGTGATCATCAGCACCGGCGTGGCGATGCCCCCTTGGCGCATGCGGCGACAGACTTCGACACCATTGAAATCAGGCAGAGTCCAGTCCAGCAGCACCAGATCCCAGGGTTCGGCGCGAATCTGACCGAGGGCCTGCTGGCCAGTGGCCGCTTCCTTGCAGCAGTAGCCCTCCACCGAGAGCTCGGTGACGAGGAAATTGCGAAGTTCCGGGTCGTCATCGACGATCAACAGGCGGTAGGCGGTCATGGGGTCTGTCAGCTCGGGGCCTTTCACAGCTGCGGCCCGCTGGAGTCTTGACGATCTGCAGCCTACGCGCCCTCTCTGGAACCGGACCAGAGGGGGGCTTGAATGGGACAACCGTTTTCAACTCCTGGTGTTCACGCGCTGGTCATCGGCCAATCTTTCGGGCCGCATGGCTTTCTGGGGCATGGCCATCGTGCTGATCTATGCCACCACAGCCCTGCTGACGCCCCTGCTGATTCATCTCGGGCTGCTCAGCGATCCCAATACCGGCCTGGACAACCCGATCTATGCCTCGCCTTCGCTGCACCACTGGTGCGGCACCGATCGTCTCGGCCGGGATGTCTGCGTCAGAACCCTGGCGGGCAGTGGCGTGGCTCTCCAGGTGGTGTTGATCGCCCTGGTCCTGGCTCTGGCGGTCGGTGTGCCCCTGGGCATGGTGAGTGGTTACCTCGGCGGCGGCGTCGATCGCACCCTGGTGCTGCTGATGGACACCCTGTACACCCTGCCGGTGCTGCTGCTTTCGGTGGTGCTGGCCTTTCTGCTCGGTCGAGGGTTACCCAATGCCGCCGCAGCGCTCTGCGTGGTGTACGTCCCCCAGTACTTCCGGGTGGTGCGCAACCAGACAGCCCAGGTCAAGACGGAACTGTTCGTGGAGGCGGCCCGTTCCCTCGGTGCCGGCCCCGTCTGGATCCTGCGCCGCTATCTGTTACGCAATGTGATCACCTCCGTTCCGGTGCTGCTCACCCTCAATGCCGCCGATGCGGTTCTGGTTCTCGGGGGACTGGGCTTTCTGGGCCTGGGTCTGCCGGAAACGATTCCCGAATGGGGAGGTGATCTGCAGCAGGCCCTGACCGCAGTCCCGACGGGCATCTGGTGGACGGCTCTCTATCCCGGACTGGCGATGTTCGTGTTGGTGCTGGGGCTGTCGTTTCTCGGCGAGGGCCTGGAGAGCTGGCTTTCGGGCCAGCCTGAGCGCAGCAGCTGAACCCGATGCAGCCGATCCGGGCAGAGGCCGCAGGGGTTGGACCACCGAACGTGGCCTCGGTTGCCGATGGTGCTCGACGGGCCCGGATCTCATTAGGGTTGTCTGGTCATCCGAGGGAACTCCTGGCCCGTCATGCCCTGGTGGTCGGTTCTGCTTTTTCTTGCCCTCTCACTGCTGCTCTGGATGAGGGGCCGCTCCGATCGCGACGACGTGATCGGTCTGTTCACCAAGTTCCTGGCCGTGTTGGTGCTGGTGGTGGTGGTGGTGGCGGGCCAGCCCCTGCTGCTTGAGCTCGCCCTGCTGGCCTTGGCCCTGTGGCTGCCCAGCGCCCTGCACTGCGAGCGCCAGGGCGGCGGCGGCCTGGAATCATGAGCTCGGGCCTGGTGTCGAACCTGCTCTTCCGGATGTTTCGGATGCTGTTGATCCTCACCGGCGTGGTGGGGGCCATGGCGATCCTCTTTCCCCTGATTCAGGAGTTCAGCGGTCCTGCCCACGTTCGTTCGTCACCCCCATCAGCCCCGTCAACTCGCTGAGCCACTCAGTTGGGGGTGCTGGTTGGCGGGGGGATGATCTCCAGGCTGAAGGGGGAAGGCTCGGATGGCCTGTCCGTCGGCGTCGCAATCCGATCCATGGTGGTCGGTAGCCCATCGCCGTCGAGCAGCATCATCACCTCAATCTGGGTCAGGCTGCCGGGCCGGATCCAGCGGGTGATGTCGACGGCAGGATCCTGGGCCGTGAGATTCACCTGCTGGCAGGATTCTGCTGGCGCCTTGACCGCTGCGGAGCGAAGGCAGAGATTGACGCCCTGAAGCCCAGGATCCAGCACCGCCCGTACCCGCAGTCCCTGCGGATTGAGCAGGCGCCGGGTTGCCGGCGGCAGCCCCTGGATCGGATAGCGATACACCACCAGACTCCAGAGCGGCTTGGCCCGCAGGCGCAGGCGACCGTCGCCGGGGGCCAGGGATGCGGCCGTGCTCTTCCACCACTGATCGGGATGGCCGACCAGGCCTCCCCAGCGCGGCGCAGCACTGATCTGGGGCAGCACGGGCAGGTTGCGCTCCAGCCCCTTGATCTGACTGATCCAGCCAGCCTCGGCTTGGCCTAGGGGGAACAGGGCGTAACCATCGACACTCAGCTGGCAACCCTTGGTGCGCCTGCAGAGCCGATCGGCAGCCGAGGGATTGCTGATGGCACCGAGGTCGAGGGCGAAGTTGCGGTAGCCCAGATCCTGGGCCAGCCTGGCTTCCGCCACCAGCCCCTGGCTGGAGGCCTGGGCGAACAAGCTGTCTGCGGCTGAGAGATTGATGGCGCCGTAATTGCTGCGGATGCCCGAGCTGGGGAAGCTGAGGAAGGTGTCATAGATACCTCGGCGCATGCGGCTTTCGATGATGCCGGTTTCTGGGAACGTGGTGTAGGGCGCAAACCACACGCGTCGGTTCTGGCCGGGCAAGGCTTCGAGCAGGTTGATCAGTTTCGGCTCAGTGCTCTGTTGGGCCTGGCTGCGCAGCTGCCTCTGCCGAAGCGCGAGGATCGCTGGCATCCGCTGCCAGCCGCTGCCGTAGAGCAACTCGATGATGATCCAGAGCGCCAGCAGGCCGAAGCCCGCCACCAGAGGGTCGAAGGATTCACGCCGCCTTGCCTGCTTCACGTGACCCCACCTTCGGCTGGCCACGGCTCAAGCTGACGTCGGCTGATGACCCGATCCAACAGGGCCATGAGCATCAACACGCTGGCCCCATATTCAAAGGCCGTGAATCGATTGAGCGAACGCAGGGTGGGATTGAGGACGGCCATCAGGGTGCCGGCACCGCCCATCGTCATCCAGAACAGGCCCAGAAAGGTGGTGAGTGTGAGCAGCACGGCGAAAAACCTCAGATCGCTGCGGCCGAGACCCTGAGGGCCTGGTGCAGGGGCGCCGCTCGGATTGCCGGCGATGGTGCGGATCGCGACGATCCAGGCGATCGGGATCAGGAAGCTGCCGGTGGACCAGAAATAGGACTCGGAGGCGGTCGAGATGCCGGCGTTCTCCAAGCCCTCACGCACCATCGCCACCCAGGGGGGCGGGATGATCCAGGTGAACGGCAACAATCCGTACTGGAACTGTTCGATGGCGTAGCGGGGGGCGGACCAGAACGCCGGTGGCTGGCTGGAGCCCAGGCCCACAGCACTTAATTTGCCGGCAAAGAGCACCAGGATCACAGCCAGGAAACCGAAGCCGAACAGCACCCCGCGGGCAGCGATCGCAGCCAGAGCCGCGATGGTTGTGACGCGCAGGGTGGCGAGCAACAGCAGCAGGACGAAGCTGCTGGCCAGCAGCAGCAGCACAAAGAACACGTAGTACTCCTGGCTGGGCAGGCACAGCAGACTGGCCAGGGCACCTGCGCCCAGAAGCGGCAGGGGCCGGCTTCGATGGGCCATCGCCCGCCAGAGGGCATGACAGGCCAGCAGCCCCGGGATCACCATCCACAGCATCGCCAGAGAGAGGTGGCCCACCCGTGAAAAGGAACAGGGGGCGGTGGTGATCAAGAAGGCAGTGGCCAGACTGGTGAATCGACGGAAGCCCGCCAGCCGGCAACTGAGCTCGGCCAGGATGAAGGTGAGCAACAGGCCAGGGATCAACAAGGCCTGCAGCGGATCCAGCCCGGTAAGTAGGGCGATTTTGCAGCTGATCCACTGCACTGCGATGGCGGGAAGGGAGCCGGTGAAAGCACCAAAGGATTGCTGACTCGCCGTTTCGCCGATCCAGCCGAGCTGGAACTGCTGCGACTGGCAGGCCATGGTCAGACCGAAACGCTCCCAGACCTGGTCGGAGCTGGGCCGGGCCAACTCCAGCAGGGTGGGAATCCAGGCCAGGGCAGCCAGGCTCGCGACCAGCACGGCCCAGATGCTGGCAGGGATTCGGGCCAGGATCGCCACAGGCACCGGGAGCCGCACGAACGGAAACAACTTTTTCAAAGAATGCTGCTACACAATACCCTATCTCTTAACGGCTCAGGCATTGACGAATCAAGAGGCGAACAAGACAGCTGCTTGCTTTTATCAGATGTCTCGACGGATTCAAAGACTTTTTGTTGTCTGCTTGTTCCTTACCGTTAGCGCTGCTCTTGCCCTATCGCCCTTTCAAGCCTGGTTTGGGGGCTCTGCCACTGTTGAGGCCAGACAACTGATCAGTACGGCGCGGGCCTTCGTTCATCCGGAGCCTTGGGAGAGATTCACATTTTTACTTCTCGGCACTTTGGTGCCTCTTGTTGCCCTTGGCCTAGTGATCTCACGCCTGTTCCGTGGCATTGACATGTCCAGATCATCAGCTGGAGCAGTGCTTATTAATCGGCTGCTGCCATTTGCTGTTGCAGCTCTACTACTGATTCCATATTTATTTTCGCCCATGGCGATGTCTCTTCTAGGTGGCATGGAAAACTTTCAAGCAGTTTATCAATTTGCCCTGGCTATCGAGGTTGTCTTCGCAATTATCCTGCTTAAACTAACATTTCCAGGCTCGGCTATGAGCGCCGCCGAGTTTCTACGGCAAGCCAGGGCTGGCCGCCACCAAACCCGCGCAGCACTGGTTGGCATTTCACTATTAAGCCTTGCTTGCTTCCGGTTTGCCACGATTCAAAGAGTCACTCTTTCAAGTACTTGGTCGGATCATTTTGATGCTTTGATTTATCCACTTTCACAAGTCGTTGCCGGGAAAACTCTCCTTGTCGATCTGCCCTCCCAATACGGCCTTTTCCCTGAATTTCTAGCACCTTTATTTCGTCTGACCAGCCTCTCCGTGGCCCGCCTGAGCCTTGTCTTTGCAATCTTTCAGCTGGCTTCAATCCTCTGTCTGCATTTTGTGCTGTCTCGATACATAAAGAATCGCGGTGTCATGGTGATCACGACGCTGGCCCTGGCGATGGTGACCTATGGCATTGGTGGCGCCGATGGACTTTCCGAGGAACTCGATCCCTATTTTCAATACTGGCCCGTTCGCTTTTTGTTTCCAGCTCTAACCGTTTTTCTTTTTGATTGGTTCATCAGGAATACTGAGCAGATACGACTGTGGATTCTGATTGGTATCGCAGCCGTTTCCTTGCTTTGGAACCTTGACACTGGGGCTGCCATAATCCTAGCGCTAGGATCAGTCTTTGGCGCCTTTACACTACTCTCCTGCAAACCAAAATCAGACTCCTTAAGGCAGCTATTGGTACTTGGAAGATCAGGCAAATTCTGGCTCCTATCGATGCTGGCGATTCCACTTTTCTGCCTTTTTCTGTTTGCCACATTTTTTCTCTATTTGCATCTCAAATCTGGCGAGATACCCAACCTGGCAGCCGTTTCCGAATACCAATCAATTTTCTACAAACTAGGCTTCTTCATGATTCCCCTACCACTTGAAGCGCCTGGCGCCTGGATGGCAGTTCTTGGCGTCTATCTGCTGTCATTTATAACAGGACTCGAAGAAATACGTTGCCGCAAGAACCAAAGATTTGGCGCAATTATCATTTACCTTTCCCTGCTTGGCCTGGGCTTGTTTATTTACTATCAGGGTCGGTCTCACCTTTCCAATCTGATTGCCGTCAGTTGGCCGGCAGTCTTGTTGACGGGGCTGCTGGTCGACCGTCAGCTTCGTGCCCATCGCCTGGGCCTGATTCCGGCTGGCGACTTCTGGCCATGCATGGCTGGTGTCACGGCCTTGGTCGTGCCTGCCATCGGTCTGCTCTTCTCGATTCCTTTGCTGATCATTCAGGCCGATTTTTTCCCGATCCATTCAGGGCACCTTGAACCTGCCCAGCGTCAGCTTCGCGATGAGCTGGACTTCATCCGCAGCGCCTGCACTCCTGGCTCAGGCTGCCTGTTGCTCTGCAAGCGACAGGGCATTTATTCAGCCGAACTCGGGCTGGCCTCTGCCTGGAAAGGGCCTGGCCTGTCAGAACTTCTATTGGAAACAGATCGTCAACGGCTGTTAAGCCTGATCAGGGCAGGTCGTTTCCATACGATCGTACTGGCTCGAGATCCTGTCATTCTCAGTCAGTTGGGCATGGCCCTTTCCGATCGAACATTGTTATCTCACTATCTTCATGTGGCCACAAACAGCAGCGGCACTCTCTGGTTGCTGAAATCAAAATCAACGCCGACCG
>CANCJV010000031.1 GCA_947378425.1 Synechococcaceae cyanobacterium
CCCCTCTCGGGGATCTCGCGGCGCGTCGCCTCCCGGCGACTTGTGAAACCTACAACACCGGCGGCTTGCGCCTCCTTCGTCGTAGATCGCCTCTTGGGTGCGGCTTCAGCCGCTCCGTTTGAGACTTGGTGAACCTAGCAGCTCACCCGTTCCATCCCTTCCTCGTGACTTCCAGTGCGAGGCGTTGCAGCTCTCGCTCCTTCAGTCCCGAAGGCGGGACGGCTGCTCGGTTTCCCGCGCAGTCCAAAAGATTACCACCCTTTGGGCCCGTGTGCCTGCAAACCGGACGCTCACCGTTACCTGCCGGGGCAATCTCAGCCCTTGAGTTGTCTGAGGAGCACGATCACAGCCTGGCGATGTGGTTAAAAGGTCTGTGGCAGCTTGATTCCTGAGTCTGGAGACGCCTGGGAGCGTCAAGCTGATCGCGATCGAAAATCCCAGACCAGCACCCAGCCCCACAGGTGCGTCAATGCGGACAGAGAGGCGATCAAGCCTGGATAGCTGCCGTCCTAGACCAGAGCCAGAGGCCATGACCACCCGCCCTCTGAACGCGTCGACCAGCTCATGGCAGCCGCTGCAGCCAGCTCCCAGCCCGGTGGGAATGGGAACAAAAGTTCGCAATGGCGAAACCCGGTATCAAGCACGCCCCACAGGCATCACCAGAACGTTCGGCTCCCTGGGGCTCAGCGTGTACCGCTGAAGGGCCTATGCCTTGCTTCCTGATCGGCCTGGCATCGGGGGGCCGCTGCGGGTCTGGACGCATGTCCCCCCACAGCCTGGCCTGGACAGCGCTTCTACGACCTCTGCATCGCCAATAAAAAAGCCGCGGACTGAGCCGCGGCCGGAGAATCGAGGACGAACCTGTTCAGACTTGTGAACTCAGCTCAGAACAGGCCCAGGGTGAGGGACTTGTCGATCGGCAGAGCCGCACCGATGCCCAGGTAGATGGTGAAGAAGGTGCCGAACAGGAAGGCAGCCATGGCTACCGGCCGACGGAACGGATTCTGGAACTTGTTGAAGCTCTCGATGAAGGGAATCAGCATGAGCCCCAGAGGGATCATCGTCTGCAGGGCGATGCCCAGAAGCTTGTTGGGAACGACCCGCAGGATCTGGAAGACCGGATAGAGGTACCACTCGGGAAGGATCTCCAGGGGCGTGGCGAAGGGGTCGGCCTTGTCGAGCAACATGGCCGGATCAAGGACCGCGAGGCCGACTATGCAGGCAAACGTTCCCATGATGACCACAGGGAAGATGTAGAGCAGGTCGTTGGGCCAGGCCGGCTCGCCGTAGTAGTTGTGACCCATGCCCTTGGCCAGTTTGGCCCGCAGCTTGGGATCGGTGAGATCAGGCTTCTTGAGGATGTGCATGGTTCGGAGCTCGTGGGGGGCAGCGTAGGCGGACTGACAGCGATCAGAGGGGACCGGAGATGCCCTGCTTACGAATCATCAGGAAGTGGATCAGCATGAACACAGCCAGCAGCCAGGGCAGGACGAAGGTGTGAAGGCTGTAGAAACGGGTGAGGGTGGACTGACCGACGCTCTCACCACCCCGCAGCAGCTCGACCATGAAGTCCCCGATCACCGGAACGGCTGCCGGCACTCCACTGACGATCTTCACAGCCCAATAGCCAACCTGGTCCCAGGGAAGGGAGTAGCCGGTGACGCCGAAGGAGACCGTGATGACGGCCATGGTGACGCCGGTGACCCAGGTGAGCTCGCGGGGGCGCTTGAAGCCGCCGGTGAGATACACGCGGAACACGTGAAGGATGAGCATCAGCACCATCATTGAGGCGCTCCAGCGATGCACTGAGCGGATCAGCCAACCGAAGCTGACATCCGTCATCAGGTACTCAACCGAGGTGTAGGCCTCCACCACCGTCGGCTTGTAGTAGAAGGTCATCGCAAAGCCAGTGGCGAACTGGATCAGGAAGCAGACCAGGGTGATGCCGCCGAGGCAATAAAAGATGTTGACGTGCGGGGGCACGTACTTGGCCGAGACGTCATCGACGATGGCCTGGATCTCCAGGCGTTCGTCAAACCAGTTGAAAACCGGGTTTTTGGCGTCGGGCGCGGCAGGAGACGAGTTCGCCATGCAGCCTTGGGACTTGGGTTGCGAGAGTCTACCGATCGTCCTGACCCCCCTGTGAGCGAACCAGTCACGCCTCCGAGCCCTGCTCAACCCTTTGCAACAGGGGCTCGCCGCCGTCTGGGAGGCCTGTTCAGCCTGCTGACCGTGATCGGACTGCTGTTGCCCGTCGCGGCAGGCCCCGCGCTGATGGCCCCGCGGCCGGTCCTGGCCCTCAGTGATGTTCAGGAGTTGGTGGTGGACGCCTGGCGGCTGGTCAACCAGAGCTACGTGGACCCCTCGCGCCTGGAGGCGGTGCAATGGAGGAAGCTGCGCCAGAAGGCTCTCGAGAAGTCGATCGTCAGCTCCTCCCAGGCCTACGAAGCGATCGAGGCGATGCTGGAGCCGATCGGAGACCCCTACACCCGGCTGCTGAGGCCCGCCGACTTCGGCAGCCTGGAATCCAACACGCGCGGCACGGTCTCTGGCGTGGGACTGCAGCTGGGCCTGCGGACCAGCGACCAGGCCATCGTGGTGATCGCCCCACTGGCTGACTCACCGGCGGCCGAGGCCGGCATCGCCTCCGGCAGTGAGCTGGTGAGCGTCAACGGCAGCAACAGCAAGGAGCTGGGCCTGGAGGCCACCGCGTCCGCCCTGCGCGGAGAGGCCGGCAGCGAGGTGATCGTGACCCTGATCGCCCCGGGCCAGGTGCGCCCGAAGGAGACCGTGCTGAAACGGCGGCAGGTGGATCTGCAGCCGGTGCGCGCCAGCCAGGTGATCCGCGAGGGCCACCGGCTCGGGGTGCTGCGCATCACCCAGTTCAGTGAGCCGGTCCCCGTCCAGGTGCGGGATGCCCTGCTGGCCTTCAGCCAGGCTGGCCCTGGCCAGATGCCGATCGACGGCCTGCTGCTCGATCTGCGCAACAATTCCGGCGGCCTGGTGCAGGCAGGTCTGGCCGTGGCCAACAGCCTGCTGGACGCGCAAGCGATCGTGGAAACCCAGGATCGCGGCGGCCTCAGCGATCGCCAGGTGGCCGGAGCTGGCAGCCTCTACGCCGGACCAATGCTGAGCCTGGTGAATGGCGGCACGGCCAGCGCCAGCGAAATCCTGGCCGGTGCCCTGCAGGACAGCGGCCGCTCTCCCCTGGCCGGCAGCCGCACCTATGGCAAAGGTCTGATCCAGACCCTGATCCCCCTCGGCGACGGCAGCGGCCTGGCGGTGACCGTGGCCCGCTACCTCACGCCAAGTGGACGCGACATTCAGAACCTGGGCATCGAACCGGACCTGCAGCTGCCGGAACCGGAGCCCCTCAACCCCGGCGGCGATGACGACACCTGGCTGGAACAGGCCGAAACCCTGCTGGTGAAGGCCATCGAGGCGGCAGCGACACCATGAGTCAACGCACTTATCACGATCCTCTGCACGGGGCGATCAGCCTCGATCACGCCGAACCGGCCGAAGCCCTGGCCATCGACCTGATCGACACCGCCCCGTTCCAGCGGCTACGGCGGATCCGCCAGCTCGGCACCGCCTACCTCACCTTCCAGGGGGCCGAATCCAGCCGTTTCACCCATTCTCTGGGGGTGCTGCACCTGGCCCGGCTGGCCCTCGACCATCTGCTGCGCCTGGAGCCGACCCTGGTGGAGCACCGCAACGCCCTCTATGCGGCCGCCCTGCTCCATGACGTCGGCCACGCTCCCTTCAGCCATTCCGGTGAGGAGATGTTCGGCCTGCGCCACGAGACCTGGTCAGGGCGACTGATCCGGGAGCATCCGGCCCTGCGCGATCGACTCGAGGCCGAACGCCCCGGCCTGGCCCATGAGGTGGCCGATCTGCTCGAACATGGCCGCCACCCTTGCGGCGCCATCAAGGCGCTGGTGAGCAGCCAGCTGGACTGCGATCGCCTCGACTACCTGCTGCGGGACAGCCTCAGCACCGGCACCAGCTACGGCCAGCTGGATCTCGAGCGGATCCTGGCCAGCCTCACCCTCGCCCCGGACGGCAACCTGGCGGTGCACCCCAAGGGACTCCTGGCCGTGGAGCACTACCTGGTGGTGCGTCAACTGATGTACCGCACCGTGTACAACCACCGGCTCAACGTGGTCAGCACCTGGCTGCTGATGCGTGCCGTCGCCGTGGCCAGGCGGCTGGGAGCGGCCCTGGTCTGGGCCGATGGACCGATGGGCCGCTGGCTCTGGCAGGCGTCGTCGCTGACGATCGAGGATTTTCTGGCCAACGACGACATCCGCACCGGCTACCACCTGGCCCGCTGGCGCGAGGAGGGGCCCGCCGAACTGGCCGATCCCTGCCGCCGCCTGCTGGATCGCCAGCTGCTGCGCGCCACCGATGTCAGTGATCGCCCCAGCGGCGAACAGCTGGAGCTGCTGGCCGTGGCCCGGCAACTCGCATCGGCCGCAGGACTGGAGCCGGAGGGATGCTGCGGGCTGCAGCAGCGATCCAGCCGGGGATACAACGTCTACAAAGGGGGCCTGCGGCTCTGGGATGGCCGGCGACTGGAGGCCCTGGAGCAGCGCTCCGCCCTGGTGAACACCCTGGCCCAGACCCAGCAGAGTGCCTGGCTGATTCACCCGCTTGAAGTCAGTCAGGCCCTGGCACAGAGACTGCTGCTGGATTGACCGGAAGACGGCCGCTTCGGGGCCGCCTAGGTTTCGCTCGACCGCGCCTTGCGTTGATGGCCGCCGTACTGATCCCGGCATTGGCCCCGCAGCAGTGCCACGAGCTCAGGCTGCCCAGCGGGGCAGGCGTGGCCAGCGCCCGGGAGGAGGTGGCCTACGCCCTCGGGGACAAGAAGCTTCAGGGCTCCCTGCTGCTCGACAGCGGCGACTGGTTGTTGCGCCTGCCGGAGTTGCGTGACCTGCGGCAACTGCTGCTGCGCCACCAGCTGCAACTGGTTCGCGTGCGCGCCCAGCGACCCGAAACCCTGGTGGCCGCCGCCGCCCTCGGTCTGGAGACCGAAGCGGCGCCGCCAGCGGCGCAGGCCTCCGAGCCGGGCGACGCCAGCGCCCCGGACGATGGCCTGACGATCCACCGGGGCACCCTGCGCTCCGGCGACCATCTGCAGAGTCAGGGCTCGGTGCTGCTATTGGGGGATGTGAACCCGGGAGCCAGGATCAGCGCCGCTGGCCATGTTCTGGTGTGGGGACGATTGCGGGGCGTGGCCCATGCGGGCGTGCGAGGCGATCGCAGCGCCCGGATCGTGGCCCTGCACCTGCGGCCACTGCAACTGCGGATCGCCGATGCGGTGGCCCGGGGGCCGGCCGACCCGCCGGCGGATGGCCAGGCCGAAGCCGCCCACCTGGTGGATGGCGAGATCCGCATCGATCCAGCCCCACCCAGCTGGCCCGTGGGTGAGTGAAGCCCGGGCTTCCCTGGGACCTGTCGAGGTGCCCGGCGGCCTGCCGGAGGAGCCACCGAACTGGAGCCAACCGGCCACGGCCAGGACTCAGCGGTTGATCACCCCCAGGCCCCCCAGGACACCGGCGCAAGCCATGAACCACAGCGGTGAGATGCGGGTGCGCAGCATCAGCACACAGACCACCAGCGACACCACGACGCCGGCGGCATTGGTATCCGCCGTATGCAGGATCTTGATGCCGACCTCAAACAGGATGCCCAGCGTGATCGGGCCGAGGCCGCGCTCAAAGGCGATGCGCCAGGGGGAGGTCTTGAGCCGATTCCAGCTGAGGCAGGCCGCCACCATCACCAGCGTCGAGGGCAGCAGGATCGCCAGCTCGGCGCCATAGCCACTGAGCAGGGCCCACCAGGGACCCTCCGGCCAGGCGGCCCCCAGCCCCAGAAGGCCGACCAGCATCGAACTGGGCCCTGGTGCCGCTTCGGCCAGGGCATAGAGATCGGCGAACTGGGAGGGACTGAGCCAGCAGAACTGATGGACGCTGATGTGCTGGTATTCGCTCAGCAGGGTGTTGCCGCCGCCGAGGGAGAACAGGGACAGACCCAGGAAGGTGCCGAGCACCTGCAGCAGATGGCCCAGATCCGTGAGCGAGGTGGGCGTGCACTGGACAGAAGCGGAGGCGCCGGCGGTCGCGGCAGCTGAGGCGGTGACCGCGGCTAACGCCGTGGTCGTGGCAGTGGCTGTGGCCATGGCCGTGGTCAGAAGCGACGTCATACTCATGGCTGACCCTGGGAGCTGGACGACCGCGGCCAGTACCAGGCCATCGCCAGGGGCCCGGCGATCAGCACCACAGGCACGAGCCGGACATGGAAGAACTCCATCGCCACGAAGGTGGTGGCAGCCAACACCAGGGCCACCGGATCCTTCCAGTACTGATCAAGAATCTTGAATCCCATCGACAGGGCCATGCCGGCGGCGGCGGCCACGACCCCGGCCAGCACCCGATCCACCGCCGGCAAAGTGTGGAACGAGAAGTAGGCCACACCAAACAGCATCAGCAGGGTGAAGGGCACCAGCAACATCCCCGCCATGGCCACCATGGCGCCGCTGAGGCCATGGAAGGCGGTGCCGATGTAGACGGCCATGTTGATCTGATTCGGCCCGGGGAACAGGCGCGCCACCGTCAAGCCCGTGAGGAACTCCTCGTTGCTGAGCCAGCCCCGTTGCTCGACCACAATCCTCTGGCTCCAGGCCGAGAGGCCACCGCCGAAGGCCGAAAGAGCCACCTGGAGCATGCCGATGAACAGGTCCCGATGACTGGGGGGCTGCTCATTCATGCACGAAGTGGGGATCGGGGGGCAGTTCACCGGCTTCGTGCACGCTCGGATCGAGAGGGTCGGGGGCGTTGTACTTTTTGGCCTCATTCCAGTCGGCCTCGAACACCAGCTTGAGGCGCTCCACCACCTCGGGGGCATCGCTTTCGATGCCCAGTTCGCGCCGCAGATCAAAGGCGCTGCGATCGATGTTCATCGAACCGGTCTGGGCATAAAGGCCATCGACCAGAATCAATTTGGCATGCAGCTTGAGATGCTTCTGGCGGCGCAGCTTGACGCCGAAGCGCTGCATGATCCGCAGCGACGAGAAGGTGTCATAAATGTCCCAGTCGCTGATGCCGTGCTTGCCGCCGCAGAGCACCCGTACCTTGACGCCCCGATCACGGGCGCAGACGATCCGCTCGAGGATCACCGCATCGACGAACTTGGGGTGCTGAATCCAGAGGGTGCTGGTGGCAGCGTCGATGATGCGGGCCATCTGGCCGCGACTGTGGGCACTGCTCCAGACCAGGCCGACATCGAGGGCGGGGGTGAAGAAACTGCGATTCCAGTCCGCCTCGAAGCCGGCGATCACCTGGGCCACCACGACGGGATTCTGGCTGACGATGCCGTAATCGCGGGTTTCGGTGAAGTACTTGTCCGAGAGGTTGAAGGTGGCAATCAGGACCGACTGCTGGTCGATCACCATCGACTTCTCATGGGTGACCGGGAAGGCCTCGGAGGTCCAGGCGGTCTCGATGCCTGCGGCCTGCAGCCGGGCGAAGGCCTCATCATTCCAGCGATCGCCGCCGGAGGTGTGGGGGTTGAGCATCACCCGCACCTGCACCCCCCGCTCGCGGGCCCGCTGCAGGGCCTGTTCAATCGCTTCGGACTGCAGCTTGAACTGCTTGAGCAACAGTTGCTCGCGGGCCGCATCGATCAGCTCCACCACGGAGCGACAGCCATCGTCGGGCATGACCACCAGACGCTGATGGAGATGGAGAAAATCAGCCATCACGGGGGTCAGGACAGGAGCTTGTTTTAGGAGAGTGGGCTCGGGCCTGTCGAGCAAGCCAGCATGAGCTCAGCGAACCTGGCTGCGCGACAGACCGCGCCGGCTTAGCCTGCGCCGACGTCAATGGATGCCGTGACGACAGCTTCCGCCCGCATCATCCTGATCTGTTCCGGCAAGGGGGGTGTGGGCAAGACCACCCTCACCGCCAACCTGGGGGTTGCCCTGGCCCGGCTCGGCAAAACCGTGGCCGTGCTGGACGCTGACTTCGGTCTGCGCAACCTGGACCTGCTCCTGGGTCTGGAAAACCGCATCATCTACACCGCCCAGGAGGTGCTCGCCGCAACCTGCCGGCTCGACCAGGCGCTGGTGAAGCACAAGCAGCAGCCCAACCTCGCCCTGCTGCCGGCGGGCAATCCCCGCATGCTCGAGTGGCTGACACCCGAGGACATGCAGACCATCGCCGGCCTGCTGGCCGAGCGCTCCGACTACGTGCTGATCGACGCCCCCGCCGGCATCGAACAGGGCTTCAAGAATGCGGCGGCCGCCGCCAGGGAGGCCATCGTGATCACAACCCCGGAGGTCTCGGCGGTGCGCGATGCCGACCGGGTGATCGGACTGCTGGCCACCATGGACGTCAAGCCGGTGCAGCTGGTGCTCAACCGGGTGCGGCCCAAGATGATGGCCAACCAGGAGATGCTCGCCGTCGACGACGTCACCGACATCCTGGCCCTGCCGCTGCTCGGGCTGGTGCAGGAGGACGAACGCGTGATCGTCTCCACCAACCGGGGCGAACCGCTCACCCTGGAGGACAACCCCTCTCCCGCCGGCCAGGCCTATCTGAACATCGCCCGCCGTCTCTGCGGCGAGGACCTCCCGCTGATCGATCCCTCCAAGCAACGCCACGGCCTGCGGGCCCGGCTGATCAACAAGCTCAGGAAAACCACGGGACTCTTCTGACGGCCATGACCGTGCTCGATTTCATCAATCGCCTGCTGGGACGCGAGAAGCCCAGCGGCACCATGGCCCGGCAACGGCTGCAGCTGGTGCTGGCCCACGACCGCAGCGACCTCAACCCCGAGCTGCTGGAGCAGATGCGCCGCGAAATTCTCGAAGTGGTGCAGCGCTACGTGGAGATCGACATCGAGAGCTGCGATGTGAGCCTGGAAACCGAAGACCGGGTCACGGCCCTGCTGGCCAACCTGCCGATCAAGCGCACCCGCGAGTTCCCGCTGCCGATCGGCCGTGACACGCCGGGCGAGCCCGATGGCGCAGCCAGGACAACCTCAGCCAGCCTCGACGACTCCAACGCGAACCCACAGGCCGCTGCAAGGCAGGAGCCCAGCGGCGCCGAGCGGGGCGAAACACCTGCGGCCAGCCAGCCCTGAACCCCGCCATCGCCCCCTGATCGAGTGGCTGTGACAATCCAAAGCCCTGGTCAGCGGCAGCCGCTGCAGCCTGCATGGACCGGCCCTGGGAAGACTGAAACCAGATCCGTGGCTCTGCTCGTGTCCCTGCCCCCTCGCTCGGCCTCAACGGCGCAGGCCGATCCCCTCTGGCTCCTGAGCCCGATCACCCCCGCTGAAGACAGGGTTCTGCAGCTGGTCCGCCGTGGCGGCAGCAACCGCAGCATCGCCGCCGAACTCGTGCTCAGTCCGCGCACTGTCGAAAGCCACGTGTCCAGCCTGCTGGCCAAAACGGGTTGCCGCAGCCGCAGCCAGTTGCTGCTGTGGGCCCTTGAGCAGCCGCCATCGGCGCCGCCATTGAATCAGCCGTGAAGCAGAGGAACCCGGTGGCCCGTCGGTGATCCAGGCCTGAATTGTGGCGCAGCGCACGGCAACACCCTGCCATTGCCACAAGACCAGCAGCTTGAGCGGCTCAATGGTCCGCCAGCTTTGAGGCCTTCGCCAATCAGATCCCGGCCCATCACCAGGAAACGATCAACCACCCAGCCGACGACAGGAACGTCATCGGGGCCCTGCTTCTTCGCCTGGATGAAGGATGGATCGATTGTTCACCACATCAGGATCGATCTCCAGCAAGGACAGCAGCAGGGAAGGAGAGACAGGTCCACTGTCAGCGGGGGCAACGTGACAACCCTGAATCCGCAGCCGCTCCCGATTGCGACTGCAGCTGGCTCTGGACTCCGGGAAGCACGCCTCAGTGCACCCAGGCATCAGCTGCTGAGCAGGAAATGATGGCTGTTCCTGCTTGGCGAGCAGCAGCCAAGCCCACGATCGGCGCACGATTTCAGGGGGAGGTCAGGTGGTGCTGCGCGATCGCGAGGTGATCACCCTCGATGAGCCGGCGATCGAAGCCGAAGCCCTGGCCTAACGCCATCGCATCGTCGAACGCCTCGGCCTGAACCCTGGTGCCGCCGCGGCCGGCTGATCAGAACTGCAACTGCAGCTGCAGGCCCAGCGCCAGGATCGGGCCGATGCCGGCCGGGGCCTGGATCCACTGCAGCACCGGTTGCAGCGACAGGCTGCTGTTGAGATTGAAGCTGTAATTGAGTTCCAGCAGGGATTGCGGCCTCAGCCCCGCCAGCAGTTGCTGGTTGAAGCTGCTGCGGCCAAAGCCCAGGGCCAGCACATCAAAGGGGCGCCCCGCGATCAGGCCCTGGCAGAGCCAGCCACCGCTGCCGAACAGCGTGACGGGATTGCCGCCGGCCTCATTGCCGCCACTGAGCCCGAGCCAGAGCCGGTTATCCAGGCCGATCGGCAACGCGGGCGCCAGGGTGAGGGAGCTGAACAACATCGGCAGAATCGCGCCGCTGCTGTCATCGGCGAGATAGCCACCACCCACCTGCAGCAAGGGCGCCGGCAGCATCCGGCTCAGGGCCTGGCCCCGATGCTGGATCGGCGCCACCAGCCGCCGGGCCCCGGGCAGGCGATCGAAGCGCCACTGCAGCAGCTGGATATGACCCGAGAAGCTCGGCGGCTCGGAGACAACCCCGAGCAAGGCGGAGGTGCTGAGGCTGGGATCGAGCAGATAGGCGGCGTAATGCCATTCGCCCCGCGAGCCGGAGTCCCCGGGCAGGGACGGATCAACGGCGCCGGGACGCCAATGCAACTCAAGACCCGCCGCCACAGCGGGATTGATCGGCAGACCGGGTTGATTGAGATTGAGGACGTCGTTGAACACAGGGCTCAGATAGGCGACCACGGCGGGGGCATACGCGAAGCCGGGATCCACCGAAAACAGACCAGCCTTGACATCAATCCCTCCCACACCCCCATGCCGCTCGATGCTGGCCTCACTGATCCAGAGGCCGGTGGGACTGTCCAGGGCCGTCAGCGGGAAGGCCGCACCGATCCGTTGGCCGTAGCCGGCGACACCGCTGAGCAGCTCGAGCGTCCCATGCAGCTGCCAGTGATCGGCCTCGCTCCAGCGGCTCGGATCCTTGCCGAAGCCGCTGCTGAACCTGGCATCAAGGCTGGTCTGCTGAATCGAGTTGCGGCCTTGAACCAGGCCGCCGCTGGGATTGACAAAGCCATCAACCTGGACACTCAGCGCCAGGTTCATCCAGGCCGGCACCTTGAGCAGCCCATTGAGCGTGGGCCAGGACTGGCTCAAAGCCAGGGGCGGCTGGGGCGATGGCGGGGTCAGCGTTCCGGCCGCGGAGCCAGCTGGAGCTGGTGCCTGGGGATCCGCCGCCTTGGCTGGGCCGATGGTCGCGGCCGTAATCAACGCAGCGATGCCGAGGCGCCGCAACCAGCCTGCTCGCCACGGCTCCGCACCGCACCGCGGCTGCGCCTGGCAGCTGACCTCAGCCCAGCCCCCCGGACCAGTCCGGCGCCTGCAGCCGCGATCGCCGTGCAACTCGGGCGCCGCTGCTCCGCTGCCGAGGCCTGGGGGCAGGCAGCTATCCCCTGACACCCATCGCTGGTGGCTGGCAGTGCTGGGTGGGATGGCCATGAAAAAGCTGAGACCGCTGCTGAGCCGAGCCCCGCAGATGGTGGCACCCGATCCAGGGACTGCGCCAGCGCCGATCCTTCTGCAGAAGCCTGATGGATTTCAAGCCAGCGACCAGCGCCGTGCGGAACGAGCTCCAACAGAGTTGATGGCTTGTGCACGCGGACCTGAAGGACAGGTTGCAACGCCGCCAGCTGCGAGATGGTCTCGGAGATGCCGATCGAATCGATCGGTGGGCTGCTCTCGCCAAAGCCTTCTTCCAGGCAACTGAGCGGAGGACATCGCCGACCTCGGGGGCGCGGCAGACGACCCTGGTCGGCATCGGGCCGGCGTGTCTGCAGGCGCTGGAATCAGGCCGCTCCGATGGAACCAGGATCATCGCGATGAACCGTGACCAGCCGTTGACCAGCGCTGGTGTTCGAGTTGGTCCAATCGAGACCGAAGCAGCGACGCAAGCTTGCTCGCCGTCTGGATTTCTGCTGGGGCCTCCATCCCTCCTCCAGATTCACGCCACGACGGGGCATCGATTGAGCCCCACGCCGCCTCCCAGGGCCCGGGACGCCAAGCGACCGCGTCGACAGACAACGCGCCGCCATGGCGTTGCCGAGACTCAGGCAGGCCAACAGGCTAATTCGCTCCAGCAAGCGACATCAAAGTTCCGCCGTCCAGAAGCCCGAAGTCTCGCAGGGTGATGAATGACAACGAGAGCACAAGCAGACGGAGAAAGCCGCGAGGATCGCTCAGAAAGCAGAGCAAAAATAAACACTGAAGGCCAGCAAAATATCGCCAGGAGAGCCGAGTTAATTGCGACCAGCAGGCTCGACAAGATCATCGCCGAAATGGACCGTTGCTCCCCAGATGAAGGCCACGGCCAGGCAGAAAGCCGCTCTGAGTGATCACCATCCCTGGCTCAGCGCCAACCCAAAAGCCAGGCCAGTTGATAGAAGCAGAAACTGACCAACCAGGCCAGAATCAGAGACCAGAGCACGGAAAACAGCGTAAAGCCGAGTCGTTTGGACTCCGTGCGAATCACCGCCACCGTGGAAAGACAGGGGGTGTACAGCAAGGTGAACAGCATGAAACTCACCGCCTGCACCCAGCTCACCTCGCTGGCCAGGGCGTGGCCGAGGGCACCGCTGCTGGCCGTCTGGCCATAGATCACAGCCAGCCCCCCCAGCACGATCTCCTTGGCGATGAAGCCGAAGACCAGCGCCACCGTCAGCCTGGGATTGATGCCGATCGGCGCCAAGAGGGGCTGCAGCAGTTCGCCCAGATGACCGGAAAGGGACTGGGCCGAAGCGGGGGCGACACCGAGAGGCAGGTTGTTGAGCAGCCAGATGCTGACCACGCCGAAGATGATGAAACGACGGGCCCAGAACCAGAAATGGCGCACCTCCGCCCAGGCCCGACGCAGCACCTGGGGAATCGTCGGCAGGCGATAGGGGGGCAGTTCCAGCACCAGCGCCTCCTCACTGGCAAAGCGTCCCTTGAACAGCAGCGCCGTGAGGATTGCGGCGCCGAAACTGAGCAGATAGAGCCCGAAGATCACCAGGGCGGCCTGGCGCGGTGCGAAGAACACCGACGCCATGAATAAAAAGACATTGAGGCGAGCCGAGCAGAGCGAGAAGGGGATGATCAACATCGAGAGCAGTCTCAATCCACTCGAGCGCATCACCCTCGTGCCGAGAATCGCCGGCACATTGCAGCCGAAGCCCATCAACGACAGCACAAAGCTGCGACCATCGAGTCCGAGGCGCTCCATGAAGGCATCCATCAGGAAAGCGGCCCGCGAGAGATAGCCGCTGTCCTCGACCACCCCCATGGCAAGAAAGAACAGGAAGATCACCGGCAAGAAGGCACTGACCGTGCCGATCCCCAGCACCAGTCCATCCAGCAGGAAGCCCCGCAGGAAGGCTGGCCAGCTGGCCAGCAGGGGGCCGAGAACGTACTGGCTGAAATTGGAAATCACGGTGCCCAGGGCCGCCTGCATCGGCACCCCCAGCGCATAGATGGCCTGAAACATCAGCGCCATCACCCCAAAGAAAATCGGCAGGCCCAGCACGGGATGCAGGAGCCAACGATCCAGCCGGCGGGTCAGGGCATCGCGCCACTGGGCCGGGAAGGTAACGGTGGCCTGAAGCATGGACTCCATTGCCCCGGTCAGATCGCCATCCGCCGCGCCCAATCTGGCCTCCAGATCCCGGACCGGGCGCCCCCCGCCAGCCTCTGCTGCCGTCAGCTCTCTGGCGATGGCATGGCGGGCCTGAGCGAGACCCTGGCGGTACTTGGCGCTGATCAACAGCACCGGCAACTCCAGCTGGCGAGCGAGCTGGTCGAGGTCGATGCCGACGCCGAAACGCTTGGCCTCATCGGCCATGTTCAACAGCACCACCGCCGGCAGACCCAGCTGCCGCACCTGCAGGGCGAGTCTGAGCTGACGATCGATCTGGGAGGCGTTGAGGATGACCACCACCAGATCGAGGGGAGTGGACTCGAGAAAGCGACGCACAACGGCCTCATCTTCCGAGTGGCCGCGAAGGTCGTAGATGCCCGGCAAGTCCACCAGCTGGACGCTGCGGCCCTCAAGAGTCAGCTCCGCCTGCATCAGATCCACCGTCAGCCCGGGCCAATTGCCGATATGGGCATGGGTGGAGGTGAGTTGGGTAAAGAGCGTGGATTTCCCCGTGTTCGGCATGCCCACCACAGCCACCGTGGCCTGACCAGGCACCAGGGCCAGGCCGGCGGAATCGAGGCCATGGGTCATGGGTCCACCCGGCTGGGATCGCCGGCGCAGATCTCGACACGGGCGGCGTCAACCCGACGCAGCATCAACTCCGTCATGCCGACGCGCAGATGGAGCGGCCCCGACCACCAGCCGCGGCGCAGCACCTTCAGCTGCTGACCAGGCTTGATGCCGAGCGCCTCCAGGCGGTGACGCAACCCCGCCTCCACCCCCAGCCCAGCGACCGTGCCGGATTCACCGGCAGCCAGATCGACCAGCCGCAGACGGACAGGGACCGGGGGAGCAAGGCGGACCAGGACTGCTTATTGCGAATGATGCTCAATATCTTAAAGCCAGGGGGCTGTCCTCAGCGCCGATTGATGGCCAGCACCATTCCGCCCCCCACCAGGAGCGTCAGAAACAGGGCCATGGCAACAGCCCCACCGGCGAGGGCCCGCGCCACCATCGCCACCAGGAGGCTGGCCAGAGCCAGCACGAGCATCGGCACCAGCGAGCTCATCGACGGCAGCCGGAATCGGCAGTCGCGTCGCAGCCCCAGTGGCAGGCAGGGCCGATACGCCAAGTCCAGCCCAGGCGTGCTGCAGCACGGCCGAAGCAAGGACCACAGAATCCAGCGCAGAACTTCCACGACCTCAAGTGCAATCCCTCCCCTCTGCATCGAGCCTCGCCGGAGCCGATCATGTTGGGGGGATCAACGTCATGGATCAACACCTCAGGCACTGACTCCGCAGCGTTCAACACGCCAGCGGCGAACAAGCCAAGGGAACAACCGGAGAAGGCGGCGCTTCATAGTTCATCACAAAACCATGAGCATTCATGCTCAATCTGTGATCGAAACCAGGGATTCATCGTACGGTCAGGGAAGTACTGAGGCAAGAACATGATGAGCAACTGGCCGACCAACTCCCTGGATCAAGCCCTAAGTATGGATACCCAATCCTCCCTTGGCTCCAAGACTCTATTCGGGCAGGAAAAGCATCAAGCAATGGATGCAGTCGAGGCCTATTTTGAGTGCATCACGACCTGCTCACTTGATGACGGCGAGTGCATCACCACCTGCACCGAGATCCTGCGGGAACATAGCTGACTCCTGCGTCCCTCCAGCGACCTGGGAGCCAGCCACTGCAGGCCACCAAACCTGGGCTCCGCTCGACGGAGCCCTTGACCATGGCCACGGTCGGGTCGACTACAAGAGCCGACTAGCTCCATCCAGGAGCGACAGAGCGCCGGCGCCAGGCATGGCGAAAGCCACCCCGGCAACCGTACGAATGCAGTGAGATCGTGCAATAATCAATTCAAGTATCAGGCGAATCGTCCGTGGCCTCGCCCGAGTCCGTGTTCCCAAGCCAGCCCGAAAGCGAAGCCGACGAAAGACCCCTCCATCCCAGAAGCAGCGATCGCAGCCGCATGCCATCGGGGACGCCGGCTCGAATGACCCTGCCGGACAAGCAGAGTATTTTTGTCACGCTTCATGACATCAGCAAGGGTGGCTGCTGTGTCGTCCGGACAGGACCACTGCCGCTGAAGCCAGCTGAGCTGGTGCGGATTGAGGTCTGGAATGACGACATCCAGCTCAAGGTTTCTTTCCCCGCCACGGTGCGCTGGGTGACCCCCATGGCGATGAGCAGCAAGGCGGGCCTGCGTTTCATTGATACCTCGATCAAGACCCATCGCTACATCGAGGAGTACCTCACCCGCTCCTTGCCACCCTCCACCTGAGGCACGCTCTGGCTGAAGCGAACGCTCAGGCCTGCCGCAACAGTCTGCGGCGCAGGCGATCGCTGAGATCCTCGCCAGCCAGGGTGAGCAAGGCATAAACCAACACCAGCGCCGCCAACTGATCCCAGGCGAAGCTGCTGAGACTTTCCAGCATCTGGCTGCCCAGGCCCACGGCCCCGGCCAGCCCCACCACCACGGTTTCACGCAGCATCACATCGCTGCGGTAGGCCCCATAGGCCAGATAGGGGCGAGCCACCCCGGACAGCCCCCCGTACAACAGGGCCAGGCGGGGGCCGCTGCCCGCCGTGACCAGGGCCTGCTCCGCAGCGGGGCTGCAATCGTGGAGGCTCTCGCGCAGCAGGCGGCCCAGGATGCCCAGATTGTGCAGTCCCAGGGCCAGGGCGGCCGTGATCAGGCCGGGTTTGAGCACGAACAACAGCAGCAACAGGGTCAGCGGTGGCGGCCAGAGTCGCGCCAGCATCCAACCGAAACCCAGAAGCCTGCGGGCCCAGGGCCAGGGAGCCGTGAACAGAAGCAGCACCGGCGCCAGACCCACGGCCAGGCCAGCCGCCAGAGCTGTGAGCAGCACGGTGCCACTCACCAACTGCGGCCAGGGCAGGCTCCAGACCGCCTGCCAACGGCCGGAGGCGAGCCCTGGCAGCGGCTGCCAATGGGCCAGGGCGGCCGGATCGACCCCCATGGCCCGCCCCACCAGCACCAGCAGCGGCACCAGGGCCATCAGGGCCAGCACCATCTCCCGGCCCCGCCGTCCCACAGCAAGCTGATGCAGCCCAAGGCGGCGTGGCATCGCCCAACGCCGCCGCAGCAGACCCACGCCTGTCTCCAGCGTCAGCATCACGGCGAGCAGCAGCCACAGGCCACTCCAGAGTTCATGGAACTCCAGCGACTGCAAGGTCAGCTTCAGTTCCGTGCCCAGCCCGCCAAGGCCGAACACCCCCAGCAGGGTGGCGCTGCGCAGAGCACATTCGAGTCGGTAGCCGCCATAACTCAGCACCCCCGGCAGCAGCGGCGGCCCCAGGGCTGTCAGTAAGGCGGCAGGGGCCGGCGCCCCACTGGCGCGCAGCGCCTCCAGGTTGGCGGTGGGAAGGGCATCGAGCAGATCACTGACGACCCGGGCCACCAGGGCGCCGTAGGGAATGGCAATGGCCAGCACCGCGACCACCGGTTGCAGCCCCAGCAACTGCAACAGCAACAGGCCCCAGAGAAGTTCGTGAATCGAGCGAGGCAGCGCCAGAACCCGGCGGATCAGCTGCGCCGGCAGCTCATGGCCCAGAAGGGTGCGCCAGATCGTTCGCGAACTGGCCAGGCCCAGCACCAGGCCCGCGAACAGGCTGGTGCCCCAGCCCAGCAGGGCCATGGCCACGGTCACCCCGAGGCCGCTCAGCAGCGAGTGCAGCACCAGCGGATCGAGCGACGGCGTCAGCGCCGCAACACCGAAGTCTGCGATCAGATCCCAGCCGCCACCGTGCAGCAATCCCGGCAGGGCCAGCAGCAGCGGCACCAGCACCAGAGCCGGCAGCAGCAGCAGCAACGGTGGCGCCGGCCTCATGGGCTCCCAGCCTCGGAGCCATAGAGCTCGCGCAGGCTGGCCCCCGCCACCGCTGTGGCCGCACAGTCGAACAGCAGGCGCCCCTGCCGCAGGCCGATCACCCGATCAAACCCCTGCAGCAGGTCGGGGCGATGCAGGCTGAGCAGCAGGGCCCGAGGGGCCTGTGCCTGGCGCAGCAACAGGGCCAGCAGCTGGTCGGCCAGGCGCGGATCCAGGCTGGCCAGCGGTTCATCGGCCAGCAGCAGGCTGGGCTGCTGGCGCAACAGCCGCGCCATCGCCAGCCGCTGGCGCTGGCCGCCGGAGAGGGCCGTGACCGGCTGGGACAGCAGGGCCGGATCCAGCTCCATCTCGCGCAGGGCGGCGGCACAGGCTTCGGTTTCCAGCGGCACCAGCAGATTGAGCAGGGCTCTCGGCCAGCCCCACTGAGCGAGGCGGGCCGCATTGAGGTTCTGCTGCACGCTCAGTTGCTCGATCAGCCGCAAGTCCTGCCAGAGGGTGCCGATGCGGGCCTGCTGGCGACGGCGCTGGCGGCCGGAGCGCTGCGGCGGCAAGCCCTGCCAGAGCACCTGCCCCGCATCGGGCCGCAGGGAGCCGTTGGCCACCGCCAGCAGGGTGCTCTTGCCGGCACCACTGGGGCCGATCAGGGCCACCCGCTCGCCACAGTCAAGGCGAAGGTCCAGCTTCTCCAGCCGCGGCCGATCGCGCCCAGCGACGCTGACCTGCCGCAGTTCCAGCAAGGGAGCCGCCGCGGCCAGTTCAGGCCTCGCCATCGGGATGCTGGTCGAGCAGGGCCTGAAGCCGCGGCAGCAGATCCTCCCGCTGGGCGGGATCACCCACCAGCGCCAGCCGGCCATCCCCAGGCCACCAGTTGAGCTTGAGATTGCTGACCCCGTCCTCGAACACAGCCATCTGGAAAGCCCCCCTGGACTGCCAGCGACAGGGAATCCCCAGGGCAGCCACCAGCTGCTTGAGGTCGTCGATGGAACCTTTGAAGATCACGGGGAATCAGGGGGTGGCATGGTCAGCGGATCTTGCCGATCTGGCGACCCACCTGCTCAATCTTGACGTAGGCAGCGGCTTCGGCAGGGGTGAACTGCTGGGCACCGAAGAGAGTGAGGATCTGCTTCTGCTGGGAATCACTGGGCCGCCAGCTGAGGATCGCCTGCTGCAGCTTGAGGGTGAAGCCCTTGCCGAAGCGCTGATCGAGATCCCCCTGGGCAATCCAGTGATAGTCCTGATAGCCGGGGCTTTTCCAGATCGCCACCACCTTGGCGCGCTTGGCCTTGCCGTCGTGCAGGCTGGTGCGCCAGACCTGCTCGTTCACGACGCCGGCGTCATAGGTGCCGCTCTGCACCAGAGCGATCGTGGCGTCATGGCTGCCACTGAAGCCGGGGGCACCGCCGGCGAAATCCGTGAGCTTCACCCCGGCCTGGCTGAGGAAATACTGGGGCATCAGCCGCCCGGAGGTGGAGCTTTCCGAGCCGAAGGTGAACCGCTTGCCCTTCAACTGGGCCAGACCCTTTTGTTGGCTGAAGGGCTGAATGCCGCTGCCGGTGTTGGCGATGAAGATGCTGTGGAAGGCCACATCGATATCCCGCTGGGCCAGCACCTGCGAACCCGGCCTCTGCAGCCGCGCCTGGACGCCCGTGAGCCCGCCGAACCAGACCAGATCCAGATCACCGGTACGGAAGGCGCTGACGGCGGCGGTGTAATCCACCACCGGCACGTACTTCACCGTGACCCCGAGCTGGCGGCTGAGCTCACTGGCCACCAGGGGATAGAGGCGATTGAGTTTCTCGGGTTTCTGATCGGGGATGGCGCCGATGCGCAGCACCCGGAGGGCCTTGGCAGGCTCGGCGGCGGCCTGCGGCATCAGGGATGGGGCGCCGCTCAGCAGGGGCGCCAGCAGGGGCGTGAGCGCCAAGCTGAGCCCCGTGACAAGGGCGGTGGTGCGGCTGCGGATCGTCATCGAAAGGGTGGGGGGGGGGGTTAAGTCTGAGTACCGAGCAATTGCACCATCACCTGGCGCGGCCGCGGCCCATCCAGCTCCACCAGCATCACGGATTGGTAGCGCCCCAGACCGAGACGGCCGTTGACGATCGGCAGGCTCAGCTGGCTGCCGAGCATCAGGGCGATCAGATGGGAGTGGGCATTGCGCGGCTCATCGGCGGGCACATCGCGCAGGTGCAGATCGTTGTGACGCCAGGGATGGTCCGCGCGCACCAGGGAGCTGAAGAAGCTGGCGATGTCGGCCATCAGGCGCTCCTCGGCCTCGTTGATCACCAGGGCCGTTGTGGTGTGCTGGGCCACGGCCACCAGCACCCCCGAGTGCAGGCCGCTGACCTCCAGGCGGGCGTTGAGCTCGGCGGTGAGGTCGTGGCAGGCGACGGCGGCCCGGGTGTCCAGAGAGAGGGTGAAGTGCATCAGCGGCAGCGCTTTGGGGTCTCGGGCCCGGCGGGCTGTGGGGGCGGCAGGGAGTTGCTGGCTCCGCCGCCGGCCATCCTGGACTCTCGCCGCAGAGCGCCCGAGCGCGCAGGGCTGCAGCGGCCTGACCGCCTTGATGCCGGCCTCATGCCGGCTCGGCTTCCCTGGGGAGGCGTCCCCTGCAGCTGTTCTCCCGGTTGAAACCCAGCCCATGACTCCAGGGCACCGCTGCCGTCTTCAGCCCCAGACCGGAGCAGGCTGCGGGGGTGGCCTGGATCGCCAGGGGTTGGCGCCGGTTTGCCCTTGGTCCAGCCCCTTCGCTTCCAATCGCCTCAATTTCAGTCCCCTCGATTCGTACGCTGAGGTCCGCTCGCCACGTCGCCGGGGAGACTGGGCTTGATCAGATCCATGGGCGGATTGATGGTGGTGACCCGGTGATTCCAACCCTGCCGATCTCGGCATTCCTGGCCGCTCAGGGGCCGATCCTCGACGTGCGCAGCCCGGCGGAATTCGCCCAGGGACACATTCCCGGGGCAACCAGCCTGCCGCTGTTTGACGACAGTGAGCGAGCCGAGATCGGCACGCTGTACAAGCAGCAGGGTCGCCAGGCGGCCGTGCTGCGCGGCCTGGCCCTGGTGGGGCCGCGCATGGGAGCCCTTGCCGGGGCCCTCGCCGAGGCCGCGACCGACAGCGTCCCCCTGCGGCTGCACTGCTGGCGAGGCGGCATGCGCTCGGCCTCGGTGGCCTGGCTGGCCCGCCAGCTCGACCTGCCGGTGCTGCTGCTGGAGGGGGGCTACAAGGCCTACCGCCGCTGGGTGCTGGCGCTGTTCGAGCGACCCTGGCCCCTGCGGCTGCTGGGCGGACGCACCGGCTGCGGCAAGACGGAGTTGCTGTTGGCCCTGGCGGAACGGGGTGTGGCGATGGTGGACCTTGAAGGCCTGGCCCACCATCGCGGCAGCAGCTTCGGCGCCCTGGGGCTGCCACCCCAGCCCAGCAGCGAGCACTACGAAAACCGGCTGGCCGCCGCCCTCTGCCGCCTGGAGGGCGCCCCGGCGATCTGGCTGGAGGCGGAGAGCTCCCAGGTGGGCCGCTGCCGCATCCCCTCCGGCCTCTGGCGCCAGATGCGGGCCGCCCCGGTGCTGGAGGTGCAACGCTCAATCGAGCAGCGGGTGGCCCACTTGGTGGCGATCTACGGCATCCAGGAGCCGCAGGCCCTGGCCGAAGCCACCCAACGGATCGCCAGACGGCTCGGCCCCCAGCGCACGGCCGCCGCCCTGGAGGCGATCGAACGGGCGGACTGGGCCACCGCCTGCCTGCAGATGCTCGACTACTACGACCGCTGCTACGACCATGAACTGGGCCAGCATCGGCTCTCGACGGTGGAGCTGGGCCAGCTGAGCCCAGCGGCGGCGGCCCAGGAGCTGCTGGATCGAGGCCTGATGACTCCGGGCTAATCCACTTCGCCGGCCAGCACCTGGCCGATCAGGGTCGCCTCGCTGAAGCCGGCAGCCCGCAGGGCCGCCAGAGCCGCCGGCGCCCGCTGCGCCGGCAGCGCCGCCAGCAGCGGGCCGCAGGTCTGGGGATCGAGCATCAGGGCCTCACGGGCCGCCGCCAGCGGACCGCCTCTGGAACAGCGCACAGCCCCCTTCAGCAACGCCAGGGCACTGGCATTGGCCGGGGCCAGACTGCTGGCATACCCCCACTCAAGCAGCTCCAGGGCCCCCGGCAAAGCCGGGATCGCCTCGGCGTCGAGCGCCACCCGGACCTCCGGGGCAGCAGCGAGCATTTCGCCCAGATGGCCCAGCAGCCCGAAGCCGGTCACGTCGGTGCAGACCCGCACCCCATGGGCGGCGAGCAGCGGCACCAGCTCGGCCTGGCTGACCTGCATCACCGCCAGGGCCGCATCGATCCACTGCGGCTGCGCCGCCCCCGCCATCGCCGCCGCAAACAGCACCCCGCTGCCCAGAGGCCGGCTCAGCAGCAACACATCGCCAGGAAGCAGGGGGCCCTTGGGCCAGTGACGCGCCGCCGGCACCCGGCCATTGACCGTGAGGGCCAGGGCCAGGGCCGCCCCATCCCGGCCCTCGAGGGTGTGGCCGCCGATCAGGGCCGCCCCCAGGGGCTCCAGCACCGAACGCACCCCCGCCAGGGTCTGCAGCAACAGCTCTTCCTGCAGGGCCTCGGCGGCCTGGGGCACGGTCACCAGGGCCTGCACCGATTGCACCGAAGCCCCGGAGGCCCAGAGATCGCTGCAGGCGTGCAGGGTCGTGAGGCGGGCATTGAGCCAGGGATCGTCGAGCAGGGCCGGGAAGCCATCCAGGCTCTGCAGCAGCAGCTCCCCATCGGCGGCCACAGCCAGAACGGGGGCGTCTTCAGCCGGCGGGGCCTGACCGTGCGGATCAAGCCGGGCCAGGGCGCCAGCGAGGGGTCGGGCCGCCAGCTTGGCGCCACAGCCCCGGCAGGCCATGGCCCCGGCCAGGGAATCGGGGTTCACCTCCCTGGCCGCGGCCAGGGAGGTGAACCGGGCCATGAAACGACGGTCGATCCACTGCTTCCAGCGCCACAGCCAGCGGTACGGCCCCAGGACGAACGGTCCCCAGAGGGCGAGTGCCCGGAAGTCCTGGGGCTCGCAGGCTCCGAAAGCCGCGCCCACGCCCAGCAGCTGCATGGCCCAGGCCTGGGGCCGCCAGGACTGCAGCGACGCCCCGGGCTGCTCCAGCTGACGCTGCAGATTGCTGGCCAGCACCGGCGCCGCCCGCACCGCCCACACCCCCGACGCCGGTCGGGGAGCGGCGTCGATCAGGCCGCAATCACCGGAGGCGAACACCTGGGGATGGCCGATCACCGCCAGGGTGCGCTCCGTCAGCACCCGGCCGCTGGCCGCCTGCACCGGCAACCCGGACGCGGCCAGCCAGGCCGGCGCCCGGCTGCCGGTGCAGGCCAGATCCGCCTCTGCTGGAACCACTTCTTGCCCCGGTCCCTGGCGCTCCAGGGGGATCGCCGCCTCGGCCAGCAGCCGCTCCACAGCCCGCCGGGCGGCGGCGGACTCGAAGTGGAGTTCATCGCCTCGCAGCAGCAGGCGAGCGGCCACACCGCGACGGCGCAGGGCCAGGGCCACCTCCACCGCCGCGGCACCCCCTCCCCGGATGCGCACGCTCCGCCCGGGCTCCAGGGCCTCACTCCAGTCCAGAAAGGGCTCCAGCGGCTTGACCGCCAGCTCGCCGATCCCGGCCGCAGGGTTGTCGAACGCAGCGCCGTTGGTCCGGACCGGCGGCACCACAGCCCCGCTCACGGCGCCGACATCGAGGCTGAGGATGTCGAAGCGCAATGGCGCCCGTCCCGCCAGCTCCAACTGCCGCCGGCCAAGGTCGAGGCCGGTGATCTCCGCCTGAATGAAGCTCACGCCGGCCAGGCCGCAGAGTCGGCGCAGATCGATCGCGCACTCGCTCCGCCGGTAGTGGCCGGCCACCAGGCCCGGCACCATGCCCGAATAGAGAGCTGTGCTGGCGCGATTGACCAGGGTGATCAAGGTGCCGGCGGGACGGCGGGACGGAGCCATGGCCCATTGGCGCAGCATCAGGGCATGGCTGTGACCACCGCCGGCCAACAGCAAGGAGCGCTGAGGCCTGGAGGCGATGTCCAAGGATCCGCGGCCGGGGCCCTGCACGCAGCTGTCAGGGCGAAGGTGTCCCCATTCTCGCGCCCGCCCGATCCAGCCCAATAACCTGATCGCAACCCTGACTCAGGGGCTGGAACAACGATGGATCCTGTGCAGGCCGAACTCCTCGCCAAGCTGGAAGTGGGCCAGATCCATCGTCAGGAGATGGAGTGGTACCGGAGCCAGCCACTCCCGGCTCCGATCCATGTCGAGCTGATGTGGATCCTGTTCGCGATCGACACCCTGGAGCAGCACCGGCTGCAACTGGTGGACAAGCTGAGGACCCTGAAAGCCTGAAGCCCTGCTGCCATGCCCTCCCTGCACCATCGAGAACGCCACAAGAGCCATCGGGTGGGCTGGCTGAGGGCCGTCGTGCTTGGCGCCAACGACGGCACCATCTCCGTCTCGAGCCTGGTGGTGGGCATCGCCGCCTCCGGTGCCAATCGCCAGACCCTGCTGCTCTCCGCTCTGGCCGCCATCGTCGCTGGAGCGATGTCGATGGCGGCTGGGGAATATGTCTCGGTGCAATCGCAGGCGGACACGGAGGCGGCGGATCTGGCCCGGGAGCGACAGGAACTGGTTTTGGACCCGGGTGGAGAACTGGCGGAACTCACCGAGATCTATCGACAGCGCGGCCTGGAGTCGGCTCTGGCGCGGCAGGTGGCCGAACAACTCACGCTCCATGACGCCCTGGGAGCCCATGCCCGCGACGAGCTGGGACTGAGCGAAATCCTGCGGGCCCGACCGATTCAGGCGGCCCTGGCCTCCGCCGCCAGCTTCGCGGCCGGAGCCCTGCTGCCCCTGCTGACGATCCTGCTGAGCCCGCCGGCCCAGATCAGTGCGATCACCACAGCCGTGGCCCTGCTGGCTCTGATGGCACTGGGCGGTCTGGCCGCCTGGGCCGGCGGGGCCCCGATCCGCACCGGCAGCCTCAGGATGCTGTTCTGGGGAGCCCTGGCCATGGGCCTGACGGCCGGGGTCGGCAAGCTCTTCGGCGCCACACTGTGATTCCCGCGGCACATTGATTCCAGCGCCACGGTGATCCCCGGCGGAACCAGGATCCCAGGCGGAGCGCTCAGCGCCGGATCGGCACCACCGCCATGCCGATCGGCGCCAGGGCGATCACGGCGAGCTTGAGGTGCTGGAAGCCAAAGGGGATGCCGATGATCGTGATGAAGCAGGCAAAGGCCGAGGCCACATGTCCCACGGCCAGCCACCAGCCGGCCAGCAGAAACCAGACCAGATTGCCGACAAAACCCAGAGGACCGGTGCCGATATCGCCCTTGCCGCTGAGTTCGGCGCGGCTGATCGCGGCGGAGCCAAACGGCCAGAACGAAAAGGTGCCGATCACGAAGCAGGCCCGGGCACACGGAATGCCGACGATCGACAGGGCCGCCACAAACCCCGCCAACCACCAGCCCAATCCCATCACCAGACCGCCACACAGGAACCAGATGACGTTGGCGATGAATCGCAGCAAGTTCAACGCAGGCCGCAGTCGATTCACAACTTAAGACGCCCAGCCCCCGGCAGCTCCGGCCTGGGGGCAAGGCCATCCCCGCAGGCGGCCGCGGCATGCTGGTCGCCGTCGCCGCATCGCCAGCGCATGTCCCGCGAACAACTCCGGGCCTTTCTCGCCAGAGTTCAGGACACCCCGGCGCTGCGATCCGCCATCGAGGCGGCCGCCACCGCCGACGATGTCGCGCAGATCGCCGCCGGGCTGGGCTTTGAGTTCTCCGGCGACGAACTGCTGCGAGCCTCCGGTCAGACCTTCGACCGCGTGACGGTCACCAAGCGGGACATCCCCGGTGAATACAGCTGAGGGCTGGCAGGCAGAAGGCGACCATCCGGCGCCAACGTTTACTGTGCCAGCCATCAGTGACCGGACTCCCGATGGTGAAGGAAGAAGGCTGTCGCTCGGCAGAGTTGCGCGAGCTGGGTTGGACGGCTGAAGAAGTTCGCGTCTACGAGGAGCTCTGGGAATACCGGCAGCGCTGGGGGGCGATCAATCTGGAACCGGAGGAGAGGGTGTTGCTGCGCAAGGCCGAGGCTGCCCTGCCCAAGCGCCCCAGCTCCGGTCGGGGCTCCGCCAGGAAAACCCTGAAGGAAAAAGCGCACCATCGCTGGTTGAGCTTCCATCTGGCGGCCATGCATGCCAGCGCCGATGCGCTGGGGCTTGAGAGCGACGAGGAGGCGGCCTGGCCGATCCTGCTGGAGGAAGAACTCAGGGCCCTGGAGTACTACGAGCCGGTGCTGGGCCTGCCGGACACGCTCAAAGCCAAGCTGTTTCTGCCGGAGCGGGAACGCTGGGCGGCCGAAGCCGCAGCCCTCGGTCGCGTCCTCAATTACGACTTCGCAGCCCCCCTTGAGGCCCTGAAACTGCAGGAGCCCACCAGCTGGAAGCACCTGCGCGGTGACGAGCGAGCCTCCGCCACCGATTACCCGGTGCTGGCGGGCGAAGCGGCGCACAGCTTCCGCAGCAAAGTGCGACAGGAGATCTCGGCCTTCACCCGCGCCACCTATCCATCGCTCAAGGACAGCGACAAGCCCGCTCCGCCGCAGGATACAGGTGCAATCTGAGCCCTTACCACACCCAGTGCCCTACCCACCGGCTCGCTATCTGAGAGGATCGGCATAACGACACGAAAGGCCTGCAGAGGCCTCTCACTTCCCCCTGAGTCGAGTCACCATGACCGCATCCGTTCCCCATTCCGGCACCGACGGACGTGAGGCGACCGGCAACAAGGGAACCATCCTGGTGGTGGATGATGAGGCCAGTATCCGCCGCATCCTGGAAACCCGCCTGTCGATGGTGGGCTATACCGTGGCCACCGCCAGCGATGGCGAGGAAGCTCTGGATCTCTTCCCGTCCGTCGAGCCCGATCTGGTGGTGCTCGACGTGATGATGCCCAAATTGGACGGCTATGGCGTCATCCAGGAATTGCGCAAGATTTCGGATGTGCCGATCGTGATGCTCACGGCCCTCTCCGAGGTGAAGGATCGGATCCTGGGCCTGGAACTGGGAGCCGACGACTATCTGATGAAGCCCTTCAGCCCCAAGGAGCTCGAAGCCCGCATCCGCTGCGTGCTCAGGCGGGTGCATGGCAACGGCAACGGCGGCCCGCGACCGGCTACCTCCAACGGCATCGAGGTGGGTGGCCTGCGCATTAACACCGCCAAGCGCCAGGTGTTCCGCGGCGACGACCGGATCCGGCTGACCGGCATGGAATTCGGCCTGTTGGAACTGCTGCTCAGCCGCTCCGGGGAACCCTTGAGCCGCGCCGACATCCTTACCAAGATCTGGGGCTACACACCGGAGCGCCATGCCGACACCCGGGTGGTGGATGTACACGTCTCGCGGCTGAGGGCCAAGCTGGAGGAAGATCCGGAAAATCCCGAGCTGATCATCACCGCCCGGGGCATGGGTTACATGTTCCAGAGGATCGTCACCAGCGCCTAGTTTGTTTGATCCGCTACAGAATCAGCATGGTGCTGGCTCGGCTGCGCTCGTTCCTGGCCCATCAGCGCCAACGGGGCCGCGCCTACCAGCCGGACTTTGAGGCGAATCAGGTGATCAGGGCCTGGCTGGGTGCCCTGATCGCCATCACCCTGCTGGGACTCCTGAGCGCCTGGAGCCACTACCCGTTGATCGCCGCCCCCCTCGGAGCCTCCTCCGTGCTGCTCTTCGGCCATCCCGAAAGCCCCCTGGCCCAGCCTCGCAACCTGGTGGCCGGCAACACACTCGCCGCCCTGATCAGCGTCGGCTGCGTGATGCTGTTCGGCACGGCTCCCTGGGTGATGGGACTGGCGGTGGCCTTGACCATCGCCAGCGGCCAGATGCTGCGCTGCCTCCATCCCCCCGCCGGAGCGGTGGCGCTGCTGGGGGTGCTGCTGGGCGCCAGACCCGGTTTCGTGCTGATGCCCGTTCTGGCTGGGTCGCTGCTGTTGCTGCTGATGGCCGTGGCCCTCAGCCAGCTGTTCCCAGCCACCAACCCCTACCCCCACCACTGGCTGTAAGCCGGCGGCTCCCTGGCCCGGCGCCGATCTCCCAACAAAACGCGTCAATCCGCTTTCATCAACAGCGATGTACGCATACTCAGCAGGCAACGGCGCACTCATCGACAACACGCCGTCAGCGGCCAGCGCCAAGTCGCAGGACATCAACTTGCGCCATCCAGCAGCAATGAGCAACACAACAGGTATGAGCACCAGAACAGCCGGTGGCGTTCCAGCAATCGCAGTCCCTGATCCAAACGCGGACAGGGGCAGAGCTTCTACCAGCGCCTCAGGGATGCCGCTCCTGGAGCTGCCTCACATTTCAATGACCTCTGACGACGTCGTCGTCTTCGGCGGGGTGCTGGATCAGCTGTTGCCGGTGAAGGTAGCCACCTGGGATGCCCTGGACCCGCAGCAACCCTTCTTCAACAAGTCTGCCGCGGTGCAACTGGACGATCTCAGTCTGCTGTCGACCTTCGGCTCAGGCTTCGATGGCACCCTTGAACGACAACATCAGGCTCACGTCGTGCTCCCCTACGCGCCGGAGCTGGCGATCAACGATTACCAGGTGGAAGGGCGGACCTATCGCTTCCAGGATGCCGGCCTGTTTCTCAGTCAGGAGCAGTCCCAGCTGCGCATTCACGCCAACTTCTGCACTGCGGTGGTGGTGACATTTCCTCCCGAAAGCCTGAGGACAGTGGCCAGCGCCATGGCCGGATCGGCACGGGGCTCCAGGGCCATCCAGACGGCCTTGCAGCGGACCACCGTGCTGGATCAGCGGGCCGATCGGCGCCTCGGCAAGGCTCAGAACCTGCTGAGACAGAGCCTGCAGCTGATCCACGCAGCCATCGCCGCCAGCGGCAGCATCACCCGATGTTGCAGCTCGACGATCTGATGCTCCGGCTGCTGGTGATGTTGCTGTTGCCGCAGTTGTTGAACGCCGATGGTGGCGAGCTCGACACCGCATCGGGCCTTGGCCGCAACGAGCGGCAGCAGGATCCCTTCAGCCATGACGCGCTTGTGCAGTGGATGGTGGCGAATCTGCAGCAGCCCATCAGACTCAGCGCCATCGAACGCCGCAGCCGCTACAGCCGCCGCTCGCTGCAGTACGCCTTCCGTCAGCGTTACGGCTGCGGCCCCACCCAGTGGCTGCGCCGCCAACGGCTGGTACGCGCCCTGACCATCCTGGGCGAGCCCAGTCCAGGCCTGACGATCGGCCAGGTGGCCCAGAATTGTGGCTACATCAGCCAGTCCGCCTTCCGCCGCGATTTTCTGCGGCGCTTCGGCCAGAAGCCCTCGGAGGTCCTGGGTCACAGCGCCAGCGACCCTGAAGGCCATGGGCCAGCTCCACCGCGGCGGAGAAGCTAGCCCTCTGATGGACGCGATGCCCAGCTTCAGCCAATCGGCCCCCAGCCAGCCACCGGTGGAGGGGCATGGCCCAGGCCCCGCAGCGCCCCCCATTGAGACCAGCGAGGCGATTCGAGGCTGAAAACGGCGCCAGGGCTGGCTTGGCCAACAACGGGATTCAGCGATTCCATTCACTCAAATCAGCCAACTTTGCGGGAGTTTCCGATCGCCATTCCCTTGGTTGCAGCTGATTCAACACTGCCCGCCCCTGCTAACCTCCGCCGGGCAGCTGCCGATCAGAGCCCCCAAGTCCAGTGGTCACCACCCTCGTTGAAATTGTTCTGATCCTCGTTCTGATCGTTGCCAACGGCGTCTTCTCAGGATCGGAGATCGCCGTGGTTTCGGCCCGCAAGATCCGGCTCGAACAGCTGGCCGAGCAGGGCCATACCCGGGCCCGGGCTGCCCTGAAACTCGCCAACTCACCCAACGACTTTCTCTCCGCTGTTCAGATCGGCATCACCCTGATCGGCATCCTCAGTGGAGCGGTGGGAGGGGCCACTCTGGCCCGCCGGCTCCAACCCCTGCTGGCCTCGATGCCGCTGCTGCGAGCCTGGAGCGAAGGCCTCAGTGTGGCCGTGGTCGTCGGGGTCATCACCTATCTCTCGCTGGTGATCGGCGAGCTGCTGCCTAAACGCATTGCCCTCAACAATCCCGAAGCCGTGGCCTGCGCCGTGGCCCGGCCGATGCGCTGGCTGGCTGGCTGGACGGCCCCGCTGGTGCGGCTGCTGGGCCTCTCCACCGAAGTGCTGCTCAATCTGCTGGGAATTCGCAGCTCCAGTGATCCGGACCTCACCGAAGAAGAGCTCAAGGCCCTGATCCGCCAGGGAGCCGAATCGGGTGTGCTGGAAGAAGCCGAGCATGACATGGTGCAACGGGTCTTTCGACTGGGGGACCGTTCAATCCGCGCGATCATGACGCCGCGCACCGAGATCTGCTGGCTGGATCTCAACATCGCTCGCGAGCAACAACTCCAGCTGGTGACTGGCAGCAACCACTCCCGTCTACCCGTGGCCCAGGGCGGTCTTGACAACTGTCTCGGCATCCTGCGGGGCCGCAATCTGCTGGCGGCCGAACTCTCAGGCGATCCCGTGGATCTGAAGGGTTTACTGCAACCACCCCTTTACATCACGGAATCAGCCCGAGCCCTCCATGTGATTGAACAATTCCGCCAGACCGGCGTTCACATCGCCCTGGTCACGGATGAATACGGCGGCATCGAAGGGCTGGTGACCCTCACCGATCTGATGGAGGCGATCGTTGGCGATCTGCCCTCAGCCGAAGATCTCGATGAACCGCAGATCATCCGCCGCGAAGATGGTTCCTGGTTGCTCGATGGTGCTCTTGATATCAATGAATTCAAGGATCTGGTTCAGCGTGCCAGCCTCCCCGACGAAGTCAGTGGCGGCTTTCACACCCTCGGCGGCTTCGTCCTGCATGTGCTCGGCCGAGTGCCCCGGGCAGGAGATCACTTCAGCTGGGAGGGCCTGCGCTTCGAGGTGATGGACATGGACGGCAAGCGGATCGACAAGGTGCTGGTGGCTGCCCTTGCCGAACCCTCCAGCCAGGCTGACGGTTGAACCGCCTTCCTGTGCCGGCATGACGGATCCCTGGCCAGGCCCACGGAGAACGGATCCGGTGCTGCCGATCGCCGCCGGTCACGGACTGATCGTGCTCGGTGTGAGCGTGTTCAACCAGCTGGACAAGGTAGTGCTGCTGCTGCCGCGCCCCAGTGCCACAGCGGCTCGGCGCCCCTGAAGCCCCCTGAACCTGCGCAGCCATCGCAGCGAAGGCATCGCATCCAGACATCTCAATCAGCGAGCTGTGCCATTCGATCGAGCCGAGCCTGCGCACATGGGGGGGCTGGTGTTGTGATCTCCCGGCTGGATCTTGTGGCAATCGCACCCCTGCCGCACCTGCCGCTGCAGATCCCAT
This sequence comes from Synechococcaceae cyanobacterium, assembly GCA_947378425.1. Lineage (GTDB taxonomy): Bacteria > Cyanobacteriota > Cyanobacteriia > PCC-6307 > Cyanobiaceae > Cyanobium. Next base: position 31,127 of record CANCJV010000031.1, read on the forward strand.
GCTGGAGCTGAGATCATTCGTGTCGGCTGCCTGCACAAGCCTCCAATCGTCTCAGAGGCTTCCTCACTGGCGGATCCAGGCATCACCCAGCTCAGCCGGACTCCGCCCTGATCGTCAGCAGCGCCAGGCCTGGCGCCGAATCATCCCCAGGAGTCACTTGCCAAGACGCTCCTAAGCGCCACTGCCCAGGCTCAACAGACCAAACAGCAGCCCGATCAGATGGCTGCTGAGGGGAATGAGGCGATTGGGGGGATAACAGCGCAGCAGCGCCAGGCCCCGGATGCGCTGATGGGTGAAAAAGAGCGCACAGAGCAGGCCGAAGCCATCAACCGCAAGCACCAACAGGGCTTCGCCAGCGGCAGACCAGCCGACATGGCTGCGCAGACAGCTGATCCAGGCCAGCAGATGGACCGGAATCCGGGCACTCAGCAGGAACACCAGCCCGCAGGCCAGGAGCTGACGCATCCAGAGCGGCCGGGGGGGACCGTGCCCCAGAAGCCCCGTCTCATCCCTCACGCCGATCGCCGGCAAACAGCCAGATCAGACCCGCCAGCAGCCCCCAGCCCAACCAGGAGAGGCTCAGCAGCGGCCGGATCAGCGCAGCCAGGGGCTCCAGCAACCAGTGGCTCAAGGCCAGAGTCAGCAGCAACAGAAGGACAAGGGCCTGCATCAGCGGATCAACCCGAGGTGGGCAGCACGGGGCCGGCACGCAACACCTGCCAGTTCCCAGGCTGGTCGCCAGCACGGATCCAGGCCAACACGCTGCTGGCCTGGCCCGAGGACTGAGGCCAGGGCAGGGGCTCCAGCCAGGGCAAGGCGGGAAACCGTTGCAACGCCTCCCTTTGGTTCAGGGCCGGGGGCTCTCCGGAGCGGTTGACGCTGCTGGTGGCGAGGGGCCCTGTGCGCCGCAGCAGCGCCTGCAGCGGCGCACAGGCCGCGACCCGCAACCCCAGACTGCTGCCTCCGGGATGGAGCGCCGCCGTGATGGCGCCCTCGAACGGCAACACCAGGGTCACGGCACCGGGCCAGGCGGACTCGGCCTGGTTCAGCCATTCCTGACGCCAGGCCAGGCCCAGCAGCTGCCGGAGTTGGGCCAGATCGGCGCCCATCAGGATCAGGGGCTTGTCGGCGGGCCTGGCTTTGAGTTGCCAGATCAGGGCTGCCGCCTTGGGGTGCACCGCCAGTGCGGGCAAGGTATCGGTGGGGAGCAGGGCTGCACCCCCCGCCTGCACGTGGGCCGCGAGCCTGGCTTCATCCATCGGCCCGGCTCCTGTAGGCGCGAGCGAAACGCAGGGTGCCCTCCAGGTCGGGATGGGCTGTGGCGGCCTCCAGGCCCGCCTGCTGAAGAAGCTCCAGCACAGCCGCACTCTGATCGTGATGGTGCTCCAGCAGCAACACCCCTCCTGGAGCAAGCGCCCTGCCAGCTCCAGCGGCGATGGCACGGATGGCCTCCAAGCCATCCTCTCCGCCATCGAGGGCCAGCCAGGGCTCGTGATCCCGGACCACCGGTTCAAGGCCTGCGATCAGGCCGGTGGGGATGTAGGGGGGATTGGCCACCACCAGATCGAGGTGCCCCCACCAGGGCTCCAACCCACCCCACCAATCGCCCCGGTGCAGGCTGACCATCGCCTCCAGGCCGAAGCGGCTGAGATTCTGCGCCGCCTGAGCCAGGGCCTGATCGGAACAATCCACCGCCAGCCCGCGCGTCAGCGGCAAGGCCCGGGCCAGAGCCAGGGCCATACAGCCGGAGCCGGTGCCCAGATCCGCCCACAGCAACTCCCCGGTTGGCCGCGCGCCAGCCGCTGCGCTGTCGCCGGGGCCTGGGTTGGCGATGCAGACATCCCCCAGACCTGCTGGCCCCTTCGGCTGCACGCTGGCGAGCCGCGCCGCGGGCAGGCTGGCCAGGGCCAGATCCACCAGACATTCGGTCTCCTGCCGGGGGATCAGCACCCCGGGAGCCACCCACAGCTCCACATCCCGCCAGGGGCAGAGGCCCACCAGATACTGGAGTGGTTCGGCCGTCTGCCGATGGCGGCACCAGATCGCTTCGAGTTCCTGGCGGCTGCGCTCCAGGCGGATCGAACGGCTGGGATCAAGCCTCAGTCGCTGCAGCACAGGCCAACGCACCCCCGCCGCCAGATCCAGCAGCCAGTCCAGATCCTGGGCGATGCCCCCCCCGGCGAGCAGCTGACGCCGCCAGGCCAGTAACACCTCGCCATTCAGGTTCTCACCTGGGTCGGTGTAGGGCGGCGGGCAGACACCCGATCCTCCAGCCCGTGACGGCGTCAACGAAACCATGGGGTGAAGCCTAGGCAGACCCCTGCTGCACCAGAACGGCTGCCGGCCGCCAGCGCAGGCCAGGCTCGGCCCTGAGCAGACCGGCCAGTTCCAGATCGAGCAGAACGGGCACCAGCTGCTCGGCCGGCTGGCCCAGGGCCTGGCTGATCTGCTCCAGGCTGGCGCCGGCCCCCACCGCTGCCAGCAGGCGCCGGCCAGCCGAGTCGAACCGGCACGCATCAGGGCTGCCCTGGCGAGCCCGGCCTGCCGCCATCGCAGCCGCTGGCGCCGGGGGGCGCAGGGCCTGGCTGCCAGCATCTCGGGCCCTGGAAGCTGAGCCCTTTTCACCAACAGCCGTTTCACCAACAGCCGTTTCACCAACAGCCGTGGCCACCCCGGACCAGGGTCTGCCGGCCAGGGGGCCCAGCCCCAGTTGATCGATCAGATCGGAGGGTGTGAGCAACGGGGTGGCTCCCCTGGCCAGCAGACGGTTGCTGCCCTGCGCCGAAAGCCTGGCAGCATCAGCCGGCACCACCCAGAGGGGCAGGCCCTGGGCCCAGGCCAGATCGGCGGAATGGAGGGCTCCGCTGGCCAGCGGACATTCCACCAGCACCAAGGCCTTGGCCAGGGCCACCTGAAGACGATTGCGGCTGGCGAAGTGACCGGGCCGGACCGGGGCTCCGACGGGCCATTCACTCAGCAACAGCCCCTGGCGAGCCACCTGCTGCTGCAGAGCGCGGTGATGCCGGGGATAGGTGCGATCGAGTGGGGTACCGAGCACCCCCACCGGGGCCCCGCCACCCGCCAGACAGCCCTCATGGGCGGCGCCATCGATCCCCTCGGCCAACCCGCTCACCACCGGCCAGCCGGCGGCCGCCAGCGCCGCTCCAATGCGACTGGCCATCAGCAGGCCATGGTTGGACGGCCGGCGGGTGCCGACCACCGCCACGGCCAGGCGGCTGGCCAGGGGCGCCCACAGACTGCCTCGCCCTCGCCAGTACAGCGCCGGGGGCGGGCGGTCGAGGGAGTCCATCGCCTCAGGCCAGCGCCGATCCCCGGGCAACAGAACCCGCCGCCCGACCTGAGCCACTCCGGCCAGCAGGGGCAGGGGATCGCTCCCCCAGCGGCCGCGGAACTGATCCACAGCCGGCCCCAGACTCCGGGGCCAGCCCAGCTGGTCCGCCAGCAGATCAACAGGGAGCCTCCAGGCTGCTTCAAGGCCACCGGGCAGCAGCACCAGCCGCCGCAGGCGCTTGACGCCGATGCCAGGACAGAGACTCCAGAGCAGCCACCAGAGCCGCTGACGGGCATCCCAAGGGGCAGGACAAGCCGCGCGCAGGAGCTCGGACGATGCACCCCCCGAAAACACCCCCCGCACCAGATCCCCCATCAAGCCCATCGCAATGATTCAAATGTACTATCCCTGTGCCCTTTCGATCAACGCCTCCAGGGCGCCATTGAGGTCGGCGGGCCAGTGGCGCAGCAGCCGGCGCTGGCTAGGGCCGGCGGAGAGATCCACCAGCACCAGCTCCACTCGGGCCGTCGCCGCCAGCCCGCCACCGGGCCTGAAGAGGGAGGTGTGCCAGGGCAGCTTCACCCCCTGGCGCGGCAACACCAGGCTGCACAACTCCACGGCATCGCCATGGAGCAGGGCCTGCCGGTAATCGATCGCCAGGGAGACGACCGGCAGCTCCAGGCCACGGGCCGACAGCTCGCTGTAGGGCAGTCCAACGGCCCCGAGTGCCTCGATGCGGGCCTCCTCCAACCAGCCCAGATAAGCCCCGTGCCACATCACGCCGGCGTGGTCGGTGTGCTGGGGCAACACCCGCCGGCGCAGACACCACCCCCGGCCCGGTTCCACGGGGAAAAGGGGGGCTGGAGGCGACTGCATCACGGTGTTGCGGCACTTGGAGATCCTGACCGCCGATCAGCCATAGGCTGCAACCCAGCCTCAAAGCATCCCGTGTTCCGCAATCTCCTGATCGCCAATTCCGGCAAGAGCCAGGTGGAAGAGATGGTCCGCATGTTGCGGGACATCCCCCCTTGCCGCCAGGCCCGGATCACCCTGCTCCACGTGATCCCGGAACAGGGGGGCAGCGACCTCCAGGAGCACCGCGATCGCAGCGAGGCCCTGGTGAACGAAGCCATTCAGCGCCTCGGTCTCAGCGCCGCCGAGGTCACCACGATCGTGCGCCAGGGCGACACCAAACAGACCGTACTGAAGGTGGCGGACGAGATCGACGCCGACCTGATCGTGATGGGCTCCAGGGGACTCGGCAGACTCCAGTCGATCCTCGCCAACAGTGCCAGCCAGTACGTGTTCCAGCTGTCGACACGGCCGATGCTGCTGGTCCGTGACGACCTCTACGTGCGGGCCATCAATCGGGTCATGGTCACGGTTGACGGCACGGGCGTCGGCGATGACGCCATTCGCCTGGCCTGTGAGCTGGTCAGCGGCATCCCCGGCGGCAGCCTCACGGGCGTCCACGTGACCCGCCAGGACATCACCCCCTCCCGCGGCGGCAAGAGCCCCGCCGACGAGGTGCTGGGCAAGGCGGTGCAACGGGCCCGATCCATGGGCGTGGAGATGAAACCGGTCCATCGCACCGGCGACGTCAGCCGAACGGTCTGCCAGTTGGCCGAAGAGCTCAAGGTCGACCTGCTGGTGATCGCCTCCCAGGACCGCCGCCCCCTGGTGGCCAAGGCCCTGGTGGATCTGGACCGGCTGCTGGGCAGTTCCGTCAGCGACTACATCCGCGTCCATGCCCCGGCGCCGGTGCTGCTGGTGAGGGAACCGGAGGGCAGCCGCTGAAACCCGATCGGCCCCTCCTGCAGGAGCCGGGGCTCAACGCACCCCATCCGTGAGCTGATCCGACCGCTGAGCCGGTTTGGAGCGAATCCATTGAACAGACAGAAGCGCTGCCGAAAGCGGTGGCGCGCCGGCTGGCCGGAGGCCTCAACCAACCCCAGCAGCGGCCGCGACCTGGACCAGGGCCAGGAGGCAACCGGGCCCCGCGGGACAGGCTCGGCCAGCCAAGAAAGCTCTGGTTGACCCACGAGCCCGACCAGCCAGAGCCGGCAGAGCAACGGCAGACCCGCAACGGAAGCGGCTGTGGGCCGAGCCCCGTTCTGAAGAAGCAGAGCGAACTCCTGCTCCCCTGCCAACACCGAATCAGGCCGGTAGCCGCTCCCGCAACAGGTGCTCCGGCACCTTCAAGCCGAGATCGCGGCGGGGCTTTCCCGCCCAACTGGGGTCTTGATTACCCAGAAAGCTCCGCCGATACCGGATCAGTCTCAGCAAGGGCTTTCATCACGTGGTGAGGACACAGCAGAGCCTTTGCAGCACGCCTCTGCACGGAGCGAGCTGGATCTTCAAGACTGGGGTTTGAGTCTGATCTCGCCAGCTCAACTGTCGGCTCAGAGTGACCAAGGATTGAGTGTCACCTGACACTCAATCCGCTCCCACCCATCAGCGAAACGCTGCCCGACCCAGAGCGAGCGTTCCCAGCACCACGAGACGCACAGAGTGGTCAGCATCTCCAGGCTCGCCCGGGCGATTGATTGAAGCCTGCTTCAGCGCCGGCAGGAGGCAGGCCATTGGAACGGAATCGCGCTGGACACGATGTCGAACCCGGCCGAAACCACGGCAGGATCCCATCGTCACGTCGCAGAAAAGGATCAAAACAAGCCTGATTGCCGAAGTCAGGCTTGACGTCGTAGCCGAATTCAACGTCGTGGCGAGACTGAACCTCTGGCTCCAATCCATTGATGTCACCAGCACGTGCACTTGAGCGCAAGCTGCCCCTGTCGTTGCCCGCACTGCAAAGGGAAAAGCCCAGGACTCCTGACAGGCCTGGGCTCAGCTCTCCTGACAATCACGACTTCTCAAGCAGGTACGACTGTCCGCGGTGGACGCCTACTCCTCGGCAGCCGCCGCACCCGGTCGAGTCAGCCCCACAGGGGAGCGACGTGGAAGCTCACCCCCCCTGACGGCTGCTGGTCTGGATGTAGAGGATGATCAGAAAGACGGCCGGCACCAGGACGAACAGCAGGCTGGCTACGAAGCCGAGGTCGTTGGTTTCCATGGCTGTCGGAAAGATGCAGAGAACGTATCACCGCCCCCGTTGGCTCTCTGCGGTCGCTTCATCGCTCGTTGTGGTTGGAGCCTCTGCCGCCGTCTCCCCAGCAGGGTCAGCAGCTGTAGCAGGCTCCTCCGGCTCTTCCTCTACAGGAGTGGGCCAGGCCGTAGGGCCCAAAGGCAGGGGGCTGGAGAGGGCCTCCGCCAGCAGCGCATCCCGATCCGCCAGGCCCGCCTGGGGCCGGGTGACCACGGCCAGGGACTGCTGAACCAAGGCCTGACAGGCCAATCGCCAGCCCTGGGGACGGCGGCGCAATTTCTGCACCTCCACCGCCGTGGGTGGGGTCAGGGCAGCCTCGCTGGCCCCCTCCACATCGACAAAACAGGTGATGCACTGCCCGCAACCACCACAGTTGCCCAGTTTTCCCTTGAGGCCATAGAGCTCGATCCCCTCGCGCAGAGCCACCTCGCGCAGGTTTTCACCGGGGTAGCACTCCACATCGCGGCCTTCGCGCACGAATCGGATCACGGGCATGGCGCAACAAGATCGAGAAGCTCCATTTTGGAACCGTCAGCTCAGGCCTGCAGTTGCGGACCGTTACCTGGCGCCCCGTGCGGCCATCCGCACCCTCTACCATCGCCAGACGGATCGGCCTGGCCGATCGCAAACCCAACCCAGATCTGACCCCCCATGGGATTGCCCTGGTACAGGGTGCACACGGTCGTCATCAACGACCCGGGCCGCTTGCTCGCCGTGCACCTCATGCACACCGCCCTGGTCGCCGGCTGGGCCGGCTCCATGGCGCTCTATGAGCTCGCCATTTTCGATCCCTCCGACCCGGTCCTCAACCCCATGTGGCGCCAGGGCATGTTCGTCATGCCCTTCATGGCCCGCCTGGGTGTCACAGGCAGCTGGGGTGGCTGGAGCATCACCGGAGAAACCGGTGTTGACCCAGGCTTCTGGAGCTTCGAGGGCGTCGCTGCCGCCCACATCATTTTCAGTGGCCTGCTTTTCCTTGCCGCCATCTGGCACTGGACCTACTGGGATCTGGAGATCTGGCAGGACCCTCGCACCGGCGAACCCGCCCTCGATCTCCCCAAGATCTTCGGTATTCACCTGCTCCTGGCAGGTCTCGGTTGTTTCGGCTTCGGCGCCTTCCATCTCACCGGCGTGTTCGGTCCAGGGATGTGGGTCACCGATGCCTATGGCCTCAACGGACACATTGAGGCCGTTCAACCGTCGTGGGGACCGGAGGGTTTCAACCCCTTCAACCCCGGCGGCATCGTCGCTCACCACATCGCTGCGGGCATCGTCGGCATCATCGCCGGCATCTTCCACATCACCACCCGACCGCCGGAGCGCCTCTACAAGGCCCTGCGGATGGGGAACATCGAAACGGTTCTGGCCAGCGCCATCGCCGCCGTGTTCTTCGCCGCCTTCATTGTGGCCGGGACCATGTGGTACGGCGCCGCAGCCACCCCGATTGAGCTGTTCGGCCCCACCCGATACCAGTGGGATCAGAGCTACTTCAAAACCGAAATCAACCGGCGCGTTCAAACCGCCATCGATAACGGCGCCACCAAGGAACAAGCCTGGTCGGCGATTCCCGAGAAATTGGCCTTCTATGACTACGTCGGCAATAGTCCTGCCAAGGGCGGTCTGTTCCGGGTCGGCCCGATGGTGAACGGCGATGGCCTGCCCACCGGCTGGATCGGCCACATCGCCTTCACCGACAAAGCCGGTCACGACCTGCAGGTCCGTCGTCTGCCCAACTTCTTCGAGAACTTCCCCATCGTCCTCCAGGACGAAGAAGGCATCGTTCGCGCCGACATCCCCTTCCGCAGGGCTGAGGCCAAGTACTCCTTCGAGCAACAGGGCGTGACCGCCACCATCTTCGGTGGTGCTCTCAACGGGCAGACCTTCAGCGACCCTGCCGACGTCAAACGGCTGGCACGCAAAGCCCAGCTGGGCGAGGGTTTCGAGTTCGACCGTGAGACCTACCACTCCGATGGTGTCTTCCGCAGCTCACCGCGTGGCTGGTTCACCTTCGGCCATGCCACCTTCGCCCTGCTCTTCTTCTTTGGGCACATCTGGCACGGTGCCCGAACCCTCTACCGTGATGTCTTCGCCGGCATCGATCCCGATCTTGGCGAACAGGTGGAGTTCGGTCTGTTCCAGAAACTGGGCGACAGGTCGACCCGCCGCCTGCCCGAGGGCTACGTGCCTCCGGCTGGCTCCACCCTCAGCTGATCGCCGGCTTCATCCCTCATCTCCCGAGAACTCCCCATGGAGAGCTTCGCCTACATCCTGATTCTGGCCCTGGCCATTTCCACCCTGTTCTTCGCCATCGCCTTCCGCGATCCCCCGAAGATCGGCAAGTGATCCGGTAGCCGTTCCCACGACAGCAGCGCCAACAAAACCCTCGCCACGGCGAGGGTTTTTTCGTGGAATAACGGCCTTGTTGATCAGGCAGCAGACTGCGAACCCTGTCCTTTTCGGCTTCGTCTTGACCCGACGGCCACTGAAACCGTTGCCGGTTGCAGTGGTTCATCCGCCATCAACACAGCCCAGAATGGCAGCAAACCTTTTCTTTCTGTCGTTAGCTGTCTACACTTGCGAAAACCGAACACGGAGCGACTCCGGGGATGCAATGTCCCACCTGCCAACACACCGACAGCCGGGTGCTTGAATCCCGGGCGGCAGATGGTGGTCGCAGCGTGCGGCGGCGGCGTGAATGCCTCAACTGCGACTTTCGCTTCACCACCTACGAACGGGTTGAAACCGTGCCGATCACGGTGGTCAAGCGGTTGGGAACCCGTGAAACCTTCAACCGCTCCAAACTCCTGCACGGCCTGCTGCGGGCCTGCGAAAAGACCGGGCTGGCACCGGCCCAACTGGAAGCGGTGGTCGACGACATCGAATTGGCCCTGCAGCAGCGCAATGGCCGGGAAGTCACCAGCAGTGAAATCGGTGAACTGGTTCTGCAGCAATTGCGCGACATGAGCGAGGTGGCCTACGTTCGCTTCGCCTCGGTCTACCGCCAGTTCCAGAGCGTCAGCGATTTCGTCGCCACCCTGGAGGGGCTTAGCCATCCCAACCAGGGGCGCAGCAGCAAAGGCAAAAGCCGGTTGGCGATTGTGGGCTGAAGCCCAGATCCAAGACAGAGGAGGCGCCTGTGAGCCAGTTGCCCCCTGCAGAGGTCAACTGGAGGAGGCCCATGGGCAGGAACATGGGCCTTGTCGGCAGGTCTGTTGATAGAGTTGAGGATTGCGCCTCCGCTGCTGGCGGGCAGAGAGGCACCTCCCTATCGCACTGCCTCCGGGCAGACCGCCCCTGTTCCATGACCGTGACCCCTTCTTCCGAGCGCGAGGCTCAGACCACCGATGTGGTGGTTGTCGATCTGCAGGAGGAGGATGCCTCCCTGGATCTCGCCATTCCGGAAGATGTGCCCTCCGCCGATGACTCCAGCAGCCGGGTGGCAGCCCGCGATGGCGATGGGGTGGGCTTCACGATCGACGACTTCGCAGCTCTGCTGAGCAAGTACGACTACAACTTCAAACCCGGCGACGTCGTCAACGGCACCGTGTTCGCCCTGGAATCCAAGGGCGCCATGATCGATATCGGCGCCAAGACCGCCGCCTTCATGCCCCTCCAGGAGGTGTCGATCAACCGGGTCGAGCACCTCTCCGACGTGCTCGAGCCCGGCGAAGTGCGTGAGTTCTTCATTCTCAGCGAAGAGAACGAAGACGGCCAGCTCACCCTCTCGGTGCGCCGCATCGAATACCAGCGGGCCTGGGAGCGGGTGCGTCAGCTTCAGAAAGAAGACGCCACCATCTACAGCGAAGTCTTCGCCACCAACCGCGGTGGTGCCCTGGTGCGGGTCGAGGGTCTGCGCGGCTTCATCCCCGGCAGCCACATCAGCACCCGCAAAGCCAAGGAAGAGCTGGTCGCCGACTTCCTGCCCCTCAAATTCCTGGAGGTCGACGAGGAGCGCAACCGCCTGGTGCTCAGCCATCGCCGCGCCCTAGTGGAGCGCAAGATGAATCGCCTCGAAGTGGGCGAAGTGGTGCTCGGCACCGTGCGTGGCATCAAGCCCTACGGCGCCTTCATCGACATCGGCGGCGTCAGTGGCCTGCTGCACATCTCCGAGATCAGCCACGAGCACATCGAGACACCGCACACAGTGCTCAATGTCAACGATCAGATGAAGGTGATGATCATCGATCTCGACGCCGAGCGCGGTCGGATCTCCCTTTCCACCAAGGCCCTCGAGCCCGAGCCCGGCGACATGCTCACGGATCCCCAGAAAGTGTTCGACAAGGCCGAGGAAATGGCAGCCCGCTACAAGCAGATGCTGCTGGAGCAGGCCGAAGATGGCGAACCCATGGGTGTCACCCTCGATTGATCTCCCCAAGGGGTTCAGCCACCGTGGTGCATCTCAATCTGGGTGGAAAGCCCCTCGGCGCCTGGCATGCGGGCATCAAACCGGCAGCTACGGCGTCTGGCTCCGCAACGCCAGCGAACACCTCGGCGAGATCTGGTCCTGCAGGGTTTGAACCTGCCGAAATCAAAGCCGTTCTGTTCGACAAGGACGGCACCATGAGCCACAGCGAGCCGATGCTCGAAACCCTTGCCACCGCAAGGGTTTTTCATTGTCTTGAGGCCCTCGATCACCAGGGACAACAGCAACGTCGCGATGCGCTGGAGGATCTGCTGCGCCGTGCCTACGGCCTCACGCCCGCCGGCATCCATCCGGCCGGCACCACGGCCGTGGCCTCCCGAGAACACAACCTGATCTCCACCGCCACCGCCTTCGCCATGGTGGGATTCGGCTGGCCGGAAGCGCTGGCCATCAGTGAAGACGTGTTTGCCCGCACCGATGCCCTCCACGGCCAGGGCAGCCAGCACCGTCCGCAGGCCACCGATGGGCTCGCCGAGCTCCTGGAGCGTTTCAGCAACGCCGGCCTGCGCTGCGCTGTGATCAGCAACGACCATGAAGTGGGAATCCGCGACTTTCTGGCGAGCCATGGCTTCCAACGTCACTTCCAGGCGATCTGGAGTGCTGAACACCGGCCCTGCAAGCCCCATCCCGACGCCGTTCATGGCGTCTGCCGGGACCTGGGCATCGCCGCTGGGCACTGCGCCCTGATCGGCGACGCCAACAGCGACCTGCGCATGGCCCGCTCCGCCGGGGTGCCGGTGGTCCTGGGCTATCGAGCCGGCTGGAGACAGCCACCACCCCTGGATGCCGATGTGCCCCAGCTTCATCACTGGAGCGAATTGACGGTGGGTCACAGCCACCCGGAACCGGTCGTGTCCATGGGCACGATCAGCTCTGACGCTGACGCCATAGGCTCTCAGCCTGTATCAGATTGCGCGCAGGCATGAGCCGTTACGTCTTCACCTCGGAATCGGTCACGGAGGGCCATCCCGACAAAATCTGCGATCAGGTGAGCGATGCGGTGCTCGACGCCCTTCTCGCCCAGGATCCCGCCAGCCGTGTGGCCTGCGAAACCGTGGTCAACACGGGCCTTTGCCTGATCACCGGGGAGGTCACCACCACCGCTCGGGTCGACTTCAACACCCTGGTGCGGGGCGTCATTGAGGAGATCGGCTACAGCGGCGCCCGCGCCGGCGGCTTTGATGCCCGCAGTTGCGCCGTGCTGATCGCCCTCGACCAGCAGTCCCCCGACATCGCCCAGGGCGTCGATGAGGCCGATGACCACGACGGCGATCCCCTCGACAAGATCGGCGCCGGCGATCAAGGGATCATGTTCGGCTTCGCCTGCAACGAAACGCCGGAACTGATGCCGCTGCCGATCAGCCTGGCTCACCGCCTGGCTCGCCGGCTGGCCCACGTGCGCCACGACAACAGCCTCCCTTACCTGCTCCCCGACGGCAAAACCCAGGTCAGCGTCGTCTATGAGAACGACGTGCCGGTGGCGATCGACACGATTCTGATCTCCACCCAGCACATTGCCGAGATCGACGGCATCAGCGACGAAAAGGGCCTGCGGGAGCGAATCGCCGCCGACCTCTGGAGCCATGTGGTGGAGCCCTGCACCGCCGATCTCAACCTCAGGCCCGATCGCGAAACCACCCGCTTCCTGGTCAATCCCACCGGCAAGTTCGTGGTCGGCGGTCCCCAGGGGGATGCGGGCCTCACCGGGCGCAAGATCATCGTCGACACCTACGGCGGCTACGCCCGCCATGGCGGCGGTGCCTTCTCCGGCAAGGATCCCACCAAGGTGGATCGCTCCGCCGCCTATGCCGCCCGCTACGTGGCCAAGGCCCTGGTCGCCGCAGGCCTGGCACGCAAGGCCGAAGTGCAGCTCAGCTATGCGATCGGCGTGGCCAGGCCCACCAGCATCCTGGTCGAGAGCTTCGGCACCGGCAGCCTCAACAACGCCGACCTCACCGCCCTGGTGCAGGAACACTTCGACCTGCGCCCCGGCGCGATCATCGCCAGCTTCGGCCTGCGGGAACTGCCCCAGCAGCGTGGTGGCCGCTTCTACCAGGACGTGGCCGCCTACGGCCACTTCGGGCGCAGGGATCTGAGCCTGCCATGGGAAGACGTGGACAGCATCGTCGCCACCCTGCAGCAGGCCACGGCCGACCGTGTCACGGCTGGCGCTGGGGCTTGATCTCGGCAGCAGTGGCCTGCGCCTCGCCCTGGCGAAAGCCGACAGCGATGGCCCTGCCGAGCTGCTGATCGAGACCAACAGCCCCTACCCCGGCTGCTTCAACGAGCCCGCGGCCTGGCTCCGGGGCTTGATCGCCCTGACCCAGCGGCTGCCAGCCGAACTGCGGCAGAGGGTGAGCGCCATCGCCATCGATGGCACCTCCGGCACCCTGCTGCTCTGCCGCCGCGACGGCAGCCTGCTGCCGGGAGCCCTGGGCCTGGCCCTGCCTTTCCACCAGGCGTGCCCGGAGCAGGTGCAAGAAGCACGCCAGCTCTGCGGCGAAGACGCCAGCCCGGCGGCCAGTGCCAGCGGCAGCCTGGCCCGGGCCCTGCGACTGCTGCACCAGGCCCACCAGGGGGGGGAAGGGTCCGACTTGTTGCTCCGCCATCAGGCCGACTGGCTGATGGGCTGGCTGCTGGCTGACTGGCGCTGGGGGGAAGCGGGCAACAATCTCCGGCTTGGCTGGGATCTGGCGCGGGGCCAGTGGGCCGGCAGCATCGGCGAGCAGCCCTGGGCGCCAGCCCTGCCCAGCATCCGGGCCAGCGGCACACGCCTTGGGACGCTGGCGGTAGCCAGTGCCGAGGCCCTGGGCCTGCCCACCAGCTGCCAGGTGGTGGCCGGCAGCACCGATGCCAATGCGGCCTTCCTGGCCGCCGATCCCCAGGAGGGCGATGGGGTCGCGGTGCTCGGCACCACGATCGTGCTGAAACAATTCGCAGCAGCGCCGATCCACGCTGCCGGCATCAGTTGCCATCGACTGGCCGGCCGCTGGCTGGTGGGAGGGGCGTCCAATGCCGGTGCGGGTGTGCTGCGCCGTTTCTATCGCGACGCCCAGATCAGGGAGCTGAGCCGACAGATCGATCCAGAACGCCCCACGGGCCTCGATCTGCTGCCGCTGCCCTGCACCGGCGAGCGCTTCCCGGTGGATGATCCGGCCCTGGAGCCCCGTCTGGAACCGCGGCCGGTGAGCGATGCGCTCTATCTGCAGGCCCTGCTGGAGGGGCTCACGGCGATCGAAACCAGGGGCTGGCGCCGGCTGCTGCAGCTGGGGGCCCCACCCCTGCGCCAGGTGATCACCCTGGGGGGCGGTGCCCACAATCCCCAGTGGCGCCAGCTGCGGCAGCGGGCCCTGGGCGTGCCGGTGCGCAACCGCCCCCGACTCTCGGCCGCCCTGGGCATGGCCCGTCTAGCTCTGCAGGCCCAGGCCAGGATGGAGGAGTCAGCCGCAGCCTCCCGATGAACGCGCGCCTCCAGACGATCCTCTCCATGGCGCTGTTCGTGGTGCTGGCCGGCTACGTCGGCTTCAGCGCCATCCGCCTGGCGCTGTTGCTGTGGCAACGCTTCGGCGCCGCCTGACTCCAGAATCCCCCCATCTCCGCCCTGCCGTGATGAGTGCCGACCCCCTGACCCCGGCCGTGAGCGATCGGATCTGCAAACACATGAACGACGACCACGCAGCCGCGGTGCTCGCCTACGCCCGCCACTACGGCGGCCTGAGCAGCGCCCAGCAGGCCCGGATGCTGGCGGTGGCTCCCGAAGCGATGCGGCTGGAGGTGGATGGCACTCCCGTGGAGGTGCCGTTCGACCACACCCTCAGCGACAGTGAAGACGCCCACCGCACCCTGGTGAGCATGCTCAGGTCGCTGCCGGGGAATCCTTGAGACAGTTGTCGACCGTCGCTGCCGCTGGCGGTTCTCCCCCTGAAGCCTTTTCCCGTCCCTGCGTTGCTGGAACGCGGCCTGTCAGCGCTGCCGCTGCGCTGGCTGCTGGGTACACCCTGCCCGCTCTGCCGCAAGCTGCCTCCCCTGGCGGAAGTGACCGGCACGGCCTTTTGCCTGGCCTGTGAGGAGCGCTTGCTGCTTCCCCCCAGGGGCCTGCGGGGCCAGCAGCCCCTGACCTGGTGGAGCAGCGGCAGCTACGGCGGAACGCTGCGGCAGCTGCTGCTCGACATGAAGCTGCGGCCCCGGCCGCAACTGGTGGCAGCCCTGCTCAAACCGCTGCAGCCGCCACTGGCGGCCCTGGCGGCGGCCCAGGTCGGCCCCGCGCCCCTGCTGGTGCCCATCCCCAGCTGGAAGCGTCGCGGCAACCCGATCCCGCCACTGATCTGCCGCAGCCTGGAGCAACACCTGGGGTTGCGGCGAGTCGACCTGCTGGAGCGTTCCCATCCGGTGCTGGGGCAACACCACCTCAATCGCCGGCTGAGGCTGGCCAACCAGCACGATGCCTTCCGCTGCCAGAGAGCGGGCGAGCGACGGCGGCGACGTCCCGTGCTGATCGTCGATGACATCCTCACCACCGGAGCCACCGCCCTCAACGGCGCCCTGTGCCTGCGGGCCGCGGGCTGGCCGGTGTTGGGCCTGGTCTGCCTGGCCCGTACTCCGCCGCGGCACGGGACCCACGAGGCCGTGATCTAAGATCTCAGCGTCGCAGCGGCCCGGCCACAGCGACAAGCCGGGATAGCTCAGTTGGTAGAGCAGGCGATTGAAAATCGCCGTGTCCCCAGTTCAAATCTGGGTCCTGGCATCACGATCAAGCGGCACTCTTTCCCATGCAACAGCCGCAACCGTTCACCGATCGCACCTTCAATAACGCCGACAGCTATGCCCAGGCGTTTGACGAGGCCTGGCAAGAGCATGCCCGTCGCGAGCCCAGCCACGGGCTCAGTTCCGCCGACAAGCTGGATCTGATCCTCAGCCGCGTCGCGGACCATCCCTTCGCCCAGGACGACGCCGCTCAGGCCCGTCAAGTGGCGGAGTTCCGGGTGCGACTTCTCGGTCTCTAGCTTCTGGCCATGAGCAGCTCCCTCACCCGACTGGTCCGGATGCTGAGCGCCGGCTTCAGTAACCAGGCGCAGGCCTTTGAAAATCCGCCCCTCTACGCCCACATCCTGGTGAAGTTCCGGCCCCTGCCGCAACTGGCGCCTGGATCACTGCTGCTCGAGCAGTCCTACGCGATCAACCCGGCAGCGCCTTATCGCATCCGGGTGCTGCGAGCCGAACGGCGCGACGGTGGTCTGATCATCCACAACCAGGCCCTTCACGGCGACGAGCGTTTCTGGGGTGCCGTGGAGGATGCCGCCAAACGGGACAGCATCCGCGCCGATGACCTGCGCTCCCTCGAGGGCTGCACCTATGTGGTGCGCGAACAGGGCGACGGCTTCATCGGCGAAGTGGAGCCCGGCTGCCGCTGCCTGGTGGAACGCAAGGGGGCCAAGGCCTACCTGGTGAGCAGCTTCGAGCTCGATCCCCGCGGCATGCGCACCATCGACCGCGGCCATGACCCCCAGACCCACGAGCAACTCTGGGGCTCCCTGGCCGGACCATTTGAGTTTGAGCGCACCGACGACTACAGCCAGGAGATCCCCGATCCCTGGCTCGACGCTCTGGAGGCGTCGCCAGGCTGAGAGGGACCACAGCGCATCCGGGGCGACGGAGGCGGAGCAGGCTGGGGCCTGAGCGTCGGTGGGATCGTGCAGCGGTCTCCACCAGCGGGCGCGACTCCGCCATCTGGCGGCCCAACCAACGGGGAACCAGTGGCCAGCGGCAGTTCCATCAGCGCTTGGTCCGGGCGACCTCGAGCCGGGGTCAACATCCGCGACGCCACGGCGACGTAAAGGACTTTGGCGAGTTCACGAGCCGGAACTGGGGAACGGAATGATCCGCCTACCGTTCGCCGCAACCTTCGGGCCGTCGTCGCCTCTCCGTTGCCATGAGCCTCCCCCTGCTGTCCACAGCTCCCGTCAGCCAGAACGCCCGGGTCCATCCCTTCGCCATCGGCAACGAGGACACCCCGCGCCAGGTGCCCCAGACGATCGGGCGCAACGCCACCAGTGCCGACGAGCTGATTGAGCAGGCCTACCGGCAGATCTTCTTTCACGCCTTCAAAGTGGACCGCGATGCCGTACTCGAATCGCAGCTGCGCAGCCGTCAGATCACCGTGCGGGACTTTGTGCGCGCTCTGCTGTTGTCCAACAAATTCCGTGACGACTTCTATCGGTGCAACAGCAACTATCGGATGGTCGATCAGATCGTCGGTCGGGTTCTCGGTCGGCCGGTGCACGGCGACCAGGAGCGCATCGCCCTCTCGATTCTGATTGCCCAGAAGGGACTTGGCGGCCTGATCGACCACCTGCTCAACTCCGACGACTATCTCGACAACTTCGGCTACGACACAGTGCCTTACCAGCGCTCCAGGGTGCTGGCCGGTCAGGCCCAGGGGACCGTGCCCTTCAACCAGCAAGCCCCCCGCTACGACGGCTACTGGAGGGAAGCGATGGCACGCCGGGCCCCCGCCGGCCACAACACAGCCTGGGCTCCCAGCGGCAGCTTCTCGCTGCCCCGCCCAGCCTGGCTCGCCGATGCTCCCTCGCCCCTGGCTCGCAGGATCTGGCAGGGACTGGTCACCACCGGTGGCTTCGTGCTCACCGGCCTGGTGATCTACATCGCCGCCACCATGCTGAGCACGGCCGGGTCCTAGGCGATCAGTTCATCCATGAAGGGCTGCTCGCCCTCGTCGAGGAAGGGATCCTCCTGGGGGATCCTGACCTCGGCGGCAGCGGAAACCCCAGCCTGGCGGACTCGCGGAGGCGATCCGACCGGGGAATGGGCGCTCGCCAGGCGCAGGGGCTGGCCTGGGCGAAGGGCGCTGGAGGCCTCGCCAGCCGTAAGCAGGCCTTCAATGCGAGCCAAGCGATCCTCGGTGTCAAGCAGCCGCTGCTCCATCTCCTCGGCCAGCGGCGAATCGCCGGCTTCCGCCTGCTCCAGCAGGTGCTGCTCCTGAACCGCCAGCCGTTCTTCGAGATCCAGCAGGCGATAGGTGAGGCTTTCGGCCACCTCCGAGAGCACCTGCAACTGATCGGCCAGGCGGCTGGACCAGGCAAGAGGCTGGGGCTGGGACGTCATGGCAAGACGGAGCCAGGGTTCTGACGGGATGGTATCGGCACAGCCCGGCGCCGCCAGGGGCCCTGCCGGCCAAGGCTTTGTAACGATTGTGAAAGCCTTGTCCTGAGGTCAAGGCAGACCCATAGGATCCGGCTTGCAGCCTCAGGTTGAGACATTCAGGCTGCCGAACCGCCTTCTCCCCAACGCCATCTCCCCAGGCCCACGCCCATGACACTCGCCAACGCTGCCTATCTGGGCATCGAGCGTTTCGCCAGCGACCGCAACAAGGAAAACTGGTCCAACGCCACTGAAAACGACAAGGCGGCCCTGATCCGTGCGGTCTACAAGCAGGTGCTCGGCAACCAGTACATCATGGCCAGCGAGCGGCTGGAAGGACCTGAGTCGCTGTTCAAGCGTGGCTATCTGAGCGTTCGGGAGTTCGTGCGCCAGGTGGCCAAGAGCGGACTGTATCGGGGCAAGTTCTTCGAAAACTGCAACGCCTACCGCTTCATTGAGCTCAACTTCAAGCACCTGCTCGGCCGCGCTCCCCAGAACAAGGCGGAGATGCTGCATCATTTCACAATCTTGCAGGAGCAGGGTTTCGACGCCGAGATCGATTCCTACCTCGACAGCGCCGAATACCAGAATCGCTTTGGCGAAGAGGTGGTTCCTTTCCTGCACGGCTGGGATTATTCCGCCGGCCAACAGGGCCTGCAATTCTCCTACATGCTGCAACTGGCCCGGGGCGTCGGTGCCTCGGTGCGGGGCGATGCCCTTAAGACCCAGTCCCGCCTGAACCCCTCGGTGCACGCCGAAAAGCCGATGCCGGTCGTCAGCCCCAATGCCAAGGGCAGCGCCTTCCGCGCCGTCTCCAGCGACGGAGTCACCCGTCAGGGCGTGGGCGCCGGCGAGGAAGGCCGCACCTTCCGAGTTGAGGTCACCGGCTTCAACAACTACCGCCTGCACAAGCGCAGCAATCGGGTGCTGTTCGTGCCCTTCAACAAGTTGCTGGAGGTGCAGCAGCAGGTGCAGCGCCAGGGAGGCCGCATCGCCAGCCTCACCCCTGTCAACTGAGCGGCTTCGCTCCCCCCTTGTCCCCAATCACGGCATCAACCCCATGAAGGTTTCTGCAGGTACCCGAGGCACCAGCTTCAGCAACGGCCGCCAGGTCACCATCACGGTCACCGGGCTGGCCAACAACGACTTCGTGCGCAGCTCCGACTGCGTCATGCAGGTTCCTTACACCCGCATGAACGAGACCATGCGGCTGGTCCAGCGCATGGGCGGCAAGATCACCGAGGTGGCCGTGAGCGGTGGCGACATCCCGGCAGCCGCCGCTGCCCCCAAGAAAGCCAAAGCCAAAGGCTGAAGCCAGGGTCCGCCCTTCCTTGGCGGCTTGATCCCATGTCTGTCCGGGGCCCTGCTGGGGCCCCTTTTCATTGACAGGAACGCTGCGGCAATAGTGGCCAGACAGCTTGCAAACACTGGGCCAGACCAGGGCAATGACCGTTTGTTACGGCAGCCACAACCTGCCGCCGCTGGGATCAACAATGGTTCAGTCAAACGGGATACACCAAAGCGTTCCCGCCTGCGTTAGGTGAGCGTCAAGCTTCACCAACGCCCTGGGTCACGCCACCCGTGCCTACGGTTTGACCACGAGGATTTCTGACGGTCGGGCGCAAGCCCTTCACGCCGATCGCCTCACCCCCTTACCCACCCTCCCGACTCCAGTCGAGAACAGGAGCTACCTCAATGTTCGACGCCTTCACCAAGGTCGTTGCGCAGGCTGATGCCCGCGGCGAATTCATTAATGCTGGTCAGATCGACGCCCTCTCGGCGATCGTCGGCGACAGCCTCAAGCGGATGGATACCGTCAACCGGATCACCTCCAACGCTTCCGCCATCGTCACCAACGCTGCTCGCGAACTCTTCGCCCAGCAGCCCGCTCTGATCGCCCC
>CANCJV010000032.1 GCA_947378425.1 Synechococcaceae cyanobacterium
GGCTCCTCCTGGGTGGTCCTCAGGAACATTTGCCTGTTTGAGACAGCCGAATCTGCTGTCACTGCATGACCGAGTTTTCGAGCTGCCTGTCCTCCCTGGTCTTTAGCCGCACTCGAGCAGGCCGCAGTTTTCTTTTTCAGGAGTCCCTAGGTGCAGGGTGTTGTCCAGCTGGATTCAGGGTCTGACCCAGGTTTCCCCATCGGCTGGGTTGAATCTGTGGATATCCCCGAATGTTGATTGACGGTGTGCCTTCCCGTCAGATGGAGATGGCATCCGTGGGGCCTGAATTTGCCGATGGATGATGGCTCGAAGGCCTCAAGAAGCCTGTGGCACTGTTGACGATTTCAGCCTGCGCCAAGCTGAGATCACCTTTCTTGCTGCGTCACTGGCTGAGAACTTCGATGGGCCTGAACCAGCTCATGAATAGTGAACAATCTGGCCAGAAAGAGAAGGTCAGCCAATCAGATCCTCGAAGAAATTCTCGCTGAAATATTCCTTGGTATCCTTCAGTATTTCCCCGAAAGTCCGCTTGCCTTTTCTCTTTGCTGCGAAGGCAAATTCAAGCTGGAGCTCGTCGTCACTCAGATCACGCTTGCGCATCTTCTTGTAGCGAATCGCCAGCATCCGCAACAAGGGTTTGGCACCTTCCAGCGAAGCCTCAAACGCGGCTTTGCCCAGCACCGCGACGAAGGTTGCGGTGACGGCAGTGGTGGAAGCCAGGGCCACGTTCTCCTTGGAGGGCAGGGGCAGGGTGCCGAGCAGCGGCAGGGTCACGGTGGCCCCCGTTGGGGTTGCACTCGGTTGGGGTGCGACGGCAACCGGTTGGGCTGCAGGGGGTGCCGCTGGAGCGGCTGTCAGGCTGGGCAGGGACTGGTTCGTGTACAGCACAGCCGGAGGCTGTGGCTGAATGATCGCCGGTGGTAATTGCGGGGTCAACGCCTTGGCCTTGTTGGCGCCATCGTCACCTGCCTTGCTCTTTTTTCCCTTGTCGTTGCTTGGCGTTTTATCGGTGGCTACCTCAAAATTCGAGGAGTCCGGCACATCGATCACGTCGGGATAGTCCAGGCTGGCGGTCGGCATCTCGATGGTGGGTCGCGACAGGCTGCTCTTGACCACAGAGGCCGTGCCCACGGAGGAAACGCTGGGGGGAAGATTGCGGGTCACCGTGACGGCATCGATCCGCAGGACAGGTAACCTGGTTCCGTTGTAACGGTTATCAGAACTGCTCACAGGAGGGATCGGGGTGATTTGTGGGATCGGTTCCACTGAGACAGCCCGAGATGTACTTTGAGCCTCATGTTATCAGATGTCGGGGCCGTGGAGGCCTGCTGTGGGGATTTTGCCTGCTCGACACGCTAAGATGGGGTAGGTTTATTTTTATATTGGGATGGGTGAATGCTGCTGAGCTTGTTAGCCGACATCATGGCGATGGACACCCTCATTCGCCTCTGGGGCAAGCCTTTGCCATTTCTGTGGTGGCAGGTTCTGGTGATGTTTGTTGGTGATCTTGTGCTGATGACGCTGTATCGTCGCTCGGTCAGGCTTCTGGGTCGCAAAAGTCGATCCAGTAAAAACCTGGGGTTGCTGACGCTTTGCAATCGCCTGGGCATGGTGGCTATCGGTCTGTCCTCCTTGATGGCTTGATCCAAGCGCGGTGAAGCAACGTTTTTCTTTCCTCTTGCCGTTGGCGCTACAGGTTGGCCTGGGTCTTCTGCTGCCATCGTTGGCGTTGGCCGGTCCGCAGCCCGTAAGGCCCTTGCCCAGAAAAGGTGGCTGTCCCAGCGACTACAGCAGCTGGGATGGATATTGTCTGCCCAATCGTTCGGCAAGAGGTGCGATTGAGCGAATCGGTGCCTATTGCCCCCATGGATTCGAGACATCAGGTGAATATTGCGTCGCCTATCCCCAGGGTAAAGAAGCGATTCCCAAGGTCGGCTATTCCTGTCCCCCAGGCTGGGATAGCTCGGGGGCGTACTGCCTCAGTCCTTGATCGCCGCATTGCGGAATTTTTCTTCTGGCCCAGCCAGGGGTGGTCCGAGTCGTGGATCAATCAGCTTGCTTGAAAGGGTTGGACGATCCCCGGATCGGTCTGGCCAGGTGCTGCTTCCTGCTGCTCAGGTCTTCGTTGATGCGGGCCTGCGCTGGGGTTGAGTGCTGGCTCCTGAGGCTTCTGGCTCCCCTCATGGCCTTGAAGATCCCGGAGTGCCTGGCTGGCAAGGGATCTGAGCTTCTGGATGATGGGCCTTCTGCGCGTGTCTCGAAGGCCAGGTGCTGGTGCCTTGGCGAGGAGTTTCGGAACCCGCTGCAGGATGGGCCCCGGAGTTGATGGACCGGGCTGCCCGACGAGCCGCTGGCCTGATGGGAGGAGGGCGGCAACCGATCGGCGGGCTCCTGGCCAGGGTTGTTGTGACGTCTGGGGCGCTGACTTGGTTCGAACCGTCTGGCAGTGATCGAGCTGGGCGATGCCGGGGTTTTGGTCGCCGCTCAACGATGCGATCCGGGGTTGAAGGTGATCTGCCTGCAGGCCTTGATTCAGGCAGCTTCTGTTCATGCCAGCCAAGGCGCCCCAGTACAGACGGCGGCTTGCTGCAGCATGATGGCCCAACTGCACGGCGGCTGTCGTCTCGGAGGTGATGTGCTGCTTCAGGAAGCGCTGGCTGCTGGTCACTTCGCGCTGACAGCCGAGGTGACTCCTCCCCGGGGCGCCGATGCCAGCCGCACCCTGGCGGTGGCGGCTGGCTTGAAGGGCCTGGTCCATGCGGTCAACGTCACCGATGGCAGCCGGGCGGTGATGCGGATGAGCAGTCTGGCGGTCTGCAGGCTGTTGCTGGAACAGGGCATCGAGCCGGTGTTGCAGATGACCTGCCGCGATCGCAACCGCCTGGCCCTGCAGGCCGATCTGCTCGGGGCCCATGCCCTCGGCATCCGCAACCTGCTCTGTCTCACCGGCGATCCACTCCGGGTGGGCGATCAGCCCCGCTCCCGGCCGGTGAATGAGCTGGAGGCGGTGCGGCTGCTGCAGCAAGTGCAGCACTTCAATGCCGGTGAGGATCCGGTGCAAGGCAACCTCCCCGATGGCGGCACCGATTGGTTCGCGGGAGCGGCGGCCGATCCCCAGTCCAGCAGCTGGAGCGGCCTGGCCTCGAGAATCCGCCGCAAACAGGCGGCCGGAGCCCGCTTCCTGCAGACCCAGATGGTGATGGACGCCGAAGCCCTGAAGCGCTTTGTGCAGGAGCTCACCGGGCCCCTGGGCCTGCCGGTGCTGGCGGGGGTGTTCCTGCTCAAATCGGCCAAGAATGCCGCCTTCATCAACCGGGTGGTGCCCGGCGCCCAGATCCCCCAGGCCATCATCGATCGCCTGGCCGCCGCCGCCGATCCCGCCGCCGAAGGCATCGCCATCGCCGCCGAACAGGTGGCCACCTACCGGGGCATTGCCCAGGGGGTGCACCTGATGGCCGTCAAGGCCGAGGAACGCATTCCCGAGATCCTGCGGCTGGCGGGGCTGGCTCCGCTGGAGCTCAGCGTGGCTGGGGTGGGGAAGGAGCTGGTGGGTCTGAGTCGGTTAACGGATCCAGGCAGGACCAGCGCTGTCCGCCTGGGTTCTGGCTGATCGGCCTGCTTGAAAAACCATTGGAATTGGTGCGAAGCGAACGCTCTGAAACCATGCCAACATCAGCCCCACTGCGTATGTGATGCAGCATTTGCGCAGTAGGCGTGATCTCGATGTTGACTCTCGTTTTTGGGGCTACATTCCCGGGGTAGCCGTTTAATGGTCATGTTTTCTAGTAAAACCAAGTTAAAGGTGGCTTTGGCCGCTGGGTTGCCTCTTGTTCTTGCTTCAAGCCTTGGATCCGGCAGTGCCGAGGCGGCTATATTAACTATAAGTTGCACGACTGCTAACCTTGGTGGCTGCAACAACCCCCTCGGAGACAAGGTCTTTTCAAACTTTGGGTTCAGTGGAACCGGTATCTCCCCTACTACTGATCCTTTTAGAATAGAATACGATACTGTCACTGGCATTTACGAAGGTATATTTAATCCAATCTCCGCGTCGGGCACTTATAGCGGCACTTTTACTTATGATATCGCCGTATCTCCTGCAGGTATTTTGGCGGGCAATAAACTTAATGCTTTCCAGGTCAATATTACAGGCTCTACCGTTAGTGGGGGGGCTATCGGAACTACCGCGACTTCCGCCAGTCTTGTCGGTGGAAGTGCTAGTTCCTCGGCAGGACCAGGCACTCCAGTGGCATTCAATACTGGCGTGACATCAGCCACATTCTCCCAGACATTTGCTGTCACCAGTCCAGCCACCATCACTGCCCTTGGATTCGCCTTCAATCAGAGGAACGATTCTCAAGTCCCTGGCCCCTTGCCACTCCTCGGAGCTGGTGCCGCCTTCGGTTTCTCCCGCAAGCTGCGTAGGCGCGTCAAGCAGGCTGCCTGAAGCTTGGTGCCAGCTACATCGCATGGGGATTGAGCGGCTGATCACTTTCCTTGGCCCTTGCAACTCTGCAAGGGCTTTCTTTTTATTCGGTTCCGCTGGCTTTCACCTGGGGTTCCCAACCCCTTGCGGACACATCACTTTTCCTTTCTGATTTCTGAGGCTGAATGGCTGTTGCTTCTGATGTCCGGTTAAAGAATAAACTGACTGAGAAGGCTGCGAGCCAATTCTCTGTGTTCGTCGCCACTGCCGGTTGGGTTTTGATTGGCACGTCTCTCAGCACGATTCTCTTCACCTCGCTGCCGCTGCAGCTGCTGCAGCCGGCTTTTCAGCTGCGGCTGATCAGTGCCATCCTCTCAGCCAGCACGGCGTTGTTGCTGGGCGCCTTGTTGGTGTGCGGAGCCTATGTCCTCAACCGTGACGACGATGTGTTGTCCAGCCGTGCCAATCTGGTGCGGGTGTGCTGCCGCTGGTTTGCGATTCTGTTGATCTTGATTGTTCCGTTCCAGCTGGTCGCCGGGGTGCGGGCCCTTGGGCAGGTTCGGGCCGCTGAGAGTGGGATGCTCAAGCAGCGGCGGCAAGTCATTCAGGATTTTTCAAATACGCAGGATGAACAGGCGCTGCGTGCCTATGTCGCTAACTTGCCTGATCGTCCCCAGATTCCTGAAAAGTTTGATGCACCCTTTGCGGTCATCAAAAAGCGAGCCATTGCCAACCTTACCGATCAGTACAAAATCGCCGAAAGTCAGTTGGTGCCTCTTCGTTCCAAGCGCTGGGAGCGCTTTTTTGGCGAGGTTGCCAGAAACAGTGTGCAGGCGATTTTGATGGCCCTCGCCTTCTGGGCCATGCGTCCCAATAAGATACGGACCGCCAATATGCTCGACGACTTTCTGTTCTGAGGCTGTGTCAGCGGGTTGTCCACAGCAACCCGCTCATCAGGCCTGAACCTGCGCCCTACGGACTCAACGCCAGCTCACTGCCCAGCAGCTCCGCCATCGCCTTTTGCTGCGGCGAGGGGCTGGCCACATCGTGGCGGCGCACATCGGTGATCAGCCAGTCAAGCGAGGCTTCCTGTAGATCGAAGTGGTCGCCGTTGCGATCGACGCAGTAGCGGCCATAGACTAGCTTTTCCACCAGGCGCACACCGGCTCCGATGCGGGAGTAGTCGAAGATGATCGAGTTGTCGATCGTGGCGCCGCTGCAGATGTGGCAGCTGGGGCCGATCATCGCCGGGCCGATGATCGTGGCGCCGTCTTCGATGCGGGTCATGCCGCCCACGTAGATCGGCCCCTCCACCGTGATCTTGTCCCAGTTGGCGGCCACATTCAGGCCCGTGTAGATACCGGGGCGCACCTGATGGCCGGGGATCTGCACCTGGCGCACATCTCCCTGCAGCACGCTGCGGATCGCCTGCCAGTAGTCCGGCACCTTGCCGATATCCACCCACTCAAACTCCATCGGCAGCGCATAGAAGGCCGCCCCCGCCGCCACAAGCTTCGGGAACAGATCGGCGCCGATGTCGAACGGCTCGCCGCTGGGGATGAAATCCAGCACCTGGGGCTCGAAGATGTAGATGCCGGTGTTGATCATGTCGCTGGCGGCCTCATCCACGGCCGGCTTCTCCTGGAACGAGAGCACCCTGCCCTCCGGATCGGTGACGACGACGCCGTAGCTGCTCACCTGCTCCCTGGGCACCCGCTTGGTGATCAGGCTGGCCATCGCCCCTTTCTGCTTGTGGCGCCGCACCGCCTCGGTGAGATCGAGATCGATCAGGGCATCGCCGCAGAGCACCACGAAGGTGTCGTCGAAGAAGGGCTGGAAATCCTGGATGCGCTTGATGCCGCCGGCTGAACCGAGGGCATCGCCGATCAGCTGGCCGTCCTCGATGCGTCCTTCGAAGCTGTAGGCGATCTGCACACCGAAGCGCTGGCCGTCGCGGAAGTAGTTCTCGATCTCCTCCGCCAGGTGGGAGACGTTGACCATGATCTCGTCAAAGCCGTGCTGCCGCAGCAGCTCCAGCAGAAACTCCATCACGGGTTTCTGCAGGATCGGAATCATCGGCTTGGGCGTGGTGTGGGTGATCGGCCGCACCCTCGTTCCCTTGCCGGCCGCCAGGATCATCGCCTTCATCGGCGTCGGCCACTCGCAATCGTGCCGGCAGCCTAGGGAGCCGACTCAGGCTGCCAGCGGCTCGCGAGCCGGCCCCCCATCTGACCCTTCGCCCCTGGTGTTGGCGCCGGGCGCTGCCGAGAGGGTCAACGGCACGATCTCGCCGCTCTCCTGCAGGCGCTTGAGGCTCAGGGGCGCATACAGCCCACCGGGCTGGTCCAGCTCCACCTTCCCCTGGGAGCAGAGAAACAGCAGGGCCCAGAACACCCCCACCCGGTCCTGGTCCAGCTCCTCCTGGGCACTGGCTTGCTCCACCGCCTGTCCCCAGGCCGCCACCAGCTCGTCGAAGCCAATCCAGCGGCTGCTGTCGCCGTCGCTCCAGCTCTGCAGGAAGCGGCTCAGGGCGGCGGTGGTCTCGGGCAACTTCTCGCGATGGGCCAGGGCCGCCACCTGGGCCATGGCGGCGCGATCGCTGTAGCGCTTCGGCCTCGACGTCTGGCGCACCCGACCCTCGTCGGCCTCCAGCCGCTCGGCGATGTCTTCGAGCTGGCGGATCAGTTCCCCCAGGGTCACCGGTCGCTGCAGCGGTGGCGGGGCCACCAGGCGCCGCTGCAGATGGCGCTCCGGTCGGGCCGGCAGGCTGAAGCCGCTGCCCTCGCCATCCCAGTCCTCGCCGCCATCCTCGCCATCGAAGGCCTCCTCCGCCAGGATCTCGACCGGGAAGGTGGCCGCCTCCAGCACCTCGGCTTTGAGGCCCACCAGCACCGAGGCCGCCAGGAAGGCCTCACTGCTCTCGGCCAGATCCTGCTCGTAGCTGCCCCCCTGGGCCCGGGCCAGCCGGGGCGCTTCGATCCGGGTGCGCAACTGATCGAGGAAGCCGTCGATCACGGCGATCACATCCACATCCCAGGGATCGATCTCGCCCCGCTCGGCCGAGTCCTGCAGCAGGCGGATCGCCAGCCGGGCGCCTGCTTCAGCCACCCTGCCCCCTGCTGGGGACGGCGGCGATGGCGCTCTGGGGAAATGCCGGCAAGGGGGCGAGTGCTGGGGTCAAGAATCGGGGCCCGGGCTGAGCAGCGGGGCCTGCTGGGCAAGGTAACGAGCCCGGATTGAACTGACCAGTCGCCCGTGGACTCACTCCATCGACAAGGTGATCGTGGAACCGTGCTCGCCCGACTCCGCGGCGGAGGTCTGGCCGGCGGCCGGCAGCAGGCCCAGCTGGGCATCGACAGTGGCGCGATAGCGCTGCAGGTCGTTTTCCAGCTCCTGGATTCGCACCTGCTGGGCCTCGACTTCGCCAGGATCCTGCAGGGTTTCCACTTTCTTCACCACACCGCTCCAGACGGCGAAGATCCAGGCGGCGATGGCGCCGATGCCGCCGACCACCAGCAGCAGGGCCGCCAGCGGCAGGGTGGTGCTCACGCCTGGCAGAAAATGGACGGTGGTGGCGGCGGTGTTCTCAAGCGTGAACATCACCATCGCCAGGCCGAAGCTGAAGATCAGCAGGAAGTTCAGCTGACGCATGGCTGGGCAGGGTTGCGGATCAGGAGCGTAGACAGAGTGCGCTGCAGTGCCAGCGGCGGGGGGCGGCGGCTGCAGAGTTTCGTTACCGGCCGGGGGCTGACGGCGCCTCAGCCCAGGGCCGGGGCCTGCAGCAGCCCCGGCTCGACCAGGCCCACCGGCAGCTGACGCATCACCGCCCGAGCCGGTGGATTCTCCACTTTGGCCAGGGCCACCTCTTCGCGGGCCACCAGCGCCTCGATCGAGGCTCGGTAGGTGTCGGTCATGATCCGCGGGTAGAGGCCGATGCCGATGATCGGCACCAGCAGGGCCGAGATGATGTAGATCTCGCGCGGCTCCGCATCCACCAGATGGGTGTGGGCCGCCAGCTCGGCGTTCTCCTTGCCGAAGAAGATCTCCCGCAGCATCGACAGCAGGTACACCGGCGTCAGGATCACGCCGATCGCCGCCAGCACCGACATCACCACCCGGAAGCTGAGGGAGTAGGCCTCGCTGGTGGCAAAGCCCACGAACACCATCAGCTCCGAGACGAAGCCACTCATCCCGGGGAGGGCCAGGGAGGCCAGGGAGCAGACGGTCCAGAGGGCGAACATCTTGCGCATCTTCTGGCCGACGCCGCCCATCTCATCGAGCTGCAGGGTGTGGGTGCGGTCGTAGGTGGCGCCCACCAGGAAGAAGAGGCTGGCGCCGATCAGGCCATGACTCACCATCTGCAGCATGGCGCCGCTGGTGCCGAGGGCGCTGAAGCTGCCGATGCCGATCAGCACGAAGCCCATGTGGCTGATCGAGCTGTAGGCGATCTTGCGCTTGAGATTGCGCTGGGCGAAGGAGGTGAGGGCGGCATAGATGATGTTCACCACCCCCAGCACCACCAGCAGCGGCGCGAACTGGGCGTGGGCCTCCGGCAGGATCTGGACGTTGAAGCGCAGCAGGGCATAGCCGCCCATCTTCAGCAGAATGCCCGCCAGCAGCATGTGCACCGGTGCCGTGGCCTCGCCGTGGGCATCGGGCAGCCAGGTGTGCAGCGGCACGATCGGCAGCTTGACGCCGAAAGCGATCAGCAGCCCCGCGTAGCAGAGCACCTGGAAGCCGGTGCCGAATTGTTTGGCGGCCAGGGCCGTGTATTCAAAGGTGGGGGTGCCGCCGCCGTAGAAGCCCATCGCCAGGGCCGCCAGCAGGATGAACACCGAGCCGCCGGCGGTATAGAGGATGAACTTGGTGGCGGCGTACTGGCGCTTCTTGGCCCCCCAGATCGCCAGCAGCAGGTACACCGGCAGCAGCTCCAGCTCCCAGGAGAGGAAGAACAGCAGCATGTCCTGCACGGCGAACACGGCGATCTGGCCGCCATCCATGGCCAGGATCAGGAAGTAGAAGAGCCGCGGCTTGAAGGTGACCGGCCAGGCCGCCAGCACCGCCAGGGCGGTGATGAAGCTGGTCAGCAGGATCAGGGGCATCGACAGGCCATCGGCCCCCACGGACCAGGCCAGGCCCAGATCCGGCAGCCACTGCACCCGCTCCACCAGCTGCAGCCCCGCCACCGACGGGTCGTAGCCGTTGAGGTAGCCGCCGACGGTGAGCAGGAAGGTGACCAGGGCGATGCCGAGGGCATACCAGCGGATCTGTTTGCCGTCTCCCTTGTCGGGGATGAAGGGGATCAGCAGGGAAGCCGCGATCGGAAACAGGATCGAGGCGCTCAGCCAGGGGAAGACCACGGGCCCGTGCAAGGTGTTGGCCGGAGTTTAGAAATCCTCGCCAGGCCCGCACTGGGCTGGTGGGGGATGGCACACAGGTTGAGACGGCTCAAGTCAGTCAGCCCCGGCACTGCGCCAGGCGCCGCGGCTGACTGCTGGGTGGAGAATCCGGTGCTTGGCCCTCGTGTCGTCGGGCCTGGGGGTGGGCCCCTTCGCCCGTCCTGCGGTTGACGCTCGTCCGAGCCTGCCGGAGGACGGCCTGTCCCGTCGCCACAGGCAAGCGCGGATCGATCGTGGTGAGCGGCGCCATGGCCTGACCTTGCCTGGGCCATGGACTGCGGGGCCGCTCGCTCGCCGGCCCCGGAATGGATCCAAAAAAAATCGGTGGTTCTCGTGCCAAGGACGAGAACCACCGATCTGGATTCAAGCGTTGTCGAAGGATCGGGATCCAGGTGGATCCCGATCCCAGCGGATCGGGGTCAGAGGAGGATGTCGCCAGCCACCAGGGTGGGATTGCCGGTCAAGGCAATTTCCATGTCGGCATTGTTGTTGCCGGTGTTGTTGAACTGCAGAAGGCCACCCGCGTAGCGAGCCTGGCCGAGCGCACTGAAGGCCGCGGCACCAATGAAGGTGAAGGCCTGGTTGCCACCGACACCGGTGTTGGCATCAATGGCCGTGACATCAATCTTGTCGAGCAACGTGGTGAAGTCAACGATGGTGTCGTGAGTGATGCCGACGGGCGACTCATTCGTCGCGGTGTAGATGAAGGTGTCGTTGCCGGCACCGCCGGTGAGGCGGTCGCTGCCGGCACCGCCGGTGAGGGAGTCGTTGCCGGCGCCGCCACCGATGGTGTCGTTACCGGCCAGACCGTTGATGATGTCGTTGCCGGCGGTGCCCACGAGGTTGTTGGCGTTGGCATTGCCATTGATGATGTTGGCGTCGTCATTGAGGATGGTGGACGTGGCGCTGGCGGTGCCCAGGAGCAGGTTGGCGTTGACGCCGGCCGGGTTGGACAGCGTCAGCTGGAACGTTTCGTCCAGCTCGACGGTGGTATCGCCCCGCACCAGCACATTGATGGTGGTGCTGGTCTGGCCGGCAAGAATCGTGCCCGTGCCGGTGGGCAGAACGCCGTTGTTGAAATCCGCCGCATTGGCAGCGCTGACACCGTTGCCCGTCACGGCGTAGTTGAACGTGGTGTTGGTCAAACTCGCCGCGCTCAGGGTGACCGTGAAGGTGTGCGTCGTGGTGCCGGTGTTGCCTTCATTGATCCCCGCAACCGGGCCGCTCACTGCAAGCGTGAGCGGAGGCAGGATGATGTCGGTGGCCGCAAGGGAAGCAACGCCGGTCATGGCGATCTGGAAATCGGCGGCCAGATCGGCGTTGACGTTGCCGTAGAGCACGCCGGCATTGAAGCGCAGTTGGTTGGCGGCCGAGAAGGCCGCTGACCCGATGTACGCGAACTGGGGATAGCCGGTGGCACTGAAGTCCAGCTTGTCCGTACCGGTGACGAAGTCGGTGATCGTTTCGCGGAAGAGCGGATTGTTGCCGATCTCAGCGATGTTGCTACCGAAGACGAAGCGATCGGCGCCGGCGCCGCCCGTCATCGTGTCGATACCAGCGCCACCGTTCATGGTGTCGTTGCCGCCGCCACCGTTGAGGCTGTCGTTGCCGGCCAGGCCCAGCAGGGTGTTGGCCGCGGTGTTGCCGATGATCGTGTTGTCGAGGTTGTTACCGGTGCCCTGGAGGGCGCCGGCATTGCGCAGGGTCAGGTTCTCGAGATCAGCGGCGAGGGTGTAGTTGACGGCCGCATCAACGATGACGCTGTCGGTGCCACCGCCGCCGAGTTCGATGATCACATCGGCGGCATTGTCGACGATATACAGATCATTGCCGACCAGGCCCTGCATCACGTCGGCTCCGGCGCCCCCATCGATGGTGTCGTTGAAGAGGGTGCCGATGAGGGTGTTGACACCAGCGTTGCCCTGGATCTCGAGGCCCAGGGTGAGGCCCACATTGGCCAGGGTGGCGTCGATGTTGATCGCCGCCAGGCCGGTGCGATCGGCTGCGTTGGCGGTGCCGGTGCCGATCACCAGGCGCTCAATGCCGGTGAAGACCTGGCCGATACCCAGATTGTTGACGGCGGCGATGACGATGTTGTCGGCCACGGTCTCGGTGAAGCGCACTTCGTCAATGGCCACGCCGTTGACGCCGCGGTAGGTGTCCTTGTTCACCAGCTGCAGCTGGGTGAGGCCGCTGTCGGCGAAGTCCTCGAAGTCGAACAGGGCAGCGCTTTCGACGATGTAGATGTCGTCGCCCTGGCCACCGTCCATGTTGTCGCGGCCGCCGAGGGCGGCGCCACCGGTGCCGGGGATCAGAATGTCGTTCCCGCTTTCGCCCAGCAGCCTGTCCCAGCCACCGCCGCCGTACATGGTGTCGTTGCCACCGCCGCCATGCATGACGTCGTCGATGGCGGCGACGGCAATGGCCGGTTCCGGATCGAGCACGCCGGCCACGACAATGCCGTCGCCGCCGTACATCAGGTCGTCACCGATACCACCGTTCATGAGGTCGGCATCCTGGCCGCCAAACAGGGTGTCGTTGCCATCTCCACCGAAGACATTGTCGAGACCGATACCGCCCCGGAGGATGTCATTGCCGGCTTCGCCGTAGAGGAAGTCGTTCTCGCTGCCGCCATCGATGACGTCGTTGCCATCACCGGCGTGGATGAAGTCCACGCCACTGTCGCCGTTGATGGTGTCGTTGCCACCTTCGCCATAGATGGCGTCGTTGCCGCCGCCGCCGGAGATCTGATCGGCGAGGGCGGTGCCGACGATCACCTCACTGGCATTGCCCACACCATTGGGATTGAGCACGCCACGGGCATCGACGTAGTTGCCGGGATTGCCGACATAGACCTGGTTGCCAAGCGTGGTTCCGACATAACCGGAACGGCCGATGGAGGCCATCATCAGATTGCCATTGGCGTCAAACACCTCCTGATCCGTGGTGGAGGCCTGCAGATCAGCCAGGGTTGCCACCCGGGCTGGCTGACCCGCATCAGCCATCTCGACCCGCTTGTCGGGAACGGAGAAGATGTCGGAATAGAGGTTCTTGGCGCCGGTGTTGCGCATCACCAGATCGGCCATCAACGTGCCGTCGATGCCGTCGTTGAAGAACTCGGTGCCAGCAACCCGGCCCAGGTAATAGAAGTTGTCGCCACCCTGCAGCGCCATGTTCTGCATGGCGAAGACGGCATCGAACAGGGGGCCCAGCATGCCGCCCACCACTTCGCGCTCTGCCAGGCCGCCGATCCAGGCGTCGATGTAGTTGTAGTCCTTGTTGGAGTTGTTCCCGCTTCCCATCCAGGTGGCGTTGGCGAAGGCTGCCGAAGCCGCCGCCTTGAGGCCGTTGATGTAGGCCGTCTGGTCGTCCAGGATGGTGCTTTCGCGCAGGGCGTACCACGCAGCCAGTGTGGTGGTACCGCTGTAGGCCACGCCAGCTGCGGTGCGAGCAGCGGCGCCGAACTTGGTGAAGAGGTCATCAGCGGCATAGGCCATCATGAAGTTCTTCACCGTGGCGTTCTGGTCGTCCAGGGTGCCCTTGAGCGCGTCGCGGAAGCTGGTCCAGCTGCTGTAGGGATTGAGGGTGGCCTGCAGCAGGACCGGGGCCAGGGGCTGGACGGCGGCCCGCATTTCGTTGAGCGTGGGCTGGCCGGAATCCCGACCCCGCACCAGGTTGAGCGTGGCCAGGTCGAGCGGTTGGCCCAGGAGGTTGTCGCGCAGGGCATCGACGATCTTTTCATCGATGCGCATGCCCACCTCATCGGAGCTGCCCTGGGCAATCTGGCCGGCGGTGATGCCCGGCAGATAGCTCTGCGGGTTGGTGAAGGCGGAGATCAGGCTGGTATCGATATCCACCTGGATCTTGTCGCCGGCCAGGCCGGTGGCGGCTGCGGTGGCTGTGCCTGTGCTCGTGAAGGTGAAGGTGTTGGCGTCGATCCTGGTGATCGTGTAGGTGCCGTTCAGCTGGGCGGCAGTGATGCCGCCGATAGCCTGGTCGACGCCTTTGATCGTCACCGTTTTGCCGTCCTGGAGGCCATGGTTCACCAGGCTCACGGTGATCACACCCCCGCCGGAGGTGGTGCTCAGGTGCGAGGCGTCGGTCAGCTGCCGCATGCCCAGCGCATCGGGGAGCATGGAGTGGCCGAGCCGGTAGACGCAGTTGGCAAACTCCGAGGAGATGCGGGCATCAATCAGGGGATTGACACCGGCGAAGCCGGCGATGTTGGGGCTGAGTTTACGGTTGTACTCAGCAAAGATCATGTGCTGGTACTCCATCTCGACCACCAGCTTGGCCTCCTGGAAGAGCTCTTCTGCTGTGATCTTGGTGCTCACATTGGTAAGCGGATCGGTCCAGGCCCAGCCGCCCTGGGGCTGCTCACCCGTGAAGCCATATTTCGCCTTCAGGTCGGTGAGGATGCGGTTGTGCTCGTTGAGGAACACCTCATGAATCTGGGTGAGACCGATGTTTTCATTCAACCGGCCATCGCCGGCAATGTAGTGGCTATTGAGGATGCTCGGATCGACGAGGTCGCGAACCGATGTTGTCGGTGAGGCAGTTTTGTAACCAGATGCGTCCCAGCCAAATTGTTTGTCGTTCAACCAGGCATGGCGCGTGGTCGCCAGCACGTAGTGGGTTGGATCGGGATCCACAAGTGCGGCGATTGCCGCATCGCGGGCCAGGTCGGTGTCTTTGACATAGACGGTCTCGCCGGTCTCCTTGTTGAGAGCGATCAGCTGGGGCAGGCCGTCGGCACCGAGGATCGGCTTGCCGTAGCCATCCAGGGCCACCAGCGGGATGCTGGTGATGTCGGCGTCGTGCAGGGTGATGCCGAGCTTGGCGGCATTGGCCTTGAGCAGGGCCCAGGTGGCGACCCCTGAGCTGGCCTCGCCATTGACGGTGGCGCCGGAATTGAGCAGTCGCCCGGTGATCAGATCGTCCCAGATCGGAGTCAGCGCCGAGTTGCCGGGCTGGGCTTTCCAGGTGGCGATATCGAGGTATTCGCGCAGGAACACGGTGCGGCTGTCATCGGAGCCGATGTTCTGGCTGTTGTCGATGAAAGGAGAGGCCTGGTTGAAGCTCTCTGCCCTGGCGGGTGTGAAGGTGAGTTGATAGGAGCCTGCAGGAACGACACCGGTGATGGCCGGAAACGCGATGGCCGTGACGGTGACTCCGGTGGTGGGGAGCAGGTCATTGAGTTCGGTGACCAGAGCCTGAACATTCGCAGCCTGGATATCGATGATGATGTTGTTGAGCACCAGCCGGCCAACGTAACCATCGACCCCGGGGGTGGTGATGGTGGAGACCGGATCCCAGGTGGGGGTGTCCTGACTGGCCAGATCGATACCCATCTTGGTGAGCAGGGCATCGGTCGAGCCGGCGCCCCAGTTCACGGTCACCGTTTTGCTGCGGGACGCGTAGATGTCCTTGGCTTTCTGATAGCCGTTGGACGGTGCAGGATCGCCATACAGGCCGTCACTGGGCAGCAGTTTGACGTCGATGACGCCTTCACCGCCCTTGTCGACGAAGTCGAGGCCGTGGTCAAAGAACTGGCCCAGTTGGGCCATGAAGTTGCTGTAGACGAGGGGGTTGACGCCCCCTGAGGTGGGCGAGAGGCGGCCGGTGGGGTTGTCCTGCAGCTTGAGCAGCTGCTTTTTGGCGTAGTTCGGATCGAGGGGATCGAGGCTCGAGAAGCTGACCGGATTGCTGCTGTCGGCGACGTAGTTGCTGATGATGCGCGGGTTGAGCGCATCCTTGAGCTGGCCGCCGAGGGTGATGGTGCCGCCAAGGGTCACCACCGTGCTCGGCGCGCGGACGGCGGACGAGAACGGATAGGAGATGACGTCGTTCGGCTTGCCACCAGGGGCCGTGAGCCGGTTGTAGGTGAGGCGGGAGAAGAGGGTGTCGCCGGCGCCGAACCACCAGTTGGCAGCGAGGGGGTTCTGGGTGTGGTTGGCGAAGCCCTGGTTGCGGCGGATCCCGGTGGGGCCGAAGGGAGCGACGCCGCCCTGCTCTTCAGGCAGCCAGTCCCAGCGGACGCGGGAGAGCAGGAAACGGAGATCGGAGGTGGAGAGGCTGACGCCCATGGGTGAAGAGACTGTTAACGCTACGTTTCCTTTATAGGGCATCCGCAGCGCTTGCGAAGCATTCCCGAAGCTTTTCCGAGGGTGTGCTTAGCCTTCCATTAAGTCTTGGACAGGGATCGCGGCTCCGGTTCCTCGTCCTGCGCAAGGAATCTTGGCTTTTGCTCAAGGTTTGCCCCGGTTGCCTGGGGCCTCTGCCTGGGCCTGCGGCAGTCCGCCGGCCCGTCAGTGACTGCTGAGCCCATGCCTGCGGCGATGCTGCCCAGGTCCGTTCTGAGCTGAAATCCTGGAGTTCGGCTCCGGCCTGGCCAGAGCGGAGCTGCGAAGCTCCCGTCAGAACAGTGCAGTTCCCCAGGAGTGGGCGGGCGCCAGTGAGCCGGATGCTGGGCAGGCGACGCTCCCAGGCCCTCAGCCGAAGGCGCTGAACAGCAGCACCATGGCGATGACGCCGCCGAAGACGATCAGGGCATCAACCTGCACCCGGCCGGTCTCGCAGGACTGGAGCCCCTCGCCGCTGCCCAGGGTCAGCAGGCCGGTGAGATTCACCACCCCATCGACGACCTTGGAATCCACCTCCAGCACCTGGCGGGCGATCCGGCGGCTGCCCTTGACGAAGATGCGCTCGTTGATCGCGTCGAGCTACCACTTGTTGGCCAGGAAGCGGTTCAGGGCCGGCAAGCGGCCGGCCACGGCGGTGCCCAGCACACCTCCATCTCAAGCTGGGGGAGATCGGTGGCTCGGGCCGGCTTCACCGCCGCCAGGCGATCAACCCGGAAGCCCAGCTGCCGGTTGCCGCTGCCGGCTCAGTGGGAAAAAAACTCTCTGGTTCTGCCCCGCCCCCCCGAGTTGCTCACCTCTTTGTTTGGCCGGGCTCGCGGAGCTGATTGGCTGCCTGAGCCACAAGGAAAAGCCCAGGCCTGCTGGCGCAGACCTGGGCTGGTGTTCTCCTCAGGCGAGGGATCAGACGATGGCGAAATTGTTGGCGTTGCCCGTGAAGTTGAAATGCATCACCGCATCGTTGTTGGCATTCCAGCCGGCCGTATTGTCATTCAGGGCCAGGTAAGTGCCATCGGTGAAGGTGACCAAGGCGGCCCTGTTGGCGCCGAAGAGGTTGGTGGTGAGGGCCGCCGCCAGGTTTTGAGCGGAGAAGGTGTTGCTCACCGTCAGTTTCCTGATGTTGGCGGCTGTCATGGCGGCGGTGCCGTCGAACAGATCGACGCCGATCGCGAAATCGGTGATCGTATCCATGGCTGTGATGCGGGAGTTGGAGAGCGCACCAAGTTGGAAGATGTCCCCCTCCGTTGATCCGGTGAGCACGTCGGCGCCGGCACCACCGATGAGGGTGTCGTTGCCGGCGCCACCGATGAGGGTGTCGTTGCCAGCGCCACCATTGAGGATGTTGTTGCCGGTATTGCCGGTGAGCACGTTGTTGCCGCTGTTACCGGTGCCATTGGTATTGGCGATACCGGTGAGGGTGAGATTCTCAACATTGGCCAGGGCCCCCAGGGAGAAGGTGACGCTGGACCTGATCGTGTCGCTGCCGCCGGCCGCGGCTTCGGTGATCCTGTCGGTGGTGGTGTCGACGATATAGACGTCGTTGCCGGCACCACCAATCAGGGTGTCGATGCCGGCGCCACCATCGAGGGTGTTGTCGCCGGCGTTGCCGGTGAGCACGTTGTTGCCGGCGGTACCGGTGCCGTTGATGTTGGCGATGCCCGTGAGGGTGAGGTTCTCAACGTTGGCCAGGGTCGCCAGGGAGAAGGTGATGCTGGAGTTGGTCGTGTCGCTGCCGCCGGCCGCGGCTTCGATGATTGTGTCGGTGAGGGTGTCGACGATGTAGACATCGTTGCCCAGACCACCAATCAGCGTGTCGATGCCGGCGCCACCATCAAGGGTGTCATTGCCGGCGCCACCATTGAGGGTGTTGTTGCCGGCGTTGCCGGTGAGCATGTTGTTGGCGGCGTTGCCGGTGCCGTTGATGTTGGTGCTACCGCTGAGGGTGAGGTTCTCAACGTCTGCCAAGGTCGCCAGGGAGAAGGTGATGCTGGAGATGGCCGTGTCGGTGCCGCCAAGAGCCAGTTCGAGGAGCGTATCGCCGGCGCTCTCGATGATGAAGACATCGTCTCCGAGACCACCGATCAGAGAGTCGTTGCCGCTGCCACCGTCGAGGGTGTCGTTGCCGGCGCCGCCGGAGAGGGAGTCGTTGCCAGCCTCCCCGTGCAGGGTGAAATCAACCGGCAGGGGCAGACCCGTGATCGGGTTCAGGATCGGGTTGCCCAGGGCATCCACCTGGACGGCGGTGCCACCGCGGATGTTGTCATTGAACTGGCTTCCATACACCTCCTCAATCGAGAGGAAGACATCGATGACGGTCCGGCCCAGGGGCACCACGATGCCCGCCCCCACATTGCCGAGATCAATGTTGATGCCGAACTGGACGCCGGCGAGCAGCTGGCCAGCGCTGGCCCGATAGTCAACGGTGTCGTGGCCGATACCACCACCGAAGGCATTCTGATAGCCGAATTGGGTGGCATCGACAAGGAAGGTGTCATCGCCGGAGAAGCCCAACAACGCATTGTTGTCAATGCCGCCGTAGATGGTGTCGTTGCCTTCACCACCATCGATGACATCATTGCCACCGCCGCCGTAGATGGTGTCGTTGCCGCGGCCGCCATTGATGACATCGCCGCCGTCCAGGCGATCCATGACGCCGCCGATGACCTTGCCATCACCGCCGTAGATGATGTCATTGCCGTCGTTGCCATTGAGGGCGATATCGGCTCCTGAGCCGCCGAAAATGACGTCATGGCCATCTCCACCGAACAACTGGTCAAGATCGGCGCCGCCATTGAGTGTGTCATTACCGGCATCACCCCAGATGAAGTCGTTGCCACCCAGGTCGCTGATCACATCGTCGCCCTGACCGCCATGCAGGAAGTCATTGCCGGCACCGCCATCAAGGGTGTCGTTGCCGAGGTCGCCGTAGATGCAATCGTTGCCGCCGAGGCCGTTGATTTTTTCGGCGAAATCGGTGCCGCCGATCACACTGCTGGCGTTGCCCGTTGCGTTGGGGCTCGCAACTCCGCGGGCATCCTTGTAATCACCGGGGTTGTCGATGAACGTCCAGCCGCTGGCAACGCTTCCCACCCAGCCAGCGATGGCCCCTGAGATCTTGAGCTGCAGTTCGCTGGCGTAAGTGGTGCCGGAGAGTGGGGCGCCCAGGGCATCCTGGTAAGCCTTGATCTCGATCACACTGTCGGGCGCCGAGAAGATGTCCGTATAGAGATGGGTGGCACCGGTGTTGCGCATCACCACATCGGCCAGGGTCTGTCCATCGAGAGCCGGAAGGACGTTCTGGGCGGCACCCAGGCGGGTGATGTAGTAAAGGCGATCGGAATTCTGAAGATTGTTGACCTGGACGGCAAACACGCAATCCATCGTCGTTCCGAGCATGCTGCCCTGGGCCTTGTCCTCGGCGAGGCCGCCGGTCCAGAGGTCGATGTTCCAGAAATCCTGGTTGCCATTGACGTTCATCCAGGTGGGGTCGGCCATGGCCAGATCCGCCGCGGCGGCGAGGGCCTTGGAGTAGGCGCCTGCAATGGGGGCCTTGCCGCCGGTGCCGCCGTTGAGACCGAGGTAGGTGCCGTCAGTGCTGATGACGCCAGCGGTATCGGCTTGGTCGAGCTGGAAGGCAGCCCAGTCCGCCAGGGTGTTGGTGGTTGGCACATCGGTGCTAGGAACGGCTCCGTTGAGCACCAACTTGTCGTAGTAGCGGGTGAGGATGTCGTCGTGGGCGTAGGCCTGGATGAACTCCTTCAGGGTGTCGGCGCCATGCAGCAGGTGGGCGCCCACCTCATTCCAGCTCTGGTAGGGGGCCAGGTTGACCAGGCCGGTCTGTTGGAACAGGGAGGCGCGGGTGTCATTCCAGCTGGGCACGCCCGTGTCGCGGCCGCGCGCGATGTTGGCCGAGGCCAGATCGAGCTTCTGGCCCACCAGGTGGTTGCGCAG
Source organism: Synechococcaceae cyanobacterium (assembly GCA_947378425.1). Taxonomy (GTDB): domain Bacteria; phylum Cyanobacteriota; class Cyanobacteriia; order PCC-6307; family Cyanobiaceae; genus Cyanobium. The sequence goes on from CANCJV010000032.1 coordinate 19,917, forward strand.
GGTGTCGGTGACCCATTCATCGATCTGGTTGCCCACCTGGGTGCTGAGGCCTCGAGCCAGGTCGGCGGCGGTGTCGGGGCCGTAGCTGGTGGGATTCAGGAAGGCGTTGAGCAGCGGCAGGGCCGTGACCGTGCCGTCGGCGGCTTTGAGCTGGAGGTTTTCGGCCAGCATCGAGTGGCCAAGGCGATACACAGCAGAGGCGAACTCGGCCGAGACGGCTCCATCGAGGCTGATGTCGTAGCTCGCAAACACCTGGACGTTGGGGCTCAGCTTGCGCAGGAACTCGGCGAAATTGACGTGCTGATATTCGCTTTCGGTGAGAGCTTTGGCCGCTTCCTGCAGCATTTCACCCGTCCAGATATCGCCTGTCGGGATGACGACTGGGCCATTGCCAGGGGCATTGAATGTTGCCGTGGCTGCAGGGTCGGCGAAGGCGGTGTAGGTGCCATTCCACACACCACTCACCAGATTCTTGACGAGCCCGAAGGTGTCAATGATGTTTTGAACATTACGGTTATGCTCCTGGTGCCAGATGTCCTGAATCGAGCTGAGACCGATGTTTTCGTTGGTGCGTCCATCACCGGCGATCACATGATCATCGAGCGGCTGGAAGTTGGCGCCGGAGGGGTTGAAAGTGGGGTCGGCGAAGTAGGGCGTCGCGGTGGCAGTCCAGCCTGGGGGGTTGTCACCGGCGGCCGTCAGGTTGCCAGGGCCGAGATCACTGGCGAGCGAGAGGGGGCCGCGGTCGTTGAGGAAGGGGTGGCCGGTGCCCAGCAACGTGAGGTTGGCGGTAGCCAGGGCGTCGAGGGCAGTGTCGGTGATCTCCACCTTCAGGCCGGTGGTGTTGTTCACCGCCAGGAAACGGGCCGTGTGGGTGGTGGGATCGAGCCACACCGTGCCGTCGGCGTTGAGTTTCAGCAGTGGCGTGTCGTTGACGTTGTAATCGCGCAGCTTGAGGCCGAGCAGCAGGGCGTTGGCCTTCACATCCGACCAGCGGCTCATGGTGCCGAAGCCGCCACCGCCCGCTTCCACCACACCGCCCACGCTGTGGCTCAGCAGCCTGCCGGTTTTGGTGGGCACCCCATTGACCAGCACGTATTCGGAGATGAAGATCAGCTGGCTGGGTGCTGAGCCGTAATCCTGGCTGAGGTCGACGGGGGGGGAGATGATATTGCGGCTTTCCAGGCTGAGAGGGGTCAGCTGCAGATGGTTCGTGGAGCCGGCGCCGGTGCCGACGGTGACGAGGGCCGCCGACACGCCGGTGAACTCGGCCTGGGCGTTGATGGCTGCGACCACGCCAGCGGGGTTGGCGGCAGTGAAGCCGATATAGACGCCGTTGAGCAGCAGACCACCGGTGCTGGTGCTGCCCACCTGACCCGTGCCGGTGACGGTGCCGAAGACAGGCGTGCCGCTGTCGCTGAGGCCCCAGGCGCTCATCAGGGCATCGGAGGAGCCCGCCTGGATCGTGACGTTGTAGGTGTTGCTGCGGGAGACCCCCAGGGTCTGGCCCGGGCCGGTGTACAGGTCGTCACCGGGCAGGATCGGCACCAGCACCTTGCCGTCGGTGCCCTTGAGCACCAGGTCGAGGCCGTGGTCGAAGTACTGGCCCCAGGAGGCCAGGTACATGCTGTAGGGCAGCGGATTGGTCAGGCCGGTGAGTGGATTGGCGCGGCCGTCGGGGGTGGTGGCGGGATTGTCCTGAGCTTCCAGCAGGGTCTTGTCAGCCTGGCTGCTGATCAGGTTGCTGATGATGCGAGGGGCGGCATCGGTGACGTTGACGCCGCGCACGGAGTAATCCACCGTCTTGGTGGCGTCGTAGCCCCAGCCGCTGGCCGTGGCATAGGCAGCCGGGTCTGGCGGAAGAGACGTCTTGGTGCTGACGAAGCTGCCGTAGTGCTTGGAGTAGTTGAGGTCGTTGTTGAAGGCGACGCCCTTGGCGTTGGGGGTTCCCTGGGTTGTGTAACCCATGTAGAGCAACCCGTCGATCGAAGGCCCCCAGTTGAAGCTGATCGGGCCCAGGGTCGCGCCGAAGCCCGTGTAGGCGGCGTTGCTCCCGCGCAGGCCGGCCGTGAAGGCGTTGAACGTGAAGCGGCTGAACGGGCGGTCAACGTTCCCCCAGGTGGGGTGCAGCACATTGTTCGCGAAGCCCGAGACATCGCGGATGCCGGTGGGATCCGTCTGGAGAACGGGCTGGTTGCCGGCGGCAGCAAGGTCGACCTGGGCCTTGAGCCAGGCGTAGTCCCCGAAAAGAAGCTGGAGCGTGCTGTATGAGAGTGCCAAGAGGGGAGCACAAAAAAATCAATTTGAAATTAAGTATTCCCCGCCTATTTTCCTCAACTTGCAGTGCATGAGTTTCGTCTTGCATTTATCTTGCAGCGAATCCGCTTCGTCTGTTGAAGACAAGTTAAGAGCGCCTCTGGTAATCAGCCCTTTGCAGTTGCTCCGCGGTCATGAAAAAGTCGCCAAAGAGAGGTGGTAGGGAGGGCGGATTTCATGTCGAAGATTGAGTCTTCCCAGTTATCGTCGTGTTCGTTTTCTGGATCCAGCAGGCGCAGAAGCATTTTTCTGTCGTGGATATCGGCAGGAGTGGCAGCATGTCGGCGGATCAATCCATGGTCGATATCGATGCAGGTGCTGTTCTTGTAACCGTGGTGGCTGTTGCTATTCTTGTTGTCTGGCGAGCATATAAATCCCTTTGCCGCAGTCGATCTGGGTTTTCATTCCATCCCTTCGGCAGCCTCCCGGCTTTGATTTCCTTGTTCTCCTTGCGGGTCTTGCGTTGCTAGGGAGCCGGGACGAGAGTCGCATCAATGATCTGACCGCCACGGCCTTGGAGGCCCTGGCAGCGGAGCTGTGCCTCCAACAATTTGAAGAGCTCCTCGATCATTCCCGCCTTGCGCAGTCGCTCTCTGAGGAAGGCGTTTGTAGTGGCATCTGGAATGGTGTTCATTACACCAAGCCTGGCAAACTACTTAAAATAGCGACCGTTATTCACCTGGAAATCAAGAATGAATATTGATCGGGTGCTGAAGGTCTGGTCGGCATGGGCGGGATTCGCCTGGTTGGGCTCGTCCGCGATTCAGCTTTCACGAAAAACTGTCATGAAGGCCTGTCGTCAGGTGTCGTTTGGCAGCCTGACTTGCCCAGGTCCCTTCGTCTGAGCTGCCGCATGGGGCCTTGGTGGTCCAGCCGTCTCGCCATCCCTGGCAGTCGGCTGGCGCTGGGGTCATGGCCGTTGCCATGGCCGCCCACGCTTGAGCGGCAAGGGGAGGGGCTACGAAGGGCTGACCTGGGCAGAGGGCCTTTTCGGGTGGATCCTCAGCCGAAGGCGCTGAACAGCAGCACCATGGCGATGACGCCGCCGAAGACGATCAGGGCATAAAACTGCACCCGGCCGGTCTCGAAGTACTTGAGCCCCTCGCCGCTGCCCAGGGTCAGCAGGCCGGTGAGATTCACCACCCCATCGACGACCTTGGAATCCACCTCCAGCACCTGGCGGGCGATCCGGCGGCTGCCCTTGACGAAGATGCGCTCGTTGATCGCGTCGAGATACCACTTGTTGGCCAGGAAGCGGTTCAGGGCTGGCAAGCGGCCGGCCACGGCGGTGCCCAGGTCGATTTTGTGCAGCAGATAGGCCAGCACCGCCAGGGTGATGCCCGCCACTGAGATCGCCACGGAGGCGCCGGCCAGGGGCAGGAACTCGCCCCAGGAGAAGTGTTCGGCCATCTCGGCCGCTTCCTCGGGATTGAGCAGGGCGGCGAAGCGGCTGTGCCAGGGGGTGCCGAGCAGGCCGATCAGCACCGAAGGCACCGCCAGCACCGCCAGGGGCAAGGCCATCTGCCAGCCGGATTCGTGCGGATGGTCGGCGTGGCTGTGGCCGTGGTCGTCGCCGTGGTCATCGCCGGCCTTGCCCGCCGCGGCGAGCAACTGGGCGGTCATCGCCTTGTCCTTGCCGCGGAAGCTGCCCTCGAAGGTGAGGAAGTAGAGCCGGAACATGTAAAAGGCGGTCATGCCGGCGGTGATGAAGCCGGCCGCCCAGAGAATCGGGAAGCTGCCGAAGGCCTGGCCGAGGATCTCGTCCTTGCTCCAGAAGCCCGCCAGGGGCGGGATGCCGGCGATGGCCACACAGCCGATCAGGAAGGTGGTGCTGGTGATCGGCATGAACTTGCGCAGGCCGCCCATCAGGCGCATGTCCTGGGCGAGCACGGGCTCATGGCCCACCACCTCCTCCATGGCGTGGATCACCGAGCCGGAGCAGAGGAACAGCATCGCCTTGAAGAAGGCGTGGGTGACCAGGTGGAACATGCCCGCCACCGGGGCGCCGCAGCCCATGGCCAGCATCATGTAGCCCAGCTGGGAGACGGTGCTGTAGGCCAGCCCCTTCTTGAGATCCATCTGGGTGAGCGCGATCGAGGCCCCCAGGAACAGGGTGATCGTGCCGATCACGGCGATTGTGGCCTGCACCGCCGGGAACGGCTCATAGACCGGCTGCAGCCGCGCCACCAGGAACACCCCGGCGGCCACCATCGTGGCGGCGTGAATCAGGGCCGAGATCGGTGTGGGGCCCTCCATGGCATCGGGCAGCCACACGTGCAGGGGGAACTGGGCGGACTTGGCCATCGGCCCCATGAACACCAGCAGGCACAGCAGCACCGCCACGCCATTGCCGAGGCTGCCGCCGGAGACGGCCTCGCTGAGGCGGCTGCCGATCTCCTCGAAGCCGAAGCTGCCGGTGGCCCAGAACAGGCCGAGAATGCCCAGCAGCAGACCAAAGTCGCCGACCCGGTTGACGACAAAGGCCTTCTGGGCGGCATTGGCGGCGCCGTCGCGGTCGTACCAGAAGCCGACGAGCAGGTAGGAGCACATGCCCACCAGCTCCCAGAACACGTAGATCTCGAGCAGGTTCGGGCTGATGATCAGGCCCAGCATCGAGCTGCTGAACAGGGCCAGATAGGTGAAGAAGCGCACATAGCCCTTGTCGTGGGCCATGTAGCCATCGGAATAAACCATCACCAGCAGGGCGATGGTGGTGACCAGGGCCAGCATCACCGCCCCCAGGGGGTCGACGCGGAAGCCCATCTGCAGGTTGAAGCTGCCGGCACTGGCCCAGTCGAACAGCACCTCGGTCATGCCGGCCCCCGCCAGCTGTTCCGCCAGCACGGCGTAACTGAGGACGGCGGCGGCGCCCACACAGGTGAGCAGCATCACCGCCACCGGTTTGCGCAGGCGGTTGACAGTGCGGTTGAAGGTGATCAACCCGAGACCGGAGAGGCAGGCCCCGAGCAAGGGGAGCACCGGGATCAACCAGGCGAGCTGGGCTGCGGACGGCATCCGGCTGGATCGGCTGCTGGGAGTGTAGGCAGCGTGGCCCCGGGATCCGGGTCGTGTGCTGGGCCGCCGATCAGGACAAGCCGATCAGGCCAGCCAGTGGCCGATGCCGCTGCGGGCGAAGGCGGTGGCGCCGGCACCGATGAAGCGGTGCGCCCACCAGAACACGCCCACGGCGATGGCGATGCCCAGCTGGGACGGGCGCAGGAACTCCGCCAGCACCAGCTTCTGGCGCCCATCGAGCACCGCCCGGAAGGGGATGACGGACGTGTTGGCCCGCAGCTCCTCGAAGGCCGCTCCGAAGCGGTGGCGCAGGCGCCGATCGCCGTTCCAGACCGCGAACAGGTGGTGGGCGATCAGGCCGAAACAGGCCCAGGCCGTGAAGCTGGTGCCGATCCAGAGCAGGTGGGTGGCGCACCAGAGGATCTGGCCCACCGCCTGGGGATGGCGGCTGACCCGGATGATGCCGGTGGCATAGAGCCGCACCTGGGGCTTGAGCAGGGCCGGGATCTCCAGCAGGTTGTAGGTGGCCGGGTAGAGGAACAGGAAGCTGATGGCGGTGCCGACCCAGACCAGTGGCACGATCCAGGGCTGGTCCTGCAGATTCCAGAGGCGCACGCCGTCGTAGCGGTGGGCCAGGAAGTAGCCGATCACGACCACGGCCGCCGGGATGCTGAGGGCGGCGAACAGCAGGCGCCAGGCCCGCTCGCCGATCCGCTCCACCCCCCAGGCCCGCAGGGAGGCGCCGCCGCTGTGCAGCAGGGCGAAGGCCAGCAACAGGGCCAGCATCACCAGGCTGCTGGAGTGGAGGCCGCCACTGGGCATGGGGTTCGCTGAGCAACGCTGAGGTGAGGATTCTCGCCACCGGGCGTCCCCGCTGGAGCCGGCCTGGGCGGCGGCGATCGGGGTGGGGCCCGGGGCGGGGCCGAATGGTTCGAGCGGCCGGGCCGGACGGATGGCCTGATCCGTGCCCTCGGTTCAGCCCTCTAGATTTCAACTCCGCTAGCCGGTGCCGGCCCTCCGGGCCCCTCCATGGCCGATCTCCCCTTCACCCTCGATCAGCTGCGCATCCTGCGGGCGATCGCCAGCGAAGGCAGCTTCAAGAAGGCCGCCGACAGCCTCTATGTCACGCAGCCGGCGGTGAGCCTGCAGATCCAGAACCTGGAGAAGCAGCTGGATGTGTCCCTGTTCGATCGCGGCGGCCGCAAGGCCCAGCTCACCGAGGCCGGCCATCTGCTGCTGAGCTACTGCGATCGCATCCTCAGCCAGTGCCAGGAGGCCTGCCGTGCCATCGACGATCTGCACAACCTCAAGGGGGGCTCGCTGGTGGTGGGTGCCAGCCAGACCACGGGCACCTATCTGATGCCGCGCATGATCGGGCTGTTCCGCCAGAAATATCCCGACGTGGCGGTGCAGCTGCAGGTGCACAGCACCCGCCGCACCGGCTGGAGTGTGGCCAACGGCCAGATCGACCTGGCGATCATCGGCGGCGAGCTGCCCGGCGAGCTCAACGATCTGTTGCAGGTGGTGCCCTACGCCAACGATGAGCTGGCCCTGGTGCTGCCGCCCAAGCATCCGCTGGCCCGCTTGCCGGAACTCACCAAGGACGACCTCTACCGGCTCGGTTTCGTCTGCCTCGATGCCCAGTCCACCACCCGCAAGATGGTGGATCAGCTGCTGCTGCGCTCCAAGCTCGACGTGGGCCGGCTCAAGATCGAGATGGAGCTCAACTCCTTTGAGGCGATCAAGAACGCCGTGCAGGCCGGCCTCGGCGCCGCCTTCCTGCCGGTGGTGTCGATTGAGCGGGAGCTGGCGGCGGGCACCCTGCATCGGCCCGTGGTGGCGGATCTGATGGTGCGCCGTCAGCTGAAGTTGATCACCCACCCCGCCCGCTACTGCTCCCGGGCCGCCGAGGCCTTCCGCAAGGAGGTACTGCCGGTGTTTGCCAGCCCGGACAGCCCGCTGCGGCAGGGGGGAGCGCCCAGCCGCGGCGACGGCAACCCCGCCGCGAGCTGAGCTGCGGCCGGGTTTCAGCCTGTTGGCACAGCCTGGTGCGAGTGCCGCCGGGAGGGGCGGGGATCGAGCACTGCAACTCGGTTGCGCTGACGGGCCATGGTCGGCCGGTCCTGCCGTCGTGGCGCTGCGGGGGGCGCTGTGGCGGCAGGCTGAAGCGGCCCAGGCCCCGGCCCAAGCCCCGGATCAGAACTGGTTGGCTTCCGGGGTGACGCCGGCGGCGTCATCGGCGACGCCCTTGGTGATGAACTTGTTTTCGGTGATGTCGGTCTGATAGACGCAGCGCACGATCGGCTTGTCCTTGACGGAGCCGATGTAGGCGAAGGTGTTCATCCGCTGCTTGCACTGGCGCATCTGCTCAGCGGTCACGGCGCCCTCCTTCTGCAACACGCTCCAGTTCTCCCGCCGGATCACGCAGCCCGGCTTGAGGGTGGGCTGGGTCACGAAGCTGCTGCTGGGGTTCATGGTCGTGTACATCTCCACGTCGATCACGAAGGCACTGGCACCCCACTGGCGGCAGAACTCCGGATCGGCCACGGCCATGTCCAGTTGCTGGCTGCTGGCGATGTTGCCCTGATCGCCCTGGGTGGTGCTGGAGAGGACGGTGCCGATGCCGACCCCCACGATCAGAACGCCGGCCAGCACGGCCACGGTGGCCACATTGAACTTGAAGGTCTTGCCATCGCCGGCGGGGCCACCACCACCGCCGCCACCATTGCTGCCGTTGCTGCCGGGACCTCTGCCGCCACCGCCGGTGGCAGGGCTTCGGCGTCCGCCACCTTCGTAACCGCGCTCATAGGCCCGCTCAAACTCCTGCTCACGCTCCCGGGGGACGTCGCGCTGATAGCGAGCATCCGGCCGCCCCTCCGGGCGTCCACCGCCACGGCCGGAGGGACGGTCCCAGGATTCGTCGTAGGACGAGCGCGGGCGGGGCGTTCGGCTCACAGGCTTTCGCTGCTGCGGGGCAGGCCCATGGAGTAGTTCAGCACCCGGGCGTCGGGGTTGTAGCGCAGCTCACCGGCCTGGAGCAGCGCGCGGATCAGCCCTTCAAGCTCCGAGCCGATGCGCCGCAGGGTGTAGTCGTTGAGATCGGCGCCGGCCTGGGCGGCCACCTGCTGGCGAAAGCCCTCACGCACCTTTTCAAGGCTCGCCTCGTCCCAGAGGAACTCGTTGTCCGGATCGATGTCGAGAGTCAGCTGGTGCGGATCGGGCAGCAGATCGCCGTTTTCCACCCGGGCGGTGAAGATCCGGATGTGCCGGGTCGTGGACTTCAGCAGGGTGTCGGCCATCGGGAGGGGGCGGGGCGCGGGGAGCGCGGGTGAATCGAACTCCTGGGGCAGCGGCCCATCGACCGACTGCATGCCTTTGACTTTAGGAACCCCTGCTGCGGGCGTGGGCCGGCGGAACCGGTTCAGTTCTGGCAGGGCCGGTTCCGCCCTGGCGGGGCGAGCTCATCCCCGGCGGGGCCGGTTCGTCCCTGGCAAGGCCGGTGCGCCACCTAGGGTTGCGACCATTCTGATCCGGGGCTGTCATGCGCGTCGCCATTGCCGGGGCCGGCCTGGCTGGCCTCTCCTGCGCCAAGTACCTCTGCGACGCCGGCCACACCCCGGTGGTTTACGAAGCCCGCGATGTGCTCGGGGGCAAGGTGGCGGCCTGGCAGGACGCCGACGGCGACTGGTATGAGACGGGACTGCATATCTTTTTCGGCGCTTATCGCAACATGCGCCAGTTGTTCAAGGAGCTGGACATCGAAGATCGCCTGCAGTGGAAAAGCCACTCGATGATCTTCAACCAGAAGGAGGTGCCCGGCACCTACAGCCGTTTCGATTTCCCGGATCTGCCGGCGCCCCTCAATGGTGTGGCGGCCATTCTGGGCAACAACGACATGCTCACCTGGCCCGAAAAGATTGCCTTTGGTATCGGTCTGGTGCCGGCGATGCTGCGGGGGCAGAGCTATGTGGAGGAGTGTGATCAGTATTCCTGGACGGAATGGCTGAAGCTGCACAATATTCCGGAGCGGGTCAATGATGAGGTGTTCCTTGCCATGAGCAAGGCCCTCAATTTCATCAATCCCGAGGAGATCTCCAGCACCGTCGTGCTGACGGCCCTCAACCGTTTCCTGCAGGAAAGCGACGGTTCCCGCATGGCCTTCCTCGATGGCAATCCACCGCAACGCCTGTGTGAGCCGATCGTCGAGTACGTGCGTGCCCGCGGCGGCGAGGTGCATCTCAACACACCCCTGCGCGAAATCCGCCTCGCTGCCGACGGCACGGTGGCCGGCTTCCGCATCGCCGGCATCAAGGGTCAGGAGCCCCAGGAGGTGGTGGCCGACGCCTATGTCAGCGCCATGCCGGTGGATCCCCTGAAGCTGCTGCTGCCCGAACCCTGGAAGGAGCTGCCCTACTTCAGCAAGCTGGAGGGCCTCAACGGGGTGCCGGTGATCAACATTCACCTCTGGTTCGATCGCAAGCTCACCGAGATCGACCATCTGTTGTTCAGCCGCAGTGATCTGCTCAGCGTCTATGCCGACATGAGCAATACCTGTCGCGAATACGAGGATTCCCAGCGCTCGATGCTGGAGCTGGTCTTTGCCCCCGCCAAGGACTGGATCGGTCGCCCCGATGCCGAGATCGTCGCCGCCACCCTGGAGGAACTCAAGCGGCTGTTCCCGATGCACTTCGGCGGCGAGGATCCGGCCGTGCTGCGCAAGTCGGTGGTGGTGAAGACGCCCCAGTCGGTCTACAAGACCGTTCCCGGTTGCCAGCAACTGCGGCCCGATCAGGCCTCACCGATCGCCAACTTCTTCCTGGCCGGCTGCTTCACCATGCAGCGCTACCTGGCTTCGATGGAGGGGGCCGTGCTCAGCGGCAAGCAGTGCGCTGCCGCCATCGAGCGCAGCCTGGCGGCGGCGTGAGCGTGGCGTCTCCGTTGCCTGCTGCCGACAGCCCGCTTCCGGCCGGGCTGGATGAGGCCTTTGAGGCCTGCCGGCAGGAAACGGCCCAGTGGGCCAAAACCTTTTATCTCGGCACCCTGTTGCTGCCGCCGGCCAAACGGCGGGCGATCTGGGCCATCTACGTCTGGTGCCGCCGCACCGATGAGCTGATGGACAGCCCCCAGGCCCAGGCCCTGGCGCCGGCCGAACTGCTGGGGCGGCTCGATGCCTGGGAGCAGAGCACCCGCCAGCTGTTTGAGGGCCGGGCCGGGGATGATCTCGGCAAGGTGCTGCTGCACACCTTCGAGCAGTTCCCGCAGCCGCTGCAGGCCTATCTCGACATGATCGAGGGCCAGCGGATGGATGTGCTCAAGCACCGCTATGCCGACTTCGCTGAACTCGAGCTCTACTGCTACCGGGTGGCGGGCACCGTCGGGTTGATGACCCAGGCGGTGATGGGGCTGGATCCGGCCTACACCACGGCGCCCTGGAGCGCCTGCCCCGACCCGACGGAGGCGGCGGTGGCTCTGGGGATCGCCAACCAGCTCACCAACATCCTGCGCGATGTGGGTGAAGACAGGGCTCGGGGTCGAATCTATCTGCCCCAGGAGGATCTGCGGCGCTTCGGCTATAGCGAAGCTGAATTGCTGGCCGGCACCATCAATGATAATTGGCGCGCCCTCATGGCCTTTCAGCTGGAGCGCGCCCGGGCCTGGTTCGCCCGCTCCGAAGCGGGAGTGCGCTGGCTCTCCGCCGATGCCCGCTGGCCGGTATGGACCTCGCTGCGGCTGTATCGGGGCATCCTCGATGTGATCGAGCGCCACGATTACGACGTCTTCAACCATCGCGCCTACGTGCCCACCGCCGGCAAGCTGCTCGATCTGCCGCTCTCGTTCGTGCTGGCCCAGGTGCACTGAAGCGGCGGCGGATCGGCGGCACCAGAAGGATCGCTGTCGACGAAGGCCTCGAGGTGAGTCCACGGATCCAGGTCAAGCGGTGCTCCAGATCAAAAGCGGATCCAGATCAGGAACCGATCCACTCCAGGAGCAGCGGATTCACCGCCTCGGGCCTCTCGTCGTGGGGACAGTGGCCGGCGCCGGGCAGCACCTCCAGGGCCTTGATGCAGGCGTAGGTGTCGCGCCAGCGGCGGGCTTCGGCCGGGGCCTCCCAGGGATCCTCGGCGCCCCAGATCATCCGCACCGGCAACTGCAGCTGCGCCAGCAGATCGGGGGCCAGGTGGTCTTCGAACAGGTTGATGAAGCCGCGGAAGCTCTCGCTGGCCCCGGGGTCGGTGGAGGGGCGATGCAGCAGGGCGATCAGCTCCTCATCGACATGGGCGCCGCTGGGATAGGCCTGGCGCAGCACCTGGCGGATGAAGGCCGGCCGGGCCAGGAAGCGAAACAGGGGAGTGATCAGCCAGCGCTGGCGCACCAGCGCCTTGACGGCCGGCCGCGTGGCCTGCTCCCAGGCCGGCAGCTGGGCCACCCGTTTTTCGTCCAGGGTGCGCTGGGCGCAGTCGATCAGGATCACCTGGGCCGGTGGTCTGCCGGCCTGACTGAGCAGCACCGCGGCATCGAGGGCCACCATGCCGCCGATCGAGTTGCCGATCAGATGCACCGGCCGTTCACCTGCCCGGGCCACCTCCGCCAGGAAATCGACCACCTGCCGGGCCCAGAGGTCGAAGCAGTAGCGCAGGGCTCCGGGCTCAGGCGGTTCATCAGCCAGGACCGACCTCGGTTTATCGCTCGCACCGAAGCCCAGCAGGTCGAGGGCATACACCTCGGCCTGCTGGGCCAGAACGGATTGGTTGTGGCGCCAGTGACCGACACTGGCGCCGAAGCCGTGGATGAGCAGCACCAGAGGACCGGCAGAGGCTGCGCCGCTGCGAGTCCAATGGATGCGATGGCCCTGCCACAGCCAGCTGTGGTCCGCCGGGGCGGCTTCAGACACCGACGGTCTGGTTGGCCAGCAGGGCCTTGAGTTTGGACAGCTCGCCGGCCCAGCGGGGATCGGGGGCTTCGCTGTCGACGTTGTCCGCGTGGACCACCTTGTTGGTGGCCTTGCGGGCGGCGGTGGGGGCGGCGCCGGGGCGACGATCATTCCCGGCAGCGCTGCGGGCATCGCGGCGCTCGGAGATCTCGATGCGCAGGGTGCTGCCGCCGAATTCGCGGCCGTTCAGCTGCTCGATCACCGCTTCAGCCAGGGCCTGGCTGTCCACGTTGGCGAAGCCGAAGCCACGGCTGCCGCCGCTTTCACGGTCGTTGACGGCCTTGAAGCGCACGCCCTCGCCCACTGCGGTGAACAGAGCTTCGAGCTCCTTGGCATCAAAAGATTGCGGCAGGTTGCCGACGTAGAGGCGAACGCTCATGGGGGAGAAATGAAAGAGATAAAGACTTCTGCAGGCGGGCAAACACGCCATTGCATTGAGCAGTTAATCATGTCGCCGGTCCGCCCCGGGGGGGACGGCCGCCCATGGCCGCTGGATCTGCTTCGCTGCTGTCCCACCAGAGCCGCGCGGCCCGCAGGCTGATCTCGGCCTGCAGCGGGCTGGCCGGCAACGGCGCCGGTAGCCGCCCGAAGGCCCGCTCCTGGCTGAGGTGCTCGATCAGGCGGCCCAGCCGCGGTCCGGGGGGGAGCGCCAGCCAGCTCTGGAGCTGGCCGCCGTTCAGCGGTGAGCGGGGGTGCAGCAAGGCGTCCGATGGATTGCGCCAGCGTCGCAGCAACACCACGCTGTCGGCTGGATCGAGCTGGAGCGCCAGGGCCGGAAAATCCGCCTCGAGCTGGCGCTGCAGCTCCAGACGCTCGGCCTCCTCCAGGCCCTCCAGGGCCCCCCGGGGCAGTTCGCCGGAGCAAGGAGGCGCTGGGGTGGCGTCGGCCGGGCTGCTGGCCGGTGCCCGATGGCGAGCCTCCAGGCGCGATCGCCAGTGGCGCAGCCGCCCACAGCGCTGTTGCAGCCGCCGGCTGCCCCGCAGGCGCTCGACGGCGGCCCCATCGAGACTGCTCGCCAGGCGCGCCAGCGGCAGGGCCCAGCTGCTTTCCGCTGCCGTCAGTCCGTGGGCCAGGCCGCTGCCGTGGTCCAGGTTGGCCAGCGGGGGGCAGGCCGCTTCTCCCGCACCGCCCCAGACCTGCAGCAGTCCCAGCCGGATCGCCAGGATCAGACCGGTTTCGCCCGCCTCGGCAGCCGCCATTCGCTCCAGCTCCGCCAGCACCCGTTCCCCCGCCACGGCGTCCAGGCGCTGGTGATGACGGCTGATCCAGCTGCGGGTGAGGGGCTCGAGACGAAAGTTCAGTTCGGCGGCCAGCCGCACGCCCCGCAGCAGCCGCAGGGGATCTTCGAGCAGGTTGGTCTCCGCGATCGCCCGCAGCTGCCCGGCGGCCAGATCCGCCAGACCACCGGTGGGATCGAGCGGTGTCGCGCCCGGCTCCAGCGGCAGGGCGATGGCATTGATCGTGTAGTCCCGCCGCTGCAGGTCGGCTTCAAGGCTGGCGCCGATCCGGCGGGCCAGGTCGATCGTCCAGCCCCTGAGCACCAGCCGGGCCATGCAGCGCTCGTCATCGAGCACCACGCAGCTGCCGCCGCAGCGGCCCGCCAGGGAGCGGGCCAGGGCGATGGCGTCGCCGTTCACCACCAGATCGAGATCAGGGTGCCGGCGCAGGCGGCCCAGCAGGGCATCGCGCACGGCTCCCCCCACCAGGGCGGTCCCGGCAGGCAGCAGGCCTGGATCGAAAGGCCAGAGCTCCGGCGCCAGCAGCTGCTGCAGCCGCTCCTGGTGAAGGCTGGCTTCAGCCGACACAATGGAAGGTGATGGACCCTCGGGCGGCATGTGCATCTGCGTGGATTGCCATTGGGTCGACCGCTGTCAGGCCTACCACGCGGTTGAACGGCAGCATGGCGTCCCCCATCTCAGTGCCGCCCCCGATATGGTGCCGCGGCAGCCGCGTATCCATGTTCAGGTGATCGATCTGGGCGAGGCCGCCGTGGGGGTGGAGTGGGATGTGCGGGCCTGCGACGACTTCCAGGCTGATCCGGGCCGCTGGCAGCGGCTCTGTCCCGCTCGGCCGGTGCCCTCGTGAGCCGCTGCCAGGCCTCGGTCGCCGCCGCCAGTTTCACGGCGGTCAGCTCAACCGCTGACCGCATCCGTCCTGCCAGTGCCAGTCCCCGCGCTGCTGCCGGCGGCGCCGTCGCTCCGGCTGCCGCTGCTTCAGGAGCGATCGCTCCCGGTGCTGACGCCTCTGTGGCCGCTGCTGTTCTGGCCGGACCTGAAGCCGGGGACTGCGCTCAGGCGGCTTGCGAGGGGGCCGTTCAACACGGTTGGCTGCTGGCTTTGCACAGCTCCACCGACATCCTGGGGGTGGCCCTGCAGGGGCCGTACCAGCGGGGCCAGGAGCCCCCTGCCCCCCAGCTGGCCGCCTTTCCCCTCGGTCGCGCCCTCTCCAACCAGCTGCTGGCCTGCGTGGAGGAGCTGCTGCCGGCGTCGCAATGGCCCCGGCTGGGACGTCTGGCGGTGGCGATCGGGCCGGGCGGCTTCACCGGCACCCGGCTCACCGTGGTGCTGGCCCGCACCCTCGCCCAGCAGCTGGCTCTGCCCCTCGACGGGGTCAGCAGTTTTCAGCTGATCGCCCGCCGCCTTCTGGCCGCAGCCACGGTCCCGGACGACCAGCCCTTCTGGCTGGTGCAGGAGCTGCCGCGGCGGGGTCTGGTGGTGGGCCGGTACCGGGCCGAGGCCGGGGTGAGCGGCGGCGTCGCCGAACTCAGTGCTCCGCGGCTCTACGCGGCCGATCAGCGGTTTGAGGGGGTCAGCCACCCGGCCGTTCCCCTGCTGCCCGAGGACGTGGCCGAACTGGTCGCCATCAGTCGGGCCCGGGAGACGGCGGCGGTGCCGGCCCCCTGGGCGACCGTGCTGCCGATCTATCCCACCAGTCCGGTGCAGGGGGGCTGATGGGTCGCTCGCCCCAGCCCTGGCGCCGCTCATCACCGCCGCCGCGGGGCCGCCGCCGCCGCTCGTCGCCTCTGATCCTGCTGCCGCCGGTTGGCGCCCCAGCCGGGTCACCGGGCCTGCGGCCACTGGAGCACCGAGCCGCCGCCCCAGCCCGCCGCCGTCGCCTGCAGCGGCGATCGCGGCGCCGGGGCTGGCCCTGGAGGCTGCTGCTGGCGGGCAGCCTGGGGCTCACCCTGCTGTGGCTGTCGCGCGGCTGGTTGCTGCCTTCACCGCCGCCGCCGCAGCTGATCCTGGTGCTGGGCGGCGATGTCGATCGGGAGAAGGCCGCCGCCCGCCTGGCCCGCCAGGATGGATTGCCGGTGGTTGTCAGCGGCGGTACCAATCCCGAGTACGCCCACTGGCTGTTCGAAGAGAGGGAAGGACTGCCGCCCCACCAGGTGCAACTCGACTACCGCGCCTTCGACACGGTGAGCAACTTCACCACCCTGGTGGACGATCTGCGCCGCTCGGGCATCCACCATGCCCTGCTCGTCACCAGCAGTGACCACATGGAACGGGCCCTGCTGGTGGGCCGGATCGTGGCCGGCAGTCGCGGCATCCATCTCACGCCGGTGCCGGTTCCCTGCGGCCATCGCTGCATCCACGAACGCCGTCGCCGGCTCTGGGAGGACGGTCTGCGGGCCGTGCTCTGGGTGATCAGCGGTCGGGATCTGCGCAACTGGGCGGAAGGGCATCTCGTTCCCTGGCTGGGGCGAGCCGGCCTGCGCTGATCAGCCCCTCGTCGAGCATGTGGTTGATCTGCTCCTGCACCGCCGCTGTCGCCCGATCGAGATCGGGCCGCCTTCTGGAGGCCGGCGGCGGCACCGGGGTGCCGATGCGGATGTGGATCGGCACCAGCCGGGGTGCGCCCTGACCCGGCCCCAGGGCGCGATGGCTGTTGATGATCGCCACCGGCAGCAGCGGAACGCCGGCGCGGGCCGCCAGCAGGGCGGCGCCGGCCTGGGGGTTGTTGACGCGGCCATCGGCCTGGCGGGTGCCATCGAGGAACACGCCGGTGGCCCAGCCCTGCTGCAGCCGGTCGGTGGCGATGCGGATCGCCTCGCGGTCGCTGGCGCCGCGGGAGACCGGGTAGGCCCCACAGGCGCGGATGATCGGCCCCAGCAGCGGCACCTTGAACAGCTCCGCCTTCGCCATGAAGGCCACCGGTCGGCCGAGGGCATGACCGAGCAGCGGCGGATCCAGATGGGAGCCATGGTTGGCGACCACCACCAGCGCTCCTTCCACCGGCACGTGGTCATTGCCGGCGGTGCGGCCGCGGAACAGCAGCCGGTAGATCGGAAACACCAGCAGGTAGCTGATCAGCCGGTAGGTGAGGCTCGGTTTCGGGGTGCTCAGCAGGGCGGGGGGAGCGGCGGGGCGGCGACTGCGGCGCAGGGCTCGCCGCATGCTGCCCATGGCCTGGTCACGCAGGTCGCTCACAACGACAGGTCGGCGGCTGCGGCGATCTGCAGGGTGGCGATGCCGTTGCAGCCGCGCTTGATCAGGCCGCTGAGCACATTGCCGGGGCCGATCTCGACGGCGGTGTCGATGCCGCAGGCGTTCAGCTGTTCCATGGTTTCGCGCCAGCGCACGCCGCTGGTCATCTGATCCACCAGGCGCCGCTTGAGGGCGTCGCCATCGGTTTCCGGGGTGGGATCGGTGTTGCTCAGCACCGGGATGGTGGCCGAGGCGAAGGGCACTTCGGCGAGGCTGGCGGCGAAGGTCTGCGCCGCTTCGGCCATGAAGGGTGAGTGGAAGGCGCCGCTCACCGCCAGGGGGATCGCCCGCTTGCAGGTCAGCTGGCCGCTGACACTGGCCACGGCTTCGGGGGTGCCGGAGAGCACCACCTGGGCACTGCTGTTGTCGTTGGCGATCACCACCCCCTCGGTGGCGGCCACCAGCTCCTCGAGCTGGCCGCGATCAAAGCCGATCACGGCGGTCATGGCCCCACCGCCGGCGGCGGCCATCAGTTCACTGCGGCGCTGCATCAGGGCCAGGCCGGTGGCGGCATCGAAGACACCGGCGGCGTAGAGGGCCACCAGTTCGCCAAGGCTGTGGCCCGCCACCAGATCGGCCTGGCGGCCCTGCTGGCGCAGCTGGTCCACCAGCAGGCTTTCGATCACGAACAGGGCCGGCTGGGTGTTGCGGGTGTCGTTGAGATCACTCGGCTCCGTGCTGCCGTCCGCCGCCTCGCCGGAGCAGATGGCCAGCAGATCGCGTCCCAGCAGCTCGGAGGCGGTGTCGAACCGGGCCCGGGCCCCCGGCAGCTCCAGCACACCGGCCGCCATGCCGGCTTTCTGCGAGCCCTGACCAGGAAACACCCAGGCGATACCCATTACGGCGCTGACGCAGCGAACGGCAGGAGATTAGATCCCGGTTGCGGCGGCCCAGCTGGCGCCTGGGCTCAGGCCAGGGGACCGCTCCAGCGCAGCAGGGCGCCGCCCCAGCTCAGGCCGGCGCCGAAGCCACTGCTGGCGATCAGGTGACCCGGTTGCACCCTTCCGTCGCGCACGGCCTCATCGAGCATCAGCGGGATCGTGGCGGCGGAGGTGTTGCCGTAGAGGCCCAGGTTGCTGAGCACCCGTTCCGGGGGCACGGCGAAGCGATCGGCCACGGCGTCCAGGATGCGTTGATTGGCCTGGTGCAGCAGCAGCCAGTCGAGGGCGCCGGCCTCGATGCCGGTGGCAGCCAGCAGCTCCGAGAGCACGGTGGGCACCTCCCGCACCGCGAACTTGTACACCTCCTGGCCATTCATCTGAATCGGGGCGAAGCCCCCCACCTGGGCCGTCAGCCCCTGGACCAGGGGACGCTGGTCCGGTGTCTGGGCCAGGGTCAGGCAGGCGTTGCGGCTGCCGTCGGAGCGCATCCGGAAGGCGAGCAGACCGTCGTCGGACTGGTCACAGGCCTGCAGTGCCACGGCTCCGGCCCCATCACCGAAGAGCACGCAGGTGCTGCGATCGTCCCAGTCGACCCAGCGGCTGAGCTGGTCGGCGCCGATCACCAGCACCCGCTCGAAGCTGCCGCTGCGGATGTACTGGCTCGCCGTGATCAGGGCAAACAGAAAGCCGCTGCAGGCGGCGGTGAGATCAAAGGCCACCGCGCCCCGGGCGCCGATCGCCGCCTGCACCCGGGGCGCGGTGCCGAACAGGTCGTCGGGGCTGGAGGTGGCCAGCAGGATCAGGTCCACGTCCGCCGGGCTCCAGCCGGCCTGCTCGAGGGCTCCGAGGGCGGCCGCACTGGCCAGGCTGGTCACCGTTTCGCCTTCGCCCGCCACCCGCCGGCTGCCGATGCCGGTGCGACTGCGAATCCACTCGTCGCTGGTGTCGACCCGTTCGCTCAGTTCCGCATTGCTGATGCTGGCGCCCGGCAGGGCGCTGCCACTGCCCACCAGGGCCATGCCCCGGTGGAGCCTCTGGGAGTTGCCTGCGCCACCTGACACCGGAATCCAGCCACCGTTGCTTCCGGGTCAGTCAACCACAGGCGGCCGCATCTCCGGTGCTGGCCTGAACCGGGTCGGCGGACGTGGCGGTGGCGCCGTCGCCGCCGAGGGCGTGGAGGTCGTCCATGACGCCGTGGCTGGCAGCCGAATGGGCCAGCCGCAGGGCACTCACCACGGACAGGGCCTTGCTGCTGCCGTGGCCGATGACGCAGATCCCATCGACGCCCAGCAGCAAGGCGCCGCCGTGTTCGGCATGGTCGAGCCGTTTCTTGATGCGCACCAGGTTGCTGCGCAGGAAGGCCGATCCCACCTTGCCGCGGCGGCCGCGGGGCAGTTCGGCCCGCAGCACATCGAGCAGGACGCTGCCCACCGATTCCAGGAATTTCAGCAGCACGTTGCCGCTGAAGCCGTCGCAGACCACCACATCGAAATCGCCGGAGAGGATGTCGCGCCCCTCGCAGTTGCCGGCAAACACGAAGCGGCTGTCGCCCGCCAGCAGGGGGTAGGTCTTGAGGCAGAGCTCATTGCCCTTGCACTCCTCCTCGCCGATGTTGACCAGGCCGATGCGGGGCTGGCGCACCTGCAGCACATCGCGGCTGTAGATGTTGCCCAGCAGGGCGAACTGGTGCAGCCACTCGGGCTTGCAGTCCATGTTGGCGCCAACGTCCAGCACCAGCACCTGCTGCTCGGGATCCTTGGTGGGGAACAGGGCGCCGATCGCCGGCCGATCAATGCCCTTGAGCCGTCCCAGCCGGAAGATCGCCGCGGCCATCACGGCACCGGAGTTGCCGGCGGAATAGACGGCGGTGGCCTCGCCCCGCTTGACCAGGTCCATGGCCAGGTTGATGCTGGCGTCGCGCTTGCGGCGCACCACGGTGGCCTCTTCGTTCATGCCCACCGAGGGCCCGCTGGCCACGAGGTGGATCAGGCCACGCGCCACGGCCTCATTGAGCTGCTCCTGCAGTCCCATGGCGCTGATGGCGGCCTGCAGCGGCTCGTTTTCGGCGACGAAGCGGACGCGCAGGGGCAGCAGTTGCACGGCCCGCAGGCAGCCTTCCAGGATCGGACCGGGGGCGTGATCGCCGCCCATGCCATCGACCGCCACCCACAGCCGCTGGCGATCGTCGATCGCCCCATCCTTGGCCAGATCGCCGCCGCCCGCCCCCTGCTGCAGCCGCCGCAGCGGATCGAACACCAGGGGTTGGAGCACCGAGCCGGCAACGGAGCTGGCGGCGCCAGCCATGGAGCCGGCGGCATTGCCGGCGGCTCCCGCCATCGAGCCGGCCATCGAGGCCGTGACGTTGGCGGTGGCACTGGCGGTGTCCACCAGGGCTGAGGCGGTGTCCACCAGCGTGGTGACCGCCGCATTGCGGCGATACCAGATGACCAGGCGGCGGATCGCCCGGCTGGGTTTGGCACGGACCGGCTTCGCCCGGTAGGCGGGCTGGTCGGTGGGGTCAGGCTCCTTCGGTGGCAACGGGTTCGACGCGAGGTTCGACGAGGCGCTGAAACAGATATCCGGTTCCCCGGGCTGTGAGGATCAGCTCGGGGTTAGCGGGATCATCCTCCAGCTTGGAACGCAGCCGGGAGATGTGGACATCCACCACCCGGGTATCGACGTGACGCTCGGGGGTGTACCCCCAGACCTGCCGCAGAATCTCGCCCCGGCTGAAGGCCTCACCAGAGCGGCTGACCAGCAGCTCCAGCAGGTTGAATTCCATGCCGGTGAGCCGGACGCGCTCGCTGCCCTGGAACACCTGACGCTTGTTGGCATCGATGCGCAGGTTGCCGATCTGGATCACACCGGAGCTGGGGATGCCGGCGACCTGCTCCTTCTCGATCCGGCGCAGCACACAGCGGATGCGGGCCTCAAGCTCCTTGGGGCTGAAGGGTTTGACCACGTAGTCGTCGGCCCCCAGTTCCAGGCCGGTGATGCGATCCGCCACGTCGCCGAGGGCGGTGAGCATCACGATCGGCACATCGGAATCCTTGCGCAACTCCTGAATGACGCCGTAGCCATCGAGCTTCGGCATCATCACGTCCAGCACCACCAGGTCCGGCAGGCGCTGGCGGAAGAGCTCCAGGGCCTCCTCGCCGTCGCAGGCGGTGATCACCTGGTAGCCGATCATCGTCAACCTGGTTTCCAGGATGCGCCGGATGCTGGCCTCGTCGTCCACAACGAGAATGGTTTCCCCGGCGGGGGAGGTCGGGGTGGCGGGGGGTGGCGCGATCATGCTGGAACTGGAGCGAGCCGCAGGGCGCCGGACGGCGCTCCAGTGGATGTCGCTTCTGAGGGTCTTGAGGGGTGGTGTCCGGGACGGCGCCCGCAGCGGCGCTGATGAATCCAGACCACTGAAAAGCGCCCAGGGGTGCTTCATTACGAAACGCCACCTTTCTTCATAGGCCGTGCCCCGATCCGCCGCTTCCTTCGTCTGCCAGGCCTGCGGCGCCCGCACCCGCCAGTTCTTCGGGCGCTGCTCCGCCTGCGGTGGCTGGAACACGCTGGTGGAGCAGCGGGAGGCCGCCACCGACACCCGCCGCCGGCGCCCGGTGGCGGCGGCCAACGACGCTGAGACGCCGCGGCGGGCCCACCGTTCCGAGCCGATTGCCAGCGTCGATGAGAGGCCGCTGCAGCGACTGGCCAGCGGCTACGGCGAGCTGGATCGGGTGCTGGGGGGAGGGCTGGTGCCCGGATCCCTGGTGCTGCTGGGGGGGGATCCCGGCATCGGCAAGAGCACTCTGTTGCTGCAGAGCGCTCGGGCGATGGCCGAGCACCAGACGGTCCTGTACGTCAGTGCCGAGGAATCGGCCCAGCAGGTCAGGCTGCGCTGGCGTCGCCTCGGGGAGGAGGGGCCAGGGGGCCAGGAGGAGCAGCCGCTGTCACGCCTTCAGTTGCTGGCCGAGACCGATCTGGAGCTGGTGCTGGAGGAGCTGGAGCTGCTGCGGCCGGCGGTGGCGATCATCGACAGCATTCAGGCGCTCCACGACGCGGATCTGACCAGTGCACCGGGCTCGGTGGCCCAGGTGCGCGAGTGCGCCGCCGCCCTGGCCCGCATCGCCAAGCGCCAGGACACGGCCCTGGTGCTGGTCGGCCATGTGACCAAGGAGGGAGCCCTCGCCGGCCCCAAGGTGCTGGAGCACCTGGTGGATGCGGTGCTCACCTTCGAGGGGGATCGCTTCGCCAGCCACCGGCTGCTGCGGGCGATGAAGAACCGCTTCGGTGCCACCCATGAGCTGGGCGTGTTCGAGATGCGGGGGCAGGGGCTGGCGGAGGTGAGCAATCCCAGCGAGCTGTTCCTCGGTCGGGAGGGGCCCTGTCCGGGCACCGCCACGATCGTGGCCTGCGAGGGCACCAGGCCCCTAGTGGTGGAGCTGCAGGCCCTGGTGAGTCCCACCAGTTACGCCAGCCCGCGCCGCACCGCCACCGGCATCGCCGTCAACCGGCTGCACCAGATCCTGGCGGTGCTGGAGAAGCACCTGGGCCTGCCGCTCTCGCGCTTCGACTGCTACCTGGCCGTGGCCGGAGGCCTGGAGGTGGAGGAGCCGGCGGCGGATCTGGGGGTGGCGGCGGCCGTCGTGGCCAGCTTCCGCGATCTGACCCTGCCGGCGGGCACGGTGCTGGTGGGGGAATTGGGTCTGGGCGGCCAGCTGCGTGCGGTGGCCCAGCTGGAGCTGCGGCTGCAGGAGGCCGCCCGCCTCGGCTTTGTGCGGGCGGTGGTGCCCCGCGGCAGTGGCCTGGGGGCTCAGGCGGCGGCCTTCGGGCTGCAACTGCTGGAGGCCGGTTCGGTGGCCGAGGCCCTGGTGGCGGCGCTGGGGGTGGATCCGGCGGAAGACGCCTGAGGCTCAGAAGTAGACGTCGACGTTGCTGCGGCCCGAGCTCTTCAGCCAGTTCTCGATGTCCAGATAGCCCCCGGGGTAGAGCTTCACCGCCTTGCCCCAGGTTTCGGCGGCCATGTCCAGCCAGCGGTCGGCCGTGTCCTGATCACCGCTTTCGGCGGCGATGCGACCCCATTTCTCGTAGATCAGCCCCATGTTCTTGAGGCAGGACGGGGAGTTGGGGTTGGCCTCCAGGGACTGGCCGTAGAAGTCGAGCGCCTTCTGCTCATCGCCGGTGCTCATGAAGATGATCGCCATGTTCTTGAGGATCTCGCCGCGGTCGATGGCGTTCTCTTCCAGCCGCAGCGCCTCGTCGTAGTTGTCCAGGGCCTCGGCGTAGTCGCCGTCGTTCTGGGCGGAGAGCCCATCGCGGTAATAGACGTAGGCCTCCTTGGACTTGGCATCGATCGGCAGCAGCTTGACGATCAGGTCCGCCATCACCGTGAAGCTCTTGTCGATGAAGTTGTCGTTGCGCTGGGAGCGGGGCACGGCGGGCTGTCTGGATCTGAGCACCATCCTGCCCCGTTCCCGCGGGAGGGAGGCTGCCGGCCTGGATCTCCCTAACCTTGGCTGCCGGTCTCCGCTGTCCGCTGCCGTTGGCCCCCTCCGCTTCCCACCGGCCCGCCCGCAGCGAGCTTGCCCCCGGCACAACACCCGATCCCGGCAGGTCCATCACCGAAAGGTTTCTCAGCGAGGTGCCTGGCCATGGGCAGGCTGCGCCCGGCCCAGAGCCGTCTGCCACTGAGATGTCCGGGCGTGAGCTTTCCCAGCCGCCCCAGACGCTGCTGCTGGAGGTGGACGGCATGAAGTGCGGCGGCTGTGTGCGCGCCGTCGAGCAGCGTCTGCAGCAGCAGCCCGGCGTGCGGGCCGTCAGCGTCAACCTGCTTACCCGCACTGCCTGGTTGGAGCTGGACCCTGCCCCAGAGACGCCGTCCGGGGCTGGGGCGGCCCCTGGTGGCGAGGTCGATCCCCTCGTCGCCGTGCTGGCCAGCCTGGCGGCCCTGGGCTTTCCGGCTCGCCTGCGCGAGGGCGAAGACGGTCTGCCCCGCAGCCGCCAGGAGCGTCGCCGGCAGCGGGACTGGTGGCAGCGCTGGCGCCAGCTGGTGGTGGCCCTGGTGCTGGTGCTGGTTTCGGGCCTCGGTCACCTGGCCGATGCCGGCCAGCTCCCCTGGCACGATCCCTGGGGTCTGCTGGCCAGTCCCTGGCTGCATGGCCTGGTCGCCACGGTGGCCCTGGCCGGCCCCGGTCGCCCGATCCTGCTGCAGGGGGCTCGATCGGCTCTGGCGGGAATGCCGAGCATGGACACCCTGGTGGGTCTGGGCGTCGCCAGTGCCTGGTCGGCCAGCCTGGTGGGCCTGCTGCTGCCCCGGAGCGGCTGGCCCTGTTTCTTCAACGAGCCGGTGATGCTGCTCGGCTTCGTCCTGGCCGGTCGCTTCCTGGAGGAGCGCGCCCGCTGGCGCACCGGCCGGGCGATCGAGGAACTCGCCAGCCTGCAGCCCGACCACGCTCTGCTGCTGCTGGGTGATGGCCCCCCCCGCCAGGTGCGGGTGGGGGGCCTGCGGCCGGGGGACCGGCTGCGGCTGCTGCCCGGCGATCGGGTGCCGGTGGATGGGGTGGTGCGCGAGGGGGCCTCCGCCGTGGACGTCTCCGCTCTCACCGGTGAACCGCTGCCGTTGCAGGCCGCCGCTGGCAGCGAACTGGCGGCGGGCAGCCTCAATCTGGAAGCGCCCCTGGTGCTGGAGGTGCTGCGCAGCGGGGCCGACAGCGCCATCGCCCGCATCGTCCACATGGTGGAGCAGGCCCAGGCGCGCAAGGCGCCGATTCAGCGCCTGGCTGATCAGGTGGCGGGACGCTTCGCGTTCGTGGTGCTGGCCCTGGCCCTGGGCACTTTCCTGTTCTGGTGGCTGTGGGGCACCCGCCTCTGGCCCGGGGTGCTGGCCGATCCGGCGCTGGCGGCCATGGCCCAGGCCGGCCCCCATGGCGGCATGCACGCCGGCCATGGCGTCTTCGGGGCCCGGGCGACGACGCCCCTGTCGCTGGCCCTGCAGCTGGCCATCGCCGTGCTGGTGGTGGCCTGTCCCTGCGCCCTCGGTCTGGCCACCCCCACGGCGATCACGGTGGGATCGGGCCTGGCCGCCCGCTCCGGTCTGCTGTTCCGCGGCGGCGACGCGATCGAGATGGCCGCGCGCCTTGAGCTGGTGCTGTTCGACAAGACCGGCACGCTCACCCTGGGTCGTCCGCTGGTGACGGCGGTGGAGGCCTGGGCCGAGGCCGATGGGGCCGGGGGGCTGCCGCCCCAGGATCGGCTGGTGCAGCTGGCCGCCAGCCTCGAACAACAGAGCCGCCATCCCCTCGCCCATGCCCTGCTGCAGGAGGCCCAGCGCCGCCAGCTGCCGCTGCTGCCCCTGGGCGCTTGTCGCACGGTGGTGGGTGAAGGCCTGGAGGGCTGGCTGGAAGCCGCCACCACTGATGGGCCGCCCAGCCTGCTGGTGGGCCGGCTGGACTGGCTGGCCAACTGTCAGGTGCGGCTCAGCGATTCGGCCCGCCAGCGCCAGGAGGCCCTGGAAGCCGGCGGGGCCACGGTGCTGGCGGTGGCCGAAGCCGGCCAGCTGCTGGGCCTGGTGGCCGTGCAGGATCGCCCCCGCCAGGATGCCGGCAGCACCTTGAAGGCCCTGCGCCGCCGCGGTCTGCGCCTGGGGTTGTTGAGTGGCGACCGCGAGGCCAGCGTGCGCCGCCTGGGGGCGATCCTGGGGCTGGCCGACGACGAGCTGGCCTGGGAGCTCAGGCCGGAGCAGAAGCTGGAGCGGATCCTGGCCCAGAAGCGCTCCGGTGCGGCAGTGGCGATGGTGGGGGATGGCATCAACGATGCTCCCGCCCTGGCGGCGGCCGATCTGGGGGTGGCCGTGGGCACCGGCACCCAGATCGCCCAGGAGAGTGCTTCGCTGGTGGTGATGGGGGATCGGCTCGAGGGGCTCGATGACGCCCTGGAGATCGCCACCCGCACCATGGCCAAGGTGCGTCAGAACCTGGTCTGGGCCTTCGGCTACAACCTGATCGTGCTGCCGATCGCGGCCGGGGTGCTGCTGCCGCGCTTCAACCTGCTGCTCACGCCGCCCCTGGCGGCCCTGTTGATGGCCCTGAGTTCGATCACCGTGGTGCTCAATGCCCTGTTGCTGCAGGCTGGCCGCCGCCATCCACGGAGTCTCTCGGCTTGAGTGCTGCTGAACCTGCTGCCCGTGCTGCCTCCTGCCAACCGCGGCGGGGGATGTTCCTGGTGCTGGAGGGCATCGACGGCTGCGGCAAGACCACCCAGCTGGAAGCCTTGCGCCAGTGGCTTCCCGGCAGCGGCCTGATGCCAGCGGGGGCGCAGCTGCTGGTGAGCCGGGAGCCCGGCGGCACGGCCCTGGGCCAGGCGCTGCGGGGCCTGCTGCTGCACCCGCCCGAGGCGGCCGCCCCTTGTCCCACGGCGGAATTGCTTCTCTATGCGGCCGATCGGGCCCAGCATGTGGAGGCCTTCATCCGGCCGGCCCTGGACGCCGGGGACTGGGTGCTCTGCGATCGCTTCGCCGGCTCCACAGCTGCCTATCAGGGCTATGGCCGGGGCCTGTCCCTGGCCTTGATCGAGCAGCTGGAGGCGATCGCCACGAGCGGTTTGCGGGCCGATCTCACCCTCTGGCTCGATCTTCCGCTGGCGCTGTCCCTGCAGCGCCGCCAGGGCCGGGCGGCCGACCGCATCGAGGCGAGCGGCGAGGCCTTTCTGGCGCGGGTCGCCGCCGGTTTCGGCCAGCTGGCGGCGCAGCGGGGCTGGCTGCGGCTCGAGGCCAGCGCCCCGGCGCCCCAGGTCACGGCCCAGTGCTGCCAGTTGATTCGGGCCGCGCTCGGCCGCGGCGGTCCGGATCCGCTGCGGGAGTCCGGCGCTGCCATCGCCGAGGCGCCGCCGGGCCCGGCGGGAGCCGGAGCCTGAATGGCGGAGCTGTTCGCCGATCTGCTGGGCCAGCCCCGGGCCGTGGCGCTGTTGGAGGCCGCCCTGGAGCGGCGCCGGATTGCTCCGGCCTATCTGTTCGCCGGTGCCGATGGTGTCGGCCGGCGGCTGGCGGCCCTGCGCTTCCTCGAAGGCCTGGTGGCCGGGCCCGAGGCCTGGCGCTCGGGGCTGCCAGTTCTGCGCCGCCGCCTGGCCCAGGGTAATCACCCCGATCTGCTCTGGGTCGAGCCCACCTATCAGCATCAGGGCCGGCTGGTGAAGGCCTCCGAGGCTCTGGCGGAGGGGGTGAACCGCCGCAGCGCCCCCCAGATCCGCCTGGAACAGATCCGCGATCTGACCCGTTTCCTGGCTCGCCACCCGGTGGAGGCTCCAGGGGGGCTGGTGGTGCTGGAGGGGGCCGAGGCGATGGCCGAGGGGGCCGCCAATGCCCTGCTCAAGACCCTTGAAGAGCCCGGAACGGGCGTGTTGATCCTGATCAGCGCTGCCCCGGACCAGCTGCTCAGCACGATTCGCTCCCGCTGCCAGCAGATTCCCTTTGTGCGCCTCTCGAGCCAGCTGGTGGGCCAGGTGCTGGCGTCATTGCCGGCTGTCGCGCCTCCGCAGGCCGTGGCCGAGCAGACCCTGACCAGCAAAGCCTCCGCCAAGACATCGTCGGCAAAACAAGCAGCCGGCAAGCCCATGGCCGCCGGAGCAGGGGCCCGTCAGCCTGAGTCGAGCCAGCCTGAGGGCAGTGAGGCGCTCCTCGCCCGGGCCGCCGCCACGTCCACCGCTGAGCCTGCCACCCAGCCGCCATCGAGACCTGCTCCCGCCGATCCCCCCGAACTGCTGGAACTGGCGGCGGGTTCCCCTGGAGCCTTGCTGGAGCATCGCCGCCAGTGGCGCGAGCTGCCGGAGGGCCTGGCCGAGCGGCTGCTGGCGCTGGATCGGGATCCGCTCACGGCCCTGGGCCTGGCCCGGGATCTCAGCGAGGCCCTCGATGGTGAGCAGCAGCTGTGGCTGCTGGCCTGGTGGCAGCTCGCTCTCTGGCGGCGGCGGGGCCCCGGGGTGGATCTGCGGCGGCTGGAGCGGCTGCGTTCGCAGCTGCGTGCCTATGTGCAGCCACGCCTGGCATGGGAAGTGGCTCTGCTGGAGATGGCCGGAATCGGCGCCTGAAGGTCAGGCCGCCTCGCTGCCGTCGCCGGGGCCGGGGACGCTGGAGCTGGTCTTGAGGCGGGCGGCGCGGGCCTGGCGCATCAGCGGCTCGAGCGTGGCCAGTTGGTCGCCGGTGGGCAGCTCCAGGCAGTAGCCGGCGCCGTACACCGTTTTGATGAAGCGCGGTTTGCGCGGATCGGGCTCGAGTTTGGTGCGCAGATGGCGCACGTGGACGCGGATGGTTTCGATGTCGTCATCGGGCTCGTAGCCCCAGACCTCCTTGAGGATCAACGACGGGGCCACGGTCTGGCCATGGCGCTGCAGCAGGCAGTGGAGCAGCTCAAACTCCAGATGGGTGAGCCGGACCGGTTGGTCGAACCAGATGGCCTCAAAGCGCTCCGGCACCATCGTGAGGCTGCCGTAGCTGAGGATTTCGTTGTGCTTGCTGGAGAGGGGTGCCCGCTCCGAGCGGCGCAGCAGGGCCTTGACCCGCACCATCAGCTCCTCGAGATCGAAGGGCTTGGCCAGGTAGTCGTCGGCGCCGGAGTTGAAGCCGCTCACCTTGTCCTTGGTGCTGCCCAGGGCGGTGAGCATCAGGATCGGGATCTTGGCGGTGCGCTCGTCGCGCCGCAGCCGCTGACACAGGGTGAGACCATCCACCTTCGGCAGCATCAGATCCAGCAGGATCACGTCCGGCCCGTACTGCAAGGCTAGGGCCTGGCCCTTGATGCCGTCCTCGGCCCGCTGCACGTCGAAGCCGCCGTGTTCCAGGTGGCCGGCGACCAACTCGCGCATGTCGCCGTCGTCTTCGATCAGCAGGATGCAGGGCTTCATGGAGGTCGGCGGGTACGCAGGGAGCGCTCAACAATGGCTCCATGGCCGCAGTCATCCTCACGGCGGCCATGGAAGTGGCAGCCATTCTCATGGTTTTCGCCTCCCACCGCTTCTCTTTGGGCCGTTCCAACCGGGACCCGGGACCAGCTTCCCTGCCTGGCCGGGGCGGGGACGGGTGGCCAGATGCCTTGTCAAGACTGAAAGCAACCAGGGGCTTCCGATGGAGCGAGCGGCTGAAATCTTCAGGTTTTTTTTGGTTGGATTTGTTGCCTCCGCAGGCCGTTTGGCCTCGGGTTCGAGTTTCCCGAGCTCCCCGAAGCGGCCCAGGCTCGTTTCTGTGGCTCTTCTCGCGCCGCCGTCGCGTCCCTGCAGCCCCCGGGTGCCCGCTCCGCAAGGACTCACGAGCCAAAACCGCGCTGGGATCGTGGCGTTCGGGATTGCCGAACGAATCAACGATGGTGAAACTCCCCGGGCGGGATTCGAACCTGCGACCAATCGGTTAACAGCCGACCGCTCTACCACTGAGCTACCGAGGAATGAACCGGTCGTGACCGGATCGCTTGCGACCTTACCTTTCAGCCGGTCCACCGGGCAAGGGGGTGAGGCCGACCCGTAAAGCGGCGCCGCTCTGCCAGGGGCCGATTCGACCGGCATCCATGCGGGCGGCGCCGTCGCAGTGGTCGAGTTCCTCCAGGCGATGGGTGATCCACAGGGCTGTCAGCGGGGCTTCGGGGCGGCTGCAGAGTCGGCGGATCAACGCGACCACTTCGCCCTGGCTGGTGGGATCGAGCAGGGCGGTGGGTTCATCGAGCAGCAGCAGCTGGGCATCGGTCGCCAGGGCGCCGGCGATCGCCAACCGTTGCTTCTGGCCGCCGCTGAGGGTGTGGATCGGCCGGGCGCCGAAGCCGCTCAGCCCCACCTGCTCGAGGGCCATCTCCACCCGGGACTGGCGCTGGGCGGCGCTGAGATGCTCCGGCAGACCCAGCTGCAGATCACTGCTGCAGCTGGGTAGCAGCAGCTGGTGGTCGGGGTTCTGGAACACCAGGGCGGGCTTGAGCTCGGTGTGGATCGCGCCGCTGGCGGGTTGCAGCAGACCGGCGATCAGGCGCAACAGGGTGCTCTTGCCGCTGCCATTGCTACCCACCAGCATCCAGAGTCCAGGTCGCTCGATCCGGAGCTGACAGCCATGCAGGGCCCGCTTGCCGCCAGCCCAGGAAAACCCGAGGTTTTCCACGGCCAGCGGCGGCGCCAGGGCGCTGGCTGGGGCCCCTGCGGGAAGGGGGCGGGGGGACGCCATCAACTGTCGAAGCTGAAGCCGGGCCGCTTGCCGCCACCGCCGCTGGCCGACTTCTCGTAGGTCTGTACAGCGAGGATCTCGCTGCTGAGCAGGCTCACCCGCTTGTGCTCGTCCTTTTCGCAGCTGAGATCGAGAACCTTCGGATGGCCGCTCTCCAGGGCCTGGCGCACCTCGCCGTAGAGGGCCTGGGCCGCTTCGAGCTCCTTGCGCTCCACAGCGACGGGCATGGGGCTGAGCCGGAGAGAGAGCTCGACGACGTACATGGTGGGGGTGGGTGAGGCGGTCGCCGATCGGAGGCGGCAGCGGGATTCCCACTCTGGCGAATCGGCGGCGAAGCCGGTTCACCGTAGGCACTTTTACTCATTCCCCGGATCCCGGGCGGGGGCAGTGCGCATTGGCGGCCCGGGACCCGTACAGTTCTCGTGTAACGCATCGTTAAGCACTCTCATGACGATCGCAGTTGGGCGCGCTCCGGCCGCTCGGGGATGGTTCGACGTCCTCGACGACTGGCTCAAGCGCGACCGCTTCGTTTTTGTTGGCTGGTCCGGTCTGCTGCTCTTCCCCACCGCCTATCTGGCACTGGGTGGCTG
The DNA here is from genome assembly GCA_947378425.1 of Synechococcaceae cyanobacterium. Taxonomy (GTDB): domain Bacteria; phylum Cyanobacteriota; class Cyanobacteriia; order PCC-6307; family Cyanobiaceae; genus Cyanobium. The sequence continues at coordinate 50,318 of CANCJV010000032.1, forward strand.
GCTCACCGGAACCACCTTCGCCACCTCCTGGTACACCCACGGCATTGCCAGCTCCTACCTGGAGGGTTGCAACTTTCTGACCGCTGCCGTCAGCACCCCCGCTGATGCCATGGGTCACAGCCTGTTGCTGCTCTGGGGCCCTGAAGCCCAGGGCGACTTCGTGCGCTGGGTTCAGCTCGGCGGCCTCTGGCCGTTCGTGGCCCTGCACGGTGCCTTCTCCCTGAT
>CANCJV010000033.1 GCA_947378425.1 Synechococcaceae cyanobacterium
GGGTCTGTTCCGGGTTCCAGGGACGGAAGGTCTTGGACTTGCTCATGGCCCATTTTCTCACCCAGATCCACTGCAGCAACTGGGATCTGGGCAGATCTAAGGGCGTCTGTGGAGAAGTGGGGGCTGGTCTATGTGCGACAGGCTCCTAGGCCTGCCCATCACCACTCCGCTGATTCAGGAGCGTTGCGGCGCGGCCGAACCACCAGTTCGAGATCGAGGGCGGCCAGGATCAGCAGCAACCGCTCCAGGGTGAAGCGGCCCGGATGGAGCTCCAGGGCCGAAAGGCGCGCCTGGCTGAGGCCGCCAGCCTTCTGCGCCACCAACTTCTGACTGAGGCCCCGCTGGCGCCGCAGGCCCACCAGCAGTTGGGCCAACTGGGAGGGGGCATGGATGACCTGCTCCTCGGCGACCATGGACATACTCCAATTCCTAATATCCATAAAGTACTTGTAAACCGAGTATTCGCTGAAGACCTGGAAGGCAAGTGCCCGCCCCTCCTCCCGTTCCCTTGAGCTGGCAGTCGATCTGGCCGTCGAGCGTCTGGGAACGACGGTCGGGCGGCCCCGGATCAACACGAGGACTTGTCATCGCCAAGCCTGAGCAGTGGCGAGGGAGCGCTCTTGTCCAAAGAATGCGCATCACAATGCTCACGCCCACGGCCTTGGAGCATGGGCACCCACCTTGACTCCAGCCCATCCAGCGGGCTCACTCTCACCGGCGCGCATCCTGGAGGGGGCAGCCATAGGCGTCAAATGCCGTATCGGTGCTGACCAGCAGCAGCGATTCACTGATCGACTGGGCCACGAGCAGGCGGTCAAACGGATCGCGGTGATGGAGGGGGAGCTGCTCAAGCGTCAGTAGATGGGGGAGATCGAGGGGGAGGAGTTCGAAGCCGCACTCCTGAGCCCACGGGATCGCCTGGGCGGCCGAGAGCGGCATGTCGCTGCGGGTCAGGGCGTGCTTGATGGCGATCTCCCAGAGCGACACATGGCTGATCAGCACGCTGCTGGCCTCGACGGTGATCAGATCGCGGCTGCGGGGGCCAAGCCTGGGGTCATCGCTGATCGCCCAGAGAAAGGTGTGGGTGTCGAGCAGGAGCTGCATCAGGACTGCTCAAACAGCTCGGCGATCAGTGGATTGGCGGCATCGATCGATTCCGGAATCGTGAACTGGCCGCGGGCCACCCCCAGACGCCGCGGCTGCCCAGGCTTCTGCAGGGCGGTGAGCCGCGCCACCGGCCTGCCGTTGCGGGCGATCACCACCTCGGTTGCCTCACCGCTTTCGATGGCCTCCACCAGGCGCGAGAGGTGGGTCTTGGCCTCGAGCATGTTGACCGTGCGACGACCACCGCCGCCCGCGGCCGCTGGAGCTGCCATCTCGCGCAGAACGCAGAAGCCACAGCAGGCTAGACCAGACCAGACCAGGTGAGCGCGGCCCCTTCCTTCAGCCCACCAGCAGCTTCGCCACCCCGACCAGGGCGGCCACGCCGATCAAGCGCAGCACCCCCCATTGCCAGCGCAGCAACAGCAGCAGGCTGGCCGCCAGGATCGCCAGCGCTGCCGGATCGAGGCTGCCGCCAGGCCACAGCGCCGGCCCGGCGAACAGCAGCGCCAGGCTGGCGATCACCCCCACCACGGCGGCGGTGATCGCCGTCAGCGGCGGCCCCAGCCGCAGATCTTCGCGGCTGGCCTCCACGAAGGGTCCCCCGGCCAGGATGAACACAAAGGACGGCAGGAAGGTGAACCACACCACCACCAGGCCCGCCAGCAGCGCCTGGGCCAGGGAGCCACTGCCGTTCCAGCCGCCCATGAAGCCCACAAACGCCACCACCATGATCAAGGGGCCGGGGGTGGTCTCGCCGAGGGCCAGGCCATCGAACATCTGGTGAGCCGTGAGCCAGCCGTGGGTCTCCACCGCCCCCTGGGCCACATAGGGCAGCACCGCGTAGGCGCCGCCGAAGCTCATCAGCGCCACGCGGCTGAAGAAGCGCGCCATCGTCGCCAGGGGGCCAGCCACGCCCCCCTGCCAGCTCAACGCGGCCAGGGGGACTGCCAGAGCCAGGCCACTGATCAGCAGGGTGACGGCCAGTTGTCGTCCCTGGACCAGGGCATGGCTTGGGGTCGGTGTGTCGTCGTCATGGAGGACCCGGTCCCGCTCGCTCCTGTCCCCGACGGCTCCAGCTAGAGACCCGGAGCTGCTCGGAGCCCGGCTGGCGAGCTGGAACCAGGCCGGCCGCCAACGCCCGCCGATCCAGCCCGTCAGGGCCGCCGCTCCCACCAGCAGCGGATAGGGCAGCCGCAGCCAGACCAGGCCGAGAAAGGCGACGACGGCGATCGCCACCAGCAGCGGCTGGTGGAGGGTGCGCCGTCCCAGCCGCCAGGCCGCCTGCAACACGATCGCCAGCACCGCCGGTTTCAGCGCCCAGAACAAGGCCACCAGCAGCGGCAGCTGACCCCACAGCGCATAGAGGCAGGACAGCCCCAGCAACAGCACCACCGAGGGCAACAGAAAGAGGCCACCGGCGATCAGGCCACCGGGGATGCCGTGCATCAACCAGCCCAGATAGGTGGCCAGCTGGGTGGCCTCCGGCCCGGGCAGCAGCATGCAGTAGTTGAGGGCATGCAGAAAGCGCCGCTCGGAGAGCCATTGGCGCCGCTCCACCAACTCGCTGTGCAGCAAGGCGATCTGCCCCGCCGGTCCGCCGAAGCTCACCAGTCCCAGCTGCAGCCAGAAGCGGGCGGCGTTGGCCAGGGAAGGGGAGGCATTGGTCACGGCGGCAGCGGGCTGGGGGGAGTGGTCACGGCGGCAGTTGGCTGGGGGGAGTGGGCTGGCATCAGGGCCTGGGAGATCGGCTGCATCATCGGCCTCCCATTCACATCTCCTGGTGGTTCAAACCACATGGGCACGGGTCCGGGCTCGGTAGGACAGGGGCATCCCTTCGGCTGCCCAGGGCCCATGAACCCATCGCCGCCGCCGAACAACCTGGGGCCGACTCTGCTGCTCGCCGCCGGCCTGCTGTCGTCTCCGCTGGGGGTCGGCGTTCCCCTGGTGATCGTCGCCCTGGCCGGTGTACGCACCGCCGCCGGTGATCCGGCTCTGCCGCGGTTGACGCGCTGGCTGCAGCGCCTGCGTCGGATCAGAGGCGATTCGCCTTCCCATGGTTGTGGTCGAAGTCGCAAGTGCCACGGCTTGTCGATTCCCCGTCGATGAGCACGATGCTGTGGCCAGGATTGAGGCTGCTGGCCGCAATTGAGGCTGCCGGCCGCGATGCCTCACCGCTGGGGCGCCTGGAAGTGAATCAGTAGAATCAGCACCGCAATCACATGGACTCATGGCCGCCGGACGTCCCTTGCCGCCCTTGGTGCTCAGTGAAGACGAGCTTCAGCTGTTGCAGAGCATCGCCAAATCCCGAGCAAGGCCCCATGCAATTGTTCAGCGCTGCCAGATCATCCTGGCCTGTGCCGCCGGTGAAATCAACACGGCTATTGCCAGGCGGATGGGCCTCAGGGGCATGACCGTCGGGAAGTGGCGCAAGCGTTATATCGAGCATGGAATCGATGGACTCAAGGATGAGCTGCGCCCCGGTCGTCCTCGGCTCTATCAGGATGACAAGGTGGCTGAGGTGATCCACCAGGCTCGGCAGACGGCACCCGCCGATGGCAGCGGCCCATGGACGGCACGCTCCCTGGCGGCAGCGACGGGGATCTCGAAAAGCACGGTGCATCGCTGGTTGCAGACAGGCTCCTCCGTCCAGGCGAAGCCGTAGTCAACGGCTGCCATCCCGGTCGTGTGTCGGTTCACGAGCCCGTGCGCCTGGAACCGGTGACGTCCTTCCTCCCGTTCATCGCCCTGATGGCGGCGCCCTTCAGCCCAGAACCTGGTTCAGGATCGGCCGCAACTGGTCCAGTTCCGCCAGGAAGCCGTCATGGCCCAGGTCGCTGCTGAGGCTGCTGTAGCTGGCACCACCCGGGATGCCGGCGGCCAGCTGCTGCTGGCGGCCGGGGGGAAACAGGCGATCGGAGCTCACCGAAACCACGCTCACCTGGGCATGGATGCGTGCCAGGGCCGCCGCCAGTCCGCCACGACCCCGGCCGACGTCGTGGCGATTCATGGCCCGAGCGAGGCCGATGTAGCTGTTGGCATCGAAGCGTTGCACCAGCTCCTGGCTCTGGCGCTCCAGCAGGGCGGTGATGGCGGCTTCCGGATCCGCAGCCGCCCGGGCGTCGCCCTGTTCAACGTCCGTCTGATCCGCACCGAGCTGCCGCTCGATTTCAGCCGCGCTGACATAGGTCAGCTGGGCGAGGGCGCGGGCCAGGGCCAGGCCGGCACGGGGGCCGCCGCCGGGCTGGTCGTAGTAGTCGCCGCCGCAGAAGTGGGGATCCTGGCGGATCGCCTGGATCTGACAGCTGTGAACGGCGATGTTGTCGGCGCTGCAGCGGGCGGCGGTGGCGATCAGCAGCAGGCGCTCCAGCCGCTGCGGCGAGCCGATCGCCCACTCCAGGGCCCGCATGCCTCCCATCGAGCCACCGATGATGGCGTGCCAGCGCTCAATGCCCAGCAGGTCGGCCAGGCCCCGTTCGGCCGCCACCATGTCGCGGATCGAGAGCAGCGGAAAGCGGCTGCCATAGGGCCGGCCATCAGCCGCGGGGCTGGCGGGTCCGGTGCTGCCCTGGCAGCCGCCCAGCACGTTGGGACAGATCACGCAGAAGCGCTCGGTGTCCAGGGCCTGGCCGGGGCCGATCAGCCGATCCCACCAGCCAGAGCTGGCATGGCCGACACCGGCGGGGCCGGCTGCATGGCTGTCGCCACTGAAGCCATGCAGCAGCAGGATGGCGTTGCTGCGTCCGGAGTTGAGCTCGCCCCAGCGCTCCCAGGCCAGGCTGATCGGACCGAGGCTCTGGCCCGATTCCAGGATCAGGGGCTGGTCGCCGAAGGGACGGCTGAACAGACGCTGGCCGGCAGGATCCCCCTGCCGCCAGCCGCCGTGCCGGATGCTCGCTGCGGCGGGGACCATCGAAGCGGCGGCGAAGGCCATCATTGTCCCGCTCGAGCCAGGAGCGGGCCGAGCCCGCTGGCCTCTGGATCGCCTGACGAGCTGCAGGGTCTCCAGGCCTCTCGACTCCGGGCGGTGCTTCGGCAGCTGCTGCCGGCTGGCGGGCTGGGCTCCTTCCCCAGATAGAGAGATGGCAAGGGCGCTGTCATCGGTGTGTCCGGGCTGTCGGCGGGGCTCAGACCTTGGCTCTGGTCTGGGCCCGGGGCCGCAGCAACAACCCCAGCCCCAGCACCAGGGGAGCCAGCAGACGGCTGCCAGCGGCGATCAGCAGCAGCGGGGCCCCGATCAGGCGGCGAAGCTCCGCCAGGTGATGGCTGCGGCCCACGAGCTCGCTTCCTTCCAGCGGCAGCCCCTGTCGCTGCCAGCCGGGGACTCCGCCTTCGAGGTACTGGATCAGCCGCCCGTAGCCATTGCGGTGCAGCTGGTCGATCAGGTCGAGGGCCTGCTGGGGCCGCTGGCTGATCAGGATCAGATCGCCATCGGGGAGCTCGCCGCTGATCAGCCTGGCGGCAGGAATCGAATGGCTTCCTGGGATGTGACCCTGCCGGAACTGCCGCGCCGACCGCACATCGATGATCAGAGCCGAGCCCTCAACGCCGCCGGGGCCAGGACGCCGGGCCTGCCGATAGGGCAGAGCGGCAACACTGACGGCTGTTGCCGCGAACGCTGAGATTCCGACGGCTGGATCAGCACCTGGGCCTGAAGACGTTGTGTTGGACGATGTCGAGCCGGAAGCAACAGACTGGACCATGGCAGCGAACCCGAAGAGCCCCATCGTGGGCCGCGTCGGATTTATCTACGGTATTTCGAGTGACAAGCCGGAGTATTGGCGAGTTGGGGCGTGTTCTCTAGGTCGGGAACGCCAAAAAACAGGCTCCGCCTTGTGGCGAAGCCCGCAGGGTTACCCATCCTCGAGGCCATGCAAACGTCGAGAACAAAGCCATCTTCCCCATGCAGCCGGCCGCAAGCAGGTGGCTGTGATCACAACGCTTCGCGGGCGTCGCCACATCGCCGGCGGGCTGAGGTCGTCCATGGCGTGCTCCGATCAGGCTGGGGACGGCGCCACTTCGGCCAGATGGTGGTGCAACACCTCGCCCCGCCGCAGCAGCACCGCCTCCCCCACCTGCAACCGCAACCAGGTCTCGTCGGTGGTCAGGGGTTCGGTGCTGATGATCGAGACCACATCCTCTGGGCCGGCCAGCTGGGCGAAATCGACGCTGAGATCGTCGTCGGCGAGGGTGGCCGTGCGGAAGGGGGCGCGGCGGGTGAGCCGGTGCAGCCTGGTGCCGGCGTAGGCGAACAGCCAGCGGCCGTTGCTGATCAGGCAGTTGAAGATGCCGCGGCCGGCCAGGGCGTCGGCAGCCTGCACCAGTTCAGCGAACATGGCCCTGTCGTCATCGGCAATCAGCCGCCCCGCCGTCCGGGCGCTCTCCAGTTGCTGCAGCAGCCAGCAGAAGGCGGCCTCGCTGTCGGTGCTGCCCTCGGGCCGGAAGTCGGCCGCCAGCTCGAAGCTGCCCTCCAGATCACCGTTGTGGGCGAAGATCCACTCCTGCTCCTGCCAGCGCCGGTGGAACGGATGGCAGTTCTCCAGGGCCACCACGCCGCGGGTGGCCTTGCGGATATGGGCGATCGAGCAGTGGGCCTTGAGATCGAGGGCCGCCACTTCCGCCGCAATCGGTGAGAAGGCTGCCGGGCCGTCCTCCCGGTAGATGCGCACGCCGCAGCCATCGGGATCGAAGCTGGCCAGGCCCCAGCCGTCGGCGTGATCGCCGGTGGCGCCCCCCCGACGGGTCAACCCGTGGAAGGAGAAGCGCATGTCGGTGGGGGTGTTGGCGCAGAGGGCCAGCAATTCACACATCGGGCCAGGCTCCTACCGGGTGGAGGCGAACAGCTGATCCCAGAGTCCGCCCTTGCTGAAGAAGGTGGCATTGATCTTCGCCCAGCCACCGAACGCAGCGGCGCCATACAGCCTGGCCACCGGCGCGAAACGATCCTGCACCAGGGCCCAGACGCTGGGATTGACGGGGCGGAAGCCCTCCTCGGCGAAGATCTTCTGGGCCTGCGGACCGCTCAGATAAGCGGCCAGGGCCTCAGCGGCCTTGCGGGTGCCGCGGCGATCGACATTGCGATCGATCACCACCACCGGCCCTTCGATGCGGATGTTCGGTGACGGCACCACGAAGGGACTTTCGAGCAGACCCTGGCGCTTGGCCAGGATCGCCTCGTTCTCGTAGGTGAGCAGCACATCACCCTGGCCACGCTTGAGGAAGAGGTCGGCGGCCTCGCGGGAATCCTTGGGCAGATTGTCGACCTTGCGGTAGACGTTGCTGACGAACGCCCTGGCCTGGGCCTCACTGCCGCCGCTCTGGGTCACCGAACCCCAGAGTCCGAGAAAATTCCAGCGGGCGCCACCGGAGGTCTTGGGATTGGCCGTGATCATCGCCAGGCCGGGCTTGGCCAGATCGGACCAGGTTTTGATGCCCTTGGGATTGCCCTTGCGGGGCACGAAGACCACCACCGACTCGGTGATGGTGCTGTGATGTGGCAGTTCTTCCTGCCAACCGGGCTGCACCAGCCGGGCCTCCTGCAACTTCTGCACGTCGCCGCCCAGGGCGAGGGTGGCCACATCGGCTTCAATCCCATCAATGATGGCGCGGGTCTGAACGCCGGAGGGGCCATAACTGGCGCGAATCGTCAGCGTCTGCCCGGTCTTCGCCTTCCAGTCAGCCTCGAACTGGGGCAGGATCCGGTCGTAGGGAGCCCTGGTGACGGCATAGCTGACCAGCAGCAGCTCCTGGGAGCCTCCCTTGGATCCGGCCTTGCTACCACTGCTGCTGCCTGGGGATTGGGCACAACCACCCAGCAACCCGCCACAGATCAGAACAGCCAGCAGGGATGGGCTCAGGCGACCGGGGACCACAACAACTTTAACCACGCAAAGTCGATTGACAACTTGTCTTTATCTTAGCCCTGTGGCGGACGGGACTCCTCTGCTCGTCGTAGCTCCTGCTGGTTGTGTCTGGGGGCCGAAGTCGACGCCGGCAGTGGAGTCTTGGCCCGTTGAAGCCTTGGTGCCCGGCTGACGCCATGGCTTCAACGTTGCTGCTGCAGGGCTCAGCGGCTCTGGGAGAAGATCTGATCCCAGAGGCCGCCCTTGTCGAAGAACTTCTTCGACACGGCTTTCCAGCCGCCCAGATCCACCACCTTGAAGGTCTGGACCTCGGGGAACTTGCCAGCCGCGTAGGCCTTGCCCTGGGGCGTGACCGGGCGGAAGCCCTCATCGACGAAGATCTTCTGGGCCGTGGGGCTGAACAGGTATTTGGCGAAGGCCTCGGCCACTTTGCGGGTGCCGTGCTTGTCGACGTTCTGATCGACCACCGCGATCGGTCCTTCGATCAGGATGTTTGGGCTCGGCACCTTGTAGGGAGTCGTCCACTCGCCGGTGCGCTTGGCCAGGATCGCCTCGTTCTCGTAGTTGAGCAACACGTCTCCCTTGCGCCGCTTGACGAAGGTGTCGGTGGCTTCGCGGGCATCCTTGGGCAGCACGTCAACGTTGCGGTAGACGTTGGTGATGAAGCTCTTCGCCTTGGCTTCGCTGCCGCCGGTCTGGGTCACCGAGCCCCAGAGGCCGAGGAAGTTCCAGCGGGCGCCGCCGGAGGTTTTGGGGTTGGCGGTGATGACGTCGACGGACTTGTTGTCGAGGTCATTCCAGCCGTTGATCTTCTTGGGATTGCCGGGCCGGGTGAAGATCGCCACCACCGAGTTGGTGATGATCGAGCGGTACAGGAATTTGCTTTCCCAGCCCTTCTTGATCAGTCCCTTGGCCTCGATTTTCTGAACGTCAGCCCCCAGGGACAGGCTCACCACGTCGGCTTCCAGGCCATCCAGCACCGCCCGGGTCTGGCTGCCGGAGCCGCCATAGCTGGTTTTCACATCGACGCTCTGTCCCGTTTTCTTCTTCCAGTCCGCCTCGAATTTCGGAATGATGCGGTCATAAGCCGCCTTGGTGACGGCGTAGCTCACCAGCAGGATGGACTGGGGAGCGCCCTGGGCAGCGGCCGTCTGGGGCGCCAGGGCCTCGACGCTGAACAGGGCGACCGGGGCGGTGGCGAGGCCTGCCAGGACCAGGCCGGCGGCAGCGCGCCCGCCAGGACGGGAGGAAATAAAAACCACGGTTAGCCGATTGGGGTACTCGCCAAACCTATGCAGCGCCCCGGGGGGCCGGTCGTATTTCCAGCTACATCGATGGGGGTCCGGTTTTCTCTTCCGCTCGAGGGGGTGCGACTGCCACAATCCACGCATTGCTGCCGGGGAACTCCGTGGCCTTCAGCGCCAAGACCGAGTACGGGATCGTCTCCCTGGTTGAGCTGGCGGCCATCTACGAGCAGGGCGGTGTGTTGCAGGTGGCGGAGATCGCCCATCGCCAGAGCATCCCCGATCGCTACCTGGAACAGATGCTCACCAGCCTGCGCCGCGCCCGCATCTTGCGCAGCATCCGCGGTCCCAAGGGGGGATATCAGCTGGCCCGGCCGCCGGCGGAGGTCACGATTGCCGATGTGGTGGCCTGCCTGGAGGGTGAACAGGCGGCCAGGGCCGCCGCCACGCGCGACACTCCGGAGTTTGAGGTGCTTTCGGCCCTGCAGGAACGGCTGGATCAGGCCCGTGCCGGGATCCTCTCGGGAACCAGCCTGCAGGATCTGCTGGAGCAACGGGATCAGCGGGCCCAGGCCCAGGCGATGTACTTCATCTGAAGCGTCAGCGGCGGCCGACCCCGGCTGCTGACGCCCCTTTCCGAGGCGGGATCTCAAGCCAGGCGCTGAGCGGCGTGCGGCCGACAGCCTCAATCCGCAGGCAGGGAGGGCCTCGGCGACGCGAGCGCTGGCGGCTTGGGAGGCCATGACGCTGCTGACATCAACACTGCAGACCGGCGTTTTGGCAGGGCTGTGGAACGCCGGGAGCCAAGGGATGAAAGCGGACGAAGCGGCGCTCCAGCCTGGCGGAGACCGGTTGGTCAGCGACCCCAGAGAGGTCGGCGCCGGCGCGACGGGACTTCGGCGTAGCAACGCCTGGACAGGACCGGCGCTGTGCTGCCGTCCCGGGACAGCTGCTGGCGCAGACAGGACAACACACCAATCCCGTGGGCTTTGGCGCGGAAATCAAGCCCCCCGGCTCTCCGGACCCGGCCCAAGCCCCAGAACCAGGAACGGGCAGGCAGGACCAGGCACCGATTAAGCACACTTGACCGATGGGGTTTAAGTGCTAAGGTTCCAGAACCTTGCGGGGCCTCCCATGCCCAGTTCTCGCCGCAACGCCAGTTCGCGCCTGAGCACCCGTTGTCGCCCCGTCTCTGACTCTCGTCTGCGCAGCAGTTGTCGACGAATGCCGACCGCCAGCGCTGCGCTGGCTTCCCCCCCCTCGTCTCCATGACCAACGCCTTTTCACCCCGCCTCAATCCCCATGACCACCTCCCGTCAACCACAGACACTCCGCCTGACCCTGCTGCCCAATGACGTGCTGCCCGAAGGGCTGAACTGGAAGATCCAGGACGGCTACATCCGATCGGCCGCCTGGGACGAAGAGGGTGAATCGATCACCCTCGGCCTCTGGGGCCCGGGCAATTGGGTGACCAGCGCCTATTCCTCGTTGCATCCCGTGGAAATCCAGTGCCTCTCCACCGTGGTGGTGGAGCAGTACCACCCCAGTGAGCAGGAGATCATTGACTTCCTGCGCCATCAGATCCGCAATACGGAAGAGATTTTTCAGATCAACCGCATTCGTAGCGCTGAGCATCGCCTGTTGATGCTGCTGCGTTGGATCGGCACCCGCTTCGGTCAGGTGAGCAGCAAGGGCTACCGCCTGTCGCTCAAGGACATGAACCTCACCCACAAATCCCTGGCCGATATCTGTGGCCTGACCCGGGTGACCGTGACCAAGAATCTCAATCGCTACAAAGCCCTGGGACTGTTGCAAAGGGTCAGTGAAGCTGACCTGCTGATTCCGATTGAGCCGCTGGTCGCTGGTTTCTGACGTGCCGCAGCCCTGATCCTCTGCCGATTCCAGGCATCGGAGCCTTTTCATTTCTTCTCCTTTCTTCGCTTTTGCTGACTGCCATGGCCGCCCAGTACGTTCGTTCACGCCTTGCTCAGCCCCATCTCCAGCGCTATACGCTTGTGTTTAAAAATGGCGAACTCCTACGTCATCAGGATCCCCTGGCGCTTGCCCAGTACCAACAGGATGCCCGTCTGGCTTCTGTCCAGATGGAAACGTATTCAGACTGAGGTCGACTCAGATTGAGGTTGGCTCCGCTGCTGATCTTGTGACCCCTCGTTTGAGGGGTCTTTTTTCAGGCTTGCTCCCGTGCTGCCAGGCCAAGGAGTCGCCGTTCCCTGTCCGTTTCATGATGGGAGCACGGCGGTTGAATCAGGCTTCCTGGCTGGATTCCAGACTCTGAAGATCGGCCAGAGTGGTGGAGGCCAGCTCCTGGGACCAGCGCTGCGCCATCTGCTGCAACCAGATCTCCGCTTCGCCGGCTGGGAGCCTGCTTTCCAGCTCAGCTTCGCCTTCTTGACTGGAGCCTGCCAGGGATCGATAGAGCGTCAGCAGATTCACCTGGTTGAGGTCGCAGGTGAGCCGATAACCGCCGTGCTTGCCCTTCTGGCTTTCAACCAGTCCGAGCTTGCGCAGTTCTCTGAGCACGACGGCGAGATAGTGCTGGGACAGGTTGAATTGGCTGGCAATCGTGCTGGCCTGTCTGAGGCTCCGGCTGCGAGAAAGCTCCATCAAGCTGATCAGGGCGTAGCGAAACGTGGTTGAAAACACGGGCTATCCGGCAGGGCTCCCCGAACCGAATCGACCTGAAACGATCGACCCAGCCTGGATGAGGCCAGCGTAGCACCACTATCCCGCTCGGCCTACCGTCCTTTATGGGCTTGTCCCGGGATTCGGGGCGGGTCTGCCGTGTCGGCGGCGCCACACATCAGCAGGACTTCGGGTCGCTCCTGGGGTTGTTTTGTTGTTGGGTGCTGTTCCACTCAGTGCTGTGGAGCTCTCTGATTCACCTGTTGATTGCCGCGCCCCCATCGACATGCCTTCGCTCCCACCAGATCGCTCAGCTTCCGGTGGGAATGGGGGTGTCACGGTGCCTGGAGATCCTCAAGGCCGCGGCGGGTTGCGAACTTCAGACCCCCCAGGATTTCACGCTTTGGCGGTGGGATTTCAGCGGCATGTTGGCACCCACTTGGTCGCCGCTATTGGCAGGCATCCAGCTGAAATCTTCCCGGGCCCCGAGCATGAGCCAGGCATCGAGGATGTCGGAACTGTTGAAGTGCCAGTGGGCTTCCCGCCAGGCCTCGAGCCGGGTCAGCGGATCGAGGCTGGGGTTCTGGGGATCGCTGCCGACGATGCCGGTGAGCCGATCGAGGCACGGCAGGTCGGCCAGGTCGAAGTGGAACGGCTGCAGCCGATGCCGGTCGGGCAGCTGGGGCTTCTCGTCGCCCATCTTGGCCATCAGCAGCTCGGCGGCCAGGCCCACTTCGGTCACGGTGGTGGTCACCTGGCGCAAGCCGATACCGGCGTAGGTGTGGGAACCCCGCACGGTGTAGGTCGATCCGGAGAGGCTGATGATGCCGGTGGAGGTTGTTTTGTCGCCCCAGTTGATGATGGCGTTGAAAGCACCGGTGGCCTCAATTCCGCCGGCATGGGTGAATGTGGCCACAGCCACGTTGGTGTTGTTTCTGGCGGTGATCGTCTTCGGTCCGGAGACGACGATCGTCGGCTCATTCACGGTGGTGGAGACGGCGGCGGTGTTGTTGGCCGCGTTGCCGTCGCTCGAGGTGGAGGTGACGGAGGTGGAGTTTTTGACCGCTCCCTCCTCAATCGCCCGGGCCCTCACCAGCAGGTTCACCGTTCCGCCTGCAGCGATCGTGCCCAGGTTGAAGGTGATCACGTTGCCAGTGCGGCTGAATGTGCCCTGGCTGGTGCTGGCGGACACATAGAGGAGATTGCTGTCCAGGGTGTCCGTCAGCACCACGCCCGTGGCCGGATTGGCGGCGTCATTGTTGCTCACCTTGACGGTGTAGGTGATGGTGTCGCCTTCATTGGCGATGAGGGCGCTGGCGACATTGCTGACGGCCACATCGCCTGCCGCTAATCCCCCGACGATCGGCGCTGTGGCGGTGGCGCTGTTGTTGGCGCTGTTGGGATCGCTGTTGGCGGCGCCGGAGCTCACCGAGGCGGTGTCGCTGAACGGCGAGCCCGTGACCAGTGCGGCTGAGGCGGCCACCACCAGCGTGAAGCTGTCGGAGCTGCCGGAGGCGATGGCGGCGCTGGCCGTTTCGGTGATGCTGCTGCCTGACTGGGCGAAACTGAACCCGTCCGTGCCCGTGTTCTGGGTCATCGAGACCAGGGTTGAACCGCTGGGAAGGAGGTCGCTGAGCACCACGCCGCTGGCGGCGTTGGGCCCGTTGTTGGTGAGTGTGATGGTGTAAGAGGCATTCTGGCCCGCGGTGCCCGTGGCCGGACCGCTGATGCTGACCGCCAGATCGGCGGGGTTGAGAGGGCTGTTGGGCCGGAAGTTGACGATTCCGGTGCCCCAGTTGGCGGTGGGTTGGGTGTTGGCAAATTCATTGGCGGCCCAGAAGGTGCCATCGAGCGGATCGATGTTGATGCCGCTGAGATCGCCGACCCGATGGCCGGACGTGGTGGCGAAGTCGGTGTAGTTGGCCTGCCCCTTGGCGTTGGGGACGACCACGGCGGTTTGCATCGTCCCGAGGGGATCGCTCGCCACTCGCCCCGTCACCCACATCGACATGTAGTCCGTACTGGTGTCAGTGCCGGAGCGAACGAAGCTCATGCCAATGGAACTGGAAAGATTGATGTCAATCCCTGGGTACGTGAGGTAGGTGTTGGCGCCGGCGCTGAGACGCCCCTGTTGCTGCAAGGACGGTGTGCCACCGGCCAGGTTGATCGCATACCACTGGACTACATCCTGGGTCGCAGATATGCCGACTGAGTGGGCGGCCACCAGGGTGTTATTGGCTTCGGCACATTTGTCGATGCGGGAATCAATGTTCTGGGTCAGCGTCGTCCCATTGGGGTTGAGGGGAGCCACTGGAGCTGAATACGCCGTGACGGCCAGATTGGTGTAGGTGTAGGTCGGTGCTGTGGTCAGTTCTCCATTCATGCGGATGACATCAATGGATTTGTTGTCTCCATGTTCAGTTACGAACCACATCGGATCACCGGTGATCGAGTCGTGCATGGTGGTGGGTCGCACCGAAAAGTCGGCGAGGTCGTTGCGTGCCACCAGGGGCGAAGCCACCGCATTGGCAAGATCGGAAGCCTGCAGTGCAACAATCTGGACATGTCCGCTCGCAGCGCCGACGGCGAACATGTTGAGCGTGAAGACAAAGGCATCGGCGTTGTAACCGAAATTGCCGGGATAGTCGGCGTCGAATCCGGTCTCAGTGGTGTTGATTTTGTAGAATTTCCAGTCCGCTGCCGTCAGTGAAGTTGGATTATTGGTCTTGGAGACAGCCAGATCAAAGGAGCTTAGATGGGTGTTGAAATTGACATCCTGATCACCGATGATGAAACGACTGCTGAGTTCGTCGTAGCAGACGATCGGATCGGAGAGCCCCGAGCTTGGATCGGTGCGGCTCAGGCCGCCCGTGGTGAAGAAGAAGTGCGACAGGCTGTCCGTCAAGGTCCCGGCGCCGGTGGCTTTGGGGGTGTAGAGAGCAACCGCCTGGTTGACCGTCTCCACGTAGCCGAAAGGGCCGGCCGCACCACAGGTGTCCGGCGGCACATAGCCGCCGCTGCCATTGAACGACAGTCCCGCGTAGCCGCTGGCGTTGTTGTTAAGGAGTTCGAGCATGGCGGGATATGGGCTTCGGGGTGGGTTGAGGCGCTGGGCCGAGGAGCTGTCGCTCGGGGCTTGCAACCTGATGGCAAACGTCTGCCATGAAAGTCAGCACATGCGCGCCAACTTTGCAGGGATCGGTTCAGATGCTGTCGACAGGCTGGCACGGCATCAGCGGTAGGCCCCTTGTGGGCACTGGGGGGCAAACCATCCGTAAACCCGGCTGAGGCTTCAGCGGTCGGCCTGGCTCCTGCTCCACTCAGATGCTGTAGTCCGGCACAAAGGTGCGCACCTGGCGGCTGATCACATGCAGCTCGTCGCCGGTCCGGATTTCGCTGTAGTTGATCTGCTCCCTCGGGAACTGGGCCACCAGCACCTCGCCGCTGTCGAGTTGCAGTTCCGCTTGCAGATCCCGTCCCATGTGGGTCAGGCGCTTCAGTCGGGCTGGCACCGAGCCGTCCCGGGGGCTGGCATAGACCTCGACATCGTGGGGGCGAATGAAGATCTGGCCGTCGCCCTGGGCGGTTTCGCCGGCCTGGCTGCCGGCGGCCAGCCGGGGCTGGGGCAGCGGCATGGCCCCCTGGGGCAGCACATTCACCGCCCCGACGAAGCTCATCACGAAGGGGGTGGCGGGATGGTCGTAGATCTCGGCGGGGGAGCCGATCTGCTCGATCCGCCCCTCGTTCATCACGACGATGCGGTCGGCCACCTCCATGGCCTCCTCCTGGTCGTGGGTGACGATCACGGTGGTGACGTGCATCTCGCTGTGCAGATTGCGCAGCCAGGCCCGCAGTTCCTTGCGCACCTTGGCGTCGAGGGCGCTGAAGGGTTCATCGAGCAGCAGCACCCGCGGTTGAACCGCCAGGGCCCGGGCCAGGGCCACCCGCTGGCGCTGGCCACCGGAGAGCTGGGAGGGATAGCGGCCGCCGTAGCCCTGCAGTTGCACCAGTTCCAGCAGCTCGTCCACCCGGCGACGGATGGCCTCCTTCTTCCAGCGCCGTAACTCGAGGCCGAAGGCCACGTTCTGGCGCACGGTTCGGTGCTTGAACAGGGCGAAGTGCTGAAACACAAAGCCCACCTGCCTGTCCTGGACGGAGCGCTCCGTGGCCTCCTCGCCGGTGATCCAGATGCGGCCGCTGTCGCTGTCCTCCAGGCCGGCGATCAGGCGCAGCAGGGTGCTCTTGCCCGAACCCGAGGGGCCCAGCAGCGCCACCAGGGAGCCGGTCTCCACATCGACGCTGACGTTGTCGACGGCGCGGAAGTCACCGAAATTCTTGCTGACGTTGGCGACGCGGATACCCATCGGCTCTGATCGTTTGGCTCATTCTGATCACCGGCGTGAATCGCTCTCCTGCGGGCGGCCTGAAAATACGGAAGAACACTGTGGAACCGGTCAATATCCCGTATCGTGATGATACCGTCAGGTTTCCAGCTTGCGATCTGCCATGGCCGTTGCTCAGCCTCGCCTGCCGGGTCGGTTCCAGCTGCGACTGCCCAGTTGGCCCTGGCGCTTCACCTGGGCCTACCTGGTGCTGGTGCTGTTCCTGCCCCTGGCCGGCATGTTGCTCAAGGCCGCCGGCGTCGGCCCCCAGGGCTTCTGGGAGATGGCCACCACTCCGGAGGCCCTCGCCGCCTACAAGGTGAGTTTCGGTGTGGCGGCCCTGGCCAGCCTGGTCAATGGCGTGTTCGGGCTGCTGGTGGCCTGGGCCCTGATCCGCAGCCGCTTCCGCGGTCAGCGCCTGCTCGATTCCCTGATCGACCTGCCCTTCGCCCTGCCCACGGCCGTGGCGGGCCTGGCCCTGTCGTTCGTCTATGGACCGGAGGGCTGGCTGGGCAAACCGCTGATGCAACTGTTCGGCCTCAAGGTGTCCTTCACCGTGGTCGGGGTGGGAGTGGCGATGGTGTTCATCTCCCTGCCCTTCGTGGTGCGTACCGTCGAGCCGGTGCTCCGCTCCCTGGAGAAGGAGCAGGAGGAGGCCTCCTGGTGCCTGGGGGCCAGCCCGATGCAGACCTTCTTCCGGGTGGTGCTGCCCCAGTTGATGCCGGCCATCCTCGGTGGTGTGGCCCAGGGCTACAGCCGGGCCGTGGGTGAGTACGGCTCGGTGGTGATGATTTCCAGCAATGTGCCCTTCCGCGATCTCATCACCCCCACCCTGATCGTGCAGAAGCTGGAGGAATACGACTTTGAAGCCGCCACCGTGATCGGCAGCGTCATGCTGATCTTTTCGCTGATCAGCCTGCTGCTGATCAATCTGCTGCAGGTCTGGGGGCAGCGTTACCAGGGCTCAGAGGCCAACAACTGAGGCCACAAGGATCGATCACCAGATCAGTGCCCTCTTGTGTGTGCCGGGTCAGTCCAGTCACGTTGATCAGCGAATCTCAAGCCGGTCTTCCTCCCTTTTCATCCTGAAGCTTCCAACCAACCGCAGCCTTTTCTCAACGTCAGCCATGGCCTTCACGATCCCGCCGCTTCGCGACATCAAACCCCCTCGCTGGGTCAAGCCCTCCTTTGACTTCAGCGATGGCAATTGGGTGCCGGAGCTGATTCCGATCCTGGCCTGCCTCTACGTGGGTGTGGTGATCCTGGTGCCGGCCCTCGCGGTGGTGGTGCAGGCCTTCGCCAAGGGGTGGGGGGTGTTCCTGCAGAATTTCCAGTCGGTGGAGCTGCTCTCAGCCCTGAAGCTCACCTTGATCGTCACCGCCATCGCCGTGCCCTGCAACACCGTGTTCGGCCTGGCGGCGGCCACGGCGATCGCCCGGCGGCGCTTCCGTGGCAAGGCCCTGTTGCTCAGCATCATCGATCTGCCCTTTTCGATTTCACCGGTGGTGGTCGGTCTGATGCTGGTGTTGCTCTACAGCCCCAGCCACGGTCTGCTGGCGCCCGTGATCAACAGTCTTGGCTGGAAGATCATCTTTTCCTGGCCGGGCATCGTGCTGGCCACGATCATCGTCACCTTCCCCTTCATGGCCCGGGAGGTGATCCCGCTGCTGGAGGAGGAGGGCTGGGAGCAGGAGGAGGCTGCCAAGACCCTCGGAGCCACCGACTGGCAGGTGTTCTGGAAGGTGACTCTGCCCTCGGTGCGCTGGGCTGCGCTCTACGGACTGATCCTCACCACGGCCCGGGCCCTGGGTGAGTTCGGTGCCGTCTCGGTGGTCAGTGGCAACATCCGCGCTGAAACCCAGACCCTGCCGCTGTTCGTCGAAGATGCCTATAAGCAGTATCAGACCGAGCTCGCCTTCGGGGCAGCGATGGTGCTGGGCGGGGTGGCGATCGTGTCGCTGCTGCTGAAATTGCTGGTCGAGCAATTGCTGGAGCACGACAAGAAAGTGGCCCGACTCGATCAGGAAGGTTGAAGACGCCCTTGCCGATCTCTACAGCGCCCTGATCAAGGAATGCTCCTGTGGCTGCAGCTCAGCCGGTCCAGGTCAGAGCCTTACACCCAGTCGAAAAAGTCCGTGGCGCCGCAACTGCTTCAGCTGAAGCTGCGCACGGCCCGGGGTCGCAGATGCAGGCGGGAACCATGGGTCAGGTTGTTGTCGATGGCGTTGAAGCGCTCGCGCGGCACCTGGGCGCAGATCAGTTGGCCGTTGTCGAGCAGCAGCTCGGCATGGACGTCTTTGCCCAGGTGAATCAGGCGTTGGAGCACGGCCGGAAAGCTGCAAGCGAGCGGTTCATCGAGCAGATCGAGATCGTGGGGCCGGATGAACAGCTCCCGCTCAACGGGGATCAGCGCCCTGGGGTGGTTCTGCTCCCGGTGGCCGGCAGCAGCCCTGTCAGCACCGCCATGGCCATCACCGCCAACAGCATCAGCCTCCGGCAGAGCAGCGCTGATCCTGGTACCCCGGTCCACTTCAGCCAGGCCCGCGGTTCGGTCGCCGCTGCCGGCCCGAAGCAGCTCGGCAGCGGCCGCTCCCAGGCTGGCGCCGGAGAGCACATTCACCTCCCCCACAAACCGCATCACAAACGGGCTGGCCGGTTCGTCGTAGATCTCTGCCGGGGAGCCGATCTGCTCGATGCGCCCCTGGTTCATCACCACGATCGTATTGGCCACCTCCATCGCCTCCTCCTGATCGTGGGTGACGATCACGGTAGTGACGCCGGTCTGCTCCTGGAGCTGGCGCAACCAGGCCCGCAGTTCCTTGCGCACCTTGGCATCAAGGGCACTGAAGGGTTCATCGAGCAGCAGCACCTGGGGCTGCACCGCCAGGGCCCGGGCCAGGGAGACCCGCTGCCTCTGGCCGCCGGAGAGCTGGGAGGGATAGCGATTGCCATAACCCCCCAACTGCACCAGGTTCAGCAGCTCTTCGACCCGATGCTGGATCTGCGGCTTCGACCACTGGCGCAGCTCCAGGCCGAAGGCCAGGTTCTGCCGCACGGTGCGGTGCTTGAACAGGGCGAAGTGCTGGAACACGAAGCCCACATGGCGGTCCTGCACCGAGAGGCTGGTTGCTTCTTTGCCGTTGATGTAGACGTGGCCGGCATCAACGCTCTCCAGCCCGGCGATCATGCGCAGCAGGGTGCTCTTGCCGCAACCGGAAGGTCCCAGCAGGGCCACCAGCGACCCGGTTTCGACATCAAGACTGAGATCGTCGACGGCTTTGAAGTCGCCGAACTGTTTGCTGACATGGCTGACTCGGATTCCCATGGGTTGCGATCAACGATTCGGCTGGGGAGTGAAGCGCAGATAGGGACGAACCTCGGTGACTCCTTGAGGAAAGCGGACCTTGGCATCCTCGGTCGAGATCGAGGGAACCACCACCACGTCCTCGCCGTCCTTCCAGTTCACCGGCGTGGCCACCTGGTGGTATTCCGTGAGCTGCAAGGAGTCGATCACCCTGAGGATTTCAGCAAAGTTGCGGCCGGTGCTGGCCGGGTAGGTGATCTGCAGGCGCAGTTTCTTGTTGGGATCGATGATCAGCACCGAGCGCACCGTCAGGGTGCTGCTGGCGTTGGGATGGATGAAGCCGTACAGCTCACTCACCCGCCGGTCGGCGTCGGCCAGGATCGGGTAGTCGACCGTGGTGTGCTGGGTCTCGTTGATGTCGCCGATCCAACCCCGATGGCTCTCGGCGGTGTCCACGCTCAGGGCGATGGTCTTGACGTTGCGCCTCTCCCATTCGGGACGCAGCCGGGCCACTTCCCCCAGCTCCGTCGTGCACACGGGGGTGTAGTCCGCCGGGTGGGAGAACAGCACCACCCAGCTGTCAGCGGCGAAGTCGTAGAAGTGAATCGGGCCGAGCTGGGCGTCCTGGTTGAAATCGGGAACGACATCACCGAGCTGCAGGGTCATGGAAGCCGGAGCGGGGGAAGGGATTGATCCACCCTCTGCCCGCAGCCCGCGCTCGGGTGTGGCCGCTGCCAGCTCGGCATGTTCCTGGTGATACGTCGACACCCTGATTTCGCCCGTCGGAGACGGTCGCCTCACCGCAGCCCAGGCTGACTGCCCGGGTTGTCGGCTGCCGTGGCTTAGCCGTCGACGGCCCGCCGGTGCTCAGACCCGGTACTGGGCATCCACCCAGCAGCGCGGCAGGGCTTCGCCGGAGGGGAAGCTGAGCTCGGCCTTGTTGAAGTGGTGCGGATCCTGCAGCTCTTCGCCGTTGTGCATGCGGGCCTTGACCGCGGGGGCGAACGGATCAAACAGCTGTTTGAGATCGAGCACTTCCACCACAGCCCCCTCGCTCTCGTGCTGATGCAGGGTCAGAAACATGGCGGTGCTCCGCGGCGGGCTACTGGCAGTCTGGGGCTGCCGCGAGCAACTGGATCGCTTGGTGGCACAGGCCTTCACCCTGTCCGGGGCTCCGCTGAGCCCTGAGCCCCGGCGGGCCCGGTTTCGGTGACAGTTCGCCAGCGGATGGACACCTGTGCTGACGGCAAGGGGCTGCGGGTGTAGATCCTGGGGATCCAGACCAACGTTTGCACCGTCACAGGCTCCATGGCCCATCATCAGATCCTGATTGTCGGCGGCGGCGCAGCCGGACTCACGGCAGCCAGCCAGCTGAAGCGTGCCCGGCCCCAGCTGGAGATCGCCATCCTTGAGCCGGTGAGCGATCACTACTACCAACCGGGCTGGACCCTGGTGGGTGCCGGCGTCTTCAGCCTGGAGCAGACCCGTCGTGACGAAGCGTCCCTGATCCCTGCCGGGGTGCACTGGATTCGTGAGGCGGCCGCGGCTTTTGATCCGGCGGCCAACACGGTCACCACCAGTGGCGGCAGCAGTCTCAGCTACGACGTGCTGATTGTGGCCACGGGCATCAAGCTCTGCTGGGATCAGATCAAGGGCCTGCCCGAAGCCCTTGGCAGCCAGGGCATCACCAGCAACTACCGCAAGGATCTGCTCGATTACACCTGGAAGACGATCCGGGAGTTCCAGGGGGGCAACGCCCTGTTCACCTTCCCGCAGACGCCGATCAAGTGTGCCGGGGCACCCCAGAAAATCATGTATCTGGCGGACGATGTCTTCCAGCGCTCCGCCGCTGTGGCCGCCCGAACAACGGTGACCTACTGCACGGCCACTCCCGGGATCTTCGCTATCCCCACCTTCGCCGAACCGCTCAGGCAGGTGGTGGCCCGCCGCGGCATTCAGACCCGCTTCCTGCACACTCTCAAGGAGATCCGGCCCACCTGCAAAGAGGCCGTGTTCGACGTCAAGGACGGCGAGAGCAGCCGCGAGGAGGTGATCCCCTTCGCGATGATCCACGTCACACCACCGATGGCCGCTCCGGATGTGGTGGCCGAAAGCCCCTTGGCGGTGCAGGGTATCGGGGGCTGGGTGGAGGTCGATAAGTTCAGCACCCAGCATGTCCGCTATCCCAATGTCTTCTCACTGGGCGATGTCTCTTCGCTGCCCAACTCCAAGACGGCGGCAGCGATCCGGGGACAGGCGCCGGTGCTGGTGGCCAATCTGCTGGCTTTCCTCGATGGCCAGCCCCTGAGCGCCCGCTACGACGGCTATGCCTGCTGTCCGCTGATCACCGGCTACGGCCGCGCGATCATGGCGGAGTTCAACTATGAAGGACAGCCGGTGCCATCCTTCCCGCTCGATCCCACCCAGGAGCGGGCCAGCATGTGGCTGGTGAAGAAAAATCTGTTGCCCTGGCTTTATTGGAATCGCATGCTCAAGGGCTATGAACACGAACGCCGCTTCATGCCTGGTCTGAGCAAGGTTGCCCAGTAGGTCCAGTTCTGGCGGGTCTGCAGGCTGTAGGTGCCATCCCTCCCGCCACCCTGGTGGGGATCAGGCCCAGGTTGGGCAACACACGTTGGACTGATACTCCAGGCTGCGTAGCGTCGGTTCATCGATCGGCAGAATCGAGCGCTTCAGGGTGTGTTGATCGCGGGTTTCCATCATGTCTGGTTCCAAGGCATGAGCTCGATTCTGGTCGAGGGCCTCTTCAAATTGCTGGCGATTGAGCAGCACCACGGCTTCATTGAACTTCTCCAGCAGAGCCTTGAGAACGTGGGGAGAGTCTCTGACGAGCTCATGAATGGCGTCGTAGCGGGTGGGCGCTTCAGCGGCAGCCTGATCAGCGAGAATTCTGCAGAGATCGGCAATCGACCGTCCGCGATAGGTGCCCCGTGCCGGGGTGGGCGCATAGGGCATCCACACCACCCAGGCATCCAGCTCATCCTCGCGAAAGCGCGTCAGGGCTTCGGCCAGGGGTAGGGGAAGCGGTTGGATATCGGTAGAGGACAGCCCCACGGTCTGCAAGGTCCGAATCAGGACATCGTGGGCACTGGAGCCCTCATCAAAGCCGATGCGGCGGCCGCGCCGATCGTGCAACTGTTGGATGGCTGAATCCTCCGGTACCAGAATCGCCTCTCCCTGGAGATCGGGATACTTCTCGCGCGCCACCCGTACGAACAATTGCTGGGCTGCCTGGGAGATGATGCTGGCGGTGCCTCCACCACCACAGAACTCGATCTGGCCTTCGCTGACGGCGGCCAACAAACAGGAAGGAGGTGGAGGGGTGGGTTCTCCAGCTGACGCTGAGTCCCAGGGCTCCAAGGGGGCTTCCAACAGCTTCTGGCTGCGCAGCGAATCCAGAAAGCGCAGGCCTTCGGGGTAGCCGATCGTCTGGGTTTTCAGGGCCGTCGCGTTCTTGGACAGGGAGCCACTGCCGGGTCGATCGGCCAGCTTGCCCACCCAGCGATCGATCAGTACCAGCAGGCCAATCTCCCCCATCAGCATCAGCGCCAGGCGAAACACCTGGGACGTGGTTCCACCGGATCGGCGATCTCACGACTGCTACCGGCTGCCACTGTCTCGGGGGCCTCGAGACAACCACCCCGAGCTGCGTCGGTATCCCCCTAGCTGTCACGGACTATGTCATTGCCGCTGCGGCGTCACCCTGGTGGAACCCGGAGCCACGGCTGTTCCGGAGGCCATGGCTGTTCCTTACGGCACCGCTGTTCCCAGACCCATCAGCAGCAATGCACGAACAAGCGAAGGCAGCATGGGAAAGCGAAGCTGTGGCATGAGGTGCAGGGGCTGCTGCACCTCAGTCTGGGGCGTGATGGACTGCTTGGTTGTTGTCTGTCAGGCCATGGGCCTGTTCCACCATGACGGCCGCAACAAGGAGTAGGGAGCAGCCAGGACTTGCATGACAGAGAAAGGCTGCTGTGCTGAAGCCGGTCGTGTGCGAACTTGTGGCGGTAGTTGCAGCAATAGCAGCGGATATTCCCGTGATGGTTGCAGCTCTGGGGACCTTCGTCCTGGGGTTGGCCTTGATGGGCTGCGCAGTCCACCATTATGCCTCCATGAGCTTTGCCAACTGAGCCGGTTGTTGTTCATGGCTGTATCGGGCCACTTGGGAGAGTCATGCCCGAGCGGAGGGGGGGCCTGATTCATGCCGGTACCTGGGGTCGTTCCCATGGCTGCAGTCGTGATCTCTGGGCTGATAGGGCCCTCCAGCATGGGCAGGCTGCAGCCGTCTATCTCCAGGATGATCAACCAGCCCGTTGTCATGATTGCCTCAGCTCAGGGAGTTGGAATGGAGGCTCGATGATCGCAGTACGGAGTGAGTGCAGGGTTGCAACATCATGGGATGGAGCCATCGGTTGAGTATCCACTTTATGTCTAATCTTGCACCTATCGAACCCTGATCCTCAGTCGAGCATCGGCAGGCGTTTGTGATAAACACATTTTGTTTCTCAATTTGTTCCATGATAGCCGCGCATATCGGGTATGCCTTGTAACTATTGCCAATGGCAGCAATGATTTTGGCGTTTACTTTGCTCAGCTTGATAGTCTTTTATTTGGCTAGATCATTGTCGTTGTGCCAGTTCTTTATTCTATTATTTTGCTTTGGCTGCCGCTCTCGTTCATCATTTCCAGAATGTCTGGGATTGCAATCGTTCTCAGCACTACACTCGTTGTCTTTCCCCTTTATTTTGATGTGGTTGGGCCTGCAAATTTAATCGAACTTCGGTGCCATGCGTTTACTGGGGTTGCCTTGATTATTGCTGCCAGGAGCTTGAAATAGTCGCAGAAGAGAGTGCGACTTGAATTATATTGGGATTAATCTTGCTATTGACTTGCCTTCGCTCTTATGATGGCGCTGCCGTAGCAGTATATGCTAAGTATGGTCATTGAGCCTTGAGTGACGTTGGTATTCTCATGGATGGTTCTATTGATGGGTTGAACCATTCTCCTCCTGAAAAATTGTTAGATAGTCTTGGCCTGATTGGATGAGGGTTGCATGTCTGTGATGTTCGCGGGCAGCGGAGTTGGTGGTGGACAGGTTGGGTGGTTTAACAGTGCTGATTCAATGAGAAATGAGGCAAGATTACTGATTGATCGCCCTTCGTTCTGACTTTCATTGACAAGCCTTTCATAGGTAATCCATGGAAGTGTGACCGAAACCCTTACTGGTGACCTGAATTTCTGAGAGGCCATGAAATCTAGGTGAATGTTTGACGAGCATAGGGGTACCAAAGGCCATGAGTCAAGCACGATGAGCTGGACTTGCATTTTCGCCATTCTGTTTGCATGATCCGCATAAGAGCAGAATGGATCACGCCGTACGCGCTTATCAACGATCATGGTGCCACCCTGGGGAAGTCCAATATGTGCAGAGTTATCTATTTCTGGCGAACGGGCGAGTGGCCCATGGGGAGGGTCATCTTTGGAGTGGTGGTGGATTGGAGCAGGTCCAGCTGTGATGCTCAAGCTGTCAAGCTCAATCCGACAGACTTGTTGCAGCATGGGCTTTGAAGGCCTTTGCCATGCGCAAACCCATGGCAAAATCCTTTCAGGATCAGGATCCACCTCTGTGATCTGCTGGTCCGCTGCTTTCCAGCCACTCCGCAGGGATCTCCATGCGGTTTCTTCGGCCCAGACGAAGATTCCGCAGCATCGGGATCGAGCTGAATGCCAGTTGCAGCGGATGGTGCCTTAGACCGGCACGCGATTGAGTTCGGACACTGCCCAATGTCCAGAATGCCATGGCATAGGCAGCACTGATGACAGCTTGCTTGAACCACTGCGTCGTTCCGTGAACGAGCCGAACTTTTTTAACCTCCTCAATGCGTGTCTGCAACTGGGGGATTTGGCGGTTGAGTTGGCGTAGCACTTGGCTTTTCACTGCAGCGAAGGGTGCGCTTAATTTCTGGCCTTTTGATATTGGCGACTGAGGTAATAGTGCTAAACCATTGATCAGTTCGTTCTCATTGTTCGCGATGCTGATCAAGTCCGTAGCCTGTTGAAGCTGCGTCAGTCTGCTTTGGATCGTGCGAGATTCATCATCCAAGACGACGACCCCTGCGATTGTCTGCACTGGAATCAGCAACAGAAAGACAAGCGCCACAAATCGGCCCATTATGCGGATACGTTTTTGAAAGCGTGACAGCGGCAACACCCCGGGATCAATGCGGAGTGCAAGGACCAGCAACACCATTCCAGTCAGAGCCAAGATGCCGCCACCAAGAAGCTTGCTGCTGAATCGAACCAGCCAGACAGGTTGAAGCAAAGCAACCGGTAGCATATCCACAATAGTTGTGATACCACAAACTACGATCAAGGCATAGCCGGACCACTGCAAAAAATTGGCAGTATCTTGGCTGCTGAATTCCTCGTCAACCACAACCAAGCATCGTCAACTAATATTAAGTATGGCCTCTAGCCTGGATTTGATCGAGACTGACGCGCTACTGCTGCACAATAACCGCATTTTGTAACGCTGTGTGGAGCTTCGCGAGGGTTCTCGGCCGCCACAATTCCATTCGGTTGAGCATAAGCAAACGATCTGGATTGTGCCTGTATCGATGGTCAATGTTTGGGTCGGCGTGGAACCTCAAGTACGGGTTTATCAGGGTCGTTGTGGCGTCTCAGGGAGACCTTTGCTTCCAGATCTTTCGAGATCAAGGTTTAGGACTGAGCATTTCAGCCCCTGATTGTTGTGGCTAATATTGTTTGCTTGTATGTTTATAGCCTTTGTAGGTGGTGTCCAGCAAGATTGAAAGCAATTCCGTAACCCAAGGCAACATGGATTGCCTGAATTGGGCACTATTTCTTGGGCATGCAGGGCTGGTTCTGAGCCTGTCAGGATGTGGTGTATCTCCGCAATCGGTATTCTAATGTTTTTTATAAGTATTATTTGAAGCGGAATTGTCAGCAAAAAAAACCTATCGATACCAGATTGGTTGTGCCGAGAACCAGCTTGTGTCGCGCTTTCAGGTGCCTCCGCCAAGGAGTTATCTGCCTGGCAAGCTCCAGCATCATGATCCCGATCAGTGGGAGGCATGCCAGCTTCAGGATCTGGTGGCTCAGGTCCAGAACCCAGGCGTCCATGATCCGGATCGGCAAGATCGGTATGATGCAAAGAATCAGGAATACGACAAACCATAAATGGCCAACAATCTCCAGGTTTTGACTTGGTTTTGCTCTGGTTGGACTGTGCCTGTCATTGGGCCATGGCATAGGATTAAATGTCATCAAGGAGTAGGTTTTTAGTCTTTGCTGCTGTATTCCTGATTTTTTCGTTCGTCCTCCCGCTTGATTCTTCGTCGTATGTCTGTACTATTCAGGTTTGATGTCTGCAGGTGCTACAGCAGGATAGGATCATTCTTGGGCCGATGAATGGGATATATTCAACTTTGGGTAAATAATTGTCGCGTTGGATTTGAACTCTTGGCATAGTTGAGTTGAATTTGAGCGGAATCTGAGTTTAATTATATGGGGTCAACATAAGCGATGCAAAGTAGTCTCTCGTGGATTGTGCGAAGCCAATGGAGTGATGAGCTTGCCCGACTAAATTTGCTTGCGACTCTTTCAACTTTGATCAGCTTCTCGTCAGGGCAAGGGCATCATCGCGTTTAAGCGCCAGTTGCGATTCGGTTGTCTTGCTTTTCTTGGTGGCGACGTGCGCCGTAGAGATGAAGCTGAATTATTACAATTCTCGCTCCCTTTGCGCTGGGATGGAGCGCTCAACAACACTGGATTGGTTTCTTATTCTTAGCATGTCTAATCTCCGTTGGTTGCG
Organism: Synechococcaceae cyanobacterium; assembly: GCA_947378425.1. Lineage (GTDB taxonomy): Bacteria > Cyanobacteriota > Cyanobacteriia > PCC-6307 > Cyanobiaceae > Cyanobium. The sequence continues at coordinate 27,393 of CANCJV010000033.1, forward strand.
TGCGCGTGTGTGTGGGTATGGGTTGCTGTTTAATATTCAAGCCGAATATGCATGGGCTATTTGCTGCTTTCCTTGTGGTTCTTGCCGTGCCATAAGCTTAAGGTGCAGGTGGCATTATGCAATTTTATATTAAATTGTCTTAGTTGTCAAGGGCTGTGTCTCTGTCCAAAGCCCAATTTTTGATCAAGTAATGCCTCCGTAATTCCCGTTCATCGGTTCGTTTTTGTGTTGGTTGGCTTGGCTCACAGGTTTTTCTCCGACATTTGGCTCTAATCTTCTGTCCAATCGCCAAGATGCGAAGAAAATTCAGTTCTGTTGCTTCGGATTGGCCTGTAATTGGCTGACTCATGCTGCGAAATGGTTTGCAACCAGAGTGCTGCAGATGAGCTGCTTTTGGGAGGCATGATCCGCCCGCTTCTCCCTTTTCTTTCATGATCATTGTTTCAAGCACTTTCCTGATTCGCTATGTCGGAATCTCTAGATTTTTATCTGAAAAGCATAGGGAGGATTCCGTTAATGACTGCTGATGAGGAAATTCATCTTGGTTCCATCATTCGTGAGTGGCGCCAGCACGTGGACCCGCCTGTTGCGCTTGAAAAGCGTGGGCGCCGAGCGATGAACCGGATGGTCAACGCTAATCTGCGACTTGTAGTTTCTGCCTGTAAGCACTATCAAGCTCGAGCAGCCCATTTGCAGATTGACCTGTTAGATTTAATACAGTCTGCGAATATTGGCCTGATCCGGGCCGTGGAGCTTTTTGATCCCTGTCGAGGCTATAAATTTTCCACCTATGCTTATTGGTGGATAAAACATGGAATTATGCGCCACTTCCAAGAGCATGCTGGTCCAATCCGACTACCGGCTCATCTTGTTGAAACTGCGATAAAGGCTCAGGCTATGACTCATGATGCCGGAGTCTCTACGCCTCTTTCTGTGGTTGCAGAACGACTCTCGGTTAGTACCGAACGCTTGAATTTCGTCTTGGACCGCTACTCGAGCTGTAGGCCGTTGTCTCTTGATCAGCAACTGGGTGGCCAGGACAGCGAAGGCCGTCTGTGTGACATCGTGTCAGCAAATCATTCTGACCAACTGGAAGATGACTATGGCTGGGTTCATGGTGAAATTGCAATGTTGGATTCTCACCAGCGTTCGGTGCTCCATTGTCGTTATGGCAGTGAAAGTGTCCTGTCTTTAGCCAAAACAGCTGAACAACTGGGGGTCAGCAAGGCCAGGGTTCAGCGCCTTGAGCACAAAGCCCTTCAGCAGCTGCGCCAAAGGTTGATGCCCGTCTGTTGAGTCGCCTTCTACCTTCATGAAGCCCCAGTGAGCACCTAGATGATCAACACGTAGAGGATGTGCCGCACCATGTCTCTGTCTGGTGGCTCTTTGGGACTGATTGGTTCATTGTACCGGCACTTCAATTGCCGTGGAGGTTGGGGTGGTTTCCTTCCTGGGGATGGTGACGGTGAGCTGGCCACCCTCTGCTGAGGCCTTGATCGCAGCAGGGTCAGCATCCTCCGGTAGAGAGAAACTGCGTGTAAAGCTGCCGTAAAAGCGCTCAATGCGGTGGAAGCGTTTGTTGTCCTCTTCCTTCTCTTGTTTGCGTTCCCCTTGGATTGTGAGCATGCCATTCTCCAACGAGATTTTAATTGCATCCTTGGATACGCCAGGGATGTCAGCCTTGATCAGATACGTGCCGTCGCTTTCACTGATGTCAACCCGGGGATTCCAGTCACCTACCCCGAGCAGTGAATGCGAGCGGCTCATTGGCCAGCTCAGGGCTCGGCCAAACAGACTTTCAATTTCATTGAGTGGCTCCCATTTGATCAGCGACATGATGCTTTGTATCGGCGAGTGGTGACTTTTTAAAACTATCCATCGGCATGCCTTGACGTCCTGGTTTCAGCAGATCTGATGCAACCTTTCTCGGGATGGCATCGCTGAGTCCTGAACTGATCAAGATAGGGAGGAAAGAGTGTTTGAAACAGGATATGTGGTCATGATGTCCACCAACGCCGGCACGCACGACCTGATTCTCCACGTCAATGATGCTCAGCTTGCTGGCTCGCTCATCCTGCCGCCAGTCACATCAGCGCTTGTGTTATTTGCCCATGGCAGTGGTAGCAGTCGTCTCAGCCAACGCAATTGGCGTGTGGCCGAGCTCTTGCTGGAGGCCGGTTTGGGCACGCTTCTGTTTGATTTGCTCACCCCTGAGGAGGAGTGTCGCGATCGTATTGATCAGTCACTGCGCTTCGATATCCCCTTGCTCAGCCAGCGACTGATCGGCACCATTGACTGGATCAGGCAGCGTCAGGAACTGGCCGCCCTGCCTTTGGGTCTGTTTGGCGCCAGCACAGGCGCTGCCGCCGCGATTCATGGGGCAGTCCAGCGGCCAGAGGCGGTGGGTGCTGTGGTTTCTCGCGGCGGCCGAGCTGATCTGGCGATGGAGGTGCTGGGGGCCGTCTTGTGCCCGACGCTGTTGATCGTGGGTGGACTGGACTTTGATGTGCTCAGGCTTAATCGCGAGGTGGCTTCCAGGCTCCGGGCCCCCCATGCCTTGTTGGTCGTGCCTGGGGCCAGCCATCTGTTTGAAGAACCTGGCACCCTGCGCCATGCCGCCACCCTGGCCCGGGATTGGTTCCTCCAGAATCTCAGTCCCGTCAGGGGCTGAGATTCATCCGACGCTGCCTGAGCTCCTCAATGGCTGTTCAACCGCCCCTCTGGCTCAATCGCCATCAGGCAGGTCTGGCGCTGGCCAAGACCTGCAGTGTCTGGTGCGCTCAGGACTCGGGCACCGTGCTGCTGGCCCTGCCGAGGGGCGGGGTGGCGGTGGCGGCGGCCATGGTTTCGCTGTTGCGGTTGCCGCTGGCCACCTGGTCGGTGCGCAAGATTGCTGATCCCGCTTGGCCGGAGCTAGCCATCGGTGCCGTGGCAGCCCATGGGGTGGTGGTGTGGCGCAACGGCGATGCAGCCAGGCGACGGGCGCAAGCGGCCCAGCAGCAGGGCTGGCTTGAGGGCGAGCTACAGGAGCTGGAGCGGCGACGCCGCTTGTTCGGTGATCCTGAGGATGAGCAGCTGCGCCATCGCCACTTGATCGTGGTGGATGATGGCATTGCCACCGGCATGACCGTGAAGGCGGCTCTGTTGTCGCTGCGCAGTCTGGTTCCGGCCTCTTTGTCTCTGGCGGTGCCGGTGGTCGATCGCTGTGTTGTCGGCGAGCTGGAGCCCTTGGTGGATCGGTTGGAGGTGCTGGCTCTGGTGGACAATCTCAGGGCTGTGGGGCTCTGGTATGAGCACTTCGAACAGCTCCAGGACCAACAGGTTCTGGAGCTTTTGCGTCAGCAGCCCGCTGCTCTTGAGCCCTGGAGGCCCGTGCCTCTCGCAGCAGATCCGAGGGCTTGAGGTGAAAACGCTGTTGGAAGTCAACGCTGAACAGGCTGAGGGAGCGATAGCCGCTGGCGATGGCGATACTGGCGACGGTGTCGACAGGGCGGGGATTTTCCAGCAGCTGCCGGGCCAGATCCAGCCGCTGGCCTCGAATCCATTGGGTGGCGGTGCAGCCGAGACGCTCGCGGAATGCATATTGGAGGGCGCGACGTGAATAGTGACTGCGTGATTCCAACAGAGTCAGATTCAGAGGTTGATCGAGATTCTCCTTGATGTAATCAATAAGATCATCAAAAGCATCACGCCCTTGTCGCTCCCTCAGTCGTATTCGATCAAAAGGGCCTTCCTGTGCCAGGTCTGGTACCAGCATTACTGCTAATAGCCGATAGATCTGTTCATCAACTTGTAGCTTTTCTGGCAGAATTGGGCTTATGTTGAGAAGCTGTTCAGTCTTGTTGATCGCTTCCCGTAGCATTGCTTGGCACATCACCTGTAGCTCGCTGGCTGGTGGCGACCAGCATGTGACTTGGTCCAGGGGCAGGCTGTAAGTCATCGCAGCCGAGGTGCCGACGCCCATCTGCTTAACCGTCTGCAGAAGCTGTTGGCGATCAAGGCGAATGGTGACGACGCTGTATCGATTGCCAATCCAGGCCATGTTCTGGTCTGGATTCTCCGTTTCAATTTGGCCCGAGAGTATGAGGCAGTCGCCGGCGTGTAATTGCCAGGTGCGCCCCTGGTGCGTGACGATCGCATCGCCGTCGTAACCGAGCAGCACCGTTGGCTGGAGATTCGCGTCAATTGCGGTGGCTGTGGCCAGGCCGATCCCCGCCCCCATCACAAGGGAGCCGAAGGAGAGGTTGCAGCCATAATGCCATTCTGTATTGGCAATACTGTTGCTGTTGTGGGTCGTCACTGGTGCGATTTCAGCGTCTGCACGACCAAGGGCGAAACTGGCTTCAACCAGTCTCAGTTTTCGCTTGAAAGGATTTTGTAGTGCTGCAAATCCGGGATGACGTTCAGTTTCCATTGAAGCTCCACAAAATATCCGCCTTCGACTGAGATTTTCCGCAGTGATGCTCAGAGAAAATGGTCAGTGCAGAAAGTGACTCGGAGTTCGCCCCTTCGCTCTCATTTGCATAGCAAGCCATGGCACTGACTTGTCCCAAATGGGAATGATCAGAGCCAAAATCTCTGCGGCAAATGTTTGGAAAATTAACTTTCAATCCTTGTGGCAACTTGAATCAACCCTATTATCGCAATATTAGCGTCGGGTGGATTGACTCTATCGACCCTTTGCGTTCTTGTAAAAAAACTGCACTTCTGTGACAGCCTGCCTGCTGACTTGCTTATTGTAGTTTTACCAGCGCAGGTGATGTGGTGGAAAGGTTAACCGGCGGTGAGTCAACGGGCAAGCGCCCAGTTCGGCCTGATCATGTGGTGGTGATCGGGGCATCCGCTGGAGGACTGGATGCCATTCAGGAGTTGGCCCGTCATTTGACGGTGCCCGGCCACTTTGCTTACATCCTTGCTCAGCATCTCTCGCCTGACCATCCAAGCAAGTTGGTCGATATCATCGCCCGCGTCACCAGTTTGAAGGTGATCACGGCCGTTGATGGCGCAGCCTTGGAGCCGGGTGTGATCGCGATCGCACCGCCCAACCGCGATCTGTTACTGGATGCTGGGTGTCTGCGAGTTCGCGAACCCCTGGCTCACTTCGGGCCCAGCCCCTGCATTGATCTGTTGTTCGAATCACTGGCGGAGCAGTGGGGCGAGAGGGGGATTGCGGTGGTGCTCTCCGGCACCGGTTCCGACGGTGCCCGAGGTATGAGGGCTGTCTGGGCTGCAGGCGGTCTCACCATTGCCCAGTCACCTGAGGAGGCCAAGTTTGACAGCATGCCCAAGGCGGCCATCTCGCTGGGTGGCGCCGACCTTGTGCTCGAGGCGGCCGCCATCGGTGAGCGGTTGAGTGAGCTGATCCGGGAGGGGGGAGCCGGGGTGGGCGGACCTTTACCCGAATCGGAGCTGATGCTGCTCAACACCCTTACGTCCAGACTGAAGCAGCTCAGTGGCATTGATTTTTCTAACTACAAGCAATCAGTCCTGCGCCGGCAGTTGCAGCGCCGCATGGCGATTCACGGCATCAGCAGCCTCGGCGACTATCTCCCCCTGCTCAGCTCCCAGGGGGTGGAAGCCCGGGGCCTGGTTCATCAACTGCTGGTCAGCATCACTTCCTTCTTTCGCGATCCCAAGGCTTTCGAGGCCCTGCGGGAGCAGCTGCGCAGCCTGTGGGGAGACTCGATCCCGAGGGAACGGCTGCGGGTCTGGGTCGCTGGCTGCGCCAGCGGTGAGGAGGCCTACTCGATTGCCATGCTCATCAGTGAGGTGCTCGGCCACCCAGCGGACTTGGCGACACACCTGCGCATTTTCGCCACCGATCTCGATGAGCAGAGCCTGGCTATCGCTCGCCGTGGCCTTTATCCAATCTCAGCCGCCGCATCGATTCCTGACGAACTGCGCAGTCGCTTCCTCACCGAAAAGGATGGCGAGGTTGAAGTTGACAAAGGATTGAGGAACTGCATTGTCTTTGCCCGGCACAACCTCTGCGAGGATCCTCCATTTCCCAACCTTGATCTGATCTCCTGCCGCTACACGCTGATCTATTTCACACCACCCGTGCAGGCATGGGTTCTGATTCAGTTTGCCTATGCCTTGCGCCCAGGTGGTCTGTTGTTCCTGGGCAGTTCCGAGGCCATCGGCAATCGCAGTCCTGGTTTTGCCATCGTCAATGCATCTCAGCGCCTTTACCAGCGCACGCTGGAGGTCTGCAGACGGCAACCCGCGCCTTCCTTGGCGTCCACCCGGCCGCTGTCTCCGTCCGGCCTCCCCCCTGCCCATCAACCGAACCAGCGAGCGACCTTGCCTGACCAACACGTGGCCCTGCTGGAGGCGCTGGTTCACCAGCTCTGTGGGCCAGCGCTGGTGCTCGATCAGACCCACGAGCTCGTGGAGGTGATCGGCGATGTCAGTCCCTACTGCCGTCTGCCCCAGGGCCGGATGACGGCCAAAGGTCCGGCTTTCCTGCGCCCCGAGCTCCAGGCGGAAGCGCGAGTGCTGTTGCTGTTGGTGCGTGCCGAGGGCAGCCGTGCCAGCAGCAAGCCCTTGCACCTCGACGACCTTGTCAGTCCGATACGGCTGCTGGCTGAGTCCTTGCAGGTGGGGGAGTGCCCGCTGACTCTGCTGTCCTTCCACAAGGAGCCTCAGGCGATCGAGACTGGCCCTGGCGCCAGCGAAGGAGGCGATCGGGATGGCAGCTTTGGTCGCGAAATTGAGCGATTGGAGCTGGAACTGCTCTCCCACCAGGACAGCCTGCGCCATTCCCTGAGTGAACTGGAGCAGGCCAACGAGGAGCTGGAGACCTCTTCGGAGGAATTGCAGGCCTCCTCTGAGGAACTTCAGGCATCGAATGAAGAGTTGGAGGCATCCAACGAGGAACTCCAGGCCACCAACGAAGAACTGGCCACACTCAATCAGCAGCTGCGAATCCGCAGCGATCAGCTGGAGCGGCTCTACAACGACCTGGAGAACATCCAGGCCTCCCTGAGCCAGGGCATGGTGATTCTGGACCACCATCTGCGGATCACCCGTTTCTCGCCCTTGGCGGTGCGGGTGTTCGGACTTGTGGCCAGCGACATCGGCCAGCCGCTGATCGGCGTACCCACCACCGTGCCCCTCCCTGAACTGCGCGAAACACTCATAGCTGTCATGGAGAGCGGCCATCGCCGCAGCGTCGAAGCCAGCAGCGAGGAGGTGTCCTACCTGGTCCAGTTCATGCCCTTCCAGGAACAGGACGGCATGCGGTTGGGGGTGATCATCTCCCTGACGGATGTGTCGGAACTGGTGGCCCTGCGCCGGGCTGCCGAGGCGGCGCTGAGCGAGTTCACCTGCCTCACCATCGCTCTTGAGGTGGCTGTCTGGAAGAAGGATCCATCGCTGCAGAAGCTCCTGTTCATGAGTGAGCGCATCCGGGCGATCAGTGGCTGGACACCCGCCGAGCTCTGTCAGCAGCCCCAACTTCTGGAAGAGGCGATTGATCCCGCTGACAGAGCTTTGGTGCAGGCCGCTCGCCATGAGCGGCAGGGAGCCTGGTCGGTGGCGTACCGGCTGCAGAGCCGGGATGGCCGCAAGCACTGGGTGCAGGAATCAGCCAAGGTGATGCAGGAGGGCAGCGACCCTGTCGTGGTCGGCACTCTCACCGACATCACCGAACTGCGTGCCCTCGAAGAGCAGGCCCGGCAGCAGCAGGCGACGCTGGAGGCCGTGCTTCACAACCACCTCTTCGCTCTGGCAGGCCTGGATGCGGATCTCCGTCTGGTGTTGGCCAATGACAGCTTCTGCACGTTGGTGGGCTTCAGCCGCGAGGCGGTGCAGGGGATGTCCGCGGCCGCCTTTGCCGCCGGAGCGCCGGAGCCGCTTCGCGATGGTCCCTGTCAGTCCAGCCAAGACCTGGTGATTTCGCTGCAGGCGGTGCTGGCAGGGACGGATCAGTCGCAGCGCCGAACGCTGGCAATTCGCCGCCATGATGGCTCCATCCTTGGCGTGGAGGCCGAAATCCTGCCGGTCGGCCAGCCAGCCACGCAGGCGCCGGACCAGCCAGCGGGACAGATGAGGCTGCTGCTGATCGTTCAGGAGCGGGCGGCAGGATTGACTTGATCACTGTCCCCGTCAAACCCACGTCGGCAGTAGCCCCCTCACCCAGGGACTGACTGATCACGTGTTCAGCGAACTCACCGGGGGAGCGTCCGCATTTGGCCGCCAGCCGCAGCTGCTGCTCGAGGGCCTCTGGCGGTAGCTCCAGTTCAAGGCGTTTGGGGAAGACCGCTGAATCGAGCCGCAGGTGCTGACGATGGTCTGCGGGGCCATCAGACAGCCGGCACGAGTTGGCGGAAAGGAAGCATTTCGAAAATTGGTTGATCAAGCGAGAGCTTGCTGGACGGCAGCCGCGAAACCTTCGTAAAACTATCTATCTATTTTGGAGATGCTGGCTACTGAGGCGGAGATCAGGAGATCTGCGACGCACAACGTTCTGCTGCCCGTTGTTGTTCTGGATGGTTTTTCCCTTGTAGATCCAATCCCAAATCCTTTGACAGTCCTCCATCGTGCGGCCGCCATGACTTTGATTATTGTAGGCTCGTGCTCAATACTGGGCGGCGCTAAAACGAAGTCGCAGGAGATTTGGTCGCGATGGTGATGGTCCGCGGCCCCGTACTTGAATCGCGGACGCCCACGGGACGCGAAGGCGGGCCAGGGTGATGGGCTGTCGTGGGAGCGCCGTTGCTGGGAACCCCGAGGCCGTATCAATGTCAAGGGCTCGGGCTATCGGCTGGATCAGCCGATAGCCCGAGGAGCCACGAGAGGCTTGCGATCGATCGTTAACCTCCCCGAAGATGACCATTGCCCTGAACCTTCCTGTCCATGGACATGGACTGGGGCACGGGGACACCCATGAGTTCCTGATGAATTGGCGCACCAGGCACCGGCAATCTTGCTGGATTGCGCAAGGAATCCTCCAGAAGATAGGCGCAGAGGTTGGAGACTGAGCGCCCCTCTTCCTCGGATCGCGTCAGCAGGGCTTCGTGGACGTGATAGCTGAGGGTGATCGTGATTCGCCTGGGCTGGCGCTGCAGCATCCGGAGTCTTTCATTCATGGCTGGGTTCTCTTTGGAGGGGGCGTGAAAGGAGTGGGATCGGTTTTGAGGTGGATCCATGGATGCTGTGGTCATGTAGCTATTGCGCTGCAACTCTATCCGTACTTCCTGCATGCGAGGTGCTGTATTCCGCTGCAGATGTACCTTACCGAAGCGGCTCGTCGGGTTCCATTAATTCTGCACTTTCCGCTTCCGTGGCGCTGGCCATCGGTTTGCCCGGCTGAAGCATGGACACCTGGGTTTGAGTGACCAGATCATCGTGGGATGCAGTCAATGTGCTGTTTGTGAGCCTGCGGATGCCGGTGGGTGGGTGCTGGATTCTGCGGCGAATCCGCCTCAAGACTTGGGTAAATATCTTTGCCTTCTCAGTCTTGATTCCGTGCCTCCTGCCCCAGTCGCTCCCGTAGTTGCCCTGGGTGGCCAGCAACCGAGTGATACCAATGGAGGAAGGGTGCTGTTGGGACCGATCCCGAGATAACGATGAATTGATAGTGCTTCTCAATAGTGGTAACGATTCCTGGGGCATGTGGTGATTGGAACGAGTGCATCGTGAAAACAGGCTAAGTGGCTTGCCTCATATCTCAGGCGATGCAAGGTTGTAGTGCAAATGAAATTACAAACCGCACTTTCGCTTCGAGCGAATCGGCAGTATTTCATTTTTGTTTTTGGGATGTGGCTGTTGGCGCTCACTGGTAATCCTTGTGGTTTTGGCAGCTCTTTCAGCCGTGGCTCGTATCAGGTCAGAGACCCGCCGGCTAAGCCGTCACCACGCCAAGACAGCCTCCGCCGCTGCTGATCGATCACGCCACTGCGTTTCCTCGCCAGTCGCTCCTCCACCCCGCCCTGGGCCTGCCGTGTCAGCCCCACGGGCCCCCCTGAAGCTGGCTGCGGGATGATTGACGCCGATCGGATGGTGCGTTGATGGGCGGTGGCCGCCTGCAAGGCTGGCGTGGGTGGGATCGGCGCCTGACCGCGGGACTGCTGCTGCTCTGGATCCTGGCCCTGATCCTGGCCCTCACCGGCCTCGGTGGCGTGCCGTTGGTGGACTGGGACGAAGGCATCGTTGCCCGGGTGGCCCTGGAGACCAGCCAGGCACCCTGGCCTCAGGTGCTCTGGCCCACCTACTGGGGCGAGCCCTATCTCAACAAGCCGCCGCTCATCCACTGGCTGATCGCGCTCTGCATTGATCTCTGGCGTCTGCTCGCTCCGGCACCCACTCCCACCGATCTGCCCGCGGCCCTGCCGCCGGAATGGGTGCTGCGTCTCGGCCCTTCGCTGCTGTCGTCAGCGATCGTGCCGCTTCTGGGGTTGGTCCAGTGGCGCCTGCGGCCCGGCGAACGCACCACGGCCCTGGCCACCGCCGCCATTGCCCTTACCCTGATGCCCCTGGCCCGTCATGGCCACCGGGTGATGCTCGACGGCAGCCAACTGGTGGCGATCGCCCTGCTCTGGTGGGCCCTGCTCGGCCGTATGAACTCCCGGCGGCGGATTTTCGGTTGGGGTGCTCTGGCTGGCTTGGCCGGTAGTGCCCTGCTGCTGCTCAAGGCCCCCACTGCCCTGCCGGTTCTGGTCACGGCCCTGGCTTTGAAGGGGGTGGAACGGGATCTGCGGCCCCGGCAATGGCTGCTGCTGCTGCTGGCTCTGCTGGTTGGTCTGCTGCCCGGTCTGGCCTGGCATCTGGGCCATTGGTGGCAGCGGGGTGATGGAGCGCTGCAGATGTGGCTGGGCCAGGGCTATGCCCGCATCGGCAGTGCCATCGAGGGACATCGTGACGGTCCTTTCACCGCAGTCCTGGAGGTGCTGAAGGGGGGCTGGCCCTGGCTTCCCCTCTGGCCTTTCGGCCTGGCCATGGCCTGGCGGGGGCGGCGCAGTCGGGCGGGGCTCTGGAGCCTGGGGCTCACCCTGTCGATGAGCCTGATGGTGCTGCCCCTGCGCACCCAGTTGCCCTGGTACAGCCTGCTGCTCTGGCCCCCCTTCGCCCTGGTGTGCGGGCCGGTGCTGGCTGCGATGGTGGATCACCGACCCCCGGATGGGGCCACCGGCGTTGGCCTGCTCGCCCAACTGCCGCGCCTGTGGAGCCTGCTCGGAGCCCTCGTTGTGGCCCTGGCCATGCTGGCTCTGGCGGGAGTTCTGCCGCCGGTGCGTCCTGCCGCCGCCATCGCCCTGGTGTTCGGCACAGCTTTGATCGCCGCGGCCTGGTTGCTGGCCCGACCCGATGGCCGGCAACGCCGTCTGGGGGGCCTGGCGATGGTGCTTGGCACCTGGTTGGCCCTGCTGCTGTTGCTGGCCAGTCCCCTGTGGCTGTGGGAACTGCATGAACGCTGGCCAGTCCCCCGACTGGCTCAGCTGCTGGCGGCCCGGACGACGGCAGGCCAGGACTCCATCGAGCTGAGGCTCTGGCAGGAACAGGAGCGCCCTAGCCTGAATTGGTATGCAGGCCGGCGCCTGCGCGGTGAAGACCATCTCCATCTGGCTCCTGGGGAGTCAATCCGGCTGCTCAGCCTCAAGCAGCCCCAGGTCGCCGATCTGCGCTGCCAGGCACTCGCCCATCCAGCCCCGCTCACCCTTTATCACTGCAGAAGGACTTCGGGAGCTGATACGCCATGAACCAGCAATCACCAGGAATGGCGAAGGCGAGCCTGCGGTCAGCGGCCGCCGCAGCTGGTGAGGACCGACTCAGAGAGCCGTGTCCGCCGCAGATGGCCGTGGCGGTGAAGCCAAGCCTCCCCGTTCTCTGCCGCCACAGGCTCAGTCCCGCGGAGCCTTGCCGTTGATCAGGGCTCCCTTGCTGTCCTTGAGCTCCTTCCAGATCGCCCGGATCTGGGCATAGGCCTGGTCCTGGCTCAGTTTGCCGTTGGCTTGCAGGCCGACAATCAGACCCACCCGTTCGGCGAAGGACTCCAGATTCTGGTGGAACAGCAATCGCTCCGGTGACCAGTCATGGCCGCGATAACCGGCGTGGGCCTCCATTGGAGACCGGACGCCATTCTCTTCACTTGCCACGGGATGTCCAATACCCTTAATCCAGGCTAGATCGCTCTTCTGGGTGGCGGGGTTAAGGCCAGGTCAAGTTCCGCTCGAATGGTTGCGGACAACCTCTCCTTAACCCCCGATCGTGGCGGCGGGCTCAGAGTCAATTCAGCAGGGAGATCTTGGCCATGGCACGAGCTGAGAAGGCCCACGCCGATCCCTGGACCCTCACCAACGGCACATTCGCTCTGGGGTTGATTCAGCGGGCCAGCAGCCGCCTGGTGGAGCTGCAGAGCGAGGTTGTCGCCAACCGGGACCCAGAACCCCTCCATCAGATGAGGGTGGCGATGCGCCGCCTGCGCACGGCCCTGCGCCAATTCGCTCCGGCCCTGGTCCTGCCGGAAGCGGTGCGGGATCAGCGCATCGCCCGCGTGGCGCGGCGGCTTGGTCTGGCTCGGGATCTCGACGTCCTGCGGGCTCACCTTGAGGGCAGCGTGCTGCCGAAGTTGCCCGAGGGGGAGCGCCAGCGCCTGCAGCCGGTGCTGCGACAGCTGCAGCGGGAACGCCACCACAGCCAGGGCCAGGTGGAAAAAACCCTGCGCAGTGGCACGTATCTGAACCTCCTGGCCCAGCTTCAGCGCTGGCAGAAGGCGCCCCAGTTCACAGCCCTGGGGCACAGGCCACTGCGGCAGTGGCTGATCGAGTGGCAGGCCCCCGAACTGGTGGCGATTTTTCAACACCCCGGCTGGTCGGTGCTGGCGCCGGATGGCGCCGTTGAGGACGTGCACGATCTGCGCAAGCGCTGCAAGCACGCCCGTTATGCACTCGAGAATCTCCTGCCCCTGACGGGCCCCCGCTGCCGCCGCTGGGCCGGCTGCTTTCGGGGGCTCCAGGATCTGCTCGGTGAACTCCACGATCTGGAGGTCCTGCGGCAGGCCATCGACGACCAGCTGCCGATTGGAAGCTTGGCCGATCTGCCGATGTTGGCGGAGCTGCTGGAGCAGGACGCGCAGCACTGCTGGCAGCGCTGGCGCCTGGAGGCGCTGGAGCTGCAGCGGCCTCGGCGACGGCGCCAACTCTGGCGAGATCTGCTGTGGGAGTCGGGTTCTGGCGTCATGGGGCCCTGGCGGGTGTCAGGGCTGTTGGGTCGATCGGGCGTGGCGGCGCTGAACCCACTGGGGCGGATCTTGAGCCGCTCTTAAACAACCCATAACGACTCAGGGGTCCGTCGCAAGCTATCCAGGTATGGCTCCATCCCTGGCATTGCAATGACCTTCGCGAAGAAGGCCCTGATCCTCGGCACCACCGCCAGCTTCGGCGGCGGCCTGGCCATCACCGCTGCAGCTCTGGCCGCCGCCACCATCAACGGTGCTGGGGCCACCTTCCCAGCCCCCTTCTATCAGGCCTCGTTTGCCGGCCTTGCCAGCAAGGGCATCAAGGTCAACTACCAGTCGGTGGGTTCGGGCGCCGGGGTGCGGCAGTTCGTCGCCGGCACTGTGGATTTCGGCGCCACCGATGAACCGATCAAACCTGCCGAAGCGGCCAAGGTGAAGCGGGGTGTGGTTCAGTTCCCTGCCACCGGTGGCACGATCGCCGTTGCCTACAACAATCCCAGCTGCCCCGCCCTCAAGCTCACCCAGAACCAGGTGGTCGGCATCTTCCTCGGCCAGATCGACACCTGGGATCAGCTCAAGTGCGGCAGTGGTCCCATCAAGGTGGTGCACCGTTCCGATGGTTCCGGCACCACCTTTGCTTTCACCAATTCGCTGTCGGCCTTCTCGTCGGAATGGAAGAGCAAGGTGGGTGAGGGCAAGAGCGTCAAGTGGCCCGTGGGCGTTGGCGGCAAGGGCAATGAAGGTGTGGCCGGCACGATCAGCAACACCCCCGGCTCTATCGGCTACCTCAGTGATGCCTTTGTGAAAGGCAAGATCAAGTCTGCCGCCGTTCAGAACAAGGCCGGTCGCTTCATCAAGCCCAATGCCAAAAGCGGTGCGGCTGCCCTGAACAACATCCAGCTCAACAGCATGCTGGCCGGTGAAGATCCCAATCCCGCTGGCGAGACCAGCTATCCCATCTCCACCCTCTCCTGGATCCTGGCTTATAAAACCGGCAACGGTGAAAAGGCTGAAGTGATTCAGCAGGCGATGGAGCATCTGCTCGCCAACACCACCCAGTTCCGCGGTGAAGTGCTGGGCTACATCCCCCTCAAGGGATCGATCCTCAGCCAGTCCCGCCGCGCCATCGACAGCATCGGCAAGTAAGCAGAACCCTTTTTCATAACAACAATCGGGCCCCCTTCTCTGGGGGCCTTTTTGATGGGAGCTTCTCGACTGGGCTCCGCTGGCTCATGGCCTCTCCATGGGCGTCTTCGCTGCGAACCACCACCACGGAGTGGGGTTCCACTCGGAGCCGATCCCTGGCAAGTCCCGAGGGGATCGGCTCCTGGTCGAGGCGTTTCTGCACCTCGAAGCATGCTGCTGATGGGCCTGTTGCGGGCTGAAGGCCGCCGTCAGCCAGTGGTGGCCATGAGACCCCTTGGCATCCCCGGGTCCTGAGTCATCGTGACGCCTCCTCGAGGACGCCAAAGGGAACAGCGACGCCAGGACGAAGCTGGGGCGCAGGAGCTCGCTCTGCTGTGGTCGGGGCCCACCAGATGGCGCGGATCTGCTCAACCAGCCGCCGCAGCGCCAGCCACCCCTCCATCAGGCTCACCAACCCAACGATCAGCATCCCGATCAGTAGTCGCAGCAGGGGGGCCTGGGCCGCCTGGGGCTGCCCCGCCGCGGCCTGGACCGGGTCATGAACCGCCAGCCCAACCGAGGAGGTCTCCCCAGCAGCCGTGGCCGCCTTCGCTGCCACGGTGGCCAGCCTATTTGCGGGATGGGCAGCGATGTCCCGGGACACGGCCCCAGGGTTGATCACGGCCTGCCAGTCAGCCGGAGTTGAATCAGCAGCCCAGGAACCACCGGCATGCGAAGGAGCCGGTGCCGCATCGACGTCCCCCGAAACAGCCGCGTCCCGGCAAGGAGGTGCTTCCCGGGGAACAGCGGTCTGCCAGCGATCCGGCTGGTCATCGGTCGGTGTGAAGTCTGCGCTGGGCGCAGCAGTTGTGGATGAAGCCGCTGTGGGTGAAGCCGCTAACAGACACCCCGCTGGCTGGGCATGGGCTGCCTGGGAACCAGCTGAATGGGGACAGGTCGGCTCCATGCCAGCTGCCTGGGAATCAGCTGGCATGGAGCTCTGATGGAGCAGGGCTGTGGCGGGTTCCACGGGCACGAGCCACGGGGCCGGAGGATGCACTCGCCAATAAGGGTCGCGCTGCCAGTCCCTCAGTCGCGCGGAGAGGGTGGGGTTCATGACGCCACTGCCCTGGAGGTCACTGTTCAGCTCACCACGACGTCAATCACCCGGCCGCCCAGGCGACTGACCCGTTGCAGGGCCTCATTCATGCGGCTGAAGGGCACGCGCATCACATAGGAACCGCTGCGCACGTAGGCGTTGTCGGCGATGCCGGTGGCCTTGATCGTCACCAACCTGCCGGCGCTGCTGTTGGTGCCACGCAGGGCCGGCGAGACCCGCAGGGCCTCCTGGCGATGGTCCTGGGAGGCGCTGCGCGGTGCTGCCCCGGGGGTTGCACCGCCATAGAGGCCATCCTGGCTGGAGATCGTGGCCCTGAATGGCCCTTCGGTGCTGATGCCGCTGTAGTCGCGGCGCACGGGCACGTTGTGGATGATCACCGCAGGGGACGCCCCTCGTACCGGCACCGGTTGGTTCCGGTGCAGCGGACGGTTGAGAGCGGCCTGGATGCCGCTGCGATCGCCCTTGACAGAGGCTGCGGCGCCGGCAGCCAATTGCATCAGCCAGGAAAATTGCCGGCCCTGATGGCCTTTGGAGTAGTCCCAGCCATGGAGGTAGGGCACCACATCCTGACCGAAGCGCTCCTGATATTCCGTGCTGTCGAGGTAGGAATCGATTTCGGCGTCCACTCCCTGCTCCTGCAGGATCGTGAAGTGATGGAGCATTTCGGCCTTGTTCTGAGGGGCTCGTCCGAGCAGATGCTTGAAATTGAGTTCGATGAAGCGATAGGCGTTGCAGTTATCGAAGAAACGGGCGCGATAGAGGCCGCTCTTGGCAACGGTTCGCACGAATTCACGCACGCTCAGGGTGCCGTCCTTGAACAGGGATTCGGCGCCACTCAGGCGTTCATTATCCATCACGTACTGCTGGCCCAGAACCTGTCTGTAAACCGCCCGGATGATCACGTTTCTGTCGTTGTCCGAGGCATGGGACCAGCTTTCCTTCTGACGATCATTGGCGTAACGCGCAATGCCAAGCGCGGGGGCCTGCAAAAGGGTCATGGCGGGGGTGGCAAGGGAGCACAAGGGGGAGCAGTGGTTCCAGCCGGAGTCCGGATCCCACCGATCACCGTTGAACCGTACGGCGATTTCCCTGACGCACCGGATGAGCTCAAGAATATTTAGACGGCACCAGACGCCGGGGCGAAGCTGTCTGCCCAGCACCGGGATGTGATCAACGCGACCGGCAGCCGCAGGTTTTCGCCGTTGGAATGGGCTGCTCCTCCCCTTTGCTGGATTCCTTCGTGCTGAACAACGGAGAACCCCTGCTGGCTTCCATCGCCACCTGTCTGCTGCTGCAGGCCTCGATTCTCGGGGCCGGTTGGCTGCTTCAGGGCTGGTGCTTGCGCCAGGAGCCCTTGCAGGGGCATGGCGCAAGCTCCGGCCCGCTCTTGCTGGGGACCTGCTGTGAGCAACCCTGGGGCTTCGAGCTCAGTTGATCGGGGCCCCAGCGGTTGGCCATCGAGCTGAGTCTCTGGTGCGCAAGCCAGCAGTCCGAACCCCGAACGCCCGAGGCGCCATTGCTGAGGGTGATCGGGTGCGGTGATTTCTTCGTCGCCGCTCCTGGCTGGCGCAAGCCCGGCTGGGGCGGTGCTCAGCCCTGGCGCTTGATCTGGTGCTGCAGCTGGCGACGCTGGTATTCCACCGAGAGGGATGCCAGATGCTGCTTGGCCTGGTCCTGCAGCGCCGGATCCACCTGCTCCAGCACCAACCCCTGGGGAACCTGCATCCTCATCACCAGGGCCAGGGCATCGAACAGCCGCACCTGATCGTTCTGCCAGCCCTGATAGTCGGCGGCAAGGGCCTTGAGCGCTTCTGCGGGCACCTGCCCCTTCTCCACCAGCGGCCGCAGATGCTGCACCTGGGCCAGGCGGGCGGAGGTGACCAGGGCATGGGCGGCCCCGAGGGCTGCGAGGGCATCAGCAGCCTCCCGCCTGAGCAGGGTCATGTCCCTGGCGAGCACGGCCTGCTCCACGCTCAGAGGTTCCCGCAGACCCGGACAGAGGGCGGCTCGATCGGCGACAAAACTCAGGGCTCCTCCTGTCGGAACCACTGTGGGCAGGGGCATCGCCGGGCCCATCCCGGCGGAATCGTGCTCCTCAACGGACCCGTCAGGCTCGAGTGTCCCGAGATCCTTGGCGGCGTCGAAAGCCTGGTTGGTGCTGGCCGAAGCGGGAGCTGTGATCTCCGTTTCAAGGGATACGGCTGTCTTGAGCGGGGTTGGCGCAAGGTGCTGGATCCAGCTGAGCAGGTGTTGATAGAGCCAGCTGCGCAGCTGCTGCAGAGAATGCTTCCTCACCACGAACAATCACCTTCCATCCATCGATCCCCACTCTGGGGGAGGGCGTGGGTTGGCCGCAGGCGGATATCCCGCGACCGATCGACGGAGAACCGGCGCTCGCTGAGGGGGTGGGCGCGCGAGCCCCCTGGCCCAGGCAGGCAGGCCCGGGAGCATGCGTCAGCTCGACGGGGGAGCCAGCCGGTCAAGCTGGTCCTGAGCCGGAAGCCCCAGACGTCCAGCCGAGCATCTGTCACCCAGCGCCATCACCTGCCCCCTTCACCACCAGCGGAGGCCCCGGGGATCGCCGCAGCAGTCGTCATCCCTGACGCTGAAGCGGTGGGAACCCCATCAGATCAGATCCTGCCCAAGCAGCCCCCGGCCTTGAAGGGACCATCCCGCCGTGGGACCAACGGCGCCCGATCCAAGGCGGCTGCGGCCGGCGAGGAGCCGCAGCCATGGAGGTGCGGGGCTGCAGACCCCCAGCGGTGGGCGCAGGCCCGCACCAGGGCTGCCCATCGTGATGGTGTCGGTTCGCCTTAGCCAGCTCTTAACCGAATGATGATCGCCCCTTTGCCAGCCCTCCGTTGGTGCTCCATACAGTTCTGCGAACCCGTTTGCCCGGCTCTTCATGGTGTACACGCCGTCCCGTGGCGCAGCCGGCAGCGGTGCTTTCCGCGAATTCCTGGAAGCCAGCTACCGCAAGCGCACCCTGGTGCATCTGGCGGCTGGCAGCCAGGTGCCGATGCTGCGCAACAGCATCTGGCTGGTGGTGCGCGGCATGGTCAAGCTCGGCGCGATCACCATCCATGGCGACGATCTGTTGCTGGGGCTGGCCGGACCCAGTGAGCCCTTCGGCGAACCGCTCACCGATGTGGAGGCCTTCGAATCCCGCACCCTCTGTGACACCGATCTGCTGTGTCTCAGCCTGGAGGAAATCTGCTCCGAACCCAGCCTCTCGGTGGCGATGCTGCAGGCGGTGACCAAGCGCTATCGCCAATCTCAGTCGCTGCTGGCCCTGATGGGCCTGCGCAGGGTGGAGGAACGGGTGCGGGGCTTTCTGGAGCTCCTGGCCACCGAATACGGCCAGGCCTGCGAACAGGGGCTGCGGCTGGATCTGCGGCTCACCCACCAGGAAGTGGCCAGTGCCCTTGGCACCACCCGGGTCACGGTTACCCGCGTGATCGGGGTGCTTCGCCAGGAAGGCTGGTTGACGCTTGATGGGCAGCGCCGGCTGGTGATCAGCCATCTGCCCCCGCGGTGATCCCCCTCTTCTGGACGGACCATCTCCCGGTCAACAATGGGGGGATGCAACCCTCCCTGCTGGTCGTCGAAGATGACGACACGATCCGCGAGACGATCCGGGACGCTCTGTCCCTTGAGGGCTTTGTGGTCACCGCCTTCGGCAATGGCCGCGATGCCCTTGAAACCCTGCAACGGGCTCCCGCCGAGGGTGGTTTCGCCCTGGTGGTGCTGGATCTGATGTTGCCGGGCCTGGGTGGGCTCGATCTCTGCCGTCAGTTGCGCAGCGCCGGCGATCGAACGCCGATCCTGGTGGTCAGTGCCCGCGACAGCGAGACCGATCGGGTGCTGGGCCTTGAGGTGGGTGCGGATGATTACCTGATCAAGCCCTTCGGCATGCGCGAACTGGTGGCCCGCTGTCGGGCCCTGCTGCGCCGCAGTCAGCCGGCCGCCGAGGCGGGCCCCCCGGTGCTTGAACATGCCAACCTGTGCCTCTTTCCGGATGAATGTCGTGTCACCCGCGATGGGTTGGAGGTGAATCTTTCCCCCAAGGAGTACAGGCTGCTGGAGCTGTTCATGCAGCACCCCCGTCGGGTGTGGAGCCGCGACAAATTGTTGGAGCAGGTCTGGGGCCTGGATTACTTCGGCGACAGCAAAACCGTCGACGTTCATATCCGCTGGTTGCGCGAAAAACTGGAAGCGAGCCCATCGGCCCCCGTCCATCTGATCACGGTGCGGGGCTTCGGCTACCGCTTCGGTTGAGTGGGTTTCCTGCTGGCGGCACTGCTGGGGATCGGCATCGGCTTGTTATTACCCCGCCCGCGTGGTCCGGGTGATCGCCCCTTCAGCCGGCTGGAGCGCACCCAGCTGATCCGCTGGCTCAACGCCAGCCCCAGCGGCTGGCTGATCGTCGACCCTGCGGACGAGGTGTTCCTGATCAACCATCGGGCCGAGCGGCTGCTGGATGTGCTCGGGGCGGCGCTGCTGCACACACCGCCGTTGCAGCGTGTTTGCCCGGCAGCGGAACTGACCCAGTTGATCGCTGATGCCCGCCAGCGCCAACGCACCCAGCGCCTGGAATGGCAGCGCTCCGGCCAGGAGCTGGTGCTGTTTGCCCTGCCCGGCGAAGGTGGCTGGGTGGCGCTGGTGCTGCAGAGTCGCCGCTCGCTCGAGGCCCAGCTGGAGCAACAGGAGCGCTGGGTGAGTGATGTGGCCCATGAGCTCAAGACTCCCCTGACAGCCCTGCTGTTGGTCGGCGACAGCCTGGCCGCCCAGGTCAACAGCGGCAACGCGGTGCTGGTGGAGCGCCTGCAGAAGGAGTTGCTGCGGCTACAGGAGCTGGTGGGCGATCTCCTGCAACTGTCACGCCTGGAGAACACCCTGCCCCGCGATGGCCTGCGGCGCTCCGACATCGACCTGCCCCAGCTGGTGGAGCAGGTTTGGAGCGGGCTGCGACCCCTGGCGGAGGAGCGCCGGATCCGGCTCGATCTGCAGGTGATCGCCAAGGCCAATCCCGATGCCAAGACGACTCCCGCCAACGCCAGTGACGGCGGCCTATGGATTCAGGGGGATGGCTCCCTGTTGCATCGGGCCCTGCTCAACCTGATCGATAACGCCCTGCGCTACAGCCCGGACGACGCCTGCATCGGAGTGCGGGTTCAGTTGACGGACCAGTGGTGTCGTCTGACGGTGCGGGATGAGGGACCGGGTCTGAGCGAGGAGGACCAGGAACGCCTGTTCGAGCGCTTCTACCGCGGTGATCCCTCCCGGGTGCGCAGTCGTCGCGGCGGCAGTGGCCTCGGCCTGGCGATCGTTCAGCAGATCGCCCTCACCCATGGCGGTCGTGTCCAGGCCGGCAACCATCCCGCCGGCGGGGCCTTGCTGGAGCTGTTGCTGCCGGTGGGAGGCTAGGCCGATCGCTTCGCCTGCAGCTGTTCAGCCCCATGGCCCCATCCGGTTCCGCTCCCGCTGACTCAGAGCCTCAGGCCCAGCCTGGTGAGCGACGGCTGCTGGATTCCCAACCCGCCCAACCCTGGCCGGGTGTGCTCCAGCGGCGGCCAGCGGGGGCGGCCGAGCGGCTGAACGCCGTGCTGACCCCCGTGATCCCCCAGGTGGGACAGCTGATGGCCCGCCGGCCTGGATGCCTGTCCCTGGCCCAGGGGATGGTGGCCTGGGGACCTCCGCCCGAGGTGCGGCAGGTGCTGCTGCGGGGCCTGGAGTCGGCGGTGGCCAACCCCGACCACGCCGCAGCTCTCGATCGCTATGGCCCCGTGGCTGGGGATCCGGCTCTGCTCGCCGCCATTGCCACCGAGCTGGGGGGGCGATGGGGTCTGGATCCGGAAGGCAGCTCCCTGCTGGTCACCGCCGGCAGCAACATGGCCTTCAATGCCCTGGCCCAGGTGATCTGCGATCCGGGCGATGAGGTGATCCTGCCGGCTCCCTATTACTTCAACCACGTGATGGCGGTTCAGCTGGCCGGGGGGCGGCCCGTCACTCCCGCAGTCGGTCTGATCCCCGATCCGGCCCTGTTGGCGGCCGCCATCACCCCCCGCACCCGGGCGATCGTGACGATCTCTCCCAACAATCCCAGTGGCGTCGTCATTCCCCCGGCTGTCCTGGCCGAGATCAATTCCCTGTGCGCCCACCACGGCCTCTTTCACATCAGCGATGAGGCCTACGCCGTGTTCGTTCATGGCGAGGTGCCGCACTGGAGCCCGGGATCGGTGGCCGGAGCCGGGGCCCACACGATCACGCTGCAATCGCTCTCCAAGTCCCATGGCATGGCCGGCTGGCGCCTTGGCTATGCCGCCGTGCCGATGTCCCTG
>CANCJV010000034.1 GCA_947378425.1 Synechococcaceae cyanobacterium
GCACGGTGCCGATCACCGTGCCGGCGCCGATGCTGGCGGGCAGGGGGGTGAAGGCCGCGACCAGGACAATGGCGCCGATGCCCACACCACTACCGATCACGCCGCCCAGACTGGCCAGCACCAGGGACTCCACCAGGAACTGCAGCAGCACATCGGTGCTGCGGGCGCCAAGAGCCTTGCGCAGCCCGATTTCCTCGGTGCGCTCGCTCACCGACACCAACATGATGTTCATGATGCCGATGCCTCCCACCAGCAGGGACACGGCCCCGATCGCCGCCAGCATCAACGTCAGCCCGCCGGTGATCGTGCCGACAATTGTCTGAGCATCTTTCTGGGAGCGCACCGAGAAGTCGTCGTCGCGCAGGATGCGATGGCGCTGGCGTAACAGATTCGTGATCTGGAAGCTGGCGGCGCCGGTGCTCTGTTCATTCTGAGCTTCGACGCTGATGAAGCTGAGGGTGACGCCGTAGGTGGGATCCCGACCGCTGAGCCGGCTCACCATCGTGGTGAGGGGGATGTAGGCCGCCTCATCCTGGTTGGCACCGAAGACTGCCCCTTTGGCGGCCAGCACACCGATCACCTGGAACGACTGATCGCGGATGCGCAATTGGCGGCCGATCGCCCCCCCCGTCGGCATCAGTTTGTCGCGCAGGTCGGGACCGATCACCGCCACGCTGCGAGCTCCTTTGAGGTCGGCATCGCTGAGAAAACGACCCTGGGCCACCTCGAAGTTGCGCACCGGCAGGAAGTTGGGTGTGACCCCCGAGATCGTGGCCGTGGCGGCCAGGGAGCCCACCTGAACCACGTCGCTGAGGGTGATCTGGGGCGCCACCCGGCGGACGCTGGGCACCTGCTCGGCGATCGCCTCGGCATCTTCGAGCACCAGGGTTTTTGGGGTGTCGATTCCCTGGCGCCGCGTATCGTTGCGGCCCGGCACGATGAACAGCACGTTGGCACCCAGGGTGCTGAGCTGACCGGCAGCCAGGTTCTGGGCCCCCTGCCCCACTCCCACCAGGGTGATCACGGAGGCGTTGCCGATGACAATTCCCAACATCGTCAGCAGACTGCGCAGCCGGTTGGCCTTGAGGGTGCTGAGGGCCATGCCCACGGTTTCCCGCAGGGGCAGCTTGTGGGCCATCGAAAAGGACTTCTGGGCTGGTGGAAGTCTGGCTCGCTGTTGAAGCAAGCCGGTTGGGAGAACGCGTCCTGCCGCTCAGAAGGCGGGCGCGACGTCCAACTCCATGGGGCTGAGAGCGCCGCGATGCACCACCCCTTCCTGTACCGCCAGGGTGACGATTTCACCTTGACGCAGCGCTGTGGTGGCATTGACGACGCCCACAATCGCCGGCACGCCGAGGTCAAGGGCCATCCGGGCGGCGTGACTCTCGGCACCGGCCTGTTCGCAGATCAGACCGCGGCTGCGGCTGATGGCGTCGCGGTAGGTGTCATTGGTTTCGCTCACAACCAGAATTTCACCCTCGACCAGGCCTTCGGCCTCTTGCGGGCTGTTGGCGACGCGCACTTTGCCGTTGATCGAACCGCTGCCCACCCCCAGTCCCCGACCCAGCACGGCCGACACCAGACCCACCCGCACCAGGTCGGTGGAACCACTGACACCCTTGAGCGTTCCCTGGGTCTGGACCACCAGATCGCCCTCCAGCAACAATCCCCTTTCCTGGGCCACGCCCATGGCCACATTGAACGTGCTGCCGGTGTTGATCTGCTCGGCGATCAGCAGGGGGGTCACGCCCCAGACGAGCTGCAGCTGACGGGCGACGCTGACATCGCTGGTGATCGCCAGGATCGGCGTGCTCGGTCTGAACTTGCTGACGTTGCGGGCGGTCGAACCGCTCTTGGTGAGGGGCAAAATCGCCGCGGCGTTCAGTTGGCGCGCGATGGTGCTAACCGCCTGGCAGATGGCGTTGGGGATGGTGGTGGCCATGTGGCTGTCGAGCACCCGCTGCGGGTAATCGCGCTCGATGCGGCGGGCGATCTGGGCCATGGTGGCAACAGCTTCGACCGGGAAATCGCCGACGGCGGTTTCGTTGGAGAGCATCACGGCGTCGGTGCCATCGAGAATGGCGTTGGCCACATCGCTGACCTCGGCCCGGGTGGGCCTGGGGCAGGAGGCCATCGAATCGAGCATCTGGGTGGCGGTGATGATCGGGATGCCGAGGCTGTTGGCCTTGCGGATCAACTCCTTCTGCAACAGCGGCACCTCTTCCGCCGGCATCTCCACCCCCAGGTCGCCGCGGGCCACCATGACGCCATCGCACAGAGGCAGAATCGCATCGATCGAGTCGATTGCCTCGAACTTTTCAATCTTGGCCACCACCGGGGTGGTGTGGCCATGGGAGCGAATCAGCTCGCGAATCTCCTGCATGTCGGAGGGATTGCGCACAAAGCTGAGCGCCACCCAGTCCACACCCTGGGCCAGGCCGAAAGCGAGATCTTCGCGGTCTTTGTCCGTGAGAGCCCGGATCGAAAGCTGCACATCGGGGAAATTGACTCCCTTGTTGTTGGAGAGAACTCCGCCGACAGTCACCTGACAGTGCAGGGTCTGCTGGGGACGGTCCACCTGGGTGACCACCATTTCCACCCGTCCGTCGTCGAGCAGAATGCGACTGCCTGCGGTGACTTCATCGGCCAGGCGTGTATAGGTGACCGTGGCGATCTCCTGGTTGCAGCTCACGTCCCGGGAGGTGAGAGTGAAGCTGTCGCCATTGGCCAGGGTGATCGGGCCGCCGGCGAAGCGGCCCAGCCTGATCTTCGGGCCCTGCAGATCCTGGAGGATGCCGATGTTCACACCCAGTTCGCTGGCGACCTGGCGAATGGTGACGATGCGGGCGGCGTGCTCGCTGTGGTCGCCGTGGGAAAAATTGAGCCGGAAGGTGGTCGCTCCTGCCGCGATCAGGCGACGCAGCACTTCTGGCGATTCGGTGGCTGGGCCGATGGTGGCCACGATCTTGGTGCGACGCATGGGATCGTGTCGGCCCTCAGGCATGGAGACTCAAGCGGGAAACTACCATCCGGCGACGACGCGCCCCCGCTTGTCATGGACCTCCGCACCTATCAGGAGCGATCCCGTCAGACGGCTCTCTATCCCGAGGTGGGCAACAATCCGATCTACCCCACCCTGGGGCTCTGTGGTGAGTCGGGGGAAGTGGCCGACAAGATCAAGAAAGTGCTGCGTGATCGCGCTGGCGTCTTCGATGCCCAGATCCGTGAGGATCTGCGTCTGGAGCTGGGGGATGTGCTCTGGTATGTGGCTCAGCTCGCCAGCGAACTGGAGCTGGATCTCGAAGACATTGCTGCCGCCAATCTGGCCAAGCTGGCCAGCCGTGCTGCCCGTAACGTGATCGGAGGCAGTGGAGATCGCCGTTGATGCCAAGTTGCGATCCGCCAAAAGCCTGCGACCAGCCTGCAGAACTGGCCATGTCCCCTGGCCCTCGACTCCGGCCCAAGCCCCTGCCGATGGCTCCGATCAGCTCCCGCCCCAGGCTGGCTTGCCCGCTGACGGACAACGAGCTGCACCCTGAGGAGCAGAAGCCTGTCCGACTGAGCCCTGCACCGCCGACGGCAGCTTCACGCTGCATCACCGCCGATGCTGCCGCTTCGCCTGGAGCCTGTTCCTGCGCCGCCGTTTTGCGGTTGCAGGTTTCACGGTCTGCCATCGGAAGGCTGTTCAACGAACGACTCGCCATCCAGAGGTTCGCTGTCCAACGGCTTGTGGTTCCACGCCTGGCTCTGCAAAGCCTTGCCGCAGGACTGAACCAGGCTCAGCTCCTGCCTGCTCGCCTTGGCGCACTGCTGCTGGTGCTGGCCCTCGGCGGGCTGCTGTTGCTGGATGCAGCCCCTGCCCTGGCGGCCGACCTTCAGGTCAGCGAGGTGCGGCTGGAGCGCTGCCCGGCCGCTGACATTGGCAGCCAGCCGGATCTGAGCCGTCCCGCCGGCGCCAGTTGCTATGCCCTGCGCGGTGTGGTCGTGAATCCCACGCCGCGGCCGGTGATCGACACCGATGTCTTCGCCAGAATTCTCGATGCCAGTGGCGAGCCGGTGCTGCCCAATCGCACCCGGGTCGGCTCAATCGGCGATATCCCGCCGGGACGGTCCGATTTCGCCCTCAGGTTGGCGGTGCCGGCGGGGACGCCAGAACCTTTGACGGTGCGCAATGCCAAAGCCCGCGGTTTCTCGGCGCCGGTGCGCACTCGCGTCGCCGAAGGGGAAGAGCGCCTCCCTCTTGAGCAAGCCCTGGCTCCGGAGTGAACGGCCCGAGATTCCAACGGTCCTGCCTGGGATGCGCTGGCTGGTTCCCAGACGAAACCCAACTGGCGTCGCGGTGATGCGGGTGGGACCGGGGACTGGCTTCGGCTCAGTAGATCGAGCTGGCCAGGGTCATGGTGGCGCCGTTGAGCAGGCTCTGGGCCAGCTGCAGGGCCAGAAAGGCCAGCAGGGCGGAGAGGTCGAGGCCACCGATGGGGGGGATCAGGCCGCGGAAGGCGTTGAGATAGGGGTCGGTGATGGCACTGACACCGGCGAGCAGGGGATTGCTCCAGTCCAGGTTCGGGAACCAGCTGAGCAGCACCCGCACCAGGAGCACCAGCAGATAGATGCTCAGGGTCTGGGCAAGCACCTGGAGCAGAAAGATCAGAACGGTCATGAGAGGGCTGCAGGTGGGAGGCTTCCTGCGGAAAGGAAACCAGTGGGCTCAGACTGGACTCTATGCAGTCCTGGCGGTGCTGTTCAAGCCGCCTGGCGGCGCCGCTGGCCGAGCTCGTCGGGGCTGACGGCAAAGGTGCGGTGGAATTTCTCGCTCAGGCTCAGCCAGTAGGAGCGCCCCTCGCTCTGGCGGCGGCGTTCGATGAATTCCTGGGCCAGCAGCTCCTTGATGTGGTCGTAGGCACCGGAGCCGCGCAGCTCCACCAGCTCCGACTGCAGGATGCGTTTCTTGAGCGCAATGGTGGCCAGGGTGCGCAGGGCGGCGGTCGAGAGGTCCACCGGCAGGAGGCTCTGCACCAGATCACCGAGGCTCTCGCGCAACTGCAGGCTGTAGCGCTGACCGTCCTGACGGATTTCCAGAGCCGTGTCCCGATGGGCGTAATCGGTCATCAGGGTGATCAGGGCCATTTCCGCCTGGTCGCGGTCGATGCCGGCGATCTCGGCCAGCTCGGCCAGACTGAGTGGCCGGCCCTTGAGATAGAGGATCGCTTCCAGCCGAGACGGCAGCGACAGGCTGCTGAGGGCCTCGCTGGAAGCACGGGGGGCTGGCGGCTCCAAGCGGGCGGGGCGCAGGCTGGCTGCCGCTGAATCCGTTGTCTCCCCGATGCTCTGGTCCGCTTGAGGCGGCACCGGAGGAGCGGTGGCCTGGTCAGAGCCTTGAGCGCTCCCCTGATCTGGAGCCAGGGGCGGCTCGCTGGCCAGGGCAGGAGCTTCAACGTCACGTTCGCTGGGGCCTGGATCGGGAGTGCTGGGCATGGCCGGCTCCTGCACGCGCTCGTGGCACGGTATCGCGGCCTTCAGGGAGCCACCAGCGTGGCCATCGCCGGCAGGGGCTGGCGCTGTTCCCCCAGAAACAGCCGGTAGGCGGGATTGTCGGTTTCCTCCCAGTGCTGGTAAGGAAGTTCCGCCAGAAACGCCTGCCAGGCCGCCAACTCCAGGGGCGGCACCTGAACACCCACCACGATCCGCCCGACATCGGCGCCGTGGTTGCGGTAGTGAAAGATGCTGATGTTCCAGCTGGGATGCAGGGCGCTGACGAAGGCCATCAGTGCTCCGGGCCGCTCCGGAAACTCGAAGCGATAGAGCAGTTCCTCCCCCTGCTCCAGGGCGCTGCCGGCGCTGGCGGGCAGGCGGCCGCCGACCATGTGACACAGATGCAGCTTGGCCAGCTCGTTACCCGAGAGGTCGAGGCAGGGAAATCCCTGGGATTCCAGATCGCTGCGCAGCTCGGCCGTATCGGTGGGCCCGCTCACCTGCACCCCGACGAACAGGTGGGCCAGCTTCGGATCGGCCAGCCGATAGCTGAACTCGGTGAGGCTGCGCTGGCCCAGCAGGCCGCAGAAGCGGCGCAGGCTGCCCGGCTGCTCGGGAATCTCCACGGCCAGCAGCGCCTCGCGCTGTTCACCCAGTTCGGCCCGCTCGGCCACGAACAGCAGCCGGTCAAAGTTCATGTTGGCGCCACAGGCCACCGCCACCAGGGTGCGGCCCTGGAGCTGGCGCTGCTGCACGTCCTTCTTCATGCCGGCGATCGCCAGGGCACCGGCCGGCTCCAAAATCGAGCGGGTGTCCTCGAAGACGTCCTTGATGGCGGCGCAGATCTCGTCGGTGTCCACCGTCACCATCGCATCCACGTACTGCTGGGCCAGGGCGAAGGTCAGTTCCCCCACCTGACGCACCGCGACGCCATCGGCAAACAGCCCCACCTGCTCCAGCCGCACTCGCTCGCCCCGGGCCAGGGACTGGGTCATGGCATCGGCATCGACCGGCTCCACCCCGATCACCTCCACCAGGGGCCAGAGGCTCTTGACATAGGCGGCGATGCCGGCGATCAGGCCGCCGCCGCCCACGGCCACGTAGATCGCATCCGGTGGCTGGGAGCACTGGCGAAGGATCTCCAGGGCGATGGTGCCCTGGCCGGCGATCACGTCCGGGTCGTCGAAGGGGTGGATGAAGGTCAGCCCCCGCTGCGCTTCGAGCTGGCGCGCCCGCCCGTAGGCCTCGTCATAGGTGTCGCCGTGTAGCAGCACTTCCGCTCCGCGGGCCGCCACCGAGCGCACCTTCATCTCGGGGGTGGTCACGGGCATCACGATCACGGCCGTGCAACCCAGCCGCTGGGCGGCCAGGGCGACGCCCTGGGCGTGGTTCCCGGCACTGGCGGCGATCACGCCCCGGGCCAGCTCCTCACGGGTGAGGCTGACCATGCGGTTGTAGGCGCCGCGCAGCTTGAAGCTGAACACCGGCTGCAGGTCCTCCCGCTTGAGCAGCACCTGATTGCCCAGGCGCCGCGAGAGGTTGGGGGCCGGGTCGAGGGGGGATTCGATCGCCACGTCGTAGACGCGGGCGCGAAGGATACGCTGCAGGTAGGGGCTGGCGAGAGGGTATCCAGCCGGGCCAAAGGGATTGGCGATCGATTCAGTCATTCAGGGAGTCTGGCAATCACCCACGCGAACGGTCGTCGATGCCGCCGTTTGCCTGAGGGCACGCCGTAGATTGCATTCCACGGACGTCGAGTGGGTATGCATCCAAGTGAGCTGAGCCATCCGAACCAGCTGCATGGCCTCAGCATCGCTGAACTCGAAGCGATCGCTCGCCAGATCCGTCACAAGCATCTTGAAGTGGTGTCCACCAGTGGTGGCCACCTGGGACCGGGCCTCGGCGTGGTGGAACTCACCCTGGCTCTGTACCAGACCCTCGACCTCGACCAGGACCGGGTCTGCTGGGACGTGGGTCACCAGGCCTACCCCCACAAGCTGATCACCGGCCGCTGGCAGGGCTTTCACACCCTGCGTCAGAAGGACGGGGTGGCGGGCTATCTCAAGCGCAGTGAAAGCCGCTTTGATCACTTCGGCGCCGGCCACGCCTCCACCTCGATCTCGGCCGCCCTGGGCATGGCCCTGGCCAGGGATCAGCGAGGGGAGGATTTCAAGTGCGTCGCCGTGATCGGCGATGGGGCCCTCACCGGCGGCATGGCCCTGGAGGCCATCAACCACGCCGGCCACCTGCCCAGGACGCGCCTGCTGGTGGTGCTCAACGACAACGACATGTCGATCTCACCGCCGGTGGGCGCCCTCTCCACCCATCTCAACCGCATGCGGCTGAGCAAGCCGGTGCAGTTCCTGTCCGGCAACGCCGAGGAGGCGATCAAGCATCTGCCGTTCATGCACGGTGAGCTGCCCCCCGAGCTCAAGAATCTCAAGGAGAGCATGCGCCGGCTGGCCGTTCCCAAGGTGGGCGCCGTGTTTGAGGAGCTGGGCTTCACCTACATGGGGCCCGTCGACGGTCACGACATGGGCGAGATGATCCGCACCTTCCAGGCCGCCCACCGGGAGGAGGGACCGGTGCTGGTGCATGTGGCCACCACCAAGGGCAAGGGCTATGCCTATGCCGAAGCCGACCAGGTGGGCTACCACGCCCAGTCCGCCTTCGATCTGGCCACCGGCAAGGCCTACCCCTCCAGCAAGCCGAAGCCGCCCAGCTGGAGCAAGGTCTTCGGCCAGACCCTGGTGCGCATCTGTGAGCAGGATCCGCGGGTGGTCGGCATCACGGCGGCGATGGCCACCGGCACCGGCCTCGATCTGCTGGAGAAGGCCCTGCCCGGTCAGTACTTCGATGTCGGCATCGCCGAGCAACATGCGGTGACCATGGCCGCCGGCATGGCCTGCGAGGGCCTGCGCCCGGTGGTGGCGATCTACAGCACCTTCCTGCAACGCGCCTACGACCAGCTGATCCACGACGTCGGCATCCAGAAGCTGCCCGTGACCTTTGTGCTGGATCGGGCCGGCATCGTCGGCGCCGATGGCCCCACCCACCAGGGCCAATACGACATCAGCTATCTGCGGGCGGTGCCCAACTTCACGGTGATGGCTCCCAAAGATGAAGGCGAGTTGCAGCGCATGCTGGTGACCTCGATCAGCCACGACGGTCCCAGCGCCATTCGCATTCCCCGCGGCGAAGGCGAGGGAGTGCCGCTGATCGAAGAGGGTTGGCAACCGCTGGAGATCGGCCGCGGTGAGCTGCTGGCCGATGGCGACGACCTGCTGATCGTTGCCTATGGCTCGATGGTCTATCCGGCCATGGCGACAGCCGGCCTGCTTCAGGAGCAGGGGGTGCGGGCGGCCGTGATCAACGCCCGATTCCTGCGCCCCCTCGATGAGGCCCTGATCCTGCCGATGGCCCGCCGCATCGGTCGGGTGGTCACCATCGAGGAAGGGGCCCTCGCCGGTGGTTTCGGCGCCGCCGTGGTCGAGTGCCTCAGCGATCACGAGGTGTTGGTTCCGGTGCTGCGCCTCGGTATCGGCGATGTGCTGGTCGACCATGCCAGTCCCGAGCAGAGCAAGGTGCGCCTGGGCCTCACCCCCTCCCAGATGGCGGAATCCATCCTGAAGCGCTTTGCCGCCGCCTTCAGCCCCGACAGCCGTCGCGTTGTGGCGGTCTGAATCTCTCCGCACCTGAGGTGGCGAGCCTGCGCACCCAGGTGCTCGTGGTCGGTGCCGGGCCGGCCGGAGCAGAACTGGCGCGCCAATTGGCGGCAGCCGGTGTGGCCGTGCTGCTGGTGGATCAGCTGGCCGATCTCTCCCAGGCCGCCTTCAGCAGCGCCGCCATGCCCTGGGTCAGCCTTGAGCGCTTCGGCCTGCCGGCCCAGGTGGTGGCCAGCCGCTGGCGGGGCTGGCAGTTACTCGGCCCGGCCCAGGAGCGGCGTTGCTGGACGGCCCAGGCTCCGCTGGGGGTGGTGCTCGATTTCGGCGCCCTGCGCCAGTGGCTGGCGGACCAGTGCAGCCGCTTCGGCGGTGAGGTGCGTCTGGGCCTGCGGGCCTTCGACTGCCAGAGCCAGGGTTCGGCGGTGCGCACCCTGCTGCGCGATCGCCAGGGGAGCGTGCACGCGGTGATCAGTGACTGGGTGATCGATGCCAGCGGCCAGGGGCGGGCTCTGATGGGACCGGCCAGGCCGGCACCGCCAACCGCCAGGGCCGATCGGGATCTGGTCCAGGGTGTCGGCGTCGAGTGGTTGCTGCAGGTGCCGCTGGCCTGCTGGCAGCGCTGGTCCGATCAGCTCAGTTTCTGCCTCGGCAGCGACTGGGTGGCCCAGGGCTATGGCTGGATCTTTCCGATGGCCCCTGGCCAGTTGAAGGTCGGCGTCTGCCGGCTGAGACCCGACCAGCAGCTGCCAGCCCTCGGCCGGGTGCTGGAGCAGCTGCTGGAGCGACTGTTCAGCCCGGACGAACGACGGGCCAGCGTGGTGCTGGATCGTCATGGCGGTCTGATCGTCAGTTCGATTCGCCGTCGCGACTGTCACGGCCAGGGAAAACTGCTGGCGATCGGCGATGCGGTCAGCACCGCCAACCTGCTCGGGGGGGAGGGCATTCGCCACGCCCTGAGCAGCAGCCGGGTGTTGGCGCCTTTGCTGCTGGGGGCGATCCAGTCCGGGCACTCCTTCGACCTGCGGCGCTACGAGCAACGGCTGGCGCAACACCTGGGCTGGCGCTGGAGCCTCAGTGGTCGGTTGGCGCGGCGCACCTGGCTCTCTCTGACGGGCCCGGAGGCGGACCGCCGGCTCAGCAACCTGCTCGCGGGCCTGGAGGCCAGGCAGGCCGAGGATCTGGCGGCCCTGCTGTTCGACTACCGCTTTGAGCGCTACGGGCTCAGGAGCCTGCCCTACCTGCTGGGCTTGCGCTGAACCAACGGAATGGACTCCCTGGCGCTGGTGGCTCGGTTCCGGCGGCCTGCCGGGGATGCCGGCAAGGCACCATGCAGTTCTGGAGAAGAGGGCCTGCCGTCCGAGCGTGGGCCTGATCAGGTCACGCACGGTTCAGAACTGAGGCCAACTCCAGTTACGCAGAAGCCCAGTCCTGAAGACTTGGGCTAATCGGCAGAAGAGACAATCCAAGCGCATTCCACGGGCTGCTTGCAGAGCAGGCAATCCCTGGTCCTCAGGCGAGCGGTGCCCACGGAACTCACTGGGTGTTCCGCAGCGTCCATACCCCTCCGGCTGGAGAGGGTCCTGGTGGTTTGCGCCTGGAGTGGGCGCTTCAGAGCACGCCGCGGGAGGCCAGGCCCTGAATCGCACCGAAGCCCAGAATGTGTCCCAGGCTCATGGTGCCGAGCATGGCGCCGTGGCTGAGACCGCCGAACAGGCTGGAGCTGGGGAGCTGCAGGCCCACATTGGGTTGCTTGATGGTGGCCTTGCCGATGGCAATGGCGATGATGTTGCAGACGATCATCACCAGGCCCACCTTCGGTGACCAGGAGATGGTGGCAGGGGCCAGGGCCAGAAGAGGAGCGATCATCGGAGACTTGGCAACGGCCCCATCTTCCGGGGGACCGGAGCGCCCGCAGACGTGCCGTAAGACTTGTTCACCTCCTGGGTCCGTTGCCCGCTGTGGTGGCGGCCGTGGCAAAGCCCAGCATCACCAGCAGATTGCTCAGCGTCAGGAAGGCCTCCGCGCCACCGTGCAGCGCATCCACATTGGCCAGCAGGGCACCGAAGCGCACCTGGGCCACGATCGCGGCGACGATCGTCACGGCCACGAAAAGCAGGGTGAGCTGAAAGCCGCGCAGGGCCAGCCGTGGAAACGCCTCCACCCTGGCGGCCCACCAGAGGAAGGCCAGATAGGGCAACAGCGACAGCACGAAGAAGGGCGACGGATCAATCGTGGCGAGGCGCTCCAGCGGAGCCGACCAGGTGCCCGTCATGGTTGCTGCTGCCGCAATCGCTGTTGCCGCAGCAGATTCCAGCTGGCGATCGCCAGGGCGATGTTGCCGAAGGTGGTGAGGGCGGCCTGGAACACCACCAGGCCCTTGAGGGAGGGGCTGTTGTCAAACAGGTGCCAGGTGCAGGCCGCCATGGCGCTGACCAGGGCCGGCACCATCGCCAGGGACAGCCAGCGCCAGCCGCCTTCACGCCGCATCGCGCCGAAGGCCTGCACCGCCAGGATTGCCGCGAGCCATTCGAGTACCGAGGTGACGTGGATCCACCAGGTGCCCAGGGAGAGGGCGTGCATGGAACGGAGTCAACGGTCTCGGTAATCTACGGACCCCTCCCGGGCGCCCCGTGACGTCAGCGCAGATCCATTCCTCCGTGCTGGTCTGCGGGTACTACGGCGAGCACAATCTCGGTGATGACGCCCTGCTGCAGGTGTTGCTGCAGCAGCTCCCCCCCTCGCTCACCCCGGTGGTGACAGCCTGGGATCAGGCTTTGGTGCGGCGAGTCTTTGCGGTGGAGACCACCGACCGGCGCCGCCTGAGCGGTGTGCTGTCGGCCCTGGGCCGCTGCCGGGCCCTGGTGCTGGGTGGCGGGAGTCTGTTGCAGGACTCCACCAGCTTCCGCAGCTTGCTGTATTACGGCGCCCTGATCGTCGCGGCCCGTAGTCAGGGCAAGGACGTGATGCTCTGGGGCCAGGGGCTGGGGCCGCTGCGGCGGCGGCGCAGCCGCCTGCTGGTGCACTGGTTGCTCAGCTTGGCCACGGGGATCAGCTGCCGTGACCCGGCTTCAACCCAGCTGGTGCGCCACTGGGGGCTGCGTTGCCTGGAGGGCAGTGATCCGGTCTGGGGGCTGGAGCCCCGGCCCTGGCATGGACTGGGAGGCCCGATCGTGGTCTGCTGGCGCCCCGCCAGCCAGCTGGACCGCCAGGGCTGGCGTCCCTATCTGGAGGCCCTGGATCAGCTTGCCGCCACCAGCGGCCGGCCCGTCCATTGGCTGCCCTTTCACCAGGACCAGGATCGGCAGCTGCTGGCCTGGCTCGAGCAGCAGGGGCTGGTGCCACAGCGGCTGCGGCAGGCCAGCGAGCTGCTCAAGGTGGAGGATCCCCAGGCGGCGATGGCCCGCTTCCAGGCCGCGGGACTGGTAATCGCCATGCGCTTGCATGGCCTGATCCTGGCCGCCCTGGCGGGCAGTCCCTGCGCTGCCCTCAGCTACGACCCCAAGGTGGCGGAGGCGGCCCGGGGCATCGGCTGCCCCTGCCAGGATCTGGCTCTGCCGGTGTCCGACTCCCTGCTGGCGAGCTGGCAGGCGTCGCTCGATCAGCCCCCGCAGGCCCTCCGACTGGAGCTGTTGCGGCGTGGAGCCGCCATTCACCGCGAGGTGCTGGCGCCCCTCTCAAGCCTGGCCTGATCGATGCGCTCGCCCTGGCTGTCCCAGGCTTCGATCGTGAGTTCGGTGGGGGTGAAACTGAGCTCGGCAAAGCTGTGGCGGCTCACGGCCCTGGCGCTGTTGGGCCCCGCCAGCACCGGCCGCAGGGCCGCTCCACCCCCGCCGACGGTCAGATAGGTGATGCCGTCGATCGGCTTGGAGCGCTCGTAGTTGTGGTCGTGGCCATTGATGTAGAGCTGCACGCCATGGCGGCGCATCCAGGGCACCAGCCTGGCGATCGCCACCGGATCGTCGCCATAGAGCCCGGAGGAGCGGATCGGGTGATGGCCCACGACCACCTTCCAGGGGGCCGTGCTGCTGGCCAGGGCCCGCTTCAGCCAGGGCAGCTGGTGCTGCCAGGCGGCGTTGACATTGGTGTCGAGCATGAAGAACTCGACTGGCCCCTGCCGCACGGTGTACCAGCGACCCTTCATGCCGAAGGGGGGATAGTTGATCTGGGGATCGCCGTTGCCGGAGCGGATGTCGTGATTGCCGAGCACGGCGTGAAAGGGCACCCCGGCCTGCAGCAGGGCCCGATAGGGACGGGTGAAGGTGGCCTCGACCCGCTTGAGGTCACCTTCGTCGTAGATGTTGTCGCCGGCCATGATCACCAGGTCCACCTTGCGGCGGCGATTCACGGCGGCCATCTGATCGGCCACGGCCTGCTGGGCGGCATTGCCGCCACCGCTGTCGCCGGTGGCCAGCACATGCAGCGACAGGGCACTGGTGGGGATGGCTGCCGCTGCCGCCGGCTTGGCCGGACTCGAAGCGATCGCCAGGGGAGCCGCCGCAACCGCACGCCCGGCCCTGGCTGAGCTGACGGCCGTCGCTGCGGTACCCAGCACAGCGCTGGCCAGCAGGGCCGCCGCCGCCAGCAGCAGCAGCCTGCCAGCCGGAGCTGGCTTGGTGGTTCGTGCCGTAGCGCGGCGGAGTGCCCGGCCACTGGAGGGAACTGGAGGCCGCTGGCTCACGGAGGGTCCGAAGGGGGCGTTCAGGCTATCGAGCCTTGCTGCCGTTGCAGTTCCACCAGCACCTCCTGGCTGTGGCCGGAGGGACGCACGGCGGTCCAGCGCTGCCGCAGGATTCCCCGGGGGTCGATCAAAAAGGTGTGGCGCTGGGAATAGGGCGCGATCCAGGAGCCATAGCGCCGGCTCACCACACCACCGGGATCGGAGAGCAGCGGGAAGACCAGTCCTTCACTGCCGCAGAAGGAGGCATGGGCTTCGGCGTCATCGGCGCTGACGCCGATCACCGAGGCGGATTCGGCTGCAAAGGCGGCCAGATTCTGCTGGAAGCCGCGGGCCTCCAGGGTGCAGCCGCTGGTGAAATCCTTGGGGTAGAAATAGAGCACCAGCCAGCGACCGGCCAGCTGGTTGAGGCCGATGTGGATCGGCAGGGCCTCGCTGCCGGCCTGGCTGTTCAGCAGCTTGCCGCCCGGGGCCACGCCTTCGAGCTCGAAATCAGGTGCCGGCTGCCCCAGCTCCGGCAGCTGCCCGCCGATCGCCCAGGCGCGCCTGGGGGCCAGACCCAACACCAGGGGCAGCAGGGACAGGCCAGCCAGCAGAGAACGGCGCTTCATCGGCTGGGGTCCTGGCTCGTTCGTTCAGAATTCAGACAAAACAACGGGGTGGATCCGCCGAGGCAGGAGCCTGCAAGGCAAATCCACCCCGTTGGGGAGGCTCAACGTCGCGGCTGTTGCTGAGCCCGGTGACTTCAGAGGCGGGCGAGGTTGACGCCGAGCTCTTTGGCGTAGTTGCCCAGGCCCTTCTTCTGGATGGTCTTGAGGGCGCGGGTGCAGACGCGCAGCTTGACGAAGCGCTTGCCTTCGGCCCACCACAGGCGGCGCTCCTGCAGGTTCACCTGCTGCAGCTTCTTGGTGCGCACGTGGGAATGGCTGACCGCCATGCCGTTGTTGGCGCGCTTTCCGGTGAGTTGGCAGACGCGGGACATGGGAATCAGCTGGAAACTTTGGAACGCGGCTTGACACCACTGCCGCACCCTACCAAATGGCCCCTGGGGTCGAGATGGTGGCTCTGATTCGAGGGGCAGCGGGCCCTGCCAGCTGCTGTCAACGTTTGATAGCGCCGACGGCGATGCAACAGGCGCTCCACCAGCGACTCGGAAGCTCAGCCAGCCCTTCCCACCAGGCAAGGTGCTCCAGGTACGCGGCTCGAACAGGGCCCGGAAGCCGACCGATCGCTCGGGCCAGGAGCACGGCCGCCATGCGCGGGCAATGCATCACCGCCCTGGTTGCCAGGATGTCAAAATCAGCGACTTGAACAGCCTGCCGCAGCAGGACCCAGGCCAGGGTGATGCCGACTCGGTACGGCATAATCTTGAGGCGTTGCAGCAGTCCCAGCAGGGGGCCGTTGGGCAGGCGGATGATCGGGCTGCCGGGATTGTTCATGGTCAGGATCAATCGACCACCAGGCTTCAGCACTCGCCCGATCCAGACCAGGGTCGCTGAGATGTCCTCTGGCGGTGGAAGGCCGCCAGGAGCGGTTGGCACTCTGCCGTTTCAATCTGCCCGGAGCAGAAGCTTTCTTGTCAGCCTTCGACCAGCGGCACTGCCTGGACGAGCACAGCAGCTTGGACTGCGTCTGAGGCAGCAGAGCCGTGAGGCCTCGACCGGCAGATCGCTAAGCTCAAGATCTTTGCGGCATCAGGAATGAGTATCAAGATCGAAACAGTCAGTATCAAAGATAAGGGCAACCGGTCTGACAGCACCGGCTATGGCCGCGTCGATGCCAATTACTCCATCGGTAAATACGAAGTCACTGTTGGGCAATACAGCGCCTTTCTCAACGCGGTGGCTGCCAGCGACCCTTATCGCCTCTACAACAAAGGGCTGATGACCAGCGCCCTGAACGGCGGCATTACGCGCTCAGGTGCTGATGGCAGCTATGGCTACAGCCCAGTCAGCGGAACCGAGAACTTCCCGATCACTGGCGTCAGCTGGTTTGATGCCGCTCGCTTTGCGAACTGGCTCGCCAACGGACAGCCCTCCGGCCCCTGTACCTCGGCAACCACTGAGGACGGGGCCTATAGTCTGAGCGGAGCAATTAGTGGTATTTCTGTATCCCGCAACAACATCAATCCCAATACGGGCGCTGCCCCCGGCTTTGCGCTTCCCACGGAAAATGAATGGTACAAAGCCGCCTACTACAACCCAAAGCTGAATCACGGCAACGGCGGCTATTATAAGTATGCCACCAAGAGCAATGTTGCTCCCGGCAATCTAATAGGCGGCAAGCGTAATCAAGTGAATTATATTTTGGATGCCAGCGGTGTGTACTCTGTAACACAGAAAGCCGGTGTTAATTACAGCCAGAACTATCTCAGTTCCATCGGTTCTTTCACGGGCTCAAAAGGCTCCTACGGCACCTTTGATCAGAATGGCAGCGTCTGGGAAATTCTTTCAAACCAAGGCCAAAACCAGCTGTTCGTTCCCCTTCGCGGTGGTGGCTGGACATCGTTGGCCTCACTGCTGCAATCGGGCTACAGGCTTGGTGTCGGCACAGACTCTGAAGCCGTGAATGCCGGTTTTCGCGTCGTCAATCCGCCCAGCCAGCCGCAGTCGCCGCCCCGCCTGTCGCCTCAGCCGCAGCAGCTGAGCACCCAGGTCTCTGGGGAAGCCAACAAGGCTGGGCGATCCGATGCATCGGCTCACTCCCAACTCGCGCGGCAGGCCATCAGCCTGGAGCTGGTCACGGTGGGTGACGCCAACAACAGCACCGATCCCTTGACGGGCTTTGGTGCCGTGGACCACACCTATCAGATCAGCACCAAGGCGATCACGATCGGCCAGTACACAAGCTTTCTGAATGCTGTTGCCAGAAAGGACCCCCATCATCTGTTCAATCCATCGATGCAGAGCGATCTCAACATCGCTGGCATCAAGCGCAGCGGCCGCAGCGGCCAGTATCACTACAGCGTGATTGATAACACCGGCAGCAGCGCAGACAGGCCGATCACTTATGTGAGCTGGTTTGACGCCGCTCGCTTTGCCAACTGGATGAGCAACGGCCAGCCAATAGGCAAGCAGAGCCGCTCAACCACCGAAGACGGCGCCTATGCACTGTATGGTTCAAGTACAGGGGCTCCTGCAAAAAATGCGATCAATCCCAATACCGGTGCATCGCCCAGCTTTTACGTTCCTTCTGAAAACGAGTGGTACAAGGCGGCCTACTTCAGTTCAGCTCTCAATGATAATAGGGGCGGTTATTACGTCTACGCAACGCAGAGCAACAGCGTCCCCGTCAGCACTCCATCGGTGGGAGGCAAGAACGAAGCAAACCTCGCCAACAACTTTCTTTTTTACAACACGCAGTCGAATGTTTACGATCCTGTCACCAACTACTTGACTGATGTTGGCTTCTTTGCCAGCAGCCGCAGCTTCTACGGCACCTATGATCAGACCGGTCTTGTGTATCAGTGGAATGACCTCAATGCAGAGCGCTCGCTCGAGCGAGGTCTGCGTGGTGGCTATTGGTTCAGCGCCGGACAATCGTCGATGTCATCCACCTTCAATACGGCCACTCCCGACCGCGAATCGAGCGATGCGGGGTTCCGACTGGCAGCCCCTGATCCTCTGCTGCTGTTCGGCTGAAGCTCAGGCCGCGAGCAGCTGTCTGAAGGTCATCTTGCCCAGCTGCAGCACCTTGTCATTCGGAGCAGGGCGTCCCTGCGCTCCAGGCGTTGATGGCCGGCAGCAGTGCAAGGGCTGCCAGTGCTGCCCCAGGCCAAGTGCGGTTTGGCGGCGGTTCACGGACCAGCCAGCCGTTCGCCGCTGTGGCTGTCGAACCACAGCTCCTGGTCGGGCCGCCAGCCCAGCTGCAGATGCTCGGGCAGCTCCAGATCGGCCGCCACCAGCATGCGCAGATCACCCTGGGCGGTTTCCAGCCAGAGCAGCTGCTGGTTGCCCCACCACTCCCGCCGCTGCAGGCGAGCGGCGATGCCGCCGTGCAACACCGGCTGCAGATGTTCCGGCCTCAGCCCCAGCTGGCGCTGCCCCTGCGCCGGCAGCAGATTGATCGCCGGCCGGCCGAGGAAGGCGGCCACGAAGCGATTGGCCGGCCGTTCGTAGAGCTCCCGGGCGCTGCCCACCTGCTGCAGCTGGCCGTCGCGCAGCACGGCGATGCGATCGGCCATGCCCATCGCCTCCTGCTGGTCGTGGGTGACGTAGACGACGGGCTGGTCGCCGCCGCAGAGCAGACGGCGCAGCTCCGGCCGCAGCTCTTCGCGCAATTGGGCATCGAGGTTGCTCATCGGCTCATCGAGCAGCACCAACCTGGGTTGGCGCAGCAGGGCCCGGGCCAGGGCGACGCGCTGGCGCTGGCCGCCGGAGAGCTGGGCCGGGCGGCGCAGACGCAGCTCGTCGAGTTGCAACAACTCCAGCACTGCCGCGATCCGCGCTTCGCGCTCCCGGGTGGCCATACCCCGGATCCGCAATCCCAGGGCCAGGTTGTCGACCACATTCAGATGGGGATAGAGCGCGTAGCTCTGGAACACCATCGCCACGCGGCGATCGCCGGCGCTCAGGCGCGAGATGTCCTCGCCATCGAGCAGGATGCGGCCGTCACTGGCGGCATCGAGGCCGGCCAGCAGGCGCAGGGTGGTGGTCTTGCCGCAACCGCTCGGCCCCAGCAGGGCCAGGCATTCGCCGGGGGCGACCGCCAGATTCAGATCGGCCAGCAGGGTGCGCTCGCCCAGCCGGCGGCTGAGGCCTTCGATTCGCAGTCCGGACGCTGGGCTTGGAGATAGAGGCATGGATTCGATCATCCCTTGATCGCCCCCTGGGTGAGGCCACTGACAATCGAACGCTGGAAGATCAGCACGATCAGCAGCAGCGGCAGGCTGCCGAGCACGGTGGCAGCGGCAAAGGCGCCATAGGGGACGGTGAACAGCGAGGAGCCGGCAAGGCGGGCGATCGCCGGCGGCAGGGTGAGCAGCTCGGGGCGGCTGATCCAGGTGAGGGCAATCGGGTACTCGTTCCAGCTGAACAGGAACACCAGGATGGCGGTGCTGGCGAGGCTGGGGGCGAGCAGGGGCAACAGCACATGGCGCAGGCGCCGCGGCAGGTTCAGCCCCTCGAGCCGGGCCGCGTCCTCCAGCTCCGGTGGCAGCTCGGCGAAGGCAGCCCGCAGCAGCAGCACCGCCAGCGGCAGGCACAGGGCGGTATACGGCAAGCTCAGCGCCAGCAGGTTGTTGGCCAGGCCCAGGGCACGGGCCAGCTGCAGCAGGGCCAGAAACAGCAGCACCGTCGGAAAGATCGCCGTGGCCAGCAGGGCCAGGGTCACCGCCCAGCGCAGGCGGCCGCCCTGGCGTTGCAGGCCGTAGGCGCAGGGCACCGCCAGGGTGAGGGTGAGGGCCGTGGTGGCGCCTCCGACCACGGCGCTGTTGAGCAGGTAGCGCCAGATCGGCGGGTCGGCCAGCCACACCTGGCGGTAGTTCTCCAGCGTCCAGAAGCTGCCGGTGGCAGCGGCGCTGCCACTGACCAGGGCCTCCGGTGTGACCAGGGAGGTGTAGAGCTGCCAGGCCAGAGGGGCCAGGCTCCAGAGCAGCAGCAGGCCCCTCATCGGGAGGCCTCCAGCGGACGACGGACCAGCAGCAGCCAGCCCATCGCCGTGAGCAGCAGCAGCAACAGAAAAGTGGCGATCACCACGGTGGCGCTATAGCCGAAATCGAGGAAGCGCATGGCGTTGAGATAGGCATAGAGGGCCAGGCTTTCGGTACTGCCGGCCGGTCCACCGCGGGTGAGCACCTGGACCAGATCGAACACACCCAGGGCCTGGGCCAGGCGAAACAGCACAGCGAGGCTGATCCAGGGGCGCAGCAGAGGCAGGGTGAGGCGGCGCAGGATCTGGCCCGGGCGGGCCCCCTCCAGTACCAGGTTCTCCTCCAGTTCCAGCGGGATCGCCTGCAGTCCAGCCAGCAACAGCAGGGCCACGAACGGCGTCGTTTTCCAGACGTCCGCCAGCACGGTGAACAACCAGGTGGTGGCAGGGGTGGTGAGAAAGCCGTAGGGCGGCGCCCCGAAGGCCCGCAGGATGGCGTTGAGCGGTCCGTAGGGATCGTTGTAGATCCAGCGCCAGCCCAGGGCGAGCACGGTGGTGGGCAGGGCCCAGGGCAGCAGGGCCAGGGCCCGCAGCCAGCCCCTGCCCCGGCCCGGCCTGTGCAGCACCAGGGCCATCGCCAGGCCCAGCAGCAGCTCAAGACCCACCGACACCGCGGCGAAGCGCAGGGTGACGGCGACGTCCTGCCAGAAGCGGGCATCGCCGAGCAGCCGTTGCCAATTGGCGCCGCCATTGGCGATCGGATTCAGGCCGGTGAGCACCGAACTGGCCTGGGTGCTCAACCAGGCCGCATCCAGCAGCGGCCAGGCAAACACGATCGCCAGCAGCACCAGGGCCGGCAGCATCAACAGGGCGTTGAGCAGGCTCGGACTCATGCGCTCCCCTGCCGCTGTTGAGCCTGGGCCCTGGCCTGCGGCCCTGACCCAGGGCCAGGGCCAACGGCCGATTCCAGCAACACCGCACTCTGGCTCTGGGCTCTGCCCATGGCATCGGTGGCTGAGCCCTCGGCGGTGAGCAGCCCATTCACCTGCCGCTGCAGCAGGTCGCTGAGCTGGGCATAGAGGGGAGTGAGGGGCCGCACCAGCGGGCCCTGCTCCAGGGCCTGGCGTTGCACGGCCAGCAGCGGGTGCTTCTGCTGCAGCTCGCTGTCCTCGTAGAGGGCGGCCCAGGTGGGTGCATAGCCCTGATCGAGCACCAGGGCTTTCTGGGTCTGGGGGCCTGTGAACCAGCGGATCACTTCAGCGGCGGCCTGGGGATGGGCACTGCCGGCCAGCAGGGACAGCCCCCAGGTGCCGAGGGTGCCGCCACTTGTGATGCCCGGTGCCGAGACCACGGTGCTCACCCCCACCTTGCCCACCACCGGCCCGCCTCCTTTTTCGATCTCGCGCCAGGCATAGGGCCAGTTGCGCAGAAACGCCGCATCACCGGCGGCAAACAGTTGCAGGGCTTCATTCTCAGCAAAGTCGGCGACGGCTTCGGGGCTGACGCCGCTGCGCACCAGATGCACCAGCCAGTCGGCCGCAGCGATGGCCCCGGGGGAAGCCAGTTCGGTCTGGCCCCCTGCCGGACCGGAACCGGCCTGCCACCAGTGGCCGCCGAAGGCGTGAATCATCTCGAGCATCACGCAGCTCAGGCCTTCGTACTGGCGTCCCTGCCAGACATAGCCCCAGCGCACCTTGCCTTCGGCCTGCAAACGCCGCGCCACCTCCTCCAGTTCGGCGGTGCTGCGGGGCGGTGACGCCATCAGGTCGGTGCGCCAATAGAGCAGGCCGGTGTCGCCGGTGAGCGGCATCCGCCAGAGATGGCCGCCGAAGGCGTTGCCCACCCTGGCGCCGGGCACCATGGGCTCAAGGGCGTCGTCGCCGAGCAGCCCTTCCAGCGGCAGCAGCCAGCCGGCGGCCACGTATTTGGCTGTCCAGCTGACATCCATCAGCAGCAGGTCGTAGCCGCTGTCTCCCAGCAGCAGGCCGCCGATGGCCAGGTCCGACATGGCCTCGGTGTCGAGGGGGCCGCGGGCCACCTCCACCTTGAGGTCGGGGTGATCGTGGTTGAACGCGGCCACCAGCGAGGCGGTGGCATCGACGAAGGGCGAAGGCATCAGCACCCGCACCGTGGTGGCCGCCGCCGCCGGCCTGGCCAGGAGCGCCGCCGGCAACAGGATCACCAGCAGACCGAGCAGCAGGCCAGCAAGGGCGGCCCCGGGGGCTGGCCGCCGTCGAGCTCCGGATCCGGCCATGGAGTTGACGGGTCAGTGCCTGGACCCTAATCAGCAGCCGCCGCCGCGGCAAGACGATGGCGAGGCAGCACTGCGGCAAGGCAGGCACCAGACAGATCAGACGATTCCCAGACCAGTTGCTGGCCACATAAGAGCGTGGCCAGGCCAGGCACTTGCGAATCCACTCAGTGGGCAGACAAGTCAATTGTCGTACCAGACAGTGGCCAGGCCAGACGGCGGCGCCGGACTCAGAGCGAGCGCTGCATCAGCCGGCCCATCAGATCGCTGCTGCGCTGCTGGAAGCCGGCCAGCTGGTTGGGCTCCAGGCCGCCGACGGCAAGGCGAGCCGTCTCATAGACATGGCGCCCCAGTTCCAGGGCCAGGGTGCGGCTGGGGGAGTCTGCCGAACCGGTGGTCAGCACGGCGCCGCTGGAGAGCTTGAACA
Source organism: Synechococcaceae cyanobacterium (assembly GCA_947378425.1). GTDB lineage: Bacteria > Cyanobacteriota > Cyanobacteriia > PCC-6307 > Cyanobiaceae > Cyanobium. The sequence goes on from CANCJV010000034.1 coordinate 22,080, forward strand.
GGCCTTCCACCAGCGGATGGCGACGGTTGACCAGCAGCACGTGGTGATCCGGCAGGCCCGGCAAGCGCTGATCCATCAGGGCGCCCATGTCGTTGATGCGGCGCATCTGTTCGGGCAGCAGGATCAGGGCAGCCGGGGCCTGATCGCCCTTGAGCGACTGCACCTGGATCGTCACCTTGTCGTTGTCCAGGGCCTGGCGGAACAGGTCGCGCAGCTTTTCGCCGGCATCCTTGCCCTCACTGTCGGCCAGTTCGCTCTCCTGCTCCTTGAGGCTGTCGTCGAGTTCGGCGTCGACCCGCTGGAAGGTGAGATCGCCATGACGCATCTCCAACCAGGGAATGAACTGGGAGTCGATCAGACCATCGGCCAGAAGCACCTCGGCACCCTGACCTTTCCAGAGCGCCAGGGCACCGGCCTGGCCGGCTTCATCGGTGCAATAGAGGATGCGCTTGTTGTGGTCTTCGCTGAGCCTGTGGCGATAGCCCGCCAGGGTGGAGAAGCAGCGGTCGCCGACCTGAATGGGATCACTGGCGCTATCGCCGGCCTCGGTTTCATCGGCCGTGGATTCACCGGGTGTCGCCGATTCGCCAGACGGCGAGGCGGGGCTGGCCGTGGTGGCGAACAGCACCAGATCGGCAACCTGATCGGCGAACTTCTCATCTTCCATGGCGCCGATCTTGATGAAGGGAGACAGGGATTCCCAGATTTCCGCATAGCGGCCGGGATCATCGCGATGCAGTTCCTTGAGGCGATCGCCCACCTTCTTGGCGACAAAGCCGCCGATCGAGCGCACGCGGCGATCGGTCTGCAGGGCGCTGCGGCTGACGTTGAGGGGGATGTCGGGCGAATCGATGACGCCGCGCAGGGGCAGCAGATAGCGGGGCACCACTTCCTTGATCGAGTCGCTGACAAACACCTGGTTGCAGTACAGCTTGATTTCGCCTTTCTCCCAGTCGGCGCGGCCAGTGATCTTCGGGAAGAACAGAATGCCCTGCAGGTTGTAGGGATAATCCGTGCTCAGGTGCACCCACAGCAGCGGGTCGCCCTGGAAAGGATAGAGATAGCGATAGAGCTCGATGTAGTCGTTGTCGCTGAGATCACGGGGTGAGGCACGCCAGGGAGCCTGGCGCTTGTTGACTGTTTCGCCCTCCAGCTGCACTTCCACCGGCAGGAAGTCACAGTAGGTTGTGATCAGGGTGCGGATGCGGCTGGGCTCGATGTATTCAAGCTCCTCCTCCATCAGATGCAGGATCACATCGGTGCCGGGCTCGCTGCGCTCAGCTCCCTCGAGGCTGAAGTTGGGGGAGCCATCACAGCTCCAGCGCACCGCCTCACTGTCGGGACGGGCTGAGAGCGTGACCAGCTCAACCTGTTTGGCGACCATGAAGCTGGAATAGAAGCCCAGACCGAAGTGGCCGATGATGGCATCGCTTTCCTGCTTGTACTTCTCGAGGAAATCCTCGGCACTGGAGAAGGCCACCTGGTTGATGTAGCGCTTCACCTCATCGGCGGTCATGCCGATGCCGTTGTCGGAAATCGTGAGCGTGTTGGCCTCGCGATTGATGCTGATCGAGATCCGGGCTTCCGGACCCTCACTGCAATCACCACCCATGGCGGCCATGCGGCGCTTGCTGATCGCGTCAACGCCGTTGCTCACCAATTCCCGCAGGAACACTTCATGGCCGCTGTAAACGGCCTTCTTGATGATCGGGAAGATGTTTTCGGTATGGATCTGAATCTGACCCTGTTCTTCCAGTACCGGCATGGCAGCGTGTGTCACTGCAGGCGACCCTAGGGATCGGCGCTCTCCAGCTCAAGGGCTGGCAGGGAGGGGTCTCCGAACTCCCGACCCGCCGCCGGGCCAGCCGCCGGCCAGCGGCCGCCTCAGGGCTGGCGCTGCAGCTGCGGCTTTTCTTCCGGCAGGATCGCGCCGGTCACCGGGCAGACCTGAAGGCAGATGCCGCAGTCAATGCAGGTGTCGAAATCGATCCAGTAAAAGCCCGTGCCCTTGCTGTTGGCGCCCTGGCCGGGGTGGATGCAGGCGACCGGACAGGCATCGACGCAATCCGCCACCCCTTCGCAGACGTCGGTGACGATCGTATGGGCCATCGAAGGGGGCAAGCGCGCTGACGCCGAGACTAGCCAGCCAGCCAGATGGCCCCGCGGCAGCCCCGTTCAGCGGCCAGGACCTCGGCTGCCGCCTGGGAGGCGCAGGGCTGGCTGCAGAGCTCGGCGGCCTGGCCCTGCTGGTGCAGGTCGCCCATGCGGGCCAGGGCGGCGCCGATGGCCTCGCTGGAGCCGGCCGCCACCAGCCAGGGACTGGCGACGTCGGCCGGGCTGTCGCCGGAACCCAGCAGCTCGCGGATGGCGCCGATGTCGAAGCCGAAGCCGGTGCCGGCAGCCTGCTGGGGCTCGGGGCTGAAGCGGGCCACCAGGCCGTCGTAGCGGCCGCCGCTGGCGATCGCCACGGGAGCATCGCTGCCCTGGCAGACCAGCCGCAGCACCAGGCCGTCATAGAGATCGAAATGGGGCTGGAAGGTGGGATCCACCTGCAGACGCACGCCGTGCCTGGCGGCACTCGGCGCCAGGCTGCTGAGCATGGTGGCCAGGTTCTGCAGCAGGGGCACCGGGCCCAGCCATTGCTGCAAAGCGCTCAGCACCGCCTGGGGTTCGCCCCGCAGCCCCATCAGGCTGGCCAGACGGTTGCGTTGCTGGTCAGGCAGATCGAGGGCCTCCAGGGCCAGGGGATCGAAGCCGGTGAGCGCCTTGCGGGCCGCCAGGCGCTGGGGGCTGGGCACCTCGGCCAGCAGGGCATCGAGCAGGCCGTGGTGGCCGATCAACAGGGTGGGGTGATGCTCGGCCTGCAATCCCAGGGTGGCGGCGGCGCTGAGCAGTAGGTGCAGCAGTTCGCTGTCAGCAGCGGCGCTGGCGTCGCCCAGCAGCTCCACGCCACTCTGCAGCGCCTCGCTGATGCGTTGGGAGCCGCTGTCGCCCAGGCTGGTGCGGAAGGTGGCGCCACAGGCCCAGAGCCGTAGCGGTCTCGGTTGGTCGGCGAGGCGGGTGCAGGCGGCCCGGGCGATCGAGGCCGTCAGTTCGGGCCGCAATCCCAGAGGTTCATCGGTGGCCAGGCGAACAACGTCTCGCGCGGCGATGGCGCCCCCCGCCGCCAGGGTGTCCTGGCGTTCGATCACCGGCGGATCGACCTCCTGATACCCCCAGAGGCGATACACCTCGGCCAGCAGCTCGCAGAGGCGACGATTGCGGGCGACCTCGCCGGGATTGAGATCGCGCACGCCGGCGGCAGGTTGCAGAGCCATGGGCCAGGGCTGTCCTGATGGGAAAAGGGGGTCGAGTGATCCTATGGAGTGCTGATCAGGGGGCCGATGGCGCGTTCGAATCGGCGGCCTCAATGCCTTTGTCATCTCTGCCTGTGGCCTCAGTGCCATTGGCCTCGTCGGCACCTGTGGCGTCATCGAGTTCGGCAGCTCCATAGCTGGCACCCCTGAGGGGTTCACAGGACGCCAGGCCGTTGATCAGGGCCTGGTGCAGCCCCGGACTGCAGGCGATCAGTCGCCCTTCAGCGGGGTTAAGCCGCTGGCCGGCATAGTCGCTGATGATGCCGCCCGCTTCTTCCACCAGCACGATGCCGGCGGCCAGGTCCCAGGGGGACAGTCCCCGCTCCCAGTAGCCATCGAAACGACCTGCGGCCACACAGGCCAGATCCATGGCAGCCGAGCCGGCTCGCCGCACCCCCCTGGTGCGGTGGGTGAACCAGGCGAATTCGGCGTAATTGTTGTCGAGGCGGGTGGTGCGGTCGTAGGCGAAGCCCGTGGCCAGAAGGGATTTCGCCAGGTGCTCGCAACCGCTGACCGCCAGGGGCGACGCATTGCACCAGGCTCCCAGACCCGCCGCAGCCCAGAAGAACTGGTTCAGGGCCGGTGCGGCCAGGGCGCCGAGCAGGGGCAGGCCCTGCCAGGTGAGTCCCACCGAGCTGGCGAAGAAGGGGAAGCCGTGGGCGTAGTTGGTGGTGCCATCGAGGGGATCGACACACCACTCGAGCTCGCCCGAGCCGGGGCGACGGCCGCTCTCCTCGGCCAGGATCCCCAGCCCCGGCGTCTCAGCCTCCAGCACGGCCAGGACAGCCGCTTCGGCCGCCTCATCGGCTTCGGTGACCAGGTCTCCGGCCCGGCCCTTCTCGCGGATCCGCTCGAGCTGGCCGACGTACTGGCGCAGGACTGTGCCACCTGCCTCGGCCGCCCGCCGGGCCACTGCAGCCAGTTCGATCAGCTCAGCCTGATTGAGACCGCTGCCTGACAGGGCAGCACCGGAAAGGCTGAGATCCGTCATTCGTCGTCCAGAGGCAGACCGGGCCGAATCTTGCCGCGGCCGAAGTGGCGGCCGAATTGGAGGTCGTAGACCTCATCCTCATCCTGAGTTTCCACCTCCAGCGGGCCGGTGGCCCGGGCGACGCAGAGCAGGCCGTAGCCGCGCCGGCGCACCTCCCGCGAGAGCCCCAGGGCTTCGCGCTGGTCGATGTCTCCCGCCAGCACCCGGACGGCGCAGGCCGTGCAGCAGCCATTGCGGCAGCTGAAGGGCAGCGGTTCTCCTTGCTGTTCAAAGCTGCGCAGGATGTACTCACCTTCGGGTACCTCCAGCCGGATCACCCGGTTCTGCTGGCGCCAGTGGATCGTGATCGGATGGCTTGGCATGGAATGGCGGACCTGGGAGGGAACATCAAAGCCGTGCAGGTCTCCCTGCTACATTGGCATCTGCCCCGTTTGCCCCCGGAGAGGTGGCCGAGTGGTCGAAGGCGCAGCACTGGAAATGCTGTATAGGGGCAACTTTATCGAGGGTTCGAATCCCTCCCTCTCCGTTCCTTGAGCCGGTCGTCATGACCGGCTTTTTTGTGGCTCAAAATCTTCTTGAGTGCCACGATTGGGGGCAATGTTGCGACCACCTCGGGCGCCGTGTCGCACCGGGGTGGAAGATTCGTCCGAATCAGCTGCTGCCTCAGCCGAAGCGGCCGCTGACATAATCCTGGGTGGCCTGCTGGGCAGGGGCGTTGAAGATCTCCTCGGTCTCGCTGTACTCCACCAGGTAGCCCACCTTGCCGGAGCCGCCTTCCACCGCCTCGGCATTGAAAAAGGCGGTCATGTCCGCCACGCGCACCGCCTGCTGCATGTTGTGGGTGACGATGATGATCGTGTAATTGCGCTTGAGTTCGTGCATCGTTTCCTCGATCTTCAACGTTGAGATCGGATCCAGGGCCGAGCAGGGTTCATCCATCAGGATCACTTCGGGCTCGGTGGCAATGGCGCGGGCGATGCAGAGCCGTTGCTGCTGGCCACCGGAGAGGGCCAGGCCACTTTTCTGCAGCTTGTCCTTGCATTCATCCCAGACGGCCGCCTTGCGCAGCGAGCGTTCCACCAGCTCGTCCATGTCGCCGCGATAGCCGTTGATGCGGGCACCGAAGGCGATGTTTTCGTAGATCGTCTTTGGGAAGGGATTGGGCTTCTGGAACACCATGCCGATGCGGCGCCGCACTTCCACCGCATCGATGCGTGGGTGATAGAGATCCTGGCCGTCGAACAGCACCCGGCCCTTGAGATGGCAGCCCGGGATCAGGTCGTTCATGCGATTGAGGGCGCGCAGCACCGTGGACTTGCCACAACCGGAGGGTCCGATGAAGGCCGTGACCCGACCATCGGGAATATCCATGAAGACGTTTTTGACCGCCTCGAAGTTTCCATAGGAAATCGAGACATCCTGAAGGGACAGACAGATGTTGCTGTTGCTGGTATTACGGTTGGCGGTCTGCTGGCTCAGGCTGCTGGTCATGGCGGGGAAGAGGTGAAAGGGAGAGACGGTTCGTTGATCTGAAATTGAAAAATGATGCAGGATTCAACTCTGCGGTTGCAAGGAATCAGGGCTAGGTTTTTGAAATTCGGCTGAGCCATCGGGCCAGCAGATTGGCCGCCAGAATCATCATCACGAGCACAAAGGAAGCGGCCCAGGCCAATTCGTTCTGGGCTGGGTAGGGCATGATTGCGAAGTTGAAGATCAACACCGACATCGTGGCGATCGGGTTGAAAATGCCATCCGGCCAGAAGGCCGAAAACAGGGCTGTGAAGATCAATGGCGCCGTCTCACCAGCGGCTCGGGCGATCGCCAGCACCACCCCGGTGGAAATCGGTGTCAGGGCAGCAGGAATCACGATCTGGGTGATCGTCACGTAGCGCGAGGCGCCAACGCCGTAGGCTCCCAATCGCAGTTCATTGGGCACCAGTTTGAGGCCCTCATTGGTGGTTTTGATAACAGTGGGCAGCATCAGCACCGACAGGGCAATGCCACCGGCCATGGCGCTGTAGCTCTGGCCGAAGAAGATGCGGCTGGCGACGATCAGGCCGTAGACAAACACACCACTGATGATCGAAGGCACGCCGGCCAGCACATCATTGGCGAAGCTCACCACCTGGCCGAACCAGCTCTTGCCCGCATATTCCGACAGGTAGACGCCGCCGGCCACACCGACTGGTATGGCAATCAAGGCAGCAATCAAGGTGACCAGCACGGTGCCGATCATGGCGTTGCCGATGCCGCCGCCTTCCAGGCCCGGGGCGGGGGGCAGTTCGGTGAACAGGCGCAGACTCAGCAAGCGGCCACCCTGAACCAACACGTAGACCAACACCAGCACCAGCGGCAGCACCGCCAGGGTGGCGAAAAGGCCGGAGATCAGGGTGAACAGTCCATTGAGCCGGTTGCGCTTCAGCTTCGGATCGAAGTTCAGAGGCCTGCGATCGAACAGGCTGGTGTCGCTGTTGGATTGGCGGCCTGAGCTGGTCATGGAGGACGTCATGGTGGCGATCAGTATTTGAGGCTGAGCCGGCGGACAACCCACTGGGCAAGCACATTCACCGAAAAGGTGAGGATCATCAGGATCAAGGCCGCATACATCAGGGCCGACACCTGAATGCCATCGGCTTCACCGAACTGGTTGGCGAGCATCGAAGCAATCGTGTTGCCGGGGGCCAGCAGCGAGAGATCGAAGTTGAGGGCGTTGCCGATGATCATGGTCACGGCCATGGTTTCACCCATCGCCCGACCCAGAGCCAGCATCACGCCACCGATGATCGAGGAGATCGCGGCCGGCAGGATCACGGCGAAGATCGCCCCCCAGCGGGTGGTGCCGACGCCGTAGGCCCCCTGGCGCAACTCGATCGGCACCTGATTGAGGGCATCGCGGGAGATGGCTGTGATGATCGGCAGCACCATCACCACCAGGATCAGGATCGCCGGCGCCATGCCCGGTCCCTGGGGCGTGGTGGCGAAGAAAGGAGTCCAGCCCAGCAGGTGATGCAGCAGCTCCAGGGCTGGCCGGATCGCCGGTTCCATCACGAAAATCGCCCACAGGCCCAGCACCACTGAAGGAATCGCCGCCAGCAGTTCGACCATCAGTCCGATCAGTTCGCGCAGGCGAGTGGGGATCAGATCTTCGGTGATGAAAATCGCCGTGCCCACACCCAGGGGCACGGCGATCGCCAGGGACAGAATTGAGGTGACCAGAGTGCCGTAGATGGCGACGAAGGCCCCGTATTGCTCGTTGACCGGATCCCAGGCGGAGGTGACGAGAAAGCGAAGGCCGAAGCTGGCCATCGCCTCGCGCGAGCCCTGGAACACGGTGACCAGGATCGCCAGCAGCACGATCGCCACCAGAGAAGCCAGGGCGAGGGTGAGCTGGCGGAAACCCAGATCCAGGAGTTTTTCGCTCTGGGGGCGCCGCCGCAGGGTGAACTGAGCGTCAACGCTGAGTCCGGGATCGCTGGACATGAGTTGACGGGCCTGAACGGGGCAGGAGACGGGACGACGGGAAGCGGCGGAGCTCGGCGGCTGAACGGTCCAGGGTTGGCTGGATGGTGGTGCGGCCTCAGCAAGAAGCTGGGTGGACCCCCGGGGACGCATGGATCCGTCACTCCGGAATCTACGAAGGGCATCTCGCTCCACCGATTAAGCTCGGATTAACGTCCGGATCGGACTTGTCATCTGACCGGTCCCGGTACCTTGGGGTTCCAGGCGGGGTTTCATGGGGCGGATCGTTGGCATCGACCTGGGTACCACCAATTCGGTGGTGGCCGTGCTCGAAGGCGGCAGGCCTCAGGTCATTGCCAATGCCGAGGGAGGGCGCACCACCCCATCGGTGGTGGGCTTCAGTCGCGACAAGGAGTTGCTGGTGGGGCAGCTGGCCCGGCGCCAGTTGGTGCTCAACCCCCGCAACACCTTCGCCAATCTCAAGCGCTTCGTTGGCCGCCGCTGGGACGAGCTCGAGGAGAGCAGTCTGGGTGTGCCGTACACCGTGCGGGCCAATGACCAGGGCAATGTGCGCGTGGTCTGCCCCGTCACCGAGCGCGAATACGCGCCGGAGGAGCTGGTGGCCAGCATCCTGCGCAAACTGATCGATGACGCCGCCACCTACCTGGGGGAAGCGGTCGAAGGGGCGGTGATCACTGTGCCGGCCTATTTCGACGATGCCCAGCGCCAGGCCACCCGCGATGCGGGCCGGCTGGCCGGCATCACGGTGGAGCGGATCCTCAATGAACCGACTGCGGCGGCCCTGGCCTATGGCTTCGATCGCAGTGCGGTCAAGCAGGTGCTGGTCTTCGACCTCGGTGGCGGCACTTTCGATGTCTCGGTGCTGCGCATCGCCAACGGCGTCTTTGATGTCAAGGCCACCAGTGGCGACACCCAGCTGGGTGGCAATGACTGGGACCGGCGCATCGTCGACTGGGTGGCCGATGCCTTCTCGAAGGAGCACGGCCTCGATCTGCGCCGCGATCGCCAGGCTCTGCAGCGTCTCACCGAAGCCGCCGAGAAGGCCAAGATCGAGCTCTCCGGCGTGCAGAGCACCCCAATCTCCCTCCCTTTCATCGCCACGGGGCCCGAGGGGCCCCTGCACATCGAAACCAGCCTGGAGCGCCGCAGCTTCGAGGCCCTTTGCCCGGATCTGCTTGACCGGCTGCTGCGACCGGTGCAGCGCGCTCTGCGCGATTCCGGTCTCGGAGCCGATGACATCGACGACGTGGTGCTGGTGGGGGGCTCCACCCGCATGCCGATGGTGCAGGAGATGGTGCGCACCCTGATCCCGCGCGAACCGTGTCAGTCGGTCAATCCCGATGAGGTGGTGGCGATCGGCGCGGCGGTGCAGGCCGGCATCCTCACCGGCGAACTGCGGGATCTGATGCTCAATGACGTCACCCCTCTGTCCCTGGGCCTTGAGACGATCGGCGGGCTGATGAAGGTGCTGATCCCGCGCAACACACCGATTCCGGTACGCAAGTCCGATCTCTTCAGCACCTCGGAAGCCAATCAGAACTCCGTCGAGATCCACGTGCTCCAGGGCGAACGCCAGATGGGGGCCGATAACAAATCGCTGGGGCGGTTCCGGCTCTCCGGCATCCCGCCGGCTCCCCGCGGCGTGCCCCAGGTGCAGGTGTCGTTCGACATCGACGCCAATGGCCTGCTGCAGGTGTCGGCCACCGATCGCACCACCGGGCGCCAGCAGAGCGTCACGATCCAGGGGGGCACCAACCTCAGCGAGCAGGAGATTGCCGCCCTGCTGGCGGAGGCGGAGCTCAAGGCAGTGGAAGATCGCCGCAAACGGGCGGACATCGATCGCCGCAACAAGGCCCAGACCCTGGTGGCTCAGGCCGAACGCCGTCTGCGCGATGCGGCCCTCGAGCTGGGTCCCTATGGCGCCGAACGCCAGCAGCGTTCGGTGGAGATGGCCGTCCGTGACGTGCAGGACCTGCTGGCCTCCGAGGATGCCGCCGAGCTGGAGCTGGCGGTCAGTCAACTGCAGGAGGCCCTGTTCGGGCTCAATCGGCGGCTGATGAGTGAGCGGCGCGCTGAAATCGGTCCGCTCCAGGGCCTCAAGAACACCCTCGGCTCGCTCAAGGACGAACTGTTCGCCGACGACGACTGGGATGACTGGGATCGGGGTGGACGCGGTGATCCCTGGTCCTCATCGTCCCGTTCGAGCGGCTATGGCGAAGTCGGCGGCTCCGCCGGTGTCGGCCGCAGCGGCTTTGGTTCCGGCAGTTTCCCTGGCGGCAGCTTCGGCTCCGGCAGTTTCCGCTCCTTCGGCTACGAGTCCAGCGGCTCCGGCAACCGCCCGGAGATGGATCGCGATCCGGGGCGTCGTCCGGGTGGCGATCAGCTCGGCGGCCGGGGTGGATCAGGGGCCAATCCAGCCCCTGCCGCCTGGGATCGTGCCGACCGGGATCGTTCCGACCGAGATCGTGCCGATCGGGACAGTTCCGACTGGCAGCGTTCCGATGCGGAGCGTGCCGGTGCCGAGCGTTCTGGTCGCGACAGTGTCTCGCGCCGCCGGGACTGGGATCAAGCCGGTCCCGATGCAGGCGACAACGGCGTTGGCAGCGGTCAACGCTACGAGCGCAGGGGTGGCATCCGGCAGAACCTGGAACCGGCCGGCGACTGGACCGGTGCTGAGGCAGGGGATCGTGGCGACGGGCGCGGCCCCAGCCGCTCGGAGCGCTGGGATCGGCCCCAGGAGCCGGCCGCCGGCGGCACCGCTCCTCGCCGGCGCGATCAGAGCCTGCAGGATGACCCCTGGTCGGACGGCTGATCTCCGTGAGTCCTCGTCCCAGTCCCGATCCCCTGGCGATGGCCGGCGCCGATCACTGGCAGGTGCTCGGCATCGAGCCCGGTGCCGATGCGGAGGCGCTCAAGCGAGCCTTCCGGCAGCAGGCCCGCCGCTGGCATCCCGATCTCAATGACAACGATCCCGGCGCCGAGGAGCGCTTCAAGCGGCTCAACGAGGCCTATGCGGTGCTCTCCGATCCCAGCCGGCGCCGGGCCTGGGAACGGGGAGAGGAGTTCGGTGGCTCCATGGCCGACGGACCCGATCGGGATCCCTACGTGAGTGGCTTTCCCGAATTCGAGGACTATCTGGCCCATCTCTTCGGCCAGCGCCGCCGCGGTCAGGATCAGGGCGCCGCGGGCGAAGCGGCGTTCGCCGACGAGCTCGATCACGGCTACGACAGCGATCCGCTGAACGCGGCGGCGGCTTCGCCGCCGTCTGGCGAGCAGGCCGCCCCCTGGCCAGCCGCCGCCGCTGCTGCACCGGATCCGGCTGGCCGTGTCACCACCGCCGCGCCTTCGCCGCCGCCGGTGCAGGCCAGCAGCGATGAGGAGAGCCTGGTGGAGCTGACACCGGAGCAGGCCCTGAACGGCGAACGGCTGGAACTGGAACTGCGCGATGGCACGGTGGTCGAGGTCTGGACCCCACCGCTGGCCGGGGATGGCTGGCGATTGTGCCTGCAGGGGGTCGCCCCCGGCGGTGGCGATCATTTTCTGCAGCTGCGGGTGCGCACGGCCGAGGGACTGCGCATCGATGGTCTGCGGGTGCTCTACAAACTCGAGCTCTCGCCGGCGGATGCCGCCCTGGGGGTGCAGGCGGTGGTGCCCACCCTCGAGGGGCCGGTGCGATTGCGGGTACCGGCCGGCTCCTCCAGTGGCCGCCTGCTGCGCCTGCGGGGGCGGGGACAGACCCTGGGCGAGCGGCGCGGCGATCAGCTGGTGGAGATCAGAATCGTGATCGACGACGGGCTCGGTGAGGATGAACAGGCCCTCTACCGGCGCTTGCGGGAGCTGGAGGCGGAGCGGCGGCTGCAGGCCGCCGGTGGATGAGACACTGGCCCCGTTGCAGCGACGGCGATCGTGACCCCGAGAGAGTCCGCCTTCGGGCCGGTGCATGTGCTCCTGTTCGATGCCCATAGTGATCAGGAGGGGATTCACTCCCTGGAGCTGGGCGGCCGCACCGTGGTGCTGATGTTTGAGGACCCCGATGACGCCGAGCGCTATGCGGGTCTGCTGGAAGCCCAGGATTTTCCGGTTCCGACGGTGGAGGTGATCGACCGCGAGGAGCTGGAGCAGTTCTGCCGGGATGCGGGCTATGAGGGACGCTTCGTGCCGGCGGGATTCCTGCCGAGCAGTGACGAGGAGCGGCTGCTGATCGCCCCCCCCGAACGCAACATGGATGTCAGCAGCTGGAAGGAGCAGGCCGAAGCCGGGGATCTCGAGCCTGATGCCGCCGGCGGGGACAGGTCTGCTGGCGGGGACAGTGCCGCTGGCAGCCCCGATCCCGAGCTGGAAGCCTTCCGCCGCCGGCTGGAGGGGCTGCTGTGATGGACGCCGCTGGCTCCCCCACGGCCGCAGGGATCACGGCCACCCGTGACGCTGCGGCGGCTGATGCGCCCCTCGCCAGTCTTACCGGTGCTGAACTGTGGAGCCGGGGTCATCTGCTGACGGAACAGGCCAATGCCCTGAGCGAAAACCTCGACCAGCTGGAGACGGCGGATCTGGTGGAGCTGTTCTGCCAGAACGATCGCCGCCCCCAGGAGGCGGTGGCCGCCGCCGCCGGCCCCCTGGCGGACGCGGTGGATGGCATTGCCGCCCGTCTTCTGGGCGGCGGGCGGCTGTTCTATCTGGGGGCCGGCACCTCGGGCCGGCTGGGGGTGCTGGATGCGGTGGAATGCCCGCCCACCTTCTGCTCGCCGCCGGAGCTGGTGCAGGGGGTGCTGGCCGGTGGCGCCGCCGCCCTGCTGCGCAGCTCCGAAGGGCTGGAAGATCTGTTCGAAGCCGGCGTGGCCGATCTGCAGGCGCGGGGTTTCGGCGCCGGCGACTGCCTGGTGGGGATCGCCGCCGGCGGCACCACTCCCTATGTGCTCGGGGGTCTCAGCCATGCCCGGGCGATCGGGGCGCTGGCGATCGCCATGGCCTGTGTGCCCACCGACCAGGTGGCCATGCCCTGCGACATCGACATCCGCCTGCTCACCGGCCCCGAACTGCTCACCGGCTCCACGCGACTCAAAGCCGGCACCGCCACCAAGATGGCGCTCAACATCCTCTCCACCGGTGTGATGGTGCGGTTGGGCAAGGTGTACGGCAACCGCATGGTCGATGTGGCCGTCACCAACGCCAAGCTGGAGGACCGGGCCCTGCGCATCCTCGCCGATCTGGCCGGACTGAGCCGGCAGCGCGGCAGTGAGCTGCTGCACCAGGCCCGGGGCTCGGTGCGGCTGGCCCTGTTGATGGCCGCCAGTGGCCTGGAGCTGGAAGCGGCCCAGGCGGCGATGGCCGAGCACGGCCCGGGTTTGCGCACAGCCCTGGAGGCTCTGGGGGCTCAGTTGCCAGCTGCACCCGCTGCTGAATCCTCAGCCCCATAAGGGCCCCAGTAGGGAGCTGTGAACAGATCGGTGCGCTGCCGGGTGGCGGCGGGCACGGCCGAGGCCGGGGTCATCAGGGCGTGGCGCAGGGCGTGATGGGCGCTGCTGGGGGGGCGCAGGGCGGCGACCCGTTCGGCTGCCAGGCTCACGATCTGCTGGGCCAGGGTGGCATTGGCGCGCAGGTTGTCGAGCACCATCTCGACGGTGACGGAGGCGTGTTCCCGGTGCCAGCAGTCGTAGTCGGTGACCATCGCCAGGGTGGCGTAGGCCATCTCGGCTTCGCGGGCCAGCCGCGCCTCGGTGTGGTTGGTCATGCCGATCACATCAGCGCCCCAGGTGCGGTAGAGCTCGGATTCGGCCCGGGTGGAGAACGCGGGTCCCTCCATGCAGAGATAGGTGCCGCCGCGGTGCAGGCGACGACCCTCGGGCATCAGGCTGTCGCCGACATCGGCGAGGATGCGGCTGAGCACGGAGCAGTAGGGATCCGCCACGGTGACGTGGGCGACGGCGCCGTCGCCGAAGAAGCTCAGGGGCCGTTGGTGGGTGCGATCGATGAATTGATCCGGCACCATCATGTCGAGCGGGTGCACCTCCTCCTGCAACGAGCCCACGGCCGACACCGACAGAATCCAGCGCACCCCGAGCGAGCGCAGCGCCCAGAGATTGGCCCGGTAGGGCACCTCGGTGGGGGTGTAGGTGTGCTGGCGGCCATGCCGGGCCAGGAACACCACCTCGAGATCGCCGATACGACCGAGCCGCAGGCTGTCGGAGGGTTGGCCGTAGGGGGTGTCGATCGTCAGTTCGCGCAGATCGCTGAGCCCTTCCATGGCGTAGAGGCCACTGCCGCCCAGCACCCCGAGGCGGGCCTGCGGCAGATCCAGATGGGTGCCGGCGGAACCGCGGGATGCGCTCATGGCAAGGAAGATGGAGATCTGGGATCGTTTTACTGCAGCCCGCAAAGCTGGTGCTGCCGCACTGCAGCGGGGATCCCGTCCAGGCGCCGCGGGTTCGGCCCTCCACCGCAGCGAGCAGCGCCTGGCCTGGCAGGATTGCGCCAGCCCCCACATGAGCGCCTGTGACCAAAGCCCTGATGGACACCGAAGCCGGCAGCATCGCCATTGAACTGTTTGAGGCCGATGCCCCGGCCACCGTGGCCAATTTCGTCAAGCTGGCCAACGAGGGCTTCTATGACGGCCTGGCCTTTCACCGGGTGATTGATGGCTTCATGGCCCAGGGAGGCTGTCCCAATTCCAGGGAGGGAGCCCGGGGCCAGGCCGGCACCGGCGGTCCTGGTTACACGATTCCCTGTGAGATCAACAAGAACAAGCATCAGGCCGGCAGCCTGTCGATGGCCCATGCAGGCAAGAACACCGGCGGCAGCCAGTTTTTCCTCTGCCATGGCGCCCAGCCCCATCTCGATGGTGTTCACACCGTGTTCGGCCAGACAGGCGACATGGATGTGGTGATCAAGCTGCGCAACGGCAGCCGCATCAACAAGGTGACGATCGAGGCCTGATCCGCCTCAGCGCCAGACGATGAACGCACCGCTCTGGGCCGCCAGCCTGGGGCAGGAGCGATCCGGGGAGACTCTCAGATCCGCCAGCGGTCGGATCTCAGCCTCCAGGCTGACGCTGGGATGGGCCACCCGCCGACCATCCGGCGCCAGCAGCAGGGAGACGGCTTCGGTGACCGGCAGGTTGGCCAGGTGCTGCACACTGGCCGCCAGCACGTCGGCTGAGAGCTGTTTCCCCGGTGGCGACCCGAGCAGCAGCGCCAGGTCGGGTTGATCGAGCAGCGCCAGCAGGCGTGGATCCTGCTCCAGCTCAAGCAGCAGCTCGCGATCCTCGGCCCAGCGCCCCAAGGCCTCGAACACGGCGGCCCTCTGATCGGAGTCCGTCGTGCCACGCCAGGCCAGCACCGCCGTCAGGCCATGGGCTTCGACGTCCATCAGATGGCCGAGCTTGGTCCGTTTGACCTGGAGATAGGCGGCGTTGTGCTGGCCGGGATCCATCACCAGCGGCACCCGATCCTCGACCAGGAGGCCGTAGCCGCCCAGGCCGGCGATTTTGCGGGGGTTGTTGGTGATCAGCCGCAGCCGCTGAACCCCCAGGTCGCTGAGGATCTGGGCGCCGACGCCGTAATTGCGCAGGTCGGCGGCAAAGCCCAGCCGTTCGTTCGCCTCAACCGTGTCCAGGCCACCATCCTGCAGGGCATAGGCCTTGAGTTTGTTGATCAGGCCGATGCCCCGCCCCTCCTGGCGCAGGTAGACGACCACCCCCTCACCGGCCTGCTCGATCATGCACAGGGCTGCCTCCAGCTGGGGCCGGCAGTCGCAGCGCAGCGAACCGAAGGCATCACCGGTGAGGCATTCCGAATGCACCCGCACCAGCACCGGCGCCGTGGCCCGCTCCGGATGCCCCTTGACAATCGCCACATGCTCGCTGCCGTCGAGTTCGTTGCGGTAGCCGATCGCCCGGAAGGAGCCGAAGGCGCTCGGCATCGTCGCCTCCGCCTGGCGGCGCACGAAGCGTTCGGTGTCGAGGCGGTAGCGGATCAGATCGGCGATCGAAATCAGACGCAGGCCATGGCGGCGGGCGTAGTCCACCAGCTGGGGCAGGCGCGCCATCGAGCCATCGGCGTTCTGGATCTCGCAGATCACCCCGGCCGGGTACAGGCCCGCGAGGCGGGCCAGGTCGATCGCCGCCTCGGTGTGACCGGCCCGTTTCAATACCCCGCCTTCGCGGGCCCGCAGAGGAAAGATGTGGCCCGGCCGGCGCAGATCGCTGGGCCGGGTTTCCGGATGGATCGCCACCTGAATCGTCCGGGCCCGGTCGTCGGCTGAGATGCCGGTGCCGACGCCGCATTCCGGGCCGGCGTCGACGCTGACGGTGAAGGCGGTCTGGTTGCTGTCGGTGTTGCGATCCACCATCAGCGGTAGATCGAGGGCATCGAGCCGTTCACCCTCCATCGCCAGGCAGATCAGGCCCCGGGCCTCGGTGGCCATGAAGTTGATCTGCTGGGGCGTGGCGAACTGGGCCGCACAGATCAGATCGCCTTCATTCTCCCGATTTTCGTCATCCACCACCACGATCGATTCGCCATTGCGAATCGCCGCCAGCCCGTCGGCGATGGCATCGAACTGCAAGGGCTGCTGGGGATCCAGGGCGATGCCGGCAGCTGGGGGGCCGCTCTTCGTGGCCGCGGTGCTGAGGCTGATGTCGGAACGGACGTTCAAGGGGGAGGGAACGCTGAAGGGCGTCATAGCGGGAGGCGCCGGAACCGTGATCGGGACCGGTACGATCAGCCGTCCCCGCCGTTTCGGCGCTCCATTTGCACCAGCATGTCAGGCAAACGCGTCGCCGTGATCGGTGCCAGTGGTTACGGCGGTCTGCAGACCCTGCGGTTGCTGCTGGGCCATCCGCAGTTTGAAATCGCCTTTCTGGGGGGCGAACGCAGCAGCGGCAAGCGCTGGAGCGAGCTGGTGCCGTTCCTGCCGCTGCCCGGGGATCCGGTGGTCAGCAGCCCGGACCCCGACGCCATTGCGGCGGTGGCTGATCTGGCGGTGCTGAGCCTGCCGAATGGCCTGGCCTCCCAATTGGTGCCGCCGTTGCTGGAGCGGGGCGTGCGGGTGGTGGATCTCTCCGCCGATTACCGCTACAGCTCCCTGGCCCAGTGGCAGGAGGTCTATGGGGCCGAGGCCCGGCAGTTCCCTCGCAGCGACAGCGACCTCTGCCTGGAGGCGATTTACGGCCTGGTGGAGTGGGAGGCAGAGCCCATCGCTGCGGCCCGCCTGGTGGCGGCTCCGGGCTGCTTCCCCACCGCCAGTCTGCTGGCCCTGCTGCCCTATCTCAAGCAGGGGCTGATTGAAACCCGGGGCATCGTCATCGATGCCAAAACCGGCACCTCCGGCGGCGGTCGCGCCGCCAAGGAGCATCTGCTGCTGGCGGAGGCCTCCGAAGCCGTGGCTCCCTACGGGGTGGTGGGTCATCGCCACACCAGTGAAATCGAACAGCTGGCGGGCCGGGTGGCAGGCCATGGGGTTCAGGTTCAATTCACCCCCCATCTGATGCCGATGGTGCGGGGATTGCTGGCCACGGTCTACGCCCGGCTGCGCGATCCGGGGCTGACGGCCGAGGACTGCACGGTGCTGCTCGGGGCCGCCTACCGCAACAGTGCCTGCGTCGAGGTGCTGCCCGTCGGCACCTATCCCTCCACCAAGTGGGTGCGCCACACCAACCGCGCCCTGCTGTCGGTGCAGGTGGACAAGCGCACCGGCCAGTTGATCGTGATGAGTGCCATCGACAACCTGGTCAAGGGGCAGGCGGGTCAGGGGGTGCAGTGCCTCAACCTGATGGCCGGTCTCGAGGCCAGTACGGGCCTGCCCCTGGCACCGTTCTATCCCTGAGGGCAGCAGGGGAGCCGGTCAGATCGCCAGCCGGGCCGCCGCCAGGGCGACGGCCAACGGCAGGATGCGGTGCTCCTGGCGCTGAATCCGGGCCGTGAGGCTGGGGTGGTCGTCGCCGGGCAGTACGGGCACGGCGGCCTGCACGAGCACCGGCCCCGCATCCACTTCCGGTCGCACCAGATGGGCGCTGCAGCCTGTCAGTTGCACGCCGGCCGCCAGGGCCTGCCCCACTGCATCAAGGCCGCGGAAGCTCGGCAGCAGGGAGGGGTGGATGTTGATCAGCCGGTCCGGGTAGGCCTCCACCAGCAGCGGCGTGACGATGCGCATCCAGCCGGCCATCACAACCAGATCCACCCGGGCCTGCTGAAACGCGGCGATCAGGGCGCCGTCCAGGCTCTCGCGGCTGGGGTGATCGCGATGGTTGATCAGCTGGCAGGGCACCCCCAGCCGCTCGGCCCGCTCCTGGGCGCCGCAGCCTGGGTTGTTGACCACCAGCAGCACCACCTCGGCCTGCAGCTTCCCACTGCGACAGGCCTCCACCAGGCCTTCGAAGTTGCTGCCCGTGCCGGAGGCCATCACGGCCAGCCGTTGGAGCCCGTGCAGAGGCCAGGGCTGTGGCAACGGCCACTGGACGGACGGATCCGCATCGCTAGGGTCTGTGTTCGTGGGCATTGGTGCCTTGTCCCATCTCTCCATCCTGCCTACCGTCCTTCGGGATGTCGCCTGCCTCTGCGAAACGCTCAGCTCCTTGGGGCTCAACCCCGAGCGCGATGGTGTGATCGAAGGGTTTGCCGGCGAATCGCTGCCGGTGCTGGTGGTGGTGCGGCTGGAGGATGGCACCAGCATTGGCTGGAGTCGCGGTGACGACGGTTCCCTGGCCCTGGTCGGAGATCTGCAGCGACTCAGTCGCCACAGGGATCTTCAGTTGCTGCTGGGCCGTCTCACCCGGGCCTATGCCGCCCGATCGGCCCTGCGGGATGCGGCCAGCCACCACGCCTTGATTGAACTCGGTGCCTGAGGTCCTTCTCGACCTCTCCAACCCCAGCAGCCAGCTGGTGGAGGTGCAGATCACGCTGGCACCGCGAACCGGGCCCTGGCTGCTGAGCCTGCCGGGCTGGACGCCGGGCTCCTATCTGATCCGCGACTATGTACGCCATCTGGAGCGCCTGCAGGTCTTCAAGGGCAGCCGCGAGCTGGCCCTTGAGCGACTGACGCCGTCCCAGTGGCGGGTCCTCGATGGAGCGGCAGCCCAGGAAGAGCCGATCACGATCCGCTACGGGATCCTGGCCACCGAACTCACGGTGCGCACCTGCCATCTCAACCGTGCCCACGGCTTTCTGGCCCTGGCGGCTGTGGTCCTGCAGGTGGAAGGCGAGCGCTGGTCTCCGCACCGGCTGGAGCTGATCCTCCCCATGGGCTGGCAGCCGTTCGTGCCCCTGCCGAGCTGCCCCGCCGGAGGCTGGCTGGCCTGCGACTACGACCAGCTGATCGACAGCCCGGTGGAAGCCGGTCCCCACCCTTGCCACGACTTTGCCGTTGCCGGCGTTGCGCATCGCTGGGTCACCTGGGGAGTCGATCTGCCGTCCCAGGACGAGCGCTGGCTGGCCGATGTGGCCGCGGTCTGCCTGGCCTGTTGCCAGCTGATGGGCGAATCGGCGCCGGCGGCCTCCTCTTATCTGTTCGTCCTGCACCTGATCGATCAGGGCTACGGTGGCCTGGAGCATCTCGATAGCACTGTCTTGCTCTACGGCCGCCAGGCCCTGGCCCGGCCTGAGGGGCGCCGCAAGCTCTTGCAGCTGGTGGCCCATGAATACCTGCATCAATGGAATGTGAGGCGGCTGCGACCCGCCCAGCTGTCGCCGATCGACTACGACCGGCCCACCGTGCTGCCGACGCTCTGGTTTGCGGAGGGGGTCACCAGCTACGTGGATCAATTCCTGCCCCTGGCGGCCGGCCTGGGCAGCGAAGCGGAGTTGCTGGAGGATCTCGGCGGTGATCTCAGCCGCTACCTGCTGACCCCGGGGCGACGGATTCAGAGCCTACGCCAGAGCAGCGAAGAAGCCTGGGTGAAGCTCTATCGCCAGGATGCCCATTCTGGTGATAACCAGATCAGCTACTACCTCAAAGGTGCCGTGCTGGCGCTGGTCCTGGACCTGCACCTGCGGCGTCATGGCTCCTGGCTGGGCGCCGTGCTTCAGCAGCTCTGGACAACCCTGGGCCGTCAGAGACGCGGCTATGGCGAACAGGATCTGTTGGCGGCGTTTGCGGGCCCTGCGCCCGATCTGTCCATTCTTTTGCCGCTGTGGCTCGACAGCACCGAAGATCCCCCGATTGAGGCGTATCTGGCGGATCTGGGATTGCGTGTCGTGGCAGAAACCGGCGACTCCTGGTTCACCGGCCTGCAGCTGGAGCAGGCCGAGGATCAACGCCTGCGATTGCGGCGGGTGGAGCGCCATGCTCCGGCCCAGCTGGCAGGGCTTGAGGTGGGGGACGAGCTGATCGCGGTCGATGGCCAGCGCCTCACCCGAGCCGATGCCTGGCCTGCTCTCACCAGACTGGAGGCCCCTGAACCGCCCCTGCTGCGGCTGCTGATCGCCCGCCATCAGCAGGTGCAGGAGCTCAGCCTGCAGGCGGCGCCGCCCAGGCCCCAGCGCTTCACCTTGCAGGTTGATCCCGGAGCGGCCCCAGAATGCAGCGCGAGGCGCAGTCGCTGGGCCCGGCTGCAACCATGAATCCGCGCACCCGCACCCTGCTCACCTCCGTGGCAGGAGCCTCCCTGCTCACCCTCGGCGGTCTGGCCTGGTTCGCCCGCGATCTGCTCGCCACCGCCAGCCCCAATGGCGGCGACAGCTCGCTGCTGGATCTGCTGGAGGAGGTGCGCCAGTCGCCGGGGGCGAAGCGGCCACGGCGACTGGCGCCGAAACCACCGGAACCCCTCCCATGGACCTCGCCCATGGTCCAGGCCTGTCCCGCTGTGGATCCAGCGTTGCACCGCCGTCTCTGGCGGGAAGGCAGGATGCTGGTGCAACACATTCAGCGGATTCCCACCGATCCCAGCAACTTCGGCGAGCGTTATCGGCGCGATGTCTTCGGCAATCGGGTTGATCCCACCCCCCGGGTGATCGTGCTGCATGAAACCGTCTACGGCCTCGATTCAGCCATCAACACCTTCATCACCCCCCATGCCAACGACGACGACCAAGTCAGCTATCACACCCTGATCGGTCAGCAGGGACAAGTTGTCCAGGTGGTCGATCCAGTGAAGCGGGCCTTCGGTGCCGGCTATTCGGCCTTCAATGGCGTCTGGGTGATCACCAACCCGAAGGTGGGCGGCTCAATCAACAACTTCGCCCTGCATCTCAGTCTGGAGACGCCGCCGGATGGCGAAAATCAGGAGGAAGCACACAGTGGCTACACCCAGGCTCAGTACGACGCTGCCGCCCTGGTGCTGGCTGACTGGATGCGGCGCTTCCGGATTCCCGTCGCCAACATCACCACCCATCGCCATGTCGACCTCGGCGGTGAGCGCTCCGACCCCCGCAGCTTCGACTGGCATGAGCTGCAACAGCGTCTGGTGGCCCTGGGCGTGGAGTGCTGAGCTGGGCCAGTCCGGCGTTGGCCCCTCAGGGGTGAGCGAGATTGCGGGAGCGGACGCCTAGATCAGCTGACTGGTGGGCGAGGTGCGGGTGCCGTAGATCACGCCGTGCAGAGCCGGATCCTGCATGTAGCGCAGGATGCGACCGGGATAGTCGAGCTTGCCGTTGTGCAGGTAGGCCAGGGTGGCCAGGGCCTTGGCATCGTGGGGGGAGCCACTGGCCATGAGCAGACGCTTCCCGGGCAGGGAAAGCGCCTTGCTGAGGCGGCTGAACTTGCCCACCAACACCTGAACGTTGCGGTCGGGATCAAGCAGATTCAGGCGAGCCTGATTGATCTGCTCCGGGGTGGGGTTCTGGCTCAGCAAGCCCTGCTTCTGCATTTCACCGATGCCGAGCTGGGCGGGCCCGTGGGTGTGGAAGAGGCCGGATTCCGCCACCAGAGGAGCGTCTTCGCCCGGTTTGGCGTGCTGCAGTTCGTCGAACAGCACGGCTGCGACCAGCATCGGATTGATGTGGTGGCGGCGGCACTCCGAGAGGATGATCGGCTGCAGTTCCTCGATGCGGGAGAGGGTGTGAATGCGCAGGGGCTGCAGTTGATCCAGCCCCTCGGTGAACAGCTGGGCCAGCTTGGGCTGGGGACCATGAACGCCGAAGCGCCGGTTCAGATCGCGCAGTTCAGCTTCGGAGAAATCGAGGGGATCGGGCCGCTGGCCCTCGTTGATCAATCCCTTCGGGTCGGCGCCGTTGCTGGCCAGGCTGCCGATCAGGGCCGGATCGCTGAAGAGCACCGGATCCTGGGCCGACGACCATCGCTGCAACTGGCCCGGCAACATCGCCAGACCCAGACCCAGGCCGATCAGACCCAGGCTCAGCCTTGAAAAAAATGACTTCGTATCAAAGCTGCCCATGGAGGCAGGCTAATCGCAATGGAACTTTGAAGAGTTAAGGATCCCCACAGGATCTGGTCGTCGCGGCGGGATCGGTCTGTGCGCTGGCCCACACACGCTGGCGTCCATGCCGCGAAGCATTCCAACCGCTTGCCGGAACGCAGGCGGACTGGATACGGTTCCGAGGCTAAGTGCGGCGTCCAAGGAGCCATGTCATCGCTTCCGCCGTTCGACGGCCATGATCCAGCCAGTCTCTGGACACGCTTTTCCGAGCTTCTCTGGTACGACGAGGACCTCGGCTTCTGGCTGGATGTCAGCCGGATGGCTTTATCCCAGCCTGATTTCGACAGCCTCCAACCTGGTTTTGAGCGGGCCTTCCAGGCGATGGCGGCCCTCGAGGCCGGCGCGATCGCCAATGGCGACGAGCAGCGCCAGGTGGGTCATTACTGGCTGCGGGCTCCCGAGCTGTCCCCCGATGGGGCCACCGCCGATCACATCCGGCTCGAGGTGGATCGTCTCGCCTCCTTCGGCCAGGCGGTTCTCGCCGGGGAGATCCGCTCACCCGCTGGAGAACCGTTCAGCGACGTGCTCTGGATCGGCATCGGTGGCTCGGGCCTCGGCCCCCTGCTGATCGTGCGGGCCCTGCAGCAGCAGGGCACCGGCCTGCCGTTCCACTTCATCGACAACGTGGACCCGCAGGGGATCAGCGCTGTCCTGGGTGGTCTCGGTGAGCGGCTGCGCCGCACGCTGGTGGTCGTGGTCAGCAAATCCGGGGGAACCCCGGAGCCCCATCTGGGCATGGCCCAGTCCCGAGCCCGGCTGGAGGCCGCCGGCGGCGTCTGGGCCGACCAGGCGGTGGCCGTGACGATGCTGGACAGTCACCTGGACAAGCAGGCCCAGGCGGAGCAGTGGCTGCGGCGCTTTGACATGTTCGACTGGGTCGGTGGGCGCACCAGCATCACCAGCGCCGTCGGCTTGCTGCCCGCAGCCCTAGTCGGTGCCGATCTGCACGCCTTCCTCGACGGCGCCGCCACCATGGATCGGCTCACCCGCCGCCCAGAAGTGCGCAGCAATCCGGCGGCTCTGCTGGCGGCGGCCTGGTACGCGGCTGGCGGCGGCCTGGGCCGCCGCGACATGGTGGTGCTGCCCTACCGGGACCGGCTGGAGGTGTTCAGCCGCTACCTGCAGCAACTGGTGATGGAGTCCCTGGGCAAGAAGCACGACCGCAGCGGCCAGGTGGTGCATCAGGGTCTGGCGGTCTACGGCAACAAGGGATCCACCGATCAGCACGCCTATGTGCAGCAACTGCGCGATGGTCTCGACAACTTCTTCGTCACCTTCATCGAAGCCCTCGACGATCCGGCCGACATCGGGCCGGTCAACGGCGAACGACCCGGCGATTTTCTCTGCGGCTTCCTGCAGGGCACCCGCTCGGCCCTCACCGAGGGTGATCGTCAGAACCTGACGATCACCCTGCGGCACTTCGATGCCCGCAGCCTCGGTGCCCTAGTGGCCCTGTTTGAGCGGGCCGTGGGTCTCTACGGCGAGCTGATCAACGTCAACGCCTATCACCAGCCGGGCGTTGAGGCCGGCAAGAAGGCGGCCTCCGAGGTGCTGGCCCTGCAGGTCCGGCTGGAAACCCTGCTGGCCGATGGCCAGCCCCGCAGTCTCGATGCCATCGCCCGGGAGCTGGAGCTGGCCAGCCCCGAACCGATCTTCTGGGCTCTGCGCCATCTCGGCGGCAATTCCCGCGGCTATCAGATCAGCGGTGAATGGGGCAACCCCGGCAGCCTGGAGGTGGTCAGGGGACCAGGTTGACCAGTTTGCCGGGGACCACAATCACCCGGCGCGGCGGCTGACCCTCCAGCCACTTGGCGGCCACGTCACTGGCGAGGGCCAGCTGTTCGAGGCTGGCGGCATCGGCATCGGCCGGCACTTCCAGTTGGCCGCGCATCTTGCCCTTCACCTGGATCACCACCGTGACGGTGTCGCGCCGCAGGGCGGCGGCATCGGCCTGGGGCCAGCGCTGGCGATGCACGCTGTTGAGGCCGTCGGGGTTGGCACCGAGCCGCTGCCAGAGCTCTTCCGCCAGGTGAGGCGCGAACGGCGCCAGCAGCACCAGCAAGACGGCCAGGGCTTCAAGGGCCACGGATTCACTGACGGCCTCCAGTTGGCTGGCCATGGCATTGCTGAGTTTCATCAGCTCGGAGACAGCGGTGTTGAACTGGTAGTCGCCGTCCAGGTCCTCGCTGATGGCGGCAATCGCGGTATGCACGGCCCGCCGAAGGTCCTGATCGGCCGTGCCGGCCACCGCCGGGTGCGGCCGTGAGCTGCCGCTCCGGGCGCTGAGCACCAAGCCCCGTTCGGCCGCACCCTCCACCAGGCGCCAGAGGCGCTGCAGGAAGCGGTATTGCCCCTCGACATCGGCGTCGTCCCATTCCAGATCCTTTTCTGGCGGGGCCTTGAACAGGATGAACATGCGGGCGGTGTCGGCGCCATAGCGATTGATCACCAGGGCGGGGTCAACGCCGTTGTACTTCGACTTCGACATCTTCTCGTAGAAGGTGTCCAGTACCTCGCCGGTGATCGGGTCGCGGGGATCGTTGGGGTCGGCCACATCGGCTGGGGCGATGTATTTGCCACTGTGGGGATTCTTGTAGGTGATTCCCTGCACCATCCCCTGGGTCAGCAGGCGCTGGAAGGGCTCATCGAAGCCCAGCAAGCCGCGGTCCCGCAGCACTTTGGTGAAGAAGCGGGAATAAAGCAGATGCAGGATGGCGTGCTCGATGCCTCCCACGTACTGATCCACCGGCAACCAGCGATCCACCGCCTCGCGACTGAAAGGACGTTCGCTGTTATGGGGATCGCTGTAGCGCAGGTAGTACCAGGAGGAACACATGAAGGTGTCCATGGTGTCCGTCTCGCGCCGAGCCGGCTTGCCGCAGCAGGGGCAGGCCACCGCCACCCAGCTCTCCAGCTGGGCCAGAGGCGAGCCCCCCTTGGCGGCCAGTTCGATGCCCTGGGGCAGTTCCACCGGCAGCTGCTCGCTGGGCACGGGCACCACGCCGCAGGCGTCGCAGTGGATCACCGGAATCGGGCAACCCCAGTAACGCTGGCGCGAGATCAACCAGTCCCGCAGCCGATATTGCACCCGGCCCTGACCCCAGCCGCCGGCTTCGGCAGCGGCGATGATCGCCTGAGCGGCCTCGGCGGAACTGAGCCCGTTGTAGGGGCCGGAGTGAATCAGCACGCCCTTCGTGGTCCAGGCACCGCCCTCATAGGCGTGTTCATCCGATCCCTCCGGGATGATCACCTGCTGCACCGGCAGTTCGTACTGGCGGGCGAAGACGAAGTCCCGCTGGTCATGGGCCGGCACACCCATCACCGCGCCAGTGCCGTACTCCGCGAGCACATAGTCGGCGATCCACAGGGGCACCAGCTCTCCGTTGGCTGGATTGCGGACCCGGGCGCCGATCGGGATCCCCCGCTTGGGGCTGTCTTCGGCGGTGCGTTCCTGCTCGCTCTGGCGCCCCACCAGATCGATGAAGGCCTCCACCGGCAGCTGCTGCTCGGAGCTGGTGAGCCTCGCCACCAGCGGATGCTCGGGAGCCAGCACCACATAGCTGACGCCATAGAGCGTGTCGGGCCGTGTCGTGAACACCGGGATCTGCAGGCCTGTTGCGGAGCCGCTGGCATCCACCACCTCAAACCTGAGCTCGGCGCCGTGGGAGCGGCCGATCCAGTTGGCCTGCATGGTGCGCACCCGCTCCGGCCAGCCTTCGAGTTTCGGCAGGTCGTCGAGCAGC
>CANCJV010000035.1 GCA_947378425.1 Synechococcaceae cyanobacterium
CGGTCAGCGTGGTGGCCGTGGCTGGCTTCAGCCGCTCCACGGCAAGCCGGTGCAGCAACAGCCCCGCCGCCGTCATCAGTCCGACCTGTACCAGCGGCAGAGCCAGAGTCCCCAGCACCGCCACCAGAGGTATCCACAGGGCCAGGGTCGGGGTGAAGTGCTGGCCGAGGCGGTGGTAGCCCAGCTGGGGAAGCTGGCCGCTGTGCACGACGTTGGTGGACAGCTGGGAGGACAGGGTGCTTTCAAAGGGGTGGCCGTGCAGACCGTTCCAGAGCACCTGCAGAAAGATGCCCTGGTCGTAGGAGGCGGTGAGGGACTGCAGCCGCCACCACTGCAGCAGCAGTCCCACCACGGCAAAGAGGGTGGCCGCAATGGCCACTGATCTGTTGGGGCCAGGGCCGTCGGGACGAGTCAGCATCGGGTCATCGAAGGGGAGGCGCTGAGGCCTTGCCAGTTCAACAGGGTGACGCCGAAACCCAGCCCATCTTGATGGCTGCTACGACGTCAGCCGTGGGGGCCGAGCTGATGGGCTCCGGCCTTCACCCGCCTGACCACTTCCGCGATGGCGGGCGGCAGGTGCTGCCGCAGGGCGCCCAGCCGCCAGAGTCGCCCGGAAAGAACACCGCTCAGATCGGCGAGGGCGCTCACCACCGGCTGCCGGCGCACCGCCGTCGGCGCCTGATCCAGCCCGTTGACGGCGGCCGCCGGCCGCCAGTCGGCCAGCTGCACCACGGCCCGATAGGCAGCCGGCCAGGGGTTGGCCGGCTGCAGCTGGCTGAGCCTGGTGTACCAGCCTTCGGCCTCGCTGGGGCGATTGTTCAAGGTGGCCAGCAGGGCCAGGCTCCAGAGGGCATCGCCGTCGTTGGGATTCTGCTGGAGACGCTGCCGGGCCCAGGCCCGCACCCGCTGTTGATACAGGAAGTGGCCATCGAGCTGATGTTCCGGGCCGATGCGGGCGAACAGGGTCGCCAATCCCTCCGGCCCTCGCTCCATGCCTCGGGCCAGGGCGATGAACTGGGGATCGAAGCGCGGCGCAGGCCCGACGCGCCGTTGCCAGAGCTCGACGCTGCGCCCCTCGCTCCAGGGCCAGCTGCCCACCTGGGCGAAGCGGCCATCGCGGCGCACCTTCAGGCTCAGCTCCCGCGACGGCGGCCGGTTGGTGCCCTGGTCGCCGCTGGCCAGCAGGATCCAGCTGCTGCGCTCCAGCACCAGGGGATGTTCGTGGCGCTGGCGGCCCAGCCGGCGGGCCTCGATGTGTCCCCCGCCCAGGCGCCCGAAATAGGAGACGGTCTGTTCATTGAGATCGGGGCTGCCTGGAACCACCAGCAGCGTCGTGGGGGCATCGCCCACCGAGGCCCGCATCCGGGCGATCGCCGCCGGGATCGGGCTCGGCCCGGGTCGCTCGATCGAGGCCAGGGCTGTCTGGGCGGAAGCCCCTGCCGCCGCCAGCAGCCCGCCGCCGAGCAGGCCGGCGCTCAGGGCAGGCCCCCGGAGCCGTCGCAATTCCAGCCCCAGTTGCCACCAGCCGCGGGCCAGCAGCAGCAGCAGCAGGGGCAGCACCGGGGCGATGTAGCGGGCGTCCTTGTTGGGACTGAGGGTGGTGGCCAGGGCACCGGCGAGGGTGCAGCCGAGCAGCCAGGACCAGCCTGCCGGCAGTGACGGCCAAGGCTGGCGCCAGCGACTCCGCAGTTGGCCGCGGCCCCGCCAGAGCATCAGCAGCCCCCCCGCCAGCCCCGGCACCAGGATCGGCAGGCCCAGCTGCTGGGGCCAGAGCTTGGGATACCAGAGCAGGGACGCCAGGCTCAGGGGCGTGGGATCGCCCTCGGCGGCGGCTGATTCGATCACGGCCCGGTTGGTGCCGCCCAGGGTGGTGATCCAGTTGTGGTGCAGCCAGGGCAACAGCAGGCCCAGCACGAGCAGCAGCGCCACCAGCGCCTGCAGGCGCCGCCGCCGCTGACCCAGGCCAGCGGCGGCGGCCCAGAGGCTGGGCAGGGCCACCACCAGCAGAGCACTCTGTTTCACCAGCAAGGACGCCGCCACGGCCAGGGCGGCGAGGAGGGCCTGGCGCCAGCGCCCGCCGGCGGGGGGCTGGGCCTGCCAGCGGCCCAGCAGCCACAGAGCCAGGGTGGTGCTGGCGGTGAGCGGCAGATCGAGGGTGTAATCCACCCGCAGCTCCGTCAGCGCCGGACAGAGGGCCACCAGGGCAGCGGCCAGCAGGCCGAAGCCTCGCCCCCCCAGCTGCCGTCCCCAGCAGGCCACCACGAGCAGCAGCAGGCCATGCCAGAGGGCCAGGCTCCAGCTGGCCTGATCGGCGCTCTCGCCGCTGAAGGCCATGACGCTGCCATCGATCAGGGAGGCCAGCGGCGGAATCTTGGGGGACAGATCGAGCAGCTGGGCCCAGCCCTGCCAGCCGCCGCCCCGCAACAGGCCGAGGGCCCGGCCATGGTCGACGGCACTGTTGAGATAGTCGGCCTGATCCCAGCTCGGCAGGCGGCCATCGGCGGCGAGCCAGAGCCGATCGGCCAGGGTGGCCCCAGCCCAGAGGAGCAGCAGCAGCAGCCACCAGATCAGCGTCGGCTGGGGCGGGTTGCCGGGCTTCAGGGTCTGGCCGGGGCTGTCAGGCATGGGGATTTGAGCGGCCAGGCAGGGCCTTGGCAAGCAGTGTGCCCGAGGGGCCGGAGCCCGGTCCGTTCGAGCAGCTGGCACACAGCCGTTGGTGTTCTCTGCCACATGACGTGATCATTCGGCAGGCGCATTGCGCCATTACGTGTGAGGTTCTCATGAAACTTTTCCAGCAACTGCTGGTCGCCCCTGCGGCTCTTGGCCTGTTGGCCCCCATGGCCGTCAGCGCTGCCGAGCTCAACCTGGCCGACGTCAACCAGTACGCCGGTTCCAGCCAGGACCAGGTCACCAGCGTCACCCAGTTCTCCGACGTCAAGCCCACCGACTGGGCTTACCAGGCTCTCTCCAACCTGGTTGAGCGCTACGGCTGCGTCGCCGGCTACCCCAACGGCACCTTCAAAGGCGGCCAGGCCATGACCCGCTACGAAGCGGCTGCCCTGCTCAACGCCTGTCTCGATCGCGTCACCGAAGTGACCGACGAGCTCAAGAAGCTGATGGCCGAGTTCGAGAAGGAACTCGCCGTGCTGCGCGGTCGCGTTGATGGCCTCGAGGCCAAAGTCGGTGAGCTCGAAGCCAACCAGTTCTCCACCACCACCAAGCTGAAGGGCATCGCCACCTTCGTGCTCGGCGCCAACAGCTTCGGCGGCAGCAACAGGGCTCTCTCTGATTACGCCGCCCGTCAGGAGGGAGCCACCTCCTTCAACTACGACGTTCGCCTGAACTTCGACACCAGCTTCACCGGTAAGGACCTGCTGCGCACCACCCTGCGCGCCGGCAACTTTGGTGATTCCGCCTTCGGCAATGGCTACGGCTACGACAGCAACGGCCGCGCCATCCAGGGCCTGAACACCCTCGAGGTCGCCTTCCAGGAGAACTGCGGCACCGGCGTCAACTGCGGTGACGTGGTTGCCATCAACCGCCTGTTCTACCAGTTCCCGATCGGTTCGAACTTCACCGCCACGATCGGTGGCAAGGTGCGTCAGGACGACATGCTGGCCATGTGGCCCAGCGTCTACCCCGCTGACACCGTTCTCGACATCTTCACCTACGCCGGTGCCCCCGGTGCCTACAACCTGAACCTGGGTGCAGGTGCGGGTCTGTGGTGGAAGAGCGGCAACTTCAGCATCAGTGCCAACTACGTGGCCGCCAACGGCGACGCCGGCAGCCCTGGACTCACTGCCGAGTGTGTCAAGAACGGCTTCGGTTGCGGCGGTATCGGTACCACGGCCTCCCAGGAGACCGGCACGATTCAGATGGCCTACGGCGGTTCCCACTGGGGCCTGGCTGCGGCTTACAACTACAGCAACGGCGTCGGTGTCGCCAGCGGCACGCCTCTGGCTGTGGTCGCTCAGGCACAGACTCCCGGTGGTGACTACATCGGCTTCGGCTCGATCAACTCCGTCGGCATCAGTGGTTACTGGCAGCCCACCAACAGTGGCTGGTTCCCCTCGATCAGCACCGGTTGGGGCCTGAACTCCTACAACTTCAACAACGACGCCTTCAACTTCGACGGCCCCACCAGCCAGTCCTGGTATGTCGGCCTGCAGTGGGCTGATGCCTTCATCAAAGGCAACACCCTCGGCATGGCTGTGGGCGAGCCCACCTTCATCACCGGTTGCGGCGATGTCTGCAGCAACAATGATGGCTTCCAGAAGACCCCCCAAGATGGCAACTACGCCTGGGAGTGGTGGTACAAGTTCCAGGTCACCGACAACATCAGCGTGACCCCCGCGATCTACTACCTCAGCAATCCTCTGGGTAACGTTGGCTTCCGCGCCAACCAGATCTCCGGCGATTCCGGTGCTGCCCTCACCAACTTCGGCGGTATCGTCAAAACCACCTTCAAGTTCTGATTGTGGCCCGGCCGCTTCGGCGGCCAACTCACTTCTCATCCTCTTCCTCCCTTCGCCCGGCTGCTTTGCAGTCGGGCTTTTTATTGATTAACGGATCAAGATCGGGCAATGTCGCCTGAAATACATGGCGCCGTAGCGCCGTTGCGGCGATCGCGCATCGCTTGCCATTATCTTTTTCTAGCTTCCTTCGGGAAGCTTCCTCTTATTGGTGTGAGGATCCAATGAAACCGTTCCAGCAATTGCTGCTGGCTCCCGTGGCGCTTGGCCTGGTAGCCCCCTTGGCTGCCTCCGCGTCCGAGCTGAATCTGAGCGATGTCAACCGCTACGCGCCCAGCGCCAGCGCCGCCCAGGTCACCAGCGTCAGCCAGTTTTCCGATGTTCAGCCCACCGACTGGGCCTACCAGGCCCTGAGCAACCTGGTGGAGCAGTACGGCTGCGTCGCCGGCTATCCCAATGGCACCTTCAAGGGCGGCCAGGCGATGACCCGCTACGAAGCGGCCGCCCTGCTCAATGCCTGCCTTGATCGCGTCACTGAAGTGACCGACGAGCTCAAGAAGCTGATGCAGGAGTTCCAGGAGGAACTCGCCCTGCTGCGCGGTCGTGTCGATCGCATGGAGGCCAAGGTGGGTGAGCTCGAAGCCACCCAGTTCTCCACCACCACCAAGCTGCGCGCTGACACCCGCTGGGTGATCGGTGGCCTGAGCTACAGCGGCAACCAGGTGGGTGACGGCAACACCTACAAGCCGCCCCTCAGTGGCAAGGGTACGCCTGCGTCGCCGTACAAGTACAACCAGCTGCGTGACGCGGTCACGTTCAACTACGACGTTCGCCTGAACTTCGACACCAGCTTCACCGGCAAGGACCTGCTGCGCACCACCCTGCGGGCCGGCAACTTCGCCGACAGCGGTTTCACCAGCAAGAACCCGGTCACCCCGCTCACCAACCTCGACGCCGGTTTCGAGCAGGATTGCGGCACCGGTATCAACTGCGGCGACGTCGTCGCCATCAACCGCCTCTACTACAAGTTCCCGGTCAGCTCCGGCTTCACGGCCGTGATCGGTGGTCGCATGCGCCAGGACGACGGCCTGCCCGTCAAGCCCAGCGTGTACACCGGCGACAAGATCCTTAAGCTGTGGGACTACAACGGCGCCCCTGGCGCCTATAGCCAGCTGCTCGGCCCCGGTGCCGGTCTGTGGTGGAAGCAAGCCGGTAAGACTGGTTTCAGCTTCGGCGCTGTCTACGTCGCCGCCAATGGCGATGCAGGCCAGCCCAATGGCGAAGGCTGCACGAGCTATGACTTCAACGCCGGCGGCGCCTGCGGCGGCATCGGCAACACGGCGTCGAAGCAGAGCGGCACCCTGCAGCTGGCCTACACCGGCAAGGGCTGGAACCTCACCGGCGCCTACACCTTCAACAGCGCCGGCGTCAGCATCGCCGGTACGCCGCTGTCCCAGAACCTGCTGCCCAGCATCTACAAGACCACCGGTGGCGGCCACGTGTCGTCCTGGTCGTTGGCTGGTTACTGGCAGCCCCTCAAGTCCGGTTGGGCACCTTCCTTCAGTGCTGGCTGGGGCTACAACACCTATTCCTACACGGGTGACACGGCTTCCCCCTCCACGGTGGCCCTGTCCCTCGATTCGGCCACCAGCCAATCCTGGTTTGTGGGTCTGAACTGGAAGGATGTGTTCGTCAAGGGCAACGCGCTCGGCATTGCGGTGGGTCAGCCCACCTTCATCACCGGCGTCAAGTTCAACGGCGACAACCAGAACGTGTACGACGGCAACTACGCCTTGGAGGCCTACTACAAGTTCCAGGTCACCGACCATATCGCCGTCACCCCGGCCATCTTCTGGCTGTCCCGTGCCCGCGGTCAACAGACCAGCACCAACAGCCTGGCTGCGACCCTGGCCGATCCCACGATCAGCAGCGGCGACACCCTCGGCACCTTCGGTGCTCTGGTGCAGACCACCTTCAAGTTCTGATCAACCGATCGGAATCCTCCTGGATCCCCCTCCTCACACCCGGGTCTCCGGAGTCATCAGCCCCCCGCTTGCGGGGGGCTTTTTTCTTGGCTGGGCCCCAGCTGGGGGTGCGGCTGGCCGATGATGGCTCCGGACGAATGAAGTTCCCGTGTCAGGCCAGCGCAGCCGCCTCGCTCCCCAGACGGCTGGGGTTGATCATTACGCCGTGCTGGGGGTGTCGCCCCTGGCGACGCTGGCCGAGATCAAGGCCGCCTATCGGGCTCTGGTGAAGCTTCACCATCCCGATCTCGGTGGCGATGATCAGCGGATCCTGGCCCTCAATGCGGCCTGGGAGGCCCTGCGCGATGGCCCGCGGCGCCGGAGCTATGACGCGTCCTGTGGGGGGAATGGGCCAGGGGGGACTGCGGCAGGCCCGGCCCCTGAGGCCGCAGCGCCAGGGCGCCCGCGCCGTCATCGTGGCGCCGTCCGCGACGAGCAGCTGCTGGATTGGCTGCAACAGGTGTACGCGCCGATTGATCGCCTGCTGGCTCAGGTGATCAATCCCTTCCCGGCCCAGCTGCGGGCCCTGTCCGCCGATCCCTATGACGATCGCCTGATGGCGGAGTTCTGCGCCTTCCTGGAGCAGGGCCAGGCGCGGCTGGAGAAGGTGGTGGCCCTGTATCGGTCGATGCCCTGCCCCCGCAGTGCCCAGGGCTTCGGGCTCAGCCTCTATCACTGCCTCAGCCAGGTCCAGGACGCCCTCGGTGAACTGGAGCGCTACACCATGGGCTACGTCGACAGCTACCTGCACGACGGCCGCGAAATGCTGCGCGAAGCCAAGCGCCGCCGCAGCCTGCTGCAGGAAGAACGGCGCCGGCTGGAGCTCTGAGGCCGCTTCGGCCGTCTCGCTTCAGCTGGCGGGGAACGGCTCAAGCTGGTCGAGCCTCAGCCAGACATCGGGAACCGGGCGGCGCCAGCGCAGCTGGGCATAATCACCCTTGATCGCCAGGATTTCGCCTGGTCCCTCGAAGATGTAGGCGGGCGGTTGAGGATCGCTGGCGGCGGCCTCCAGGCTGGCGGCGTAGCTGGAACGGCCCACCCGCACCAGGGCACCTTTCTTGAGGGCAGGCGCTGAGCTGGCTGCCGGCGAAGTGGGGGCGGTCGTGTCGGCCATGGCGAGCTTGGCGGCCCGATCAGGCTAGGTGCTGGCGGAGCCTGCAGCTGCCCTTCTAGCCTCGCCACCTGGACCGGTGGGGAATCACGACATGAGGCTGCTGCTGCTGGGATGCTCGGGATTCGTGGGTCGGGAGCTGGTGCCCTTCCTGCTCAAGCTGGGTCACTCCCTCACCCTGGTGAGTCGCCGCTCCCACCCCTTTCCCCTGCTGGAAAGCGACCGGCTGGTCGTCCTGCAGCTTGACCCTGCCGAGCCGGCCAGCTGGCAGAACCCTGAGCTGCGCCAGGCCCTCGCCGCCGCCGAGGGGGTCGTGAACCTGGCGGGGGAGCCGATCGCCGAGAAGCGCTGGACTCCCGAACATCGCCAGCTGCTGCTGGACAGTCGGCTTCGTACCACGGCCAACCTGGTGGCGGCGATGGCACCCCTGCGCCAGCCGCCACGGGTGCTGGTCAACGCCTCGGCGGTCGGTTACTACGGCACCAGCGGGGAGCAACGTTTCAGCGAGTCCAGCCCGGCCGGCAGCGATTGGCTTGCCCAGCTCTGCCAGCGCTGGGAAGCCGCCGCGGCGACCGTGCCCGGGGCCTGCCGGTTGGTGATCCTGCGCATCGGCATTGTGCTCGGCCCCGATGGTGGGGCCCTTGGGAAGATGCTGCCGGTGTTCCGGTTGGGTTTCGGCGGCCCGGTGGGCTCCGGTCAGCAGTGGATGAGCTGGATCGAGCGCCACGATCTCTGCCGGTTGATCGCCACCGCCCTGGAGGATGCCGCCTACAGCGGCGTCTACAACGCCGTGGCTCCGGAAGCGACTCGCATGGGCCTGTTCGCCAACGCCCTCGGGCGAGCCCTGGGCAGGCCCAGCCTGTTGCCCGTGCCTGGGGCGATTCTGCACCTGCTGCTGGGTGATGGGGCCCGGGTGGTGCTCGAGGGTCAGCAGGTCCTGCCGGAGCGGCTGCAGGCCCAGGGGTTCCAGCTTCAGTACCCCGCGCTCAACGCTGCCCTCGCCGCTGCCACCAGCCCAGGGCCCCGCTGAGCAGGGCCGCGGCCATCAGCAGGCCGATCGCCGGGGTGAACAGCGGCTCCCACAGCGTCTGGAACAGCCGCAGGGGAGCCTCCAGCCCGCGGCTGTGCAGCAGCACCGCCAGGGCAAACCAGAGGGCCGCCGCGATCACCAGGAACACATCGGCCACCAGGACCAGGTCGAGCCAGCGCTTCAGCCGCTGCAGCAGGGAGATCGAAGCTGGGGCCGCCGGGACTTCGGCCGGGGTCTCGGGGCTGCGAGGGCGCATCCTGCGATCGTTCGAGTCAGGGCGGCCCGAGGACTCGGCGCTGGGCTGGGGCTGGGTCTCGGATCTGGGGAGGAATTCAGGGTCGTCGGGGGATCCGGCGCGGCGTTTTGGCTCCGGGCTCACCGGGGGTGAGGGGCCGCCGGCCGCCGGGGTTGCACCAGGGCTGGCTTCCGCGCTGGCTTCCGCCTGTTTGCGCTCGTCGGGCCCTGGGGGTGGCCCGGGGCTGGCCACAGGCCCGGTGCTGCGCGCCGGACGATCGCCGGGGGCGTCGTTTTCGGTCGGTGGAGGGTTCATCGAGCTCCAGGCTCCAACGCGCTGAGCAGCTCCATGATCGCTGCGGCCATGCGGCCGCTGCCGCCGGCACTGCCGATCCGTTCGGCGCCGATCGCCGCCAGCTGCCGTCGCCAGCTTGGGCCCTGCTCCGGATCGGCCAACTGGGCCAACATGGTGCCGGCCAGGTCGGCGCCGGCCTGCAGGGCCTCGGTGCCGCCGCTGCTGCCGCGCTCCACCGCCCCCCTGCCTGCTGAACCCCTTCGGGCTGAACGGCTACCAGCTGAGCCGCCGGCGCAGCGGACCCCCGGACCGAGCAGACGCCGCTGGGCTTCGGCGAATCCCGCCGTGAACTGGGGCCCCGGGCCCTCCAGCTGCAGCACCGGCTTGCCCAGTCCCACCGCCTGTTCGGCGGCGGTTCCCGTCATGGACAGCACCAGGTCACTGCCGTTCAGCACCGCCGCGAACCGTCCCCAGTGCAGCTGCAGGCGCTGGGGGCCTCGCACCAACACCAGGGAGGCGTTCCCATCGGCCGGGCCCTGCCCCTGTTCCAGCGTCCAGCCCAGAGGGGCGCCGATGCGGGCCAGGGTGCTGGCGTCCAGATCGCCAACCAGGGCGGCCTGCAGCGCCAGCGCCTGCGGACGCTGCAGGTGGGCCGGCAGCCGGCCGAGCAGGCCCAGCAACAGCTTGAGGTTGGCCAGGGCCTCCGGCAGGCGGCTGCCGGGCAACACCGCCACGGTCTGGGCGGCCCCCCCTGGAATCGGCTCACCGGCTTCGCTCACCAGGTCGAGGAAGGGATTGCCGAGAAACTGCACCGGCCGCCCCAGCTGGGCGCTGAGATCGCCGGCGGTCAGGGCATCTCGGCTCCAGACCAGGCGAAAGCCACGGCGGCGCAGCAGCCAGCCACAGGGCCAGGGCAGCCGCAGGCGGCCTTCATAGTGACTGGAATAGGCCACCAGATAGACCACAGCCGGTCGCCGGCCCAGCCAGGCCGCCAGCACCGGCAGCAGGTCACCCACAGCCACGATCAGCTGGTCGCGGCGGCCGCGCAGACTCAGCAGACGCCGCAGGACATCGAGGTACTGGCCTTCGCGCAGTTCGGTGAGGCGACCGGCCAGGCTGGTGTAGCCCAGGCCACCGGTGCTGAATTCTCGGGTGGGGCTGATCACGGGAATCCCTGCCTGCCGGTAGGCATGGCCGTGGCCGACCAGGGGCAGCGCCGCCACAGTCAACCCCCGGGCCAGCAGCAGCTGGCCCAGCAAGGCGCCACTGAGATCTTCCCCGTGGCCGTTGCTCAGCAGCAGCAGTTGGCTCAAGCCTGCAGCCAGGCTCGCACCTTCTCCAGGGCTTGCCAGCCCGGGCGTCGCTTCAGCCCATCGGCCATTGAGTCATTCAGTTCCGCGGCCAGTTCAGGGGCCATCACCATCACCCGCTGCACGATCTCAATGTGTTCGCGCACCCCTTTCTGGCCCGTCTCCAGCATCGCCACGCTCAGGTTGATGCGGGCCTGGGGATCCTGGGGATTGAGCCGCACCGCCGTGCGGGCGGAGCCCAGGGCGTCGTTGGGGCGATCGAGCAGCAGCTGCAACCAGGCCAGGCAGGTCCAGCCGGCCGACTGCTTCGGCGACTGGGCGGTGATCGTCAGGAAATCGTCGATCAGCTCTTCGGGGGCGGCCCCCTGCTGGTAGCGGCCGATCGCCTGGTCGAACAGGGAGTCTTCGCTGGAGGATGGGCTGGCCGTCATGGCTGCGGCGAAGGGCAGGGCGTGACCCTCAGATTCCCACGCCGTGCGACCGGCCGGCTCCAGGTGACGGCTTCAGACGGCGAAGGAGCTGCCGCAGCCGCAGGTCTGGGTGGCGTTGGGATTGGTGAAGTTGAAGCCGCCGCCGATCAGGGCGCTGGAGAAGTCGAGCTGCATGCCATAGATGTAGAGCAGGCTCTTGGGATCACAGACCACCCGGAAGCCGGGTGCCCCGATCGGTTCATAGAGGTAGGTCTCGTCGTCGCCCTGGATGGCGTCGGCGTCGATGAAGTCCATGGTGTAGCTCATGCCGCTGCAGCCGCCGGAACGCACCCCCACCCGCAGCAGCTTGGCGTCGCCCTGCTGCTGCATCAGCCGCGCCAGCTGCTTCATCGCCGGCTCGGTGATCAGGATGCCCTTGCCGTCGACGCCGGTGAAGGTGGCGGTGGCGGCCTCGCTGGCGGCTTCGCTTGCGGCGACCTCGCTGGCGGCGGTGCCGCTGATGGTGGGGCTGGCGGTCTCCGGAGTCATGGCGTGAGGGGGCGAGGCGTGGGTTCGGTGGGCTGGGACGGGAGCAGGGGTTGCCCTGAGGAAGAGCTCAGGACAGCGGTGTCAGGCGGTGGCTGGAGGTCTGGTGGCTGGAGGTCTGGACGGTGGGATGGCTGGAATCGCCGGGCAACGGCGGCTCAAGCTGGATCGGGCGTCTGGATCGAGGTCCTCTGATCTGATGCATCGCATCGCTGATCGAAATCATGATCCACGGGCTGGAGAAGCGGGAATGAGCTGGCTCTGGATCATGTCCAGGGGATTGGCTGCGTGGCTGATCGCTGAACTCTGAAGGGTTGTGGGTATGGGCTGAGCTGGCAGGTGCTCCGCGGATTCCTCTCGCTGCCGCTGCTGGCACTGGACAAAGCCGGTCAGCAGCCAGGGTTGATGCTGCCGGTATTCGGATCTGGTGCTTGAGGCTGTGAAACGGACTTCACTCTATGGAGTTCGCTCCAAGGCTGCCTGCTGATCAGGGTTCCCGGTTTCCGCCGCCGGGCTCTGGGTGCCAGGCCCCCGGGGCGCCGATACCGGTGGCCACGCCCCGGCCCCGGCTCAAGCTGGAGGACAGCGGGAACGACGCATTCACGGGTCTGGCCTGGCTGGGGACGCCAGCGAGCTCAGCGGTTGCTGGCTGCTTGAGCTGTCGGGTGCGGCGCAGCTTCCCCTCTCTCAGGGCCCCGGCCCCGCCCCGCCACTCCATAGAGTCTGGCCTGACACGGGAGAGCAAGCGTGCGGGTGGCCATCGTGGGTGCCGGACTGGCCGGTCTGTCGGCAGCAGTCGACCTGGTCGACGCCGGCCATCAGGTGGATCTCTACGAAGCGCGCCCCTTTTTCGGCGGCAAGGTGGGCAGCTGGGTCGACGACGGCGGCAACCACATCGAAATGGGGCTGCACGTCTTCTTTTACAACTACGCCAATCTCTTCGCCCTGATGCGCAAGGTGGGGGCGATCGACAACCTTCTGCCCAAGGATCACACCCATCTGTTCGTCAATCGTGGCGGTGATCTGCGCGAGCTCGATTTCCGCTTTCTGATCGGTGCCCCATTCAATGGCCTCAAGGCCTTCTTCACCACCCCCCAGCTCGACTGGATCGACAAGCTGCGCAATGCCCTGGCCCTGGGCACCAGCCCGATCGTGCTGGGACTGGTGAATTACGAGGCGGCGATGAAGGTGATCCGGGATCTCGATCGCCTCAGCTTCCAGCAGTGGTTCCTGAGCCACGGCGGCAGCCTGCGCAGCATCGAGCGCATGTGGAATCCGATCGCCTACGCCCTCGGCTTCATCGACTGCGAGGCGATCTCGGCGCGCTGCATGTTGACGATCTTCTTGATGTTCGCCACCAAAACCGAGGCCTCCAAGCTCAACCTGCTCAAGGGCTCCCCCCATCGCTGGCTGACCGGACCGATCCTGGCCTACATCGAGGCGCGCGGTGGGCGCCTGCATCTGCGCCACCGGGTCACGGCCGTGCATTACGAGGAGAGTGATGGCGCCACCGCGCAGGGCCCGGCAGTGAGGGTCACCGGGCTGACCCTCGGCAGCCCCGAGGGCGACATCGAGGTGCAGGCCGACTGCTACCTGGCGGCCTGCGATGTGCCGGGCATTCAGCGGCTGCTGCCGCAGGCGTGGCGCCGCTTCCCCCAGTTCGCGGCGATCGACCGGCTCGATGCCGTGCCCGTGGCCACGGTGCAGTTGCGCTACGACGGCTGGGTGACCGAACTGGGGACCACGGCGGAGGCCAGCCGTCGCCGCGGGGATCTGGCCCAGCCAGCCGGGCTCGACAATCTTCTTTACACCGCTGACGCCGATTTCAGCTGTTTCGCCGACCTGGCCCTGGCCAGCCCGGTGGATTATCGGCGCGAAGGGCAGGGATCGCTGCTGCAGTGCGTGCTCACCCCCGGCGATCCCTGGATCCCCAGAAAGAGCGAGGAGATCGTCGCCCACACCGATCGCCAGGTGCGCGAGCTGTTCCCATCGGCGGCGCCGCTGCGGCTGCTCTGGAGCCATGTGGTCAAGCTCGCCCAGTCCCTGTATCGCGAAGCACCCGGCATGGAGCCCTACCGCCCCGATCAACGCACGCCGGTCAGCAACTTCTTTCTGGCCGGAAGCTATACCCGTCAGGATTACATCGATTCGATGGAGGGGGCGACGATGAGCGGCCGGCTGGCGGCGGCGGCGATTCTCGATCGCCCGGTGACCCTGGCCAGCAAGGCCTCACTCCCCTGAAGCCTCCGATCTGCGGAGCTGTTGGCTGAAGCCCTTTTCTGCAAAGCCGTGGGTCGGGCGGCGCCTCGCGTCCTGTCCGCACCTGCGGCGCCGGTTCCTGGCCATGGGGCCGAATCCCGCCCACCGCCTGGGTTTCTGATTACTGTGAATCTCTGTTGAGTCTGCACCGATGATCAACGACCACCCATGACTCCGGGAACAATCTGATGGGACGCTGGCTGGAACATACGGTCACCACCGAGATCCAGGCTCCCGTGGATCGAGTCTGGGAGGTCTGGAGTGATCTTGAGGCGATGCCCCGCTGGATGCGCTGGATCGAATCGGTGGTCACCCTCGATGACCCCAACCTCACGGATTGGACCCTGGCGGCTCAGGGGTTCCGCTTCCACTGGAAGGCACGCATTACCCGTCGGGTGGAATCGCAGCAATTGCACTGGGAATCCGTTGGCGGATTGCCCACCAAAGGTGGCGTGAGGTTTTATCCGCTCGGCTCTGCGCTCACGGCGGTGAAACTGACCGTCAGCTATGAATTGCCGGGCGTGCTTGCCCCGCTGATGGAGCCCAGCATCA
Source organism: Synechococcaceae cyanobacterium (assembly GCA_947378425.1). Taxonomy (GTDB): domain Bacteria; phylum Cyanobacteriota; class Cyanobacteriia; order PCC-6307; family Cyanobiaceae; genus Cyanobium. The sequence continues at coordinate 14,244 of CANCJV010000035.1, forward strand.
TGGGTAACATCGTGACCCGGGAGCTCCAGGCCAACCTTGATCGATTCCGAGACTTGGTGGAGAAGGGATAGGCGTTTCCGGAGAGGGTTGCTTCTGTTGCCCTTGCTGCCTTTGCCCCTCCTGCTGGGAGGTTGCAATCTGCTCCAATTCGTGGCGCCACCGCCGCCAGAACCGCCGGCACCGATCCGCCAGAGCCCGGAGCGGTTGCTTCCCCAATCCGATGCCCGCCTGGTGCCCCTGCCGACGCCCAGACAGGTGGTGACCTCCTCCAGTCTTGGCCGTAGCAATCCCTTTGCACCGGTCATCGTGCCCACCATCCCGCTGCCCGAGGGTGTGGCGCCGGGAAGCGTGCCGGCCCAGGCGATCGCCTCGGTGGCCAGGGCCGGTGGCGATGCGCCCGCCCAGTTGGCGGCGGTGCAGGCGGCGCTCAAAACCGAGGCTGCCGCAGCTGCAGCCGCGGCAGCAAAGGGGGCGCCCGGGACGCCAGGAGCGGTGGGATTGCCGTTCAGGCCGGCGGTGTTGCAGGCTCCGGTCCAGCTCACCGGCGTGATCCAGGCCAGCGGTCACATCGAGGCCGTGGTCTCCTCTGGCAGCCAGAGCGGCACGTTGCGGGTCGGTGATCTCGGCGGTCGCACCACGGCGCTGCTGCCGGCAGGCTGGAGCGTCATCGCCATCCATCTGGGCGGGCACGGCCAGGAGGATGTCCCCAGCCTGCTGTTGCAGAAAGGCAAGCAGCGGGTCAGGCTCAAACTCTGAGGATCAAGCACTAACGCTGAGGATCGATCTCAAGTCCTCAAGGGGCAGATCCAACCCTGCGGGGATTCTTCGGGGAGAGCGGATAGATTCTGAGCAGACCCATCACGATTCCAGAGGCAAGTTCCGCTTCTGAGCATCTGGGCGACTCAGTTTTTTGCAGGCCGGTGCCTGGTTTCTGTTGGCGAGGTCTCCACAGATCCATCGCTCCGGCAGGGCGGTCACCGATCAGGCGCGATGGGCTTCGATGACTGGCCAGCTCAGGCCTCTGGTGGAACTGTGTGCTGACGTCTGGCTGGATTGCTGAACGCTCCAGCCTTGTGATGGCGGCTTGAGGGTTCTTCCGCCCAGGCTCCAGTCTGTGCATCGGGGTGGAGCCGCTGGCTCAGGATGTCAGTTGCGGTTTGCCGTCTTGATCGAACCGTTGCTGAGGGCCCGCAGGCCGTGGCAAGTCCGTCCTCGCCCCCCGGGCCAGCGCCAGCTGGGTTCAGACGGAATCCGTTGGCAGCCTCAGGTCCGGTGGTTCGCTGATGGGCTGCTGCCGCTCAGCGCTCCAGATTGAAGCTGGCGATACAGGCCGCCACCAGGCCATCGAGGTCGTGGGGGTCGGCTTCCGCCTCCACCCGTCCGAGCAGGGCCTGGCAGCGCCGGCTGGTCTGGGGGCCGATCGAGATCACCCGGGTCCGCTGCAGCCGCTGCAGCCAGTCGGCTCCGAAGCTGCGCTCCAGCAACTGGGCGGTGTGGGTCACGGTCTTGGCGCTGCTGAAGGTGATCGCGTCCAGCTCACCTCGCTCGATCGCCTGCAGGGTGCCCGTTGGCAGGCCTGCGGGGCAGCGGGTTTCGTAGGCCGCCACTTCGACCACCCGGGAACCGGCCTCGGCGAAGGCCTCCGCCAGCACGGTGCGGCCGCCGCTCTGCACCCTGGGCAGCAGCAATCGCAGGCCCCAGCCCGAAACCGGGAAGTGCTCGATCAGGCTGTCGGCGACGAAGCTGGGGGGAACGAAATCGGCCGGCGCCCCGATCGCCTCCAGCACCCCGGCCGTCTTGCGGCCCACGGCCGCGATCTTCACGCCGGCCGGCCGGCCCGCCAGGCTGGTGCCGAGCCGGATCAGGCGCTGCTGGACTGCCTCGACGCCATTGGCGCTGGAGACGATCAGCCAGTGAAAATGCTCCAGTTCGGCCAGGGCGTCGTCCAAGGGGCCCCAGGTGTCGGGGGGACCGATCACCAGGGCGGGCAGGTCCAGCACCCGGGCGCCAGCAGCCTCGAACAGGCGCCGCGCTTCGCCGGCCTGCTGCTCCGCCCGCGTGACCGCAATCGTGCGGCCCGTCAGGGGCTGGTTGCCCGGGGCAGCGGCCGGATGGGTCATGGGTCCTCCAGCCGAACCATGGCGCCGGCCCTCTGGCGCAGCTGGGCGGCCGCCTCCGGGCGTTTCTGCTGCTCCAGCAGGGCGATGGCCTGGCGAAAGCCCTGGCGGGCGCCGCCGATCTCGCCACTGAGCAGCAGCGCCACGGCCAGGTTCTGGTGGGCTTCGGCATGCTGCGGCGCCAGGGCGATCGCCCGGCCATAGGCGGCGATCGCCGCCGGCAGATCACCGCGCTGACGGTGGATCAGACCCGCGTTGTACCAGCTGAGCGCCACTTCCGGCGCCGCCTCCGTGGCCTGGCGGCAGCTGCGGGCCGCCCCCTCCAGATCGCCCAGGCGCAGCTGCACGGCCGCCAGGTTGAGCTGGGCCGCCAAAGTCAGGCGCCGATCGAGGGGCAGGGCCAGGGCCTGGCTGTACAGGCTGCGGGACCGCTCGGGATCGGTCTCCCCGTGGGCCATGGCCAGGTGCAGCAGCAGCTCAAAACGCTCCGGATGGGCCTGGGCCGGGCAGGCGGCCAGCCCCCGTTCCAGCAGGGCCATCGCCTGGTCGCGGCGGCCCTCGGCCAGCTCCAGTCCGCCGAGCTTGGCGCTGGCATAGGGATCACCCGGGTGGGCCCGCAGCTCCGCCTCCATCGCCCGGCGCAGCCTCTCGGACTTGCCTGAGCTGGCCAGCAGCTCGGGCCGGTAGCCGCCGTGGCTCAGGGCCGGTTCGTCCCACTGCAGCACCCGCCACTGGGGCTCGCGCTCCAGCAGCGCCATGACGCTGTCATCGACCATGGCGTGATACGGCCGGCTCCAGCGGATCGCCGGATGGCGGCGGAACAGGCGGCTGACGCTCGAATAGGGCGATTGCACGGCCCCCTCTTCGGCCCGCAGCAGGTTGATCACCAGCAGCTCGGGCTGCTCGATCAGGGCCTGCAGCGGCGCCTGCGCCTGGGGGAGCAGGCGCTCATCCGCATCCAGCACCAGCACCCAGTCGCCGCGCACCAGCTCCAGGGCCCGGTTGCGGGCCGGGGCGAAGTCCCCCGGCCAGGCCATGTGATGCACCACCGCGCCGCAGCCTGCGGCGATCGCCACCGTGTCGTCGCTGGAGCCCGTGTCCACCACCACCATCTCGTCGACGAAGCCCGCCACCGACTCCAGGCACTGGCGCAGCTGGGTCGCCTCATCGCGCACGATCATCGAAAGGCTGATGCGGCTCATCAATCGGTGAATCCCTCGGCCTGGGATCCCGTGGTTCCCAGCCCCAGGCTGCGCAGCAGGTCCGCCTGGGCGAGGGGCATCTGGCCGGGGCTGTAGGCCGCGGCGATCGTGGGCTCCAGCAGGGGCTGCAGCTGTTGCCAGAGGTAGGGACTGCCGTAGACGGCCAGCCCCGCCAGCCGCCCGGCCGCCTGCAGCTGGGCGATCACGGCGGGCCAGGGCTCCCGGCCGCCGCCGGCGCTGCCGCGGAAGGGATTGCCGCGCACGAACAGCTGCAGCAGCACCGGCCCCTGGGCCAGGCGCTCCAGGGCCAGGGGCGCCTGCGGATCGCCGCTCCAGGGCGAAGGGCCCTGGCCATCGAGCAGGCAGGGGCGCAGGCCGGCCTCGGCGGGCAGTACCAGGGCCGGCGCCGTGGCGGGCAGGAACGGGCAATTCAGCTGGGTATCCACCCGGATCAGGTTGAGGCCGCCGCCGGCCAGCTGCTCGGCGCTCAGCCGCGGCCCCTGCTGTTCCAGGCTGCGCCGCACCAGCTCCAGGGCCAGGGCCTGGTCCTCGGCGATCGGTCCGTTGCTGAGCGGCCCCAGGGGAGCGGCGGCGGCGGCTGGCTCCTGCGGGCTGCCGCAGCGATCCAGGGCAAGGCGCCGCCGCTCCAGGCTGGCCTCGATCCGCTCCTCACTGAGGCGACCTGCGGTGATCGCCGCCACGATTGCCTCGATGGCGGCATCGGCATCGGCGGGCATCAGCACCAGATCGGCGCCGGCCTCCAGGGCCAGCACGGCCGCTTCACCGGCGCCGTAGCGGCCGCTGATCGCCTCCATCACCAGGGCATCGGTGACCACCAGGCCGTCGAACCCCAGCTCCCGGCGCAGCAGCTCGCTGAGCACAGCGCTCGAGAGGGTGGCGGGCAGGTCGGGATCGAGGCTGGGCAGCAGCAGGTGGGCCGTCATCACCGAGGCCACACCGGCGGCGATCGCCTGGCGGAAGGGGGGCAGCTCAATGCGCTCCAGCCGCTCGCGGCTGTGGTCCAGCAGGGGCAGCTCCAGGTGGGAGTCGCTGCTGGTGTCGCCATGGCCCGGGAAGTGTTTGGCGCAGCAGAGCACCCCCTCGGCCTGGGCGCCGGTGAGGAAGGCCGCGGCGAGGGCGCCGGCCGTGGCCGGATCCTCCCCCCAGGCGCGCACGTTGATCACCGGGTTGTCGGGGTTGTTGTTGACGTCGCAGACCGGTGCCAGCACCCAGTTGAGGCCGAGAGTCCGTGCCTCGCGGCCGCTGCAGCGGCCGTAGCGCTCCGCCAGGGCCAGGGCCGCGGCTGGGTCGGCGGCATGGATGCGGCCCAGGGCCAGGGGCGGCACAAGCCAGCTGACGCCTTCAAAGCGCTGGCCCACCCCTTCTTCGACGTCGGCGCAGAGCAGCAGGGGCTGGTCACTCCAACTGGCCAGTTCCCGGGTGCGCTGGGCCAGTTCGGCCGCGCTGGCCCCCAGCAGGATCACGCCGCCCACCCCATCGGCCAGCAGGCGCTGCAGTTCGGCATTGGTCAGCTCCCAGCGCGGGTAGCGCCGCTGCCCGTCGCTGAGGTGGCCACTGGCACGCACCACCAGCAGCTGGGCCACCCGCCGCCGTAGTCCCAAGGCTTCAGTCGCCATGGTGGTGATCACCTGCGACATCGTCAGAGCCAGCGGCCTCCGCTTCAAGGAGGTCCGCCAGGCCTGCGTCCGGACCTGGGGCTCCTGCCCTGGCGTCGTCCCTGGTGGCTGAAGCGGAGGAGCCGTCATCGCTGCTTGCGACAGGAGCCTCGCCCTCGCCTTCGCCTTCGGCACCGGTGCCCTCCGGCACTTCACCGCGGCTGAGGCGCTCCGATTCGAGCCGGCCGAGCAGGCCCAGCACCGTGGTGCCGCGTTCGAGGCCCTTGTCGAGCAGAAACACCACTTCGGGCGTGCGGCGCATCTTCAGGCGTCGCCCCAGTTCCCCTTTGACGTAGGGCGCTGCCGCCTTGAGGCCGTCCAGCACCAGCTGGCGATCTTCGTCGCTGCCCAACACGCTCACAAAAATGCGGCAATGCTGCAGATCTCCAGCCACATCGGCATGGGTGATGCTGACCATGCCGTTGTGGACCCTCTCGTCCTTGATGCCGTTGATCAGCAGCTCGCTGACCTCGCGGCGGATCAAGGCCGCCATCCGCTCCACCCGTCGGCCCTGTGCCATGGCTATGCCAGCGGTGCTGGATTCACCATCGCATGCAGCACCAGCCCCATGCTCAACAGGCCGCTGACCAGGGCTCCCACCAGGGCCACGGCGGTGACCGGATTGCTCAGCCGGCGCACCAGGGGCTGGAGCACCGAGTTGAACACCCCCAGGCCGAAGGCCACGAGATAGCGCGGATAGCGCGTCACGTTCAGGAAGAAGTCCTTCATCGCGGCGGCAACGTCTTGGATCGGATGCCCGCTACTCTGCCGCCCAAAGGCCCGCCCCGCAGACTCCCCTTGTGACGATGGAGCTCCATCAGTTCAGGCATTCGGCCTTCTGCGAAAAGGTGCGGTTGATCCTGGCGCTCAAAGGCCTCCAGGTCACCCTGGTGGAGGTCAGTCCGGGTCTGGGGCAGCTGGAGGTGTTCCGCCTCTCCGGTCAGCGCCAGGTGCCGGTGCTGGTGGATGGCGGCGAGGTGATCGCCGATTCGACGGCCATCGCCCTGCACCTCGAGGCCCGTCATCCGATTCCGGCCCTGCTGCCGCAGGATCCCCAGGCCCGGGCCCGGGTGCTGCTGCTGGAGGACTGGGCCGACACCGCCCTGGCCGGCGGCGCCCGGTTGGCCCTGCTGCAGGCGGCTGCCGTCAATCCGGTGCTGCGCACGGCCCTGTTGCCCGAGACCACGCCATCGCCCTTGCGGCGCCTGGTCAGTGCCCTGCCCGGTGGGGTGATGGCACCGCTGAGCGAGGCCCTCAGTGAGGTGATCGGTCCCTGTGAAGCGCGCCAGCTGCGCCGCAATCTCGAGCAGTTGGCCCTGCTCACAGCGGAGCGCCCCTATCTCGAGGGCGAGGCGCTCAGCCTGGCGGATCTGGCGGTGGTGGCCCAGCTGAGCCTGCTGAAGTTCCCCGCCAGTGCCGGTGCCCCCCTGGCCGGTCTCGGGGTCGAGGGCATCGCCGACAACCCCCTGCTGGCGGGCCTGTTCAGCTGGCGCGATCGGATTCTCGCGGAAGTGGGTCAGGCCTGATCGGCTCCAGCCGGAGCCGCAGGTGATCGCTGGCCACTGGGATGGCGATCAGGCCGGCCGCCGGAGAGGGGTAACTGGCCTGCCACTGTTCACCTTCGATGCTGCCATCGGGTCGCTGCTGCCAGCGCCCCAGGGTTTCCACCTGGCTGATGCGGGGTTGCAGGCCGGCGCGGTGCAGCACCTGCAGGCTCAGCTCGTCGCTGAGAAAGCAGTCCGGTTTCTGCCGCTCACTGGCGCGGGCGAGCACGGTGGTTTCCAGCAGCCGATCGCTGCTGAGCCGGCTCAGTTGGCGATTCGGGTTGGCCGGGTCGTCCTGCACCGCCAGCAGTTGGTCCCCCAACAGCGCCTTGCCGATGGCGCGGGCATTGAAGGCCCGATCGGCCCTGGCATCTCCATGACCATCGGCGCGGAAGCGCACCGTCCAGATCAGCTCCCCTCCCCCCGGCGGCTCCGCGCCGATCCGACCGTCCGGCAGCACCGCACTGCTCACCCGCCAGTCGCCGGTGAACCAGGCGGGCCAGGCCAGATCCCGCTGGCTGGCCCGGGGCAGGGGCGCCGGCAGGCGCCAGTCAGGCCATTGCGCCCGTCGCTGTTCAAGCGAGCCACTGGCCGCCAGGAGCTCCCGTTGATCCGCAGGCCGGCTGGCGGCACTCTGCGGCAGGCCCGGCGCCGTCAGAGCCTCGGCCCTGGCCAACCGGGGGATGGCCGCGGGCAGCAGCAGCACCAGGGCGGTGATCAGGAGCGCCAGGATGGCGCCCATCCGGCGTCGATTCATGTCCGATCCCCTGCTGCGGGAACTTGATCATTACGTGGTGCTGGAGCCTGCCGCGGATGAGCGGATCCTCAGCGCCGAGGAGACCCGCCTATGGCTGATCGACCAGCTGGGCCGGCTGGAGCGCCCCCCGGCCGACCTGGCGGGTCTTGGGGACGTGGCGGTTCAGGCAGAGCGCCTGCTCGACACCGCCTGTGAGCTGGAGCTGGAGCCGGGGCGCACGATCCAGTGGTTCGCGGTGCGGCTGGAGCCGCCCGGGGGCTGAGGCCAGGGGGTCCCCTGGTGACCCGGTGGAGTCCGTCGGGCCCATTTCAACCCACGGGCTCAGGCCTGGTGGGCTGGGTTGAACAAGCTGTGCGGCGTTTCCGTGGACGGGGTCGCGGAGCCTGATGGTCTCTCAAGCAGGCTCCTGGGACCTGGGAGCCCGGAAATCAGGGCCTGGATCTGGGGTGCGGGTTCTGCCAGGACAGCTGGGCTGCAATCGATCACAGGCTTCGGGTGACCTGAGGTGAGGGCCTCGCTGAGACCTTCCTGAGGCCGAATTCGGCGTTGACCTGGTGGACGTCGGGTTGGCGATCGCAACGGTCCACGGGCGACACGCTCTCAGTTGAGGCTCGGCGTGGGCTGGCCGTCCAGGTCCAGAAGCTGGGCCGGCGCCTCGGGGGCCTGGTGGCGCTGGCGCAGGATCGAAGGCAGGGCCTCCAGCACCCGTTGGGCGATCCGGCTGGGGGATTCCCCCGCCTGCTGCAGGACGGCCAGATCGGCCTGGCCGTAGAGGGGGCGCCGCTCGGCCAGCAGGCTGCCGAGGCGCTCGGCTGGATCGGCCTGGAACAGCAGGGGCCGGGAGGTGGGATCGGCGCTCAGGCGCGCCAGCAGCAGCTCCTGGGGTGCATCCAGCCAGATCACCACTCCCTGCTGCAGATGGCCCCAGTTACGGGGCCGGGTGACCACGCCGCCGCCGGTGGCCACCACCAGCGAATGCCAGTGGGCGATCGAATCGAGCACAGCGGTTTCCAGCTCGCGGAAACCGGTTTCGCCGTCGCTGGCGAAGATCGCCGGGATGGAGCGGCCGGCCGTCTGTTCGATGACGCTGTCGGCGTCGATGAAGCGATAGCCCAGGGCTTCGGCCAGGGGGCGGCCCACGGCGCTCTTGCCGGCCCCCATCATGCCGACCAGATAGAGGTTCAGACCCTGCAGTCGCCGGGCCAGATCGCCCTCAGGTGGAGGGGCGGCAGTCATGGCAGCGATCGTCGGCATTTCAGGACCCGTTTCTAGGATGGAGCGCCCTGGACCCGGGCCATGACCCCAGCAGGCTTGACGGCGCCGCCCCAGGCTCCAGCCGCAACGATTCCACCACCCTCTCCTGCCACGCCCGCTGCTGCAGCCGCGCCGCCCCCTGCCCCCCATGGTCGTGGGCGCCGATGCCTGATCACACGCAAGGCCGTGTTCAGCTCAAGCCATCTCTACCGCCTGCCCGAGCTCAGCGACGCCGAGAACCAGGCTCGCTTCGGACCCTGCAGCATCGCCCCGGGCCACGGCCACAACTACGAACTGATCGTCGCCATGGGGGGTGCCCTCGATGCTGACGGCATGGTGCTCAACCTCTCAGAGGTGAAGCACGCGATCCGTCGCGAGGTCACCGAGCCCCTCGATTTCCGCTTCCTCAACGCGGTCTGGCCCGAGTTCGACCTCAGTCGCCCCGAGGGCCGCCTGCCCACCACCGAAGCCCTGGCCCTGGCGATCCGGGATCGGCTCGCGCCCCACCTGCCCGTGACGGGCATCCGCCTCTACGAACACCCCAAGCTCTGGGCCGACGTGCTCAGCGGTTCCCCCCTCGATCCCATGGACGCCTTCCTCACGATCCGCAGCCACTTCGCCGCCGCCCACCGGCTGGCCAGGCCCGAACTCAGCCAGGCTGAAAACGAGGCCATCTACGGCAAGTGCGCCCGGCCCCACGGTCACGGCCACAATTACCTGCTGGACATCACCGTGCGCGGTCCGATCGACGCCCGCACCGGCATGGTCTGCGATCTGGCGGTGCTGCAGAGCCTGGTGGAGGAGCTGGTGGTGGAGCCTTTTGATCACACCTTTCTCAACAAGGACGTCGACCATTTCGCCGGCTGCGTGCCCACTGCCGAGAACATCGCCCTGCACATCGCCGATCTGCTGGCGGCGCCGATCGCCGCCACTGGCGCCCGACTGCACAAGGTGCGACTGCAGGAGAGCCCCAATAACGCCGCCGAGGTGTTCGCCGAGACCGCCCAGCTCGAGATGGTGCCGGCGGCCCTGGAGGCCCTCGCCGGCGCTTGAGCCGGCCCGAGCTGCGCCTGGTGCTGGCCGTCAGCCTGGATGGTCGGTTGGCAGCAGCGGAAGGGGGCGCTGCCCAGATCGGCGGCCGCGGTGATCGCCGGGTGCTGGAGGAGGCCCTGGCCTGGGCCGATGCGGTGCTGGTCGGGGCCGAGACCCTGCGGTTGCATGGCAGCACCTGTCTGATTCACCGCGCCCAGTTGCTGGAGTGCCGCCGCGCTGCCGGCCTGCCGCCCCAGCCGCTGGCGATCGTGGTCAGCCGCAGCGGAGCGATCCCGGCGGATCTGCCTTTTTTCCGGCAGCCGCTGCAGCGGGGCCTGCTGCGGCTGGATTCCTGGGGGCTTCCTGTGCCCAAGACGCCTTTGGACGTGGGCCTGTCCCTCCATGCTGAGAATGCTTGGCAACGGGGCCTGCCGCCGCCGCCGTCGGAGCGGCTTCAGGCGTCTGAAGGCTTTGCCCATCAGTGGGCCTGCGCCGACTGGAGCGACGCCCTGGCCGAGCTGAAGGCGGCGGGCGTGGCGCGGCTGGTGGTGCTCGGCGGCGCCAGCCTGGCGGCCAGCCTGCTGGCCGAAAATCTGCTCGATGAGCTGCAGTTGACCCTCTGTCCCAGGTTGCTGGGCGGTCCCCACAGCTGGCTTGGGGCCGCCGCCCGGGTGGACCTTGCCGCCCAGGGCGGCTGGCGCCTGATCGAGCAGCGAGCGCTGGAGGAGGAGGAGCTGATGCTGCGTTACCGGCGGGGCTAGGGCTTCCCTCCCTGCAGCAGATTGTGATTGCCGAAGCGTCGCGCCAGATCCTGCAGGGGAACCTCGCGCAGGCTGTCGGCCGGCAGGCCGAACAGGCGGGCCAGGCAGCGTTTCACCACCACCTCACTGTCATCGCCGAAGCGGCCCGCCAGCAGTTCGCTGAGCACACCCAGGCCGCGGCCGCTGCTGTCGGTCTCCTCGATCAGGCATTTGCTGGTGGGGACGGCCAGCTTGCGGCAGGGATCCTGCAGATGGCTGGCCAGGTCCTGGTCATCGCCGGCGGCGGCCGTGACACAGGCGCTGGCCAGGCGATGTTCCAGTTGGGGGCGCATCAGCATCAGCACCGGGCCAAGAATGCCGGCACCCGCCGCCGGTGGCTGGGCCAGGGCCCCGACCCCCAGAACGGTGAGCAGCAACGCTGCAATCGGTGGCGGTTGGCCCATGGGCTGGGGGCTCGGTCGCAGAGAAGACCTCGTTAGTTTTGCGTCTTCTGCGACCCGCTGCGGCAATCCTGTCCATGGCCGAGCTCCAGGCGCGCTGGCACCAGGCCATGGCCGAGTTGCCCGAAGATCAGTGGCAGCAGCTGCTGGCGCTCCCCGGGGGCGGCCAGGGCGGTGCTCCGCTGCCCTTCTACGACTGGCACTGGCTGCATCAGCTGGAAGCCAGCGGCAGCATCGTGCCCCGCCAGGGCTGGCAGCCCTGCCATCTGGGCCTGTGGCGTGGCGAGCGGCTGGTGGCGGTGGCGCCGTTGTATCTCAAGGGCCACAGCTACGGCGAGTTCGTCTTCGACCAGTCCTTCGCCCAGCTCGCCGGCCAATTGGGCCTGCGCTACTACCCGAAGCTGGTGGGCATGAGTCCGCTCAGCCCGATTCAGGGCTACCGCTTTCTGATGGCTGATGGCGAGGACGCGGCTGAACTGACCGCCGTGATGTTGGAGCTGATCGACGACTTCTGCCGGCGCAATTCGATCCTCAGCTGCAACTTTCTCTACGTTGATCCCAGCTGGCAGCCTCTGGCGGAGGCGGCTGGCTGTGCCCTCTGGCTGAATCAGCAGAGCCAGTGGACCAATCCCGGCCATGGTGATTTCGAGGCCTATCTGGCCAGCTTCAATGCCAATCAACGGCGCAACATCCGCCGCGAGCGCCGGTCCGTGCAGGAGGCCGGTCTGACCGTGACTCCCCTGGCCGGTGAGGAGATTTCCGCTGCCCTGATGCGGCGCATGCACGATTTCTATGAGCAGCACTGCAGCCGCTGGGGGGCCTGGGGCAGCAAATATCTCAGCCGGGCATTCTTTGAGGCGGCCGCCGCAGAGCTGCGCCAGCATCTGGTGCTGTTCAGCGCCCACCGGGGCGATCCACAGGAACCGCTGGCCATGTCCCTGTGTGTGCGAGGCGGCGATTCCCTCTGGGGCCGCTACTGGGGCAGCGACCTGGAGCTCGACAACCTGCATTTCGAGGTCTGCTACTACGCCCCGATCGAATGGGCGATTGCCCAGGGAATCCGCCAGTTCGATCCCGGTGCCGGTGGTCGCCACAAGCGCCGCCGGGGCTTCATCGCCGAACCGAGGGCCAGCCTGCATCGCTGGAATCAACCCCGTTTCGATGCCATCCTGCGCCAGTGGCTGCCCGGGGCGAACCAGCAGCTGCTGGCCGAGATCGCCGCGGATAACGCTGAACTGCCGTTCAGTGCTGCCTACGATCCTCCCCATGCCCCTTCCCGATCCGATGAATCCGCGGCAGAGCCTTGATGAGGAGTTGTCGCAGCGCTTCATTGCCCTCGACCCCGCCGGTTACTTCCTGATCAAGCTGGATCGCCTGGCCGGCGAACTGGTGGCCGAGCACTACGGCAACGGGGTCGACGAGCGGGGTCTGGCCACGGACCCCGACACCGGTGAGGTGCTCAGCTGCCGCGGAACCGGGCCGCGCGCGCCGATCGCGACCTACCGGGGGCGCAGTGCCAAGCAGCTCGGCATTGCCCTCACGGAGGGTCCCGGGCCCCACCCGATCAGCTGTCTCGACCATGCCCTCTACCTGGGGCGGGAGCTGCAGAGGGCGGAGCTGTGCTTGGTCCAGGGTGTCGACTACATCCAGGACTGAGGACCAGGGCTGAACCTGGTGATGCTGCCTCAGCCCAGGATCTTCAGACCCTGGCACCGGAAGCAGGCTCGGTGGTGGCTCACTCCCCGAAGGGCGCCACGTCGCTTCAGGCCGGCTGCAGTTCCCGGCTCTGCTCCACCGGTGCTGTCGGGGGATCGGGGGGTAGGGAGGCCAGTTGCTCCTCAATCTCGCGGGTGACGATGCCGCGATATTCCTGGAAGTGTTCGTTGTGCGCCAGGGTGACGACGAACTGCTCGAAGTTGTTGGGGTTGACCCGGGCGATCTTGAACAGCGACCGCCAGAAGCGCCAGCGGGTGTTGCGCTGAACGCCCTGACGCCAGATCACGATCGAGAGCGCACGGATGTCGGTCCAGGTGGGCAGGGTGGCCTTGCCAAGAGCAGCGGCCTTGACGTACTTCTGCCAGCGCGGCTGCCCCATCTTGGTGTAGTAATGGGTGACCCGGTCGATATAGGCGTTGGGTTCGTAGAGTCGGCAGAAAGCATTGACGTATTCGTTGGCAATATCGCGGATCGGGCGACTGGGAACGAAGTTGAGCAGGTTGGTCTGGTTGACGCCCTTGGCGTCGGCTTGCTCCTGAATCAGGCGGCCTTCCTTCTCGAGTCGGTGCCAAAGGCCGGTGTTGGGCAGGGCCTGAAGCATGCCCATCATCGCGGCGGGGATGCCGGTGCGGCTCACGAAGGTGACGATGCGATCGCCTGCGCCGGTCTTCTCGCCGTCAAAGCCGATGATGAAACCCGCCATCACCCGGATCCCGTAGGAGGTGATGCGATCGACCGATTCCTCCAGGGAACTGCGGGTGTTCTGATGCTTGCCGGCGATCGAGAGGCTGGCCTCATCGGGCGTCTCGATTCCGAGGAAGACGCTGTCGAAGCGGCATTCGGCCATCATCTCCATCATCTCGTCATCGGCGGCCAGATCGACGGAGGCCTCGGTGGCAAAGCTGAAGGGATAGTTGCGTTCGATCTGCCATTGCTTGAGGGCGGGCAGCAGCAACTTGGCATTGCGTTTATTGCCGATGAAGTTGTCATCCACCAGGAAGATGGAGCGGCGCCAACCCAGCTCGTACAGAGATTGGAGCTCGGCGATTAGCTGCTCTGGAGTCTTGGTGCGGGGCTTGCGCCCGTAGAGCACGATGATGTCGCAGAACTCGCATTGGAACGGGCAACCCCGGGAGAACTGCACCGACATCGAATCGTAGGCGTCGAGCTCAAGCAGGTCGAAGCGGGGAATCGGCGTGCCGGTGACATCCGGTTTGACCCCGTTGGAGCTGAAGCGTCCGGAGCGCTCACCCTTCTGGATCGCTTCGATGAACATCGGCAGGGTGATTTCACCCTCGTCGAGCACTTTGAAGTCGGCGAGTTGCAGCTCCGGGGCATCAGGCGTGGAACTGGCGAAGGGGCCACCCACAGCCACAGGCAAGCCACGCTGTTTGGCCTTGCCGATCTGTGCGGCCATATCGGCCTTCTGCACGATCATCCCGGAGATCACCACCAGTTCTGCCCAGTCCCATTCGGCCTCGCTTACCTCTCGCACGTTGCGATCGACGAGCTTCATCTCCCAGTCCTGGGGCAGCAGGGCCGCCACAGTGACCATGCCGAGCGGTGGCAGCAGCACCTTGCGGTTCACCAGCTCGAGGATTTTCTCGTAGCTCCAGAAGGTTTTGGGAAACTCCGGATAGATGAAGAGCGTGCGCATGCGGAGTGCTGACGGAGAGTGCTGATCGGAGAGGAGGGATGGGCCCTCATCGCCTGCATGGCGGTTCGGGGATGCTGGATAAGGAGCTGCTGGATTCGGAGCTCGGAGAAGCCGCCACGGAACAAGTCACGCAACCTTAAATGGTTCCTGGCGTACCCGTCGCCCCGATTGACAGCGTTCCGCCTGTCCCCGTGCAGCCTTTGCACCAGCCACGGCCTGTCCTCTGCTGTAATGGCATCTCCTTCTTTGCGGTTGCGGCCATGGGTGTGGCGATCTATCTGGCACTGGTGGGCGGTGGCCTCACCGCTGCGTTCCTCTCGGCCGTCATCCTCAAGGGCGTCAAACTGATCTGAGCCGCAGGCCACCGCGCCTGAACAGCTCCAGGATGCCCAGCACCAGCCCGGCACTGCCCATCACGGCGAAGGTGGCGCTCAGCCCCACCTTCATGCTCAACAGGGCTGCCAGCAGTCCGCTCAGGCCGCCGCCGCCGAGAAAGGCGATCTGACCGAGGCCGGCCATGCGTCCTCGCAGCACCATCGGAGCTCCCAGCTGGCCGATCAGGTTGGTGCCACTGAGCAGGCAAGCGGTACCGGCTCCGATCAGGAAGGTCATCGCCAGGCTCATCGCCAGGCCACGGGAGGCGGCCATGCCCAGTTGCGCCAGGGCTGTGACCATCAGGCAGCTGCCCAGCAGCAGTCCTGGTCGCTGGCTGAGGGCCTGGCTGTTGCGCTGCAGCACAACACCACCGCAGATGCTGCCGGCAGCCAGCACACTCGTGAACAGCCCAAGGGCCTGGGGGGAGGGCCCCAGCAGCTTGGCGGCGATCAGGGCGGCCAGGCCGGGGTGGAAGAAGCTCACCAGGCAGGCCAGGGCGGTGAAGCGCAGCACGTGCCGCAGAGTGGGGCCGCACTCCCTCCAGGCCGTCGCCAGGGAGGCCCTGGCTCCACCGGCACTGCGCTGTTCTGCCTCCCGGTTGGGTTGCAACAGCCAGAGCACTGAGGCGATCGGCAGCAGATAGCTGGCCGCATCGATCGTCAGCGCCAGGGTTGGCCCGCTCAGGGCCAGCAGCCAGCCCCCCAACGGCGGGCCCACCAGCTTGCCGACGTTGAAGATCACGGAGAAGCTCGTCAGGTAGGGGGCCAGCTGCTCCGGCTCGTCCACCAGCAGGGCGCAGTACTTGTTGCGCGCCGTCAGTTCATAACTGCTGGAGACACCCACCACCAGGGTGCTCAGCAGCAGCAGGCTCACCTGGGCGCCTCCCGTCAGCAGCGGGATGGCCAGGGCCCCGAGGCTTCCCCCCGCAAACAGCCCCCACTGGGCACGGATCAGCACCTTTTCGCAGCCGAGCCGATCGGTCATCACCCCGGCGGCGCCGCTGATCAGCAGGGCCGGCAAGGCGAGGGCGCCGAAGTGCATGGCCAGCAGGACCGGATTGCTGCTGTCATGCAGCAGGATCCAGCCCTTGGCGGTGATGCCCGCAAAGGAGCCAGCGGTGCTCAGGCCCGAAGCCCACAGGAAGACACCGCGCTGATGGCGCCGCAGCCATCCTCCCGGGGCTGGTGGGTTCAAACGACTGACTGCCGTGCCTGCAGGGCGTCCTGCACCATGGCGGCGGCGCCGACCACCTCACCCTGCAGGTCGTAACTGTCGGAACTGAGGATCCGCACCGGCACCAGGGTGCCTGGTGCGGCGCAGAGGCCCCCGAGCCCTGGTCGCACGTGCACCTCGCCATCGACGTCGGGGGCGAAGCGGCCGCAGCGACCGATCATCTCGCCGCTGCTGGGGTTCTCCTGTTCGATCAGCACATCGACGATGCGGCCGATCCAGGCGGCGTTGCGCTCGCCGGCGATCGGCTGCTGCAGTGCCATCAACCGGTCTTTGCGTTCCCGGGCGATTTCGGCGGGCACGGGATTGGCCAGGTCGACGGCGGCGGTGCCCTCTTCCGGCGAGAAGGTGAACACTCCCACGTGGTCGAAGCGCTGTTCGGCCACGAAATCCAGCAGGTGCTGGAAGTGCTCCTCGGTCTCGCCGGGGAAGCCGACGATGAAGGTGGTGCGCAGCACCGCCTCCGGCAGCTGCTCGCGGATGCGGCTCAGCAGGCCGCCGGTGATGCCCTCCTGCCAAGGGCGATTCATCGCCCGAAGCACCTCGGGATGGCTGTGCTGCAGGGGCAGATCCAGATAGGGCAGCACGTTCGGCACCTCGCGGTAGGCCGCGAGCACCTCGGAGGTCAGCCCGGTGGGATAGGCGTAGTGCACCCGGATCCAGGGAATCTCCACCTCCCCCAGGGCCCGCAGCAGGTCGTCGAGCCTGGGTTTGCCGTAGAGGTCGAGGCCGTAATTGGTGGTGATCTGGCTGATCAGAATCAGTTCCTGCACCCCTTGGGCCGCCAGGCTGTGGGCTTCGGCCACGATCGATTCGATCGTGCGTGAGCGCTGGTTGCCGCGCAGCTTCGGAATGATGCAGAAGGCGCAGCGGTAATCGCAGCCTTCGGCCACCTTGAGGTAGGCCACCGCCTCGGAGGTGGTGCGATAGCGGGGCAGGTGTTCATCGCCGACGAAGGTGGGGTTGGCGCTCACCTGATTCACCCGCTCGCCCGCCTCCACCCGTTTCAGCACCTCGACGATGTGCTGGTAGTCGCCGGTGCCGACGATCGCCCGGGCCTCCGGCAGGGACTCCAGCAACTCCTGCTGGAAGTGCTGGGCCAGGCAGCCCGCAATGATCAGTTCCTTGCCCTGCTCCGCCAGTTCCACCAGGGTGCGCACCGATTCCTCGCGGGCGTCCTGGATGAAGCTGCAGGTGTTCACGACCACAACGGTGGCTTCCCGCTCATCGGCGCTGACGCCGTAGCCCGCCTGGGCCAGCAGGCCGAGCATGTGCTCGGTGTCCACCCGGTTCTTCTCGCAGCCCAGATGGGCAAAGGCGATGGTGGGCAATCCCATGGGGTGGAGTCGGGGCCAATAGACCACCCTATGCAACTTGCGGCGTGGTTCCGCTGCGACTGCGAGAATCCTGCCAGTCCTGCCCGTGCCCGTGACCTCCACCCGTCTGGCCGATCGTCTCAACAGCCGTCGCCGCCCCGAGAGCGGCCGGCGCTGGGTGCGGATCGTGATGGCCGTGCTCGCCACGATCGGCACCCTCGACACCGGTTCAATCACGCTCAAGCGCTGGGGTCTGCTCGGTCCCCTGCTCTGCCCCGGGGGCAGCGGCGATTGCGACAAGGTGCTCAACAGCGCCTGGGGCTCGCTCTTCGGTCAGCCCCTGTCCCTGTTCGGCTGTCTGGCTTACCTGGCGGTGCTGCTGCTGGCCCTGGTGCCGCTGGTGTTCAAGGGGGAGAGCCGCAGCACCCTGAACGAGCGCAGCTGGTGGGGGCTGTTCCTGGTCAGCACCGGCATGGCGGTGTTCAGCCTGCTGCTGATGGGTCTGATGCTCTTCCGCATCCAGGCGTTCTGCCCGTTCTGTGTGCTGTCGGCGATCCTGAGTGTGTCGCTGCTGGTGCTCAGCTTGTTCGGCAATGACTGGAGCGACCGAGGCCAGTTGATCTTCCGGGGGGTGTTGACGGCCCTGCTGATCACGGTCCTGGGCCTGGGCTGGTCCACCGCTGTCGGGCGGCCGGCGGAGCCTGTCGGCAAGGGCATGCCGATCCCGGTCACCACCGCCAGCACCCCGGCGACCCTCGCCCTGGCGGATCACCTCACCAAGGTGGGCGCCAAGATGTACAGCGCCTACTGGTGTCCCCACTGCCACGAGCAGAAGGAACTGTTCGGCAAGCAGGCCACGGAGAAGCTCACCATCGTCGAATGCGCCCCGGATGGCCACAACAGTCAGGCCGCCCTGTGCAACGCCAAGAAGATCGATGGATACCCTTCCTGGGAGATCAACGGCAAGATCGATTCCGGCGTCAAGCCCCTGGCCAAGCTGGCCGAGATGAGTGGCTTCAAGGGAGGCTGATCCCTCGGATCACTTCGGCGGTTTCGAGGCGGGATCGTCCGGGTCGCTGGGGCCAGAGCTTGTGCCCGGCGGCTGAGCCGAGGTCCGAGTACCACCCCTTCGGCCCTGCAAGCGCGAGGTCGTCTCCGACACGTTCGACTCAGCCATCAAGTCCTGCGACATTCACTGGTGCGCCCGGAGCTTGCTCTGCACAGCCCAATCTGGACAGGGCACAGGTGTGAGATTGACCCCACGGAGTCATCTGCGTAATCAAGAGGCTTGATCGGCCAACAGGCGCCCGGCAGCCTGTTGCGGTTGAGTGCCCAATCAGCAGAGGAGGCCGTCGCCTTCAGCAGGGAGATGCAGACCGCCATCGAGCTGAGCCTGCAGGGAAGGGAGTCTGCCGTGCCGCTTCGCCTCGATCCTTTCGTCCAGCCAACGATGTCGAGGCGCGAAGCGCCCAGGTGTGGGTCGCCGCTCGGAACGGCCTGAGACGCTCTTGGTCGTGGCCGTGGAACGCCTGCGGAGTGCCCTCGCAACGGGCGGCCTGATCACCCAGACAGCCCCGCCACTCCTGGGAGTGGCGCCAAGACACCTGGTGAACCGGTGACCTGGCCGGCGATGGCTTGGAGGGATCAGCCTCCCGCTGGTGCCAACGCACTGCCGAGCCGCTTCTGCGGATCCTGTTCAGGCCCCCTCGGCCTGCCTGTCGGAGACGGCCACGGTTCTGGGCCGCTGTCCGAGCCGTTGCTGCGTGTGCCGCCGCCAGTAGGAGGTGCTGGCCGGGGCATCGGTGCGGAAGTGACCGCCACGGCTCTCGGTGCGGAACAGGGCCGCTTCCATCAGCAGGTTGGCGAGCACCAGACGCTGGTGCAGGTTCTGCTGGCTCAGCAAGGCCTGGAGTTGCGGCGGAGTGAGCTCCAGGCACTGCCCAGGCTCGAGATCATGACTGGCTCGGATCAGGGGACTGTGGCTGAGCTGGGCCCGTTGCAGGGCCACCTCTCGCAGGGCGGGGGCCAGGCTGCTGGCTTGCCGCTCCACCCCGGCCACGGCCCAACACAGCTGGCGCAGTCGGCCGATGGCCTGATGCGGCTCCAGCGGCTCCCCATCGCCGGGGCCGTTCCAGTGTCGTTCGGCCGGCTCAGGGCCCTGCGGCGGCAGGGGCTGCAGTTGGATCGAAGCCAGTTGCCGGGCAAACACCAGACACTCCATCAGGGAGTTGCTGGCCAACCGGTTGGCGCCATGGACGCCGGTGCAGGCCACTTCGCCCACGGCATAGAGCCCCGGCAGGCTGGTGGCGGCCTGGAGATCGGTGGCGATGCCGCCCATCCAGTAGTGGGCCGCCGGCGCGACGGGGATCGGCTGGGTCGTCGGCTCCAGCCCCAGATTGCGGCAGCGCCCCAGGATGGTGGGGAATTGGCGTTCCAGGCGCTCGCGTCCCACCGGCCTCAGGTCGAGCCAGAGGTGATCCACCCCCTGGGCCTGCATGCAGCGGGCCAGGGCCCGACTCACCTGGTCGCGGGGGGCCAGATCGCCGCCGGCCAGATGGTCCACCGGGCTGTGTCCGCAGGCGTCCTGTAGCCGGGCCCCTTCGCCGCGCACCGCTTCGGAGATCAGGAAATGGGGGGCTCCCGGCAGCATCAGGGCGGTGGGATGGAATTGCACGAACTCCAGATCCCGCACCTCGGCTCCGGCGCTCCAGGCCATGGCCACGCCGTCGCCACTGGCCTGGGTGGGGTTGGTGGTGTGGGCGAAGAGATGGCCGCCGCCGCCGCTGGCCAGCACCACAGCGCCACAGCGCAGCCAGCGCAACCTGGTGCCATCGATCACCTGGAGGCCGACGCAGCGGCCCGCCTCCATCCAGAGTTGCAGCGCCTGCATGCCCTTGCGCTGGACCAGCCCGGGCCGGCGCAGCACTTCCCGCTCCAGTGCATCCACCAGGGCGCCGCCGGTGCGGTCCTGGGCGTGCAGCACGCGGCGATGGCTGTGGGCCGCCTCCAGGGTGGTGCTCAGCTCCTGGCCATGGCGGTCGAAGTCCATGCCCAGCCTCAGCAGCTGCTCCACACAGGCTGGCGCCTGGCGCACCAGCAGCTCCACCGCCTCGCGATCGCAGAGGCCGGCTCCGGCCCTCAGGGTGTCCTCGATGTGGCTCTGAAAGCTGTCCTCCCTGCCGGTCACCGCCGCGATGCCGCCCTGGGCCCAGCGGCTGGCGGAGGGAGGTCCGCCGACCTTGCTCAGCAGCAGCACCCGCAGTTCCGCCGGCAGCGCCAGGCAGGTCATCAGGCCGGCGGCACCGCTGCCCACCACCACCACATCCCACAGGCCTGGCAGGGGGGCTGCCGCGGATGCCGGATCCTGGGCCGCCAGGACTGGTGCCGATGCCATCGCCTGTCCGCAGCGCTGCTGAGCCTATGGGAGAGGGGTGATCGGCAACACAGAAAAAAGCCGCCGGTGATACCGGCGGCCTGGGAGAGGGAATCGCTTGTTGGGATGCTGGGGTGCCAGAACTGGGAAAAAATCCAGTCACGACCTGATGAGATCGGTTTGATCTTCGATGAACAGGGGTCTCGAAGCCCGTTCAGCGGTGACAACGAAAGATTCGATCCTGCCGATCGGGCCGATCCTTGATGACCCGATCAGAAGGATCGACGCTGATTCAGCGGTACTGGCCGTCGTTGATGCGATCGAAGCCTTCGTTGAGGGCGATTGAGGCCGTGGTGACGGTGAAGTTGTCCTTGTACTTGTCGAACAGCTCCTTCTGGCGGTCGGTCAGATCAAGCTTGAGGACGTCATCGACACTCTCATAGGGCCCGCCCAGGACGATCTTGCCGGCGAGGGTGGGGTACATGCCGGGGTACTGCTGGAAGCGACGCACCGAGCAGTTGTTGAGGTCGACCTTGCCGGCCCGCTCGGCAATCTTGTCGTCGGCGCTGTTGCGGCGCTGGTCGGCAAAGGCCGGAGCCGGCAGCACCAGGCTCACGAGCAGACCGGCCATCACCACACCACTCACGATCCAGGCAAACAGCCGCTTCATCACGTCACTCCGTCGGAGAGAGAACTGGGGGTGGCGGAAACGAGACCCGGTTGTATTGGGGGCGTTCCCGTTGAGCCCTGCGGATTCAAGACCCGAGGACCAAAGCCAACGTTACAGAACGCTGTCCGCAGGATCCTGGTCGGTTCCCCGGCTTTTGCAGATCTTCAGAAGAAGCTGTGCTGCTGCGGCGGTACCGCTTCAGATCAAGCCGCTGAGGCCTGGAGCGAGCAGGGCCGCAGTCAGGAAGAGACCATCGACGGCCAGGGTGGTGGCGAGGGCCGCGGCGCTGACCCGCCAGATGCCCCCCCGCTGCCAGAGCTGCCGGCAGATCAGGATCAGCAGGCTGGCCGCCAGGCCGATCGTCAGCAGGGGCAGGGGATGGATCACCATCTGGGCCGCTTGCTGCAACAGCGGCCCGGCCTCACGGAGGGATGCCGCCACCACCCGGGGCCAGAGCGGCATCACACCGGTGAGTGCCATCACGCCATCGGTGGCCGCGGTACCCAGCAGAGACGCCAGGTAGAAGGCTCCTGCCAGGCGCCAGCGGCCGCCCAGACCGGCCACAGCCAGGGGCAGGGCAAAAGCCTCGATCGGCAGATGCCAGATGGGATAGAGGCGGAGCCAGCCCCAGAACAGGCAGCCGGCCAGCCAGCTGCCGCTGAAGCCCACCAGCAGAACTCCCAGCGCTGACCAGGACGGCTGGTGATGGCGTTCCAACAGGATGCCCAGGGCCAGGAGCGGGGCCGTGAACAGCAGGGCTGCTGCCGGTGCCACGCGCACCCATGGGGCCTGGAGGAACACCGGAACCGTGACCAGAAAGGCCGCCGCCAGGGAGAGTTGCCAGACGGCTACCCCCGCGTGGGTGACCGGCTGGGGTTGGGTGCTCACCTGCCTGGTCGCCGGCGTGACGGGCCGCTCGGGCGCGGTGCGCGGCCCGAATACGGCAAAGGATGTCCCGGGCACGACGCTGGTGGAGGACAGGTTGGAAGAAGCTCCGAGCACCCGATGTGAAGAAACTTGACTGACCTTAATGGTCCTGACCCCTGTCCCCGTGACTGTCGCCGCCATAGGGTTTGAGCCATTCGGGCCCTGAGGCATGCCGATCATTGCCACCACCGGCACGTTGTCCCTGGCGCAAGCCTGCTGGCACGCCATTGTGCTGGGGATTGTGCAAGGGCTGACGGAATTTCTGCCGATCAGCAGCACCGCCCATCTCAAGGTGGTGCCCGTGCTGCTGGGCTGGGGCGATCCTGGGGTCGCTTTCACAGCCGTGATCCAGCTGGGCAGCATCGCCGCCGTCCTTGCCTACTTTCGCCAGGATCTGCGGGAGGTGGTGGCCGGCGTCGCTCGAGCCTTTCGCCATGGCCAGTGGCGCGATCCGGCGGCCAGGCTGGGGCTGTCGATCGCCCTGGGCACTGTGCCGATCGTCCTGGCCGGCCTGGCCCTGAAGCATTTCGTGCCGGATTACGAGCACTCCAGCCTGCGCAGTCTCACCTCAATCGCCATCGTCTCGATCGTGATGGCCCTGTTGCTGGCGGCGGCCGAGTTGATCGGCTCCCGCCGCCGTCAACTCCGGCAGGTCACCCCCCGGGATGGACTGCTGGTCGGTCTGGCCCAGACCCTGGCCCTGGTGCCTGGGGTTTCTCGCTCGGGCAGCACCCTCACCGCTTCGCTGTTCGATGGCTGGAAGCGTTCAGACGCGGCTCGCTTTTCCTTCCTGCTGGGGATTCCGGCCATCACCCTGGCCGGGCTGGTCGAAGTGAAGGACGCCATTGCCCTGCCGGCCAACGGCGGCCTGATTCCCACCCTGGTCGGGGTGGTCACCGCTGGGATCGTCTCCTGGCTGGCGATCGCCTGGTTGCTGCGCTTCCTGCAGCGTCACAGCACCTGGGTGTTCGTGGCCTACCGACTGGCCTTCGGTCTGATGTTGCTGCTGTTCTTCCGCCAGCTCGATGCCGTGGCTCCCTGAGCCCATCAGCCAAGGTGGGAGACAAAGTGGAGCCTGGAACCCTGTGACACCACCCCTCCGTGTGGAATGAGCCCTCCGCCGGCCTCGCAGAGGCTGAAGGCCCGAGCCAGGCAAGGCAGCCCCAGCCGGCCGTGGTGGAGACGGTCTCCGTTGGATCGATCGCCGAGGAGCTGGGTTTCCAGCCCGGCGATCGCCTGCTGAGCCTCAATGGTGTGCGCCCCCGCGACCTGATCGATTTCCAGGTTCTGCAAGGCGAAGAGGAGCTGGTGCTCGAGGTGCTGGACCCGGATGGCAGCCTCCATCGGGTTGAACTTGAGAAGGATTGGGATGAGCCCCTGGGGCTGGGGTTCACGGAGGCCCTGTTCGATGGCCTCAGGCAGTGCAACAACCACTGTCCGTTCTGCTTCATCGATCAGCAGCCGCCGGGTCATCGCCGCAGTCTTTATCTCAAGGACGATGACTTTCGCCTCAGTTTCCTCTACGGCTCCTACCTCACCCTCACCAATCTCACCGCCGCCGACTGGCAGCGGATCGAGGAACAGCGGCTTTCGCCTCTCTATGTCTCAGTTCATGCCACGGATCCGGAGCTGCGCAGCCGCCTGCTGCTCAATCCCAGGGCAGGTCTGATCCTTGAGCAGCTTCAGTGGTTCGCCGAGCGGCGCCTGCAGATCCATGCCCAGGTGGTCGTCTGCCCGGGTTTCAACGACGGGCCAGCGCTGGAGCGCACCCTCCGTGAGCTGGCCGGGTTCGGCGGCGGTGATTGGCCGGCCGTGCTCTCGACGGCGGTGGTACCGGTGGGACTCACCCGTTTCCGGCCTGCCGGTGAGGCCCTGCGGGCAGTCGATCCGGCGACCGCCCGGGCCGTGATCGCCCAGGTGGAACCCCTGCAGGCCAGGTTCCAGAGCGATCTCGGCAGTCGCTTCGCCTGGCTCTCCGATGAGTGGTACCTGATGGCCGGTCAGCCCCTGCCTCCACGTGGCAGCTACGAAGACCTGCCGCAGCGTGAAAATGGTGTGGGCAGTATCCGGGCTTTCCTCGAGGAGCTGGATCGGGCGACCCAGGCTCTGCCCAGGGCCATCGGGGCGCCTCGCCGCTGTAGCTGGGTGGTCGGTCGCCTGGTGGCCGAAGCCCTCCAGCCGGTGGTCGATCGGCTCAACCGGGTGGAGGGGGTGGAGCTGCTGTTGATCGGCCTTCCCAGTCCTTACTGGGGCCAGGACCAGGTGGTGACGGGATTGCTGACGGGTTCCGACCTGCTGGAGGGTCTCCTGGACAGGGATCTCGGTGATCGGCTGCTGCTGCCGAGGGTGATGCTGCGGGAGGGCGCCGAGGTGTTTCTCGACGACAGCAGCCTCGAGGAGCTCAGGGCGGCCCTACCGGTGCCGATTCAGGTGCTGGGGGGTGCGGACGATCTGGTGGCCATGTGTCTCGGCAGCCGGGGTGGGGATGCCTAAGCTCAGTCGCATTGTCCTGGTTTAGATGTGAGGCATCACCATCTTCTGCTCGCGGCCCTGATGGTGTCTCCGCTGGCTGCCGCTTTCCTTGGCAGGGAAGCCAATGCCCAATCCCGGCCCCCGTCTGCCACCCCTGCTGCTGCGGCGCTGATCGAGCCGGCCGGGCCCCAGGATCCCCCTCCCCAGAAGCTGCCTCTTGCCACTCAACTGAAGGGGAACCGGCCTAAGTCGAACCCCAACGTTCTGCCGCCTGCGGCCACGGTCCTCCCTGCGGAATTGCGGCTGTTGACGTCGCCGCTGCCGCTGGCCCTGCCCAATAAACCCTCCCAGGTCAGCATTCGGGAACTTCGCCCCCTCGGTCTGGTCGACTCCCTGACGCTGGCGGAAGTCAACAACCCCAACCTGAAGGCGTTGGCGATTCAGGTCCAGGAGGCCCAGTCCGCCCTCAGGGCCCAGATTTCGCTCTGGTATCCCCAGGTCACGCTCAGAGCCGGCTCGTTACCCGCCTACACGGGCGGTCAGCAATACAGCAACCGCATCACAGGTACAGGTCAGGAAGTGGGTCTCACGCTGACCAACATCTGGCGCATGCAGGCTGATCTGGAAGCCAGCTGGGCCTTGATCAATCCAGGTCGCAATCCCCAGATCGCCTCGGCCCGCGATCAATTCGAGCAGGCCAAGAACAAATATCTGATCGGTCTGCGTGATCTGCGCCTGCAGGTCTCCACGGCCTACTTCGATCTGCAACAGGCCGACGAGCAGGTGCGCATCGGTCAGGAGTCGGTGCGCTCGTCCCAGGTGAGCCTGCGCGATGCCCGGGCCCGTTTTCAGGCCGGTGTCGCCACCAAGCTGGAGGTGCTCCAGGCCGAAACCCAGCTGGCCCGCGACCAGCAGCTGTTGACGAACGCTCTGTCCGGTCAGTCGATCGCCCGGCGCGTTCTGTCCTCCTTGCTCTCCCTGCCTCAGGACGTCACCCCGACGGCCAAGGATCCCTCCCGGGTGATCGGCACCTGGCTGCCGACGCTGCAGGAAAGCATCGTGGCGGCCTATGCCTTCCGCGAAGAGCTGGATCAGCTCATCCTCGACATCTCCGTCGCCAATAGCAACGCCAATGCGGAGCTGGCCAAGGTCCAGCCACTTCTCAATATTGTCAACACCCTCTCCGGAGGTCGCACCGCCGGCTACGAGTTCGTCAACAACGCGATCCCTAATGAGCTCGGCTGGAGCGTCGATAACACCGTCGGCCTGAACCTGCGCTGGAATCTTTTTGATGGCGGCGGCTCCCAGGCCCTCTATCGCCGTCAGAAACAGATCTCTGAGGAAAAGCGCTACCAGTTCGCCGATCGGCGCAATGCGATCCGCGAGGAAGTGGAGAAGAGTTTCTACGAGCTCGAAGCCAACAACCGCAACATCACCACCACCTCCCGTGAGGTGCTTTCAGCCCGGGAATCCCTGCGTCTGGCCCGCCTGCGCTTCCAGGCCGGCGTCACCACCCAGCGAGAAGTGGTCGACACCCAGCGGGACCTCACGAATGCCGAGGTGCGCTATTCCAATGCCATCGCCGACTACAACAAGGGTCTGGCCAATCTCCAGCGTCGTACCGGGTTGGATCAGATCTCCATCTGCCCGGCCCCCAACCTGCCGGCCCAGAAGCCTGTGGTCGATGGTGCCACCGACGTGCCGGTTGAAGTTCAACCCCTGGTCCCAGCCTGTCAGGCCAAATTCCGCCCCAGTAATTCTCCTGCCCCCTCAATCGCTCCCTGAGCTTCCTGCCCGTGCCCTGTCGTCCGGGTCTCTCGGTTACCGCGTGCCTCCGGCTCGGGTTGTTTCAGGCCTGCCTCGGAGCCTTGGCGGTGATTTTTGCCGGTCTGCTGAACCGGGTGATGCTCTCTGAGCTGGCCTATCCCGGCCTGCTGGTGGGGGGGGCACTGGCTTTCGAGCAGTTCGTGGCTCCGGCCCGGGTGCTGTTCGGCCAGGTCTCTGAC
The DNA here is from genome assembly GCA_947378425.1 of Synechococcaceae cyanobacterium. Taxonomy (GTDB): domain Bacteria; phylum Cyanobacteriota; class Cyanobacteriia; order PCC-6307; family Cyanobiaceae; genus Cyanobium. The sequence continues at coordinate 40,769 of CANCJV010000035.1, forward strand.
GCCCATCCGATTGCGTCCCGGCATCGGGTGCCCTACGTGCTGATCGGAACGGGGCTGTTCTGCCTGCTGGCGGTGGCCTCCATCCCCCTGATCTTCCAGGTGGGTCGGCTGCTTGAGGTGGGCGAGCAGCCCGTCCTTGCCCTGGGGATCGCGGCCCTCTGCGGCCTGTTCGCTCTCTATGGACTGGCGATCTCCCTGGCCACCACCCCCTATCTGGCCCTGGTGATCGATCGGACCGATGAGCTTGAGCGCCCCAGGGCGGTCGGCATCATCTGGTGCATGCTCACCATCGGGATTGTGATCGGCGCCATCTCCATCAGCCTGAACCTTCGATCCCTGGATGGGGTGGTGGATCCGGCGGTTCTGGAGCCAGCCCTGCGTCACTTCATGGTCATCGTCGCCTCGCTGGTGATGGTGCTCACCCTGGTCGCCACCTGGGGGATGGAAACTCCCGGCATGCGCGCAGACAGTCAGGCCGGCCGGGACGATGCTGTCACCCTGCTCCAGTCCTGGGCGCTGATCACCTCCAGCCGCCAGGTGTTCGTGTTCTTCAGCTTTCTGGTGCTGTTCACCCTTGGACTGTTTCTGCAGGATCCTGTGCTCGAGAGCTATGCGGCCCAGGTGTTCGCCATGCCGATCGCAGCCACCACGCAACTCAATGCCTTCTGGGGAGTCGGCACTCTGGTGGGTCTGTTGCTGGCGGGGCTGTGGATCGTGCCCTCGCTGGGCAAGCTGCCAACGGCCCGCCTCGGCTGCCGGCTGATCGTGGCTTCGCTGGTGCTGCTCTTGCTGTGTGGCCTTGCTCCCAACATTCCGGTGCTCAAGCTCGTCATGGTCGGTTTTGGCCTCGCCGCTGGCATCGCCACGAACAGCACCCTCTGCCTGATGCTGGATCTAACCCTGCCCCAGGCGGCCGGCACCTTTGTCGGGGTCTGGGGGCTTGCCCAGGCCATCTCCCGGGCCATGGGCAAGCTCCTGGGCGGCGGCCTCTACGACCTGGGGCGATGGCTGCACCTCGGCAACGGCTCCTATTTCCCCTTCGCCCTGGTGCTGGCGGTGGAAACTGTTGTGGCCGTGCTGGCCCTGGTGCTGCTCAACCGCATCAATATCCACCAGTTCAGGGAGGATACGGGCCGCAGTCTCACAAAGGTCCTGGCCATGGAACTCGGATGATGCTTGCCGCCCCCGCCCTTGATCCGGCGCTTTCCTCCCTGATCGATCGGGTCGCCGAGAGACAGCGCGCCGATTTCGGCCACATGGCCAGCGACATCAAGGATGATGGTTCCCTGATCACCGCCTGTGATCGCTGGAGCGATGCCACGTTGGTGACTGGCCTGGCCGAACTGTTCCCCGGAGAGGGGGTGCTCAGCGAGGAGGGGCAGAAACAGGTGCCTGGCAGTTCCGCTTACTGGGTCGTTGATCCGCTGGATGGCACCACCAACTTCGCCGCAGGCATTCCGTACTGGGCCATCTCGATCGCCCGCTTCGAGGCCGGGGTGCCGGTGCTGGCCATCCTCGATGTGCCTCCGCTGCGCCAGCGCATCGTGGCGATCCGTGGTGGTGGCGCCTGGCGCAATGGCAAGTCCCTGCAGCCTCCTTCGATCCAGTCCCACAGCGCCGGTTGCGCCTCCCTCTGCAGCCGCTCGATCGGTGTGTTGCAGAAACTGCCGGATCGTCGCTTCCCGGGCAAAATTCGGCTGCTGGGGGTGGCGAGCCTCAATCTGGTCAGTGTGGCGATGGGGCAGACGGTGGCCGCCCTGGAGGCTACGCCCAAGATCTGGGATCTCGCCGCTGCCTGGCTGGTGTTGTCGGAATTGCAGTGTCCCGTCCGCTGGCTGCAGCGTCAGCCGGGGGCTATTGCCGCCGGAACTGACCTGTCCCGCACGGATTTCCCGGTGCTCGTGGCCGACCGCCCTGCAACTCTCGAACGATTCATGCCCTGGGCCGAGGCTCTGCTGGATTAGTAGCGACGGCCAGAGGCTGGAATGGTCGCCTTGCCGAACAATCCCAGGTTGGTTGTGAACTGGCCCGGAGAGGGTCGCTGTCTGCGGCTTTGGGCTGTCGCAGCTGCACCATGTCCTCCAGACGCAGTCTGTGGACCGGATCGTCGAAGAAAAAGGAGCGGTAGGGATTCAGGTCGATCAGCTCCACCACCACCACGCCGGTGCTGATCAGGGCAAGGCGTCGCTGCTCCAGATCCTTGAGTGAGTCGCAGCGGAGGGCGAAATGGAAGGTGCCATCGGGTACTCCGGGGCCATGGTTGATGTCCATGTCGTAGCGAGTCGGTACTCCTGGTACATCGATTCCCTGCATGAAGGCCAGGCAACAACCGCGCCGCTGCAGCCGAAGAAGGCATGGTCAACCCTGCTCCCCACTTCCACAGGATCCATTGATGGATCAGCAGGTCAAATCCCGGTTGTCCCCCACAGAAAGCCGTTGTGGCTTCCAGGTCGTGGGTGCCGAAGCTGAGGTGATCGAGGGCTATCACGGCTTGAGGAACAAGCCAGCTTTCTAGCCCTGTCTTGTCTCGCTGACGAACCTGCCGATTCAGGTGGGTCTAAAAGGTCGATCAACCTTGCCTTGCCTCCCTTCTCGTGTTGCGCATCGGGCCTGGCGCGAGCAGGGGGGCGGTCCCGTTGTCGAATCCATGTCCCGGTTGGGCGGGGATTTGCACGATCCGGCCTTGTGATGGTATGGTTTTGGACTGCGCGGGAAACCGAGCAGCCGTCCCGCCTTCGGGACTGAAGGAGCGAGAGCTGCAACGCCTCGCACTGGAAGTCACGAGGAAGGGATGGAGCGGGTGAGCTGCTAGGTTCACCAAGTCTCAAACGGAGCGGCTGAAGCCGCACCCAAGAGGCGATCTACGACGAAGGAGGCGCAAGCCGCCGGTGTTGTAGGTTTCACAAGTCGCCGGGAGGCGACGCGCCGCGAGATCCCCGAGAGGGG
>CANCJV010000036.1 GCA_947378425.1 Synechococcaceae cyanobacterium
AGGCGATTGGCGCCGCGCGGCAGGTCCAGGGGCGAGCCCTGGCCCAGGTTGCGCGCGTAGATCTCGCCGTAGTTGCCCACCGCTGCGATCACCTTCACCACGAAGTCATCCGGCAGGCCCAGCTCGCTGCCGAGGTTGCCCTCCACCCCCAGGAAGCGGCGCCGATCCGCCAGCTTCGGATCGGCCTTCGCCTCCGCCAGCCTGGCCGCCACATTCGCTTGGGTGATGCCCTGCTCCTCGGCTTCAAACAGCGCGTAGACGATCCAGCGCACCGCGTCGGCCCAGGCCGGATCCGACTGCACCGTCGCCGGTGCCAGCGGCTCCTTGCTCAGCACCGCCGGCAGGATCCGATGGACGGCGGGATCGGCCAGCCTGGTGCGGCGGGCCGCCAGCCCGGAGCGATCGCTGGTGATCGCTCGGCAGCGACCACTGGCATAGGCACTGAAGGCCTGGTCGGCGGTCTGGAAGCGCAGGGGGGTGTAGAGCACCTGCAGGGCCCGCAGGCTGTCGGCCAACACGCTTTCGTTGCTGGTGCCACTGAGCACACAGATGGTGCTGCCCGAGAGCTGCTTCAGATCGCTGATGCCGGCTGCCACCGGCACCATCACACCGCCGCCGTCAAAAAACACCACCGGCGCAAAACTGAGGCCATTGCCGCCGGGGGCGTCGCGGCTGAGGGTGACGGTGGTGTTGCGCGACAGCAGATCCACCTCACCGCTGGCCAGGGCCGCGAAGCGATCGGTGGTGTTGAGCGGTCGCAATTCCAGCTTGGAAGCATCGCCGAGCACCGCCGCCGCCACCGCCCGACAGACGTCGACATCGAGACCGCCATAGCTGCCATCGGGGCGGATGACACTGAAGCCGGGCAGCTGACCATTGCTGCCGCAGACAAGGGAGCCACGGCTGCGGATCGCGGCCAGGCGCGGACTCGCCACCCCCGTGGCGCCCTCAGGGGCACAGCCGCCCAGCAGCAACGACACCAGGGCTGGCAGCAGGGTTGCTGAAGACCGCCATCGGCGCGAAGTCGGACATCGTCGCGAAGGCCACTCGAATCCCACGCCCGTCCAGCCCGTTGCTGAGGAGCTTGGCATGGGTCATGGCGACAAGCGCCCTCAGGGCAGGGCCACCAGCACGGCCCCCACCCCCATCAATCCCACGCCCCACCACTGCAGCGGGCCGAGATGTTCGCCCAGCCAGAACACCCCCAGCAAGGCCACCAACACGACGCTGAGCTTGTCGATCGGCGCCACCCCGGACACCGGACCCAGCTGCAGGGCGTGGAAATAACAGAGCCAGGAGATGCCGGTGGCCAGTCCGGAGAGCACCAGGAAGTTGAGGCTGCGGCGGGAGAGATCCGGCAGGGAACGCCATTCGCCGGTGACACTCACCACCGCCGCCAACAGGCCCAGCACCACCACGGTGCGAACGAAGGTGGCCAGATTGCTGGGAATGCCCTCCACACCGACCTTGGCCAGCAGCGCCGTGACGGCGGCGAAGAAGGCCGCCAGGGCGGCCCACAGCTGCCAGCCGTTGAAGAGTGGAGACATGGGAGGTGATCGGGGGCTGCACCCCATGCTGGCCCCGAAAGCTCAGGCCGCCCCGACGCCTGCAGGGGCCGGGCGGAGGTACAAGCAATCCAGGACTCGAATGCGCGGCTCGCTGTAATTCTTATCCTTCATAATCCACTCAAGCTTGACAGGAGTGGAGCATGAAGGCAGTTCATCCCAGGGTCAGGCCATGCTGAGGCGCCGATCGGTACGGGGCTGGTTCGAGACGCTCAACAACCGGGCATGGGGTGAGGTCCTGCCCCCCGGCGAGAGCTGGCTTTCGCTGCTACGGCGTTATCGCGGGATGGTGGCCGCCTTGCTGCTGGTGCAGATCGTCGCCTACGGATACCTGTTCACAGTGCCGATCTTCACGAATCACACCTTTCCCAACTCCTGGCTCTATCCCTATCCCAGCTTCAAGACCGACGGCGAAGGCCGCTGGCTCGCCGATCTGGTGATCCTGCTCCAGGGCGGCAGCGGTGTTCCGTTCGTGCAGATGGTCGGGGCCGCCCTGCTCCAGGCCATCAACGGCGTTCTGTTCGCCTGCCTGCTGGGCCTGCGCCGCGGCCTGCCGCTGTTCGTCCTCGGCGGCCTGATCGTCCTCCATCCCGCCTTCCTCGACTACTACTCCTTCGCCGCTGACCACCTGTCCTTCGTGCTCGGCGACAGCTTCGCCGTGCTGGCGGCCTGGGTGCTGTTGCGCGGGCAGGGCCCGGCGTTCCGCCTGGGCGGAGCGGCCCTGCTGAACATGCTGGCCCTGGCGCTGTATGGCCCCAAGATCGCCCTGGTGCTGCTGCTGGCGCTGCTGATGTTGCTGCTGCGCGTCGTCGAGGCCGAACCGCCAGACCCTGCCCAGCGGAGCCCGATCGGCAGGGTCCTGCTGGGGGAGATCGGCGTCGCCTTCGGCGCGGTGCTGCTGGCCGTGCTGGCGTTCGGCCTGAGCGCCCGGCTGGTGATCCGCCACCCGATCCTGCCGGGAGCCCATCTCAATACCCTGCCGGAGATGGCTGCCGCCCTGGTCGAGTCCTACGGCAAGGGGCTCCACTATCTGGGCGGCATGGCGGGCCTTCCCAGCGGCGCCCTGCAGCTGATGCCGGCGCTGATCGTGCTGCTGGGACTGCTGGCCGTGGGCGGACGGCTGAGGCGCCTGGGCTGGCCGCAGCGGTCGGTGGCGATCCTGGCCATCCTGTTGCTGCCGGTGGCCCTGAACGGGGCCTCGATCCTCAACAACTCCACGCCGGGAGACCGGGGCCGCTTTGTGGCCGCCTACGCCTACGGACTGGTGTTCTTTCTGGCCCAGACCCTGCGGGTGCGGTGGCTGCGGTATCCAGCCCTGGCTCTGGCCGCGCTGGTGTTGTGGTTCTTTCTGTCGCTGGCGATGCAGCAGGCCAATGCTGCCCAGTTCAAGAGCACCTATGAACTGTCGATGATCAACCGAATCTTGACCCGGCTGGAGCCCCTGATCACACCGACCAGCGACCAGCCCGCTCAGCCGGTGCTGATCGTCGGTCGCTATCCCCCCTTCGATCTGGGGCCCTACGTCCGCTGGCGGGGTGACGTCGATGCCCCGCACCTGCTGGCCTCGGAGATCTTCGAGCGGTACCGGCAGACGGAGATGCTCAACTACCTGCTGGGAGGGCCGCTGCTGCGGCGACCCAGCGCCGCCGAGATCGATCACGCTCTGCCCAGGCTGCGAGGGACTCCGCCCTGGCCCGCCCCGGAGTCGGTCTTCCGCGACGGTCGCACCATCGTCGTGACCCTGGAGCCCTGGCGGCCCGATGTCCCGATGACCTGGGCCGACGAATCGTGAGCGGGAGGCCGCCGGTGTGCCGCCTGTCCCTTGGCCTGATCGACCTCGGCCGATCCTGAGGCCCCAGGCGGCTGGCCCGTGGTCGCGCCGCTGCTGCACCACCTCGATAAGCTCATTCCCGTTGGCCATGGCCGCAAGCGGCTCTCCAGCTGGCCCGGCCAGGTTCCGCTGCGAGCCGTGACCGCAGCCCGTCACCGCAAGGCTCGGCCAGGCCCTGCGCCGCTGATCGGCCACGGCCGCAACCCGGCCCAGATTCCTCCGCCCCAGCCATGTCCCCTACGGCCACCAGCGGCTCCCCCAGCTCCAGCGAGCCAGACCTGATCGTGATCGGCGCTGGCCTGGGGGGTCTCTGCGCCGGTGCCATCGCCGCTCGCCATGGCCTCGACGTGCTGGTGCTCGAGGCCCATGACGTCCCCGGTGGCGCCGCCCATGGCTTCAGTCGGCGCGGCTTCCAGTTCGAATCGGGGCCTTCGCTCTGGAGCGGCCTGGGCCGCTGGCCCTCGACCAACCCGCTCACCCAGGTGCTCAAGGCGGTGGGTGAAACCGTGCCGGTGGTGCCGTACCACCACTGGGACCTGATGCTGCCGGAGGGTCGCCTGCGGGTGGGGGTGGGGATGGAGCCCTTTCTGCAGGTGCTGCGGCAGCTGCGCGGGCCCGCCGTGGCGCAGGAGTGGCACAGCTTTCTGCTGGCCATCGAACCCCTCTGCCGCGCCGCCCGCTCCCTGCCGCTGCTGGCCCTGCGCCCCGGCATCGGCAGTGCCTTCACCCTGGGTGCCGGCAGCCTGGGCCTGCTGGCCAAAGCGCCCCAGCTGGCGGTCCTGGGCGGCAGCTTCGGGCCGATCGCCCGCCGCCATCTGCGCGATCCCTTCCTGCTGCACTGGGTGGAGCTGCTCTGCTTCCTGATCTCCGGCCTGGAGCTGGAGCACACCAGCGCCGCGGCGATGGCCACCCTGTTCGGCGAGTGGTTCGAGCCCGACGCCTGCCTGGACTACCCGATCGGCGGCAGTGCGGCGGTGGCGGCGGCCCTGGTGCGCGGCATGGAGCGCCACGGCGGTCGCCTGCGCACCGGCGCCGCCGTGGAGCGGATCCTGGTGGAGGGTGGCAAAACGGTGGGGGTGCAACTGACTGCCGCCGCCGGCGGCGCCATCCTGCGGGCCCGCCAGGGCGTGATCAGCTCCGCCAGCCCCTGGGACACCCTGGACCTGCTGCCGCCGGACTGCGTACCCCAGCGCTGGCGGCGTCGCCAGGCGGAAACGCCCGCCTGCGCCAGTTTTCTGCATTGGCACCTGGCCCTGCGCAGCGGCCCCGAACTGGCCGATCTGCCGGTGCACACGGTGTGGGTGGGCGACTGGCAGCGGGGCATCGGCGCCGAGCGCAACATGGCGGTGCTGTCGATGCCGTCGCTGCTCGACCCCGGCCTGGCCCCCGCCGGCCACCAGGTGCTGCACGGCTACACCCCGGCCAATGAACCCTGGCAGCTGTGGAAGGATCTGCAGCGGGGCACACCGGCCTATGAAGCCCTCAAGAGCGAGCGCTGCGGCCTGTTCCATCAGATCTTTGACCAGCTCCTGCCCGACTGGCGCCAGCGGCTGGTGCTGGAACTGCAGGGCACCCCGCTCAGTCACCGCCATTGGCTGCGGGTCCACCAGGGCAGCTATGGGCCTGCCTGGCCAGCGGATCGAGGGCCTTTCCCCGGGGGGGCCACGCCGATCGAGGGGCTGGTGCTCTGCGGTGCCGGCGTCTTCCCGGGCATCGGCGTACCGCCGGTGGCGATCAGCGGTGCCCAGGCCGCCCACCGCTTCGTGCCAGCGGCGGCCCAGCGACGGCTGCTGCAGGAGCTGGAGCTGGTGGCTGGCTGAGCTGACCCGCGCGAGCGGTTGCCTTGAGCTCCGCCCCGGCTGCACCAACGCACACCGCTGGACTGTCCGTGCCCCAGCGCGACGGGATCCGTGATCCCTGCCTGCCGCTCGCCCCTCAGACCGCCTCATCTTCGTCGTGGGCGAAGCGGTTGTAGAGGAAATCGAGGGCGCTGTTGCGCAGCTCGTAATAACGAGGGTCCTCCATGATGTCCTCGCGGCTGCGGGGCCGCGGGAAATCGATCGACAACACTTCACCGATACCGGCTGAAGGGCCATTGGTCATCATCACAAGGCGATCGGCCAGGAACAGGGCCTCGTCGATGTCGTGGGTGATCATCAGCACCGTGCACTTCTGGGTGTTCCAGATCTGCAACAGTTCCTCCTGCAGCTCCTCCTTGGTGATCGCATCGAGGGCTCCGAACGGTTCATCGAGAATCAGCACCTGGGGGCGGATCGCCAGGGCCCGGGCGATCGCCACCCGCTGCTTCATGCCACCGGAGAGCTGGGTGATGCGCTTGTCGGCGGCGGCCGTCAGGCCCACCATCGCCAGATGCTCCATAGCGATCTCGCGCTTCTGGTGCTCGCTCAGGTTCGGCTTGACCGATTCAATCGCCAGGTGCACATTGTCGTAGGCCGTCATCCAGGGGAGCAGGGCATAGCCCTGAAACACGACCATGCGATCGGGGCCTGGCCTGGTGATCGGCTGGCCATCGAGCAGCACCTGGCCGGAGCTGGGGGTGGCGAAGCCCGAGACCATGTTGAGCAGGGTGGATTTGCCACAGCCGGAATGGCCGATCACGCAGACGAATTCACCGCGATTCACCTCCAGGTTGACGTCCGCCAGCACCGGATAGGGGCCGCGTGGCGTGGCATAGACCTTGGAAAGCTGCTCGAAGCGCAGCAGGGGCGGCTGTAGGGCTGCAGCGGCGATGGCAGCGGGATTGGAGCGAGCAAGGGTGTCAGGGGATGGCATCGAGGGGATGGGGTTGAGGTGGGGTGACGTTGAAGGTGGGTGACGTGGGAGCGGGGTGGAAGTGGCGGGGGCGTGGAGCTGGCCTGGCCAGCGGATCGCCGTGGCTGAGTCCCTCAGCTGGCCAGGGGGCGGGGCGCGCCGATGGGGATCTCGGCGATGCTGAAGTCGCGATGCACGGGCACGGCGTTGAGGTAGTCGATCGGGTGGTCGACATCGAAGCGGCGGCCGTCAAACAGCTCGATCGGCCCGCGCTGGTAGCTCACAGCCTCCAGCCCCAGTTCGCGGGCGGCGGTGCTGAACACCCCCACGGCGCAGATGCGCTCGAGGATCTCGACGTAATTGCGAGGGAAGGGAATCTCGCCCCAGCGGGCCAACTGGGTGAGGATCCAGAGGTGCTCACTGCGGCTGGGCCGGTTCACGCCCTTGCCGAAGAACAGATGGTGGGGAACGGTGGAGCTGCCATCGGCGCCGGTTTCGCTGAACCAGATCACCTCCTTCTTCATGCCGAGGTAGCGGCGATCGCTGAGCAGCTCGCTCATCTCCCCCCAGTGGCTCGGGTCGGCGCAGTATCGGCAGGCCTCCAGCAGGGCCTTGGTCAGGGCGATGTGGGTGTTGGGGCAGGCCAGAGCCCAGTCCTCGCGCACCCCCAGCACCTTGCCGGGATGGCCGGGCCAGATCGCCAGATCCCCCGCCACCGTGAAGCCATGGCCATCGGCCAGGGCCCGGTCGAGCCAGGGGGCGCCGATGCAGAAGCCGTCGATGCTGCCGTCCTTGAGATCGGCCAGCATCTGGGCCGGCGGAATCGTCTGCAGATGCACGTCGTGATCGGGATCGATCGCGTGGGAGGCCAGCCAGTAGCGCAGCAGCAGGTTGTGCATCGAGGCCGGATGGACGATGCCGAGCCGGTGGGGCTCGCGCTGATGGCTCAGCAGATAGCGGCGGTAGTCGTCGACGTTGTGGACGCCATCGTCGGCCAGCCGCTTCGCCAGGGTGATGCCGTTGCCATTGCGGCTCAGGGTCAGGGAGCTGACCACCGGCAGCGGGGTGCCGCCATGGCCGCCGGCCGTCATCCAGGCCGGCATGCCGGAGGGCATCAGGGCCGCATCGAGGGTGCCGTCCACTAGGCCGTCGGTGACGCCGCGCCAGCTGGTTTCGCGCACCAGCTGCACCTCGTCGAGGCCGTGCTTGCTGAAGAACCCCATGGCCTCCGCCACCGCCAGGGGCGCGCAGGCGGCCAGGGGCACAAAGCCCAGGTCGAGATTCACCTTCTCCAGGCCGTGGCGGGCCAACACCTTGTGGGGCTTGGCCTGCCACTGCTTGACCCGCTTCTGGCGATTGAGGAAATAGATGATCTCCGAGCGCAGGCTGTAATAACTGGGGTGGTGGACCACCGTCAGTCGCTGACGCGGCCGCGGAATGTCGACCTCGAGAATGCCACCGATCACAGACCCAGGCCCGTTGGTCAGCATCACGATCCGGTCGGAGAGCAGCACGGCCTCATCGACGTCGTGGGTGACCATCACGGCGGTGAGTTCGTGCTCATTGCAGATCTGCATCAGCTTCTCCTGCAGATTGCCCCGCGTCAGCGCATCGAGGGCGCCGAAGGGTTCATCGAGCAGCAACAGCTTGGGCTTGATCGCCAGGGCCCGGGCGATCGCCACCCGTTGACGCATGCCACCGGAGAGTTCAGCTGGAAGTTTGTGACCCGCAGCCCCCAGGCCCACCATGGCGATGTGCTCGTCGATCACGGCATCGCGCTCGACCTTCGGCAACTCGGGCATCACCTCATCGACGGCGAGGGCGATGTTCTCGCGCACGCTGAGCCAGGGCAGCAGCGAATAGTTCTGAAACACCACCATCTTGTCCGGGCCGGGACGACGCACCACCTCGCCATCGACCAGAACCGTGCCGCCCGTGGGCAGGTCAAGGCCGGCGATCATGTTCAGCAAGGTGCTCTTGCCGCAGCCGGAGTGGCCGATCAGGGAGATGAACTCCCCCTTGCGGATCTGCAGATCAATTCCTTTGAGAGCGAGGTAGGTGGTGCCGCCACCAAGGGAAAAACTCTTGTCGATCTCCTGGACTTGAACGAGTGTTGTCATGACTTCAGGTTACGTTAGATCAGGTTGTGTTAGATCAGGTTGCATTAGATCTGACAGAGTCAGATCAGGGTGCGGTGAATCAGCGCGTGCCGGACGATCGGCTGAGAGCGATGCGATAACTGGTCATCAATTCTTGCCGGAAAGAAACAGAGAACAACCGAGCACCATCGCCACGATCAGGGTGAAACGCCCCAGCAGGAAAGGAAGCACGATCTGCTTGCGAAACAGGGACTGCTCGAAGGATTGAAGGCGTTGACCGAAGCATTCAAGCGGCAGAAACAGGGAGCCGAACATCCGCTTCACTGTCCCGCCGCGATGCGGTTCTGAAGCCAGACCATCAGGCGATCGAGAATCAGGCCGATGGCACCGATCCAGATCACGCCAAGGATGATGTCGGACACATAGCTGTTCTGATAAGCATCCCAGATGAAGAAGCCGATACCGGGAGTGCCGGGCATCACGATTTCGGCGGCGATGATCGCCAGCCAGGCCAGACCGATGGAGATGCGCAGACCAGTGAAGATATAGGGAAGTGCCGAAGGGATGAGAACCTTGGTGAAGAAGTTACGCCTGGACATCTGCAGCACCAGGGCCACGTTGCGGTAGTCCTGGGGGATCTGACGGACGCCTTCAGCCGTGTTGATCAGAATCGGCCAGATCGAGGTGATGAAAATCACAAAGATCGCGGCCGGCTGATTGTTCTGGAACAGCACCAGGGCGATCGGCACCCAAGCCAGTGGCGCCACCATGCGCAGGAATTGGAACAGGGGATCCAGGGCCCGATCCAGGGCCTTGTTGAGGCCGACGGCGATGCCCACGGCAATGCCGACAACGGCCGCCAGGGTGTAACCAAGCGCGACGCGGCTGAGGCTATTCATCGCGTGCAGAAAGAGGCCCTTATCGAGGCCTCCGCGATCGAAGAAGGGGTAGAACAACAGCTCACGCGTGCGCTCTTCGGTGAACAGGCTGAGCGGACCGGCCAGTTTGGTGAGGCCGAGCGTGGCACTGAGCTGCCAGAAGAGCAGGAAACCGCCGATGCCGAACAGGGGCGGCAGGAGCACTTTGCGCTGCTGTTTCCACCACAGGGCCGCTGCGCTGGGGCTGCGATCGCCGCGACTGGAGCTGGAGTTGGTGCTGGTCGTCATGGGGACAGATCCTGGAGTTGGAGAGAACGGAATGGCGCGTCAAGGCAAGAGCTGTTCCAGGCGAAAAAGCTTGGGAAGAAACGGGCCCGCCACCTGCCTGGTGGAGCAGCGGGCCCAGGGTGATCACTTCTTGATCTTCAGAGAATCCAGATAGGTCTGGGGATTCTCCGGGTCATAAACCATGCCATCAAAGAAGGTCTCCTTGCCGCGGCTGGATCCACTGGGGATGTCCTTGGCAGGGACCCCCACCTCCCGGGCGGCCTGCTTCCAGAGGTCCTCCCGGGTCACCTTGTCATTGATGGCTCTGGCCTGTTCGATGGTGTCGACCGTGCCGGGGAAGAACTTCCAGCGCAGCGACTCCAGCAGGAACCAGAGCGTGAGGCTCTTGTAGGGATAGGAGATCACCCCGCGATCGCTGTTCCAGTACAGAGGACCCATCTTCGGATCGCTCTCGGGCGTACCACTGGCGCCGATCTTGTACTGGCCCTTGAGGGAGTCCTGCAGCACCGGCAGGGGCACGTTGTACCACTTGCGCGAACTCAGAATCCTGGCGGCTTCATCCTTATTGTCCGGCTTGTCCAGCCACATCTGGGCTTCGATCAGACCCTTGAGCAGGGCCACGGCCGCCTTCGGATGCTGATCCACCCAGTCGGAGCGAACGGCCAGATATTCTTCCGGGTGCACTTTCCAGATCTGGGCCGTGGTGGCCGCCAGATAGCCGATGTTGTCCTTGGCGATGCGGGACGGCCAGGGATCACCGGTGGAGAAGGCCTCCATCGTGCCGTTCTTCATGCCCTGCAGGGTTTCAGGTGCCGGCACCTTCAGCAGTTCCACCGACGTGTCGGGATTGACGCCACCGGCGGCGAGCCAGTAGCGGATCCAGATTTCCTGGTTGGCCTTGGGGAAGGTATAAGCGGCGCGGAACTTACGACCCTGCTTCTGGTTGAACTTGACAAAGAAGCCGGGTGAAGACGTCTTGAGGTCCACGCTCAGGTTGCCATCCTTGACGGAGTTGGCGGCAGCGATGCCATTGCCCTGACTCATCAGCATGGCCAGCACCACCATCGGCACCTTCTTGCCGTTGGTGATCGCTCCCTCGGTGATCATCTGCGGCATCGGCAACTGCCACTGGCCGCCGTCAATACCACCGCCAGCCGAACCGAGGACCACATTGTCGCGGGCGGCTCCCCAGCTGGCCTGCTTGCTCAGCTTCACCTCGAGGCCGTGCTTGGCAAAGAAGCCCTTGTCCACCCCGATCACCAGCGGAGCGGCTTCCAGGATCGGGATGAAACCGAGGCTGATGGTCTTGGTTTCGAGGTTGGTGTCCCTGACCGCAGGGGCGGGTGTTGAGCCATTGGTCGCACCAGAGCCGCTGGAGCTGGTGCTGCTGGGTGGATTGCCCAGGCATCCGGCAAGGAGCGTGGTGGAGCAGACCGTAGCGCTGAGCAGGGCGAGAATACGACGACGCTTGGTCATGGGAAAAATGGGAGAAACAAGGGAAAAAAACAAGCAGAAACGGGACCCAGACACTGCCGCTGAAGACAGCCCGAAGCCACCAGTCCATGGATCAGGATTCAGTTGCGATCAGCTGCGGCGATCGCGAGCAGAAGCCTCACCAAGACAGAAGAAAATCTCCGTACACCGAGCGCCATCAGCACAGATGTGCAGCTGAAACAAGCACCTCAACAAGGGCCCCAGTCACCATCAGGCCAGGGTGATCTCGAACCCAGTCTCGCGATCAACCTAGACCTTCAAAACCGACAGCGAACCCAAACGGAGTGGTTGAATCAGATCCATGCTTCAAAGGCTTCTCAGCTCAACCATTGCGTCAAGCCATCACGAGCCAGACGCAGACGGTGACAGCAACCCAACCCGCCATCAACAACAGGCAGCGGATCTGGTCACCACTTCGAGTGCAGGAAAGTGCAGGGTCATTCCTGGATCCTGGTTCCAGCAGCCATGCAGATGACTGAAAGAACAGAGATCCCTGGCAGGCAAATTCACCCAAACTGGAAGCGATTCCGCAACCCTATATGCTGGGCATGGCCGCAATCCCAGACTTGAGCACAGGGGCAATTCCGTCCTCACGGCTGTTCAACAGCTTTGCGTCACCCTCAAGCAAGCTCAGCCAGCAGCCGACCCGTTGTCTCTCCCGGAGGATGCAGACGCTCGCCGGCGGCGGCCGTCTGCATCAGAACAGGCGGCTGAACATCAGGAGCAGGCAATCACTCCTGGGAGCTCGGCTGCAGCCGAGGTTGGCGAAACGGATGCTGCAATCCCATCCCTGACAGGCTGCTGAAACCATTTCCGGCCCTGGCTGACTGATCTTTCAGCGACCAAGGAGCGATGACAGACTGGGGCCTGGGGCTGAGCGGATGGATCGGGAAGTCCCGCGGTTGTCCTGCCCAACCGGGGCTTCCGCGTCAACTCTGGGGCAACTCATCACCACAGCCTCGGCTATGGATACGGCGCTGACCGCGGCGGCAACGGCGAGATCCAGAGCGTTGGCGTTGGGCTGCCTGAATGGTGGAGGACATGGGCTGGCTAGCGAAAGAGATTGAACAGGGAATCGGGTGGAATCATCACCCAACCGGGGGGCTATTCATGCCTCCCCTTCTGATGACGCGAACCCTAAGAGTCGGTGACCAGGAGTGGGTGTGCTGATCGTCAAGGCTTGCCAATGCCCTCGATCAGTCCCGGTGATCAATGGAGGGGATCGCCGGCTGGGAGGACCTGTATCGGGCCCTGATGGCGACATCGCGACGCGACGCCGAATGTCAGGACAACGCCTGATCGTTCCGTCAGGCCTGACGCCGGGCCCCAGCGGCAGTCAAACCGGCTGAAGAGGCCTTGAATAGACCCAGCCCGTTGTCCCGAGCCACCATGCCGCAACCGGGCTCAGCAACGTCTCAGGCCCAGGCGGGCCTGGGCTGGCCCGGGGCTGTGCGCCGGCGCCTGGTGGCCGGCGAACGGCAGCTGCCGCTGATGGTGCTGGTGATCGGTCTGAGCATCACCGCGGTGGTGACCGAACAGAACCGCAGCCTCAATCAGCAGGCCCATGAACGCATGGAGGCCGCCCTGATGGGGGACGTCTCCGAGGCCATTGAGATGAAGTTGCGCAAGGCCGTCGACACGATCAGCGGCGTGGCCGGCCTGTTCAACGCCTCCAGCCCGGTGAGCCGGCAGGCCTTCCACAGGTACTACGCCACCCTGGACCAGGAAGAGGGCGGCCTGGAGGGCATCCAGGGGATCGGCTTCGCCGCCGACGTGAGCGCCAGCGAGCGGCGGACGTTCACCAATCGCATCCGCGCCGAAGGCTTTCCGGACTTCACGATTCACCCCGCCGGCCCTCGTCCCCACCTCAGCGCCGTCGTCTACCTGGAGCCCTTCAACCTCCGCAACCAGCGGGCCTTCGGCTTCGACATGGCCAGCGAGGCCAGCCGGCGCGCCGCCATGGATCGGGCCGCCAGCAGCGGTGTTCCCGCCATGTCGGGCAAGGTGCGCCTGGAGCAGGAGCGCAACCCGGGTACCCAGGCCGGTGTGCTGATCTATGACCCCATCGATCGCAACGCCGCCACCGGCCTGCCGGGCGCTCCCGGCCACGACGGCGGCAGGCTGAAGGGCTGGGCTTTTGCTGCGATCCGGGTGGGTGATCTGGTCGAAGCCTCGCTGCGGACCGTCAACAACCCGGATCTCAGGGATTCGGCGGTGCTCGTCTATGACGGCACCAGGCCCGGCCAGGCCCCCTTGCTGTTCGACAACCAGCAGCTGCACGGCAGCGATCGGCTCAGCGATCCCCAGTACGAATCGATCGAGGTGGCAGGCCGCCGCTGGCTGATCGGCATCCAGTTGAGCCGTCAGCTGATGGCACCGACAGGACTGACCGCGAATCTGCTGCTGCTGGGCGTGACAGGCTGCCTGGCCTCCTCGGTCGCGGCGATGGGCACCCGCATGCTGGTGGACAACCACCTGGCCACCAAGGCAGCCCTGAAGCTGGCGGAACAGGCCAATAACGAACGGGCCCTGGCCGCGGTCGTGTTCGAATCGTCGCCCCAGGGCATCGTCGTCACCAACGCCCGCAGCGAAGTGCTGTCCGCCAACCAGAGCTTCGCCCGCATCACCGGCTATTCCGCAGCCGAAGTGCTGGGTCGCACCCTCAATCTGCTCAAGTCAGGCCGCCACGACGCGCAGTTCTACACCGACCTGTGGCGGCAGGTGAAGGAGCGGGGCTCCTGGCAGGGTGAAATCTGGAATCGCCTGCGCAACGGCGAAATCCGCCGTCACGAACTCAGCATCACGACCGTCACCAACCAGAACCTGCAGACCACCAACTACGTCGGCATGCTCCAGGACGTCAGCGAGCGCCACCATCGCCAGGAGAAGATCCGCCATAAGGCCCTGCATGATCAGTTGACGGGGCTGCCGAACCGGGGGCTGCTGATGGAGATGGCCGACCAGGCCCTGGCCAGGGCGGAACAGCATCCCGATCGCCACGTCGCCATCCTGTTTCTCGACCTCAACGGCTTCAAACCGGTCAACGACAGCTACGGCCATGCCGTCGGCGATCAGGTGCTCAAGCTGGTGGCCCGGCGGCTGCGAGGCGCCATCCGCACCGATGAACTGCTCTGCCGCCTGGGGGGCGACGAGTTCGTGGTGCTGGTGCCCGATGCCTCCAATCTGGAGGATCTGCAGATCTTCGCCGCCAAGTTGCAGCAGGTGGTGGCGGCCAGCCGGCACGAGGCAGCCCAGCCGATCGATCTGAGTGTCAGCATCGGCATCGCCCGCTCCCCCGACCATGGCGTCACCGCCGGTCAGCTGCTCAGCGCCGCGGACGACGCCATGTACCGGGCCAAGCAGGCGCCCCTGACGCCGATCCGAATCGCCGGTGAAGGGGATGGCCACCGGGCCGCTCCCGGCCTGGAGGATCGGGCCACAGCGAACGCCGCCAGCGACATCGATTCCAGCGACATCGATTCCAGCGACAACGACCTCAGCGAGCACGCCGCCGGCGACCAGCAGGGCCCAGCCTGAGTCGCCTCAGGCCCAGAAATCGGAGGCCGGATCAACCGGGCAGGATCACCCGATCAATCACGTGCACGACGCCGTTGTCGCAGGCCACATCGGCGCTCACCACCGTGGCGTTCTTGACCTCGAAGGGCTCGCTGCGGCGGATCGGCACCGGGGCCCCCTCCAGGGACGGCCATTCGGCCCTGGCGATCAGATCGGCGCGGCTGTGGGCGCCGGCGAGCACGTGGAACCTGAGGATGCGCGCCAATTGCGGCGGGTTGTCGACCAGGGTCTGCACCGTGCCGGCAGGCAGGGCGGCGAAAGCGTCATCCACCGGGGCGAACACGGTGAACGGACCCGGACCTTCCAGAGCGGCGGTCAGACCGGCCACCTCGACGGCGGTGAGCAGGGTGCCGAAGCAACCGGCGGCCCGGGCGGTTTCAAGAATCGTGGCCATGGGAAGTGCAAGGTGAAGGAACAGACCAAGGCAAGGATTCCAAGGGGGCTCAGGCGGGCCTGATGCGGCGGCTGGCCCAGTCCCCTGTCATGCCCCGGGAGCGCCCCTCAGGCGGGACAGGGGCTGAATGGAGCCGGTGACGTTGCGGCAGCAGCTCGGTGTCGCTGGCCAGCCAGGGCGGGCCGTCGAGCCCCCGAACCCTCAGCGGTAGTCCTGACTCTGGATGGCGCCCAGCCGGGCCTCGGGCCGCAGGAAGCGATCCATCTGGGCCTCGAAGAAGCGGCGGTTGGCGAGCAGATGCTCGGGATCGGTGTCGTCGAGGGGATAGAGCAGGGCACAGCGCAAGGCCTGGATCACCGCCGAGGTGACGTTGTACATCGAGCGCTGGAAGGTGATGCCCAGCTGGATCAGCTGGTCCTCCTCACCGCGGCGATGCTGGGCATAGAGCTCCTCGAGATAGGGCGGCAGGAAATGCAGCATGTCCTGCATCAGCAGGGTCGGCGGAATACCGGCGGAGCCCACCGGAAAGACATCGGCATAGAGGATGCCGTAGTGGAAATCGGACTGATCCGTCGGCACCTGACCCGCCTGGGCGTTGTAGCTCTTGGTGCCGCGGAAGGGAGCCGTGCGGTAAAAAACCGCTTCCACATAGGGCAGAGCCGCCTCGTAGAGCCAGGTGAATCCTTCCGATTTGGGAATCACCTCGATGCACTCATCCCCGACATAGACATGGTGGTAGATCGGCCGGCCGGCAACGGCGAAGATGCCATTCACCAGGAAGTTCATGGCATCAGGAACCCCCTGGAAACCGCCCTCGTCGTAGAGGTCACTCATCTCGAAGAACACCGGCGCCATCACCTCCCAGAACAGACCGAGATTGGCGTAGTAGCTCATCTGCTTGACCTGCTCCATGAACATCTCAGGGAACAGCTTGTACAGGCCAAGCATCACCGGATTGCCCTTGAAAAAGGCGCGGATCGCCCGGTCGGCATTGGCGCGGTAGGAATCGCTTTCGAGGTAGGCGTTGAAGCGGCCGCCCATGCCCTGATGCCAGAGCATGGCCTGCATGCAGGCCTCGGCGAACTCCATGTTGATGCGGTCGTGCCAGAGGTGATGCAGCAATTTCGGCATCGCCACCGTTTCGCCCCTGGCCATGAACGCCAGCAATTCCGGATGGGCCTTCTCGCCACCACGCCAGATGCGCAGCTGCGATTCATCCCCGGCATAGGCATTGGGCCGATCGAGATAGGCCTGGCTCGGAAAGTACTTGAAGGCGGGCAATGGATTGAGAAACACCCGTTCAGCGATATAGAGCAGGTCGCGCCAGTAGAAGTCCATCGGCACGGCATAGGCCTTGTAGATACCGATGATCTGCATCAGATTCTCCGGCGTATCCGGCAGCATCGAGCCGCCGGCCTCCAGCCGATGAATCACCTCCGCCCAGGGATGCTCGGAGGGGGGGATCAGGGGCGCCTGGACGGGAGCTGGGGGGGGGGCAATGGCAGGGCTCATGGCACAGGGCAGCGGTGGAAGGGAAACGGCGATCTGGGTTGCTCTCGAACCAACGGGCCATGGGGGCCCCGGGCCCGCCCGGGACGAAACCGGCGGCCCGATGGCTCAGATGGACGGGACGGCGAGGGGGGAGGGGGCGGCCAGGATCAGGGCGATCGTCCGGGGTGCGGCGGCGGCCACGGTGATCGGCGTGGTGGCCGTCGCCGCCAGGAACGGCTGGGCCCGCAGGGCCAGCGCCCCGGTTTCGGCTTCGCTCCAGCCCACCAGGGCACCGGGCCAGAGGCCGAAGCCGATCACCAGCAGCGTCAGGGCCAGGGCCGGCAGCCGTTCGGCCCAGCGGGTGGGCTGCCAGTCGGCCCGGGCGTTGTCGAGCCGGCCGAAGCCCACCCGGTTGAACAGGCGCACCGCGTAGACGGCCGTCAGGCCTGAAGCCACGAGGCACACCAGGGTGGCGCGGGGGAAGGCCGTCCAGCTGCCCTCGAACACCAGCAGCTCGGCCGGGAAAGCCGCCAGCCCCGGGATGCCGGCGGCCGCCATCAGCGCCAGCAGCAGCATCGCCGCCGTCACCGGCAGGCCCCGCAGGGGGTTGAGCAGGCCGGAGAGTTCGGCGATCGCCGTGGTGCCGGTGCGCCGCTCGATCAGGCCGACACAGGCGAACAGCAGGGCCACGATCAGGCCGTGGGCCAGGATCTGGGCCACCGCCCCCTGCAGGGCCAGGGGTGTGGCGGCGGCCAGGGCCAACACCAGCAGGCCCATGTGACCCAGGGAGCTGTAGGCCATCAGCCGGCGCATGTCGCTCTGGGCGATGGCGTTGAGGGCGCCATAGACGGCACTGACGGCGCCGGCGGCGGCGATCCAGGGGGACCAGGCCGCCCAGGTGTCGGGCAGGAAGCCGACACCGAAGCGCAGCAGGCCGTAGGCGCCGAGCTTGGACACCACCCCCCCCAGCAGCATCACCACCGGGGTGGGCGCCTGGCTGTAGGTGAACGGCTGCCAGCCATGCAGCGGCACGATCGGCAATTTGAGACCGAAGGCCAGCAGCAGCAGCGCCAGGATCCAGGCCTGGGCCCCGGGGGGGAGATCGGCCTGGGCGAGTCCAGCGAAGCTGAAGTCCAGGCCGTTGGCATTGAGCCAGCCGAAGGCGAGCACGGCGGCCAGCAGGCTCAGGCCCGAGACCGCGCCGTACAGCAGAAAGCGGATCGCCGCGCCGGCGCGGCGATCCCGGCCCCAGATCGCCACCAGCAGGGTGGTGGGGATCAGCACCAGCTCAAAGGCGAGCACGAACAGCAGGGCGTTGCGGGCCAGGAAGGCACCCACCACGCCGACATTGGTGGCCAGCAGCAACGAATAGAACAGCCGTGGGCGGCTCTGATCCACAGGAGCCGAGAGAATCGCCATGGTGCTCAGCAGAGCCGTCAGCAGCACCAGCGGCAGGGACAGGCCGTCCAGCCCCAGATCCAGCTCCAGGCCCAGCTTGGGCAGCCAGGCCAGCTGCAGATCGGCCGGCGGCAGGCGCCAGGCCAGCAGGGCGACGACCAGCTGGCTGGCCGTGGCCAGGGCCGCCAGGCTGCGCACCCGCAGGGAGGGCCCCTCGGGCAGGAGCGGCAAGGCCAGCGCCGCCACCAGGGGCAGGGCCAGCAGCAACAGCAGGGAGGAAGGGGACATCAGCGCAGGGGGCGAAGGAGCTCGGTGGGCAGAGGCGAGGGGCCGGCCAGCAGCCAGGCCGCCATCAACAGCACCCCCAGCACCAGGGTGAGGGCATAGGCCTGGCTGCGACCGGAGGTGGTGAAGCTCAGCCGGCGGGCTCCCTCGAGGGCGGCGCCGCCGGCGGCACCGCTGAAGCCATCCACCAGCCGCTGATCCGACCAGGCGCTGAGGCGGGCCAGAGCCAGCACCAGAGCGACAACGGTGCGGTGATAGAAGCGCTCGGTCTGCATGTCATGGGCCAGCCAGTCCTGCAGGCCGCCCAGGGCCGCAGGCCAATGGACCAGCGGATGGGAGCGCAGATAAAAGAGACCCGAGAGGCCGCCACCCACCAGGGTGGAGAGCAGCAGCGGCAGGGCCAGGGGGCCCCAGCCCGGCAGGGGCAGCTGGGGCAGGACGGCGGTGAAGACGCCGTAGCGCACCAGCACCTGGGGCAGATGCAGCACCAGTCCGGTCAGCAGCAAGGTCGGCAGCACCATCAGCCACAACACCTCGGGCGAACGGGTGGTGAAGGGGGTGGGCCGGCCGCCCCAGATCTGGCCGAAGATGCGGATCAGGCCGGCGCTGATCAGGGCATTGGTGAGCAGCACCAGGCCACCGAGCAGCAAGGGATGACCGCTGGCAGCGGTGAGAGCCAGCAGCTCGCTCAGGGCGGCGAAGCCACCGAAGGGAGGCAGGGCCATCAGACCGGCCGCTCCCGCCAGGAAGGCGAGGCCCATCAGGGGCCGCTTGCTCCAGAGGCCACCCAGCTGGGTCAGATCCTGGGTGACGTTGGTGAGCACGATGGCGCCGATCGCCAGCAGCATCAGCGCCATCGGCAGCGGGTAGACGAGCATCAGGTGATCGGCGACGGCGGTGCCGCCGAGGCCCACCGCCACGAACAGCAGGCCCAGCCAGCTGCTGACCAGAAAGGAGAGCGCCCGCTTGACATCGACCTGGGCCAGGGCGATCAGAGCCCCCACCAGGGCGCTGGTGCCGCCCACCACCACCAGCACGCTGGCCACCAGCGGGCTGAGCTCGATCAGGGGCTCGAGGCGCAGCAGCACCCAGGCGCCACCCACCACCACCACCGAGTTGCGCAGCACCGTCGACGGCAGGGGGCTCTCCATCGCCTCATCGAGCCAGAGATGCAGCGGAATCTGGGCGCACTTGCCCATCGGACCGGCAATCAGGGCCAGCAGGATCAGGGTGAACCCCGCCGGCAGGGCCAGTTGGTTGTTGGTCTGGTCGGCGGCCCAGGCCTGCAGGCCGTGGAAGTTCCAGGTGCCGGTGATCGGCAGCAGGGCGATCAAGCCGACCAGCAGGATCAGGTCACCGATGCGCTTGGTCAGGAAGGCGTCGCGGGCTCCCTTGACCACCAGGGGCTGGTTGTACCAGGTGCCGACGATCAGGTAGGTGCCGAAGGTGAGCAGCTCGAGAATCACATAGCTGAAGAAGATCGAATCGGTGAGCACCAGGGCGCACAGACCGGCCTCAAAGAAGCTGAGTGAGCCGAAGAAGCGGGGCCAGCCCCAGTCCATCTCCAGATAGGCGATCGAATAGATCTGCACCAGCACGTGCAGACCGGTGATCACCGTCATCGCGATCAGGGCCGGCTCGGTGATCAGGCCATCGAAGCCGATGCGCAGACCGGCGGTCTGCAGCCAGGTCCAGCCGAAGGTGATCGGCCGGTAGAGGGCGGCGGAACCGGCCTGGGAGTTGGAGAGCAGGGCCAGCAGCGCCAGGGTGCTGTGCAGGAAGGCCAGCGTCACCATCGTCAGGTTGAGATAGCCGCAGGGGCGGGGCCCCGTGCGGCTGATCAACCCAGGCGACCACAGGAAGGACAGCAGGGAGGCCAGCAGGGGATAGAGGGGCACCAGCCAGGCCGACTGGGCAAAAAGCAGGGTCATGGCGGCAGGGAGACGCGGATGAGCGCCGTTGGCCGCGAAAACTAAGGAACAAATCAGGCCGCTGGGTACGAACCGGGGCAGGGAAGTCCTATGGGGAAGCCAAGCTCCCCTTATCAATCCCGCCGGGCCGTCCAAACAGCGCCGCAGCCCACGCCGCTTGCACCCAGCCCGAACGGAGCCAGGCGGAGGGGATGACGACGCGCCAGGGAAGACCAGCCTGCAGCGCCTCCCTGGGTTCTGGGCTGAGCCGAGGCGGGAGATCCGGCTCCCTGGCGCGATCGGCGACTGCCAGAGTGACTGTCGATTGGCGCTCCAGATGGCCTGTACCAAATGCGGTGGCCGCATGCTTACCAAGGTGGGCCGCCGCCAACCAATGCTGATCTGCTGCGATTGCGGTCAGCCCGCGAAACAGGGCGCCAGCAGCTCCGAACGGCAACACCGGATCCGCGGCGCCCTGTTCATGGTGGCCCTGGCGGCCGTCGCCGCCATCGCCCTGTTCCTCTCCCACATCAACGACAGAGCCGGGGAGGGCCTGCTGCCGGCCGAGAAGAGCGAACAGCCCCAGCAGGAGTAGGACCAGGGGCCAACCGAGGCGCCCAGGCCGAGACATCAGGAGCCAGTCCTGTCGTGGGCGCTGAACCCAGACCCTAAACCCCGAAGCAACGACAGCTCAGCTGTCGGCGTGACAACGGCGACGCCAGAGCCGCCACAGTTTCTCCGACTCCAGATAGAAGAAGAACAACAGGCTCACGCCCATGCAGATCAGCAGGTCCTGGCCGGCCAGGGGCACGGTGCCGAAGAACCTGGCCAGAAACGGCACGTAGAGCAGGGCCAACTGCAGGCCCGAGGTAAGCAGCACAGCCCAGAGCAGCCAGGGATTGGAGAAGGGCTTCACCTGCAGCAGCGGCAGGTCACTGCGGGCCGACAGGGCGTGGCCCATCTGGGCCAGACAGAGGGTAGTGAACACCATCGTTTTCCAGGGCCCGCCATTGCCGTAGGTGCGATAGGCCCAGACCATCAGGCCAATCGTGATCAGACCGAAGACGACACCGATCCGCAGGATGTAGCTGCCGATGCCACGGGCGAAGATCGACTCCCCCGGCGCCGCCGGCGGTCGCTCCATCAGGCCCGCCTCGCCGGGCTCCAGGGCCAGGGCCAGGGCCGGCACGCCATCGGTCACCAGGTTCATCCAGAGAATCTGCAGCGGTGTCATCGGCACCCCCACCAGGCCCACCAGGGGCGCGGCGGCGATCGTCACCAGTTCGCCGACGTTGCTGCCGAGGATGTACTTCACGAAGCGGCGGATGTTGGCGTACACCAGGCGCCCCTGTTCGACCGCGTTGACGATCGTGGCGAAGTTGTCGTCGAGCAGCACCATCTCGGAGGCCTCCTTGCTCACCTCGGTGCCGGTGATGCCCATGGCCACGCCGATGTGGGCCTGTTTGAGGGCCGGGGCGTCGTTGACGCCATCGCCCGTCATCGCCACGATCTCGCGCCGCCCCTGCAGGGCCTTGACAATGCGCAGCTTCTGCTCGGGCGGGACCCGGGCATAGATGCTGCAGTGGCCCACCAGCTCCTGCAGGGCCGCATCGTCGAGCTGCTCGAGCTCACGGCCCAGCACCACCTCGCCGCCCGGTTCCACCAGGCCGATGGCGGCGCCGATGGCGCGGGCCGTCAGGGGATGGTCGCCGGTGATCATCACCGGGCGGATGCCGGCGCGGCGGCAGCGGGCCACGGCCTCGGGCACCTCCGGCCGGGCCGGATCGAGCTGGGCCATCAGGCCCAGCAGCACCAGCCCCTCAAGGCCATGGTCGGGACTGGGGTGATGGGGGGCACAGGCGAAGGCCAGCACCCGCAGGCCTGAGGCCGCCAGTTCCCGCGCCTGCTCCAGCCACCAGGAGCGCTCACGCTCCTCGAGGGGAGCCATGCCGCCGCCATCGAGCCAGCGATTGCAGAGGGAAAGGATCACCTCCGGCGCCCCCTTGCTGATCATCAGCGTGTGGGAGCCCTCCGCCGCGGCGCCGAGGGGGGCCTGGAGGCTGCCGGTGGGGTCGCCCACCCAGACCGCCATCAGCTGGCGTTCGGAGCTGAACGGAATTTCGGCCAGCCGGTCGTTGTGGCTGCGCAGAGCAAAGGCATCGATGCCGGCCTTGGCGGCGACCACCACCAGGGCGCCCTCGGTGGGATCGCCGAGCACATCCCAACGGCCCTCACTCTCGCGTTTGAGTTCAGCGTCACTGCAGAGCACCCCGGCCTGCAGCAGCAGTTGCTGGGCGCCGGCGGCCACCCCGGCGCGAGCGCCGGCCGGTGCCGCCAGATCGCGCTGGCTGAACTGGCCCCTGGGGTCGTAGCCGTGGCCACTGACGGCGATGGCGCCGGTGCCGCTGCGCAGCTCCTGCACCACCTGGCGGTTCTGGGTGAGGGTGCCGGTCTTGTCGGAGCAGATCACCGTGACCGAGCCCAGGGCCTCGACGGCGGGCAGCCGGCGGATCAGGGCGGCGCGCTGCACCATGCGCTGGGTGCCGATCGCCAGGGTGACGGTGATCACCGCCGGCAAGCCCTCGGGCACGATCGCCACCGCCATCGACAGGGCCACCTCCAGCAGGTTGAGCAGCTCCTGGCCCATCAGGGCGCCGATCACCACCACCAGCGCCACCAGGGCCAGCGACGAGCCCACCAGCACCCTGGCCAGCCCATCGAGCCGCTGCTGCAGTGGCGTTTCCTCGCCGCCGGCCGTGTTGATCAGCTCGGCGATCTGGCCCAGTTCGGTGGCCATGCCGGTGGCCGTGACCACGGCCGTGCCCCGGCCCCGCACCACCTCGGTGCCCTGGAAGACGCTGTTCTGCCGCTCCAGCACCGGGGTGCCGGGCTCGAGCACCAGCTGGGCCTGCTTGAAGACGGCTTCGGCCTCACCGGTGAGGGCCGCCTCGCGCAGGCCCAGTTCCGCCACCTCCAGCAGGCGGGCATCGGCCGGCACCCGATCGCCCGCCTCGAGGCGGATCAGATCACCGGGCACCAATTGCTCACTGGAGAGCCGCTGCCATTCGTCGTCGCGGCGCACCAGCACGAGGGGCTGGGCCATCTGGCGCAGGGCCAGCAGGGCATCCTGGGCCCGGCTTTCCTGCAGATAGCCCAACAGGGCATTGAGCACAACGATCAGCACGATGGCGATCGCGTCTTTGGGGAACTTCTGAGCGACCCAGGCCACCCCGGCGGACACCGCCGCCACGGCCAGCAGCATGATCAGCATCACATTGCTGAATTGATCCCAGAGGATCCGAAACTTGCTGCGCCCGGCTTTGAGCTCAAGGCGGTTGAGGCCCACCCGGGCGAGCCGCTCGACCGCGCTGGCGGTGCTCAGACCGGAGGCGCTGCTCTCCAGCCGCTGGAGACACTCCTCCGGGGGCATGGTGTGCCAGGCGGACAGGGGCTGGGAGGAACTCAACGGCTTCCACGTCGGAGTGGGCGCAACCCTATGGTCGGAATTGCATAAATGGGTCACCGATGGCCACGCACCGGTCGGCCGCCGCCGTGACCAGGCGCCCACACCGCCGGTGGCTGCGGGACGCCCTGGTGCCGTTGGCCCGCCTGCAGCAAGCGCGCAAGCAGCCATCGCACAAACAGCCGTCGCGCTGGCAGCTGCAGCAGTGGCGCAAGCAGCTCACCGTGCCCCAGTTCACGCTGGTGACCGGCCTGCTGGTGATCGCCTCCGGCACCCTGCTGCTGGCCACCCCGGCCTGTTCGCACGAGTCGGTGGGACTCTGGGAAGCCCTGTTCACCGTCACCTCGGCGATCACGGTAACGGGCCTGTCGATCATCGATGTCGGCAGCGAGCTCACCGGCGTGGGGCAGGCGGTGCTGGCGGGGCTGATCCTCACCGGCGGCCTCGGCCTGATGGCGATCACCACCTTCCTGCAGGGCTTCGTGCAGGGCCGCTCCGGCCTGCGCCACCGGCTCGACAAGGGCCGCTGCCTCGATGAGTTCGGCGTCGGCGGCATCGGGCCCACCTTTCACTCGATCCTGCGCACGGCCAGCTGCGTGATGGCCACGGGCACGGTGATCCTGTTCTGCTTCGGCTTCAACGACATTGAGAATGGCGGCCAGCGCCTGTGGGCCTCGCTGTTTCACTGCATCAGTGCGTACAACAACGCCGGTTTCGGTCTCTGGAGCGACAACCTGGTCCACTACAAGGGCAACGCCGTCGTCAACGGCGTGATCGGCAGCCTGATCGTGATCGGGGGCATCGGCTGGCGGGTCACCAACGAACTCTGGAGCCAGCGGCGGCGGCTGGGGGGCTTTCGCCGGCTGAGCCTGCACAGCCAGCTGGTGCTGCGCAGCACGGCGATCCTGATCGGCCTCGGCGCCCTGGGGCTGCTGGTCACCGAGCAGTTCGCCCCCGACGGGGTGGTGGCCTCCCTGAACCTCTGGGACAGGCTGCAGGTGACCCTGTTCCAATCGATCACGGCCCGCACCGCCGGCTTCAACACCGTGCCCCTCTCGATCAGCACCCTCTCGGATGCGGGCCTGCTGCTGCTGATCGCGCTGATGTTCATCGGCGCCAGCCCCGGCGGCACCGGCGGCGGCATCAAGACCACCAGCTTCGCAATCCTGATGGGCGCCACCCGCTCCACCCTCGAAGGGCGCTCCGAGGTGGTGATCCACCGCCGCCAGATCCCCGGCGAGCTGGTGCTCAAGGCGGTGGGGGTGACCCTGGCCTCGGGGCTGTTCGTGCTGCTGATGACCCTGCTGCTCGGTCTGGGGCCCACCGCCGGCGGCGAAGCCACCACCCCTGCCTTCAGCTTTCTGGAGAAGCTGTTCACCTGCATGTCGGCCTTTGCCACGGTGGGCCTGGATGTGGGTGTGACCGCCGAGCTCAATCGCTGGGGTCAGCTGGTGCTGATGGTGGGCATGTTCGTGGGCCGGCTCGGCGTGATCCTGTTGCTCTCGGCGCTCTACGGCCGCCGGCCCCGCTCCCGGGTGGGCTACCCGCGCGAAGAGGTGCTGATCTGAGTTGAATCGGCCCGGGCCAGGCGCCGCTCCAGCAGCAACAGACCGAGCACGGTCGTGACCGTGACCATCAACACCAGGGACGAGAACTGGAGGGAATCGATCAGCCCCGCCGACAGGGCCGTGGTGGCGAACACCAGCCCCGGCAGGCCGCGCGGCACCAGGCCGAACACCACCAGCCAGCGATCCACGCCGCCGCGGCGCTCAGTGGCCGTGATGCCGAAGCCGCAGACCAGCTTGCTGAGCAGGGCCAGGGCGATCAACACCAGGGCGAACCACCAGGAGGCGGGCCGCAGCAGGGTGTGGGCATCGATGCGCATGCCGACACTGATGAAATAGAGGGGCAGAAACACATCGGCCAGCACGGTCAGCACCGGCCGCACGTCCTGGGGCAAGGGCGACAACCGCGCCAGCAGCACCCCGCCCCAGAGGGCCCCGAGCAGGCTGGTCAGGCCCAGGGCCTCCCCCAGCCAGGCCGCCGCGATCAACAGCAGCAGGATCCCCAGGGGACTGGTCGGTGGCTGGCGCTGCCGCCGCCCCCAGCGATCCACCAACGGCAGGCTCAGGGCCGCCGCCGCCAGACCGAGCACAGGACCGAACAGCCCCAGCCCGGAACCGCCCATGGCCCGGCCCGCCATGGCGGTGGCGATGGCCAGCAGACCGATGGCAGGCAGATCGTCCAGCACCGAGACCGCCACCAGCAGCCGCCCCGACGGGGTCTGCAGGGCCTGGCGTTGGGCCAGCACCCGCAGGGTGACGCCGGTGCCGGTGGCGCAGAGCACCGCCAGGCACAGCAGGGTGGTGGGGGTCGAGAGGGCGAACCAGCTCCTCAGCGGCCAGAAGGCCAGCAGCGGCGCCAGAAAACTGATCGCCACCAGGCGGCTCAGGGGCCGCCGCTGGCGGAGCAGCAGATCGCCGCGCACCTCCAGGCCCACCTGGAAGAACAGCGTCAGCACCCCCAGTTCCGTCAGGCCGCTGAGGGGCGCCACGGCCGTGAACGGCAGCACCGTGTTGCCGAGCACGAAGCCGATCAGCAGCTCCAGCACGATCGCCGGCACCGCCCAGCGGGCCAGGCCACCGGCACTCAATCGGGCGAGCAGCAGCCCGATCAGCAGGATCAGCAGCGTGCTGAGCAGGGAGGGAGCAGCCATCTCGGGCCTCAACGCGAACAGCTCGAGCCGTGGTCGGCGGCCGGTGGCGGCACCCCGGCCGGCACCCAGGGCCGTGACGCTAGCGAAAGGGAGCTGGCGGCCTAGCGTTGGCCCTTACGCCCGTCCCCTCCCGCATGCCGCCTCTCAACGGCCTCGAGAGTTTCCGCCGCACGCTGATCGGACGGCCCCTGCCGACGAGCGCCCACCACGAGGAGCGCTACAACAACGCCGAAGCCCTGGCGATCCTCAGCTCCGACGCCCTCTCCTCGGTGGCCTACGCCACCCAGGAAATCGTGCTGATGCTGGGCATGGCCGGCGCCGCCGCCCTGAACCAGACCCTGCCGATCACGGCCCTGATCGTGGGGCTGATGCTGATCGTCGCCACCAGCTACCGGCAGACGATCAAGGCCTATCCCCAGGGCGGCGGCTCCTACCGGGTGTCCCAGGAGAATCTCGGCGCCATGGCGGGCCTGGTGGCGGGGGCCTCGCTGTCGATCGACTACGTGCTGACGGTGGCGGTGAGCGTGGCGGCGGGAATCGCCGCCCTCACCTCCTATTTCCCGGCCCTGGAAAGCGAGCGGGTGCTCCTCTGCCTGGTGGGGGTGGTGCTGGTGATGGTGGCCAACCTGCGGGGGGTGAGCTCCAGCGCCCGCCTGCTGAGCGTGCCCACCTATCTGTTCATGGTGCTGATCGTCACCCTGCTGGTGGCCGGGGCGATCAAGGCGAGCCTGGGCCAGTTGCCCACCACCCCGTTTGACGTGCAGCAGCGCCTGCTGGAGCAGGCCCATGAAGGGGGCCTGACCACGTTCGGGCCGCTGCTGCTGATGCGAGCCTTCAGCTCCGGCTGCGCCGCCCTCACCGGCATTGAGGCGATCAGCGACAGCGTCACCGCCTTCCGCCCGGTGGAGTGGCGCAACGCCCGGCGGGTGCTGGCGGTGATGGTGGTGATGCTGGCGGTGATGTTCAGCGGCATCAGCGCCCTCGCCCACCAGAGCGGCTTGGTTTCGATCGAGAATGGGCCCACTCTGCTGTATCAGCTGGGCGAGCGGATCTTCGGCAATGGCCCGCTGCTGGCGGTGCTGCAGCTCTCCACCCTGCTGATCCTGCTGCTGGCGGCCAACACCGCCTACGCCGACTTCCCTCGCCTGGCGGCCTTTCTGGCCCAGGACGGCTACCTGCCCCGCCAGCTGTCCTCCCTGGGCGATCGCCTGGTGTTCAGCAACGGCATCTTCGCCCTCAGCGGCTTCGCCGGCCTGCTGCTGATCCTGTTCCAGGGCAGTGTCAGCCGCCTGATCCCGCTCTATGCCGTCGGGGTGTTCATCAGTTTCACCATGTCCCAGTCCGGCATGGTGATGCACTGGTGGAAGGAGAAGGGGCGGGGCTGGCTCAGCAAGGCTCTGGTCAATGGCCTGGGGGCCCTGATCACGGCCCTGGTGGGCCTGGTGCTGCTGGTCAGCAAGTTCACCCACGGCGCCTGGGTGGTGATGCTGGCGATTCCGCTGCTGGTGAGCCTGTTTCTACGCATCCGCACCCACTACAACGCCGTGGCCCGGCGCCTGCGCATGGCCTCGGACAAACTGCTGAAATTGCCGGAACCCCCGCCGGCGGGTTCCGGCAGTCCCACGGTGGTGCTGGTGGGCCAGCTGCACCGCGGCACCTTCGAGGCGATCCGCTTCGCCCGCAGCATCGCCAGTGATCTGGTGGCGGTGCATGTGGACCTCGGCGGCGGCCGCACCGAGCGGTTCATGGAACAGTGGCAGCGCCAGGTGCCGGGGGTGAAGCTGGTGGTGCTCGACTCCCCCTACCGCTCCCTGGTGGATCCGGTGGTGCAGTACGTCAAGCAGTTTGAGGTGGACCACCGCAAGGACCGCAACCATTTCTGCGTGATCGTGCTGCCGGTGTTCGTGACCCGGCGCCGCTGGGAAAACCTGCTGCACAACCAATCGACGATCGTGCTGCGCAATGCCCTGCGCGCCCAGGGCACCCGCGTGGTGACCACGGTCGGTTTCTATCTCTAGGGCTGAGCGTCAGGCCTGGCCGTCGAAGCGGCGCCGATGGCGCATTGAGTCCCAGAAGGAGAAGGCCAGCATCAGGATGCCGATCAGGCCCGTCATCCACTCCGGCACATCGAACTGGTGCTCGGTGAGATAGATGCTTCCCAGCATCACCAGTCCCAGGGCGCCGATGGCGTAGTGGGCGCCATGCTCCAGATAGATCAACTCGTCCAGGGCCCGCTCGCGGCAGAGCATCAGGGTCAGCGAGCGGATGAACAGGGCCCCCAGGCCCAGGCCCGTGACGATCAGGCCGAGGTTCGAGGTGATCGCAAAGGCGCCGACCGTGCCATCCAGGCTGAAGGAGGCATCGAGCAGCTCCAGGTAAATCAGGCTGACGATGCCGCCCCTCGCCGCCAGCTGCACACCGGCCTGATCCTCATCGCCGAAGGCTTCGGCCAGCGACGTGCTCAGCAGCTGCAGCACCAGGCCCAGCACCCCGGCGATCAGCACATCGCCGCGCAGCTCGCCGGGCAGCACCACATCGAGCAGCAGCAACAGGATCAGGGCCAGGGCGATCTCCAGGGATTCGATCCGGCCGGCCTGGCTGAGCCGCCGTTCCAGGGGCTTGAACCAGTGCAGGGTCTTGGCCTCATCGAAGAAGTAGCGCAGAAACACCAGCAGCAGAAACATGCCGCCGAAAGCCAGGATGCGCGGTTCGGCCTTGTCCAGCAGCTCTCGGTACACGTAGGGGTGATGCAGGGCAGCATCAAGGGCTTGCCCGATCCCCACCCCACCAGCCAGGGCCACCATCAGCAACGGGCCGAGAAAGCGCACGCCGAACACCGGAATCACCAGGCCCCAGCTGAGAAAAAAGCGCTGCTGGCCCGGCGTGAGCTTTTCAAGCACCCGGGCATTGACCACGGCGTTGTCGAAGGACAGGGACACCTCGAGGACCAGCAACACCAGGGTGAGCCAGGCCGCCAACGGGCCCTGGAGGCCGAGCACGATCAACAGACCGGCGGTGCAGGCCGCCAGGGGGAAGGTGAGATAGCGGAGAAAGCGCATCAGGACGACCGGGCTGGCCGCTGCAGTTGGCCCCATGATCCCCCCTGGCGCTCCCCCCGCCTGCATCGAGCCGCACGCCAACGCGGGTTCGCGGCTGAGGCCTCAGGGCGCGTCGCGATCGCGCTCCAGCTGGCGCTCTTCCAGCCGGGACAACAGCCTGGGCAGGACAAGGATGACGGCGATCAGGGCCAGGGCCCCGAGGCCGAACTGCACGACCCCGCGCATCATCGTCTCGAACGGAATCCAGCGCCCGCCCAGCCAGGCCAGGCTCACCATCAAGCCGGCCCAGAGCACGGCGCCGATGGCATTGCAGAGCAGGAAGCGGGGATAGGGCATGCCCACCGCCCCCGCCATCGGCCCCGCCACCACCCGCAGCACCGCCACGAAGCGTCCGAGCAGCACCGACTTGCCGGAATGGCGCAGGAACTGCTCGCGCAGCCGCTCCAGTTGCTCGGGGGACTGACGCAGCAGGCCGCCCACCTTCAGAATCAGCCCCCAGCCGGCCCGGCGCCCCACCCAGTAGCCGATGTTGTCGCCGAGCATCGCGCCGGCGGCCGCCGCCGCCATCACCCCCAGCACCTGGAGCTGGCCGCTGCCGGCGGCATAGCCCCCCAGCAGGGTGACCGTCTCGCCCGGCAGGGGCAGGCCGGCATTTTCCAATAACATCGCCGCGAAGATGATGCCGTAACCCCAGGTCCGGAGCAGTTCGCTCAGGGTCTCGGTGCTCAGTAACTCGCTGCTGAGGGCGGCAACAGTAGTCAGGCGGAGCATCAGCTCCATCGGGAAGGGCCGCAGTCGCCCAACGCTATCCCTCCACCCGCAACCCCGTCGCTTCGTGCCGAGGCCGGCTGCCGCCCAGCTCCAGCGGACGCCGCGCTCCCGTCAGCGCCGGCGCCGCTGCCTGAGACTGATCCCAGCACTGCCTCCCACGCGCCAATCCCGGATCATGTCCATCCGCCCTGTCCTGGTGATCGGGGATCCGCAGCTAAAGCAGATCAGCCAGGCCGTGCCCCTCAGCCTGATCGGCAGCCAGGAGCTCGCGGAGCTGATCGACGATCTGCGCGACACCATGGCCGCCCGCGACGGCGCCGGCCTGGCCGCTCCCCAGATCGGCGTGCCGCTGCGGTTGGTGATCTTCGGCATCAGCTCCAATCCCCGCTATCCGCAGGCGCCGCCGATCCCGGAGACGATCCTGATCAACCCCGAGCTCACCCCCCTGGGCGAGGAGCTCGAGAGCGGCTGGGAGGGCTGCCTGAGTGTGCCGGGCCTGCGGGCGGAGGTGCCCCGGCCCCGGCGCCTCCACTACCGCGCCCTCACCCCGGCCGGCGCCTGGATCGAGCGCGAGGTGGAGGGCTTCCACGCTCGGGTGGTGCAGCACGAGTGCGATCACCTCGATGGCGTGCTGTTCCCCGAGCGGCTGCGGCCGGCGACGGCCGCCATCCTGATCGCGGCCGCAGCCAGCGCCGCGCCAGCGCCAGCAAATCAGCCGGCCGCTGCTGGCTCCTGAACGCGTCAGGCCGCCGCCGGCGGGCGGGCCAGGGCCACCAGGGCCAGGCCCACCAGCATCAGCAGCACGAACACGCCCAACATGGTGTTCTGGTGCCCCACGACGCTCCAGAGAAAGCCCAGGGCCACAGCGGCTACCGCCGTCAGGCTGGCGCCGCCGACCAGCTGCCGCCGCAGCCGCGAAACCCCGGGCAGCGCCCGGATCAGGGCCGCCACGGCCACCATGCCGTACACCAACAGGAAGGCCAGCACCGCGAAGCCCCCCAGCAGATCGAACAGCTCACTGACGCTCAGCCCCTTGAGCTCGAGGCCGGCACCGATGGCAATCAGCGGCAGGGTGGCGGCCACCAGGGCATTGGCGGGGGTGCGGAAGCGGGGATGCACCCTGGCCAGTGGTTCAGGCAGCACGCCGCACTCGGCCAGGTCGAAGGCGATGCGGCCGAGGGCATTGAGGCTGCCGAGGGTGCTGCCGAACAGGCAGAGGAAGGCGCCGGCACGGATCCACTCCCCCGCCCCGGGCTGGCCGAGGCGATCGGCGAGCAGGGCAATCGGATCGAGGCTGCTGCGCTGCTCCAGCGGCAACCAGGCCAGGCCTTCGGTGAGCACCACCGCCCAGAACAGAAACAGCACCCCGGCGATCAGCACGCTCAGCCGGATGGCCCGGGGCACCGCCCGCTCCGGTTGCAGCGATTCCTCGCCCAGGGTGGCGGCGCTCTCGAAGCCGACGAAACTGAGCACGGCCACCATCAGGCCGGAGCGAATTTGAAGGGCGGTGTCCCCGACCGGATCGAAGGCGGCCAGATCGGCGGGGGCGCCACCGTGGATCAGCACCACGACGCACAGGGCCAGCACGATCAGCACCGAGATCGTCTCGGTGGTGAGCATGGTGTGGGTGGAGAAGCGCACATCGCGCCGGGCCAGCAGCAGGCAACCGAGCCCGCCCACCCCGTAGCCGATCAGGGGCAGCGGCTGCCCCCCCAGCAGGCCGATCAGATGGTTGATGTAGGAGCCGAAAAAGACGAGGCAGGCCAGCATCGTGCCGCCGTAGCCCAGCAACAGGGCCCAGGCGGCCACGGCACCGGCCCCTCGGCCCAGGCCCGCCTCCGCGTAGCCGGCGATGCCGCTGGCGCTGCCGGGCTCACGCCGGAACAGCACCAGGGTTTCGGCCACCAACAGGATGGCCACCAGGGCAATGGCGTAGCAAATCCAGGTGGAGTGGCCGGCGGTGCGGGCGGCCTCGGGGATGTTGATCACCGCGGTGAGGGTGAGGCCGACGGTGGCCACGGCCTGGGCGGTGACGGCCACCGGGCCCAGGCAGCGGTTGAGGGTCGGGGGCGCTGGACTGACGGGAATCGAGCTGGACATCGGTGCTGCAGTCGCGGGCTCAGCCTGACAGCCGGACCCGGGTGCGCCAGCCGGACAGCCCGCCCCTGAACCCTGCCGCTTCGGCCGGGGGAAGGGCCCGCCCGATCCAGGAACGGGTCTAGAGCTGGGCTTCTAGCCTGCGCCAGAGCCTTCCAAGCCGATGCGCAGCAATCCGTCCTTCGGGACTTCCGGCAACGACGGCCTCAACAGCCCCCACGCCGGCGAGGGTCCGCGCTGGTGGGTGCGGGGCGACCTGGACGGCTTCCTGGGCCTGGGGCTCGACAACCTGATCCAGATCCTGCTGATCGTCTCGCTCTGCCGCGGCGTGCTGGGCTATCCCGATCCGCTGATCTTCGGGGTGATCCTGCCGGCCACGGGGCTGAGCCTGGTGGTGGGCAACATCGCCTACGCCATCCAGGCCCACCGTCTGGGAACAGCCGAAGGCAGGGGCGACCGCACCGCCCTGCCCTACGGCATCAACACCGTCAGCCTGTTCGCCTACGTGTTTCTGGTGATGCTGCCGGTGAAGCTCTCGGCCCTGGGCCAGGGCCTCAGCGCCGAGGCGGCCGTGACCCTGTCCTGGCAGGCGGGATTGCTGGCCTGCCTGGGCTCGGGCCTGATCGAAGCGGCCGGCGGCTTCTGCACCGACGTGCTGCGGCGCTGGCTGCCGCGAGCCGCCCTGCTCTCCACCCTGGCCGGCATTGCCCTGGGCTACATCGGTCTGGGCTTCCTGCTGCGCACCTACGCGGTGCCGGTGGTGGGGCTGGCGGTGCTGGCGGTGATCCTGCTGGCCTATTTCGGCTCGGTGAAGCTGCCCCTGCCGGGCGGGCTGCTGGCGGTGCTGGTGGGGGTGCTGCTGGCCTGGGCCACCGGCCTGCTGCAGGTGGATCCGGCCACCTGGCAGGCCAATGCCAGCCAGGTGGGGCTGCGGCTGCCCAGCCTGCAGATCGGCGCGCTCTGGGCCGGCCGCGAGCAGCTGCTGCCCTGGCTGGGGGTGACGATTCCGATGGGCCTGTTCAACGTGCTCGGCTCGCTGCAGAACATCGAGAGCGCCGCCGCCGCCGGCGACGACTACCCGGTGCGCGGCTCGCTGCTGATCAATGGCATCGGCACCGTGGTGGCCGCCCTGCTGGGCTCCTGCTTCCCCACCAGCCTCTACATCGGCCATCCCGGCTGGAAGGGCATGGGCGCCCGCATCGGCTACTCCTGGCTCAACGGCCTGGTGATGGGCCTGGGCTGCCTGCTGGGGCTGTTCGGCCTGATCGGCCAGCTGGTGCCAATCGAGGCCGGCATGGCGATCGTGCTCTACATCGCCCTGATCATGGCGGCCCAGGCCTTTCAGGCCACACCAACGCGCCATGCACCGGCCGTGGCCCTGGGACTGCTGCCGGGGCTGGCCGGCTGGGGCTCCCTGCTGCTCAAGGCGGGCCTGAGAGCTGGCGGGGCCGGCAGCGCCGCCCATCCCTTTTCGCCGGCCCTGCTGCTGCCGTTGCAACAGGCCGATGTCTGGGCGGCGGGGGCCTTCGCCCTCGAGCAGGGCCAGATCGTGGCGGCGATGCTGCTGGCGGGGATGCTCGTCTATGTGATCGAGCAGCGCTTCCGCGCCGCCGCCCTCTGCGCCCTGGTGGCCTCGGCCCTCTCCTGGGTGGGGCTGCTGCACGCTTGGCGGTTCACCGGTGCCGACACGGTGCTGGCTCCGGGCTGGGGCAGCGGTGGCCCCTGGGCCCTGGGCTATCTGGCGATGGCGGTGGTGTTCCTGCTGGGCAGCCGGCTGAAGAAACTCTGAGCCAGATGTGCCAGACGGTCGAGAAACAAAAGCCTGGCTATGAGACCATCACTGCGGTTTCCCTCACTCCATGCGCCAGCGTCTTCGACTCACCGCGGCCCTGGTGCTCGGCATGCTCGCCGGCACCGCTCTCAGCGCTCCGATCGCCGCCCGGGCGGGCGAAAGTGCAGGCCGTGGAGCAGGCGGTAGCGCCGGCCATGGCACTGGCAGTGCCACCAGTGGCGGCGCTGCCCTCGTCTGCGGCCATCCACAGCCGGGCCGCTACGTGGTGATGGGCCAGGGATTCGCCAACGGTGAACCGGTGGCACGCCTCCTGCAGGAAACCTGGCAACCGGATGGCACGCTGCGGGGCGTGCGACTGGAACGGCGCGGCAGCCGTTACGCCGAAAGCAGCTACACCGGCAGCTATCGGCCGATCTCGCAATGCCGGGTGGCGATCAGCCGCAGCTACGGCACAGCCACCAGCCCGAGCCAGGCGGTGCTGGACCTGCAAGGCCATCCCCGCTTCTCGCTCGGCACCCTGCCGGATGTGCTGCTGATCTCCCGCTGGTACCGCCAGCCGAATCGCAGCTGCAGCAGCGCCCTGCTGGATGGCGCCGTCGTCAGCATGCAGACGGGCAACAGCCGCAAAGGTCAGGGCTGGCAGCCGAATGCGGTGGTGCAGCACGAGCGCTGGCAGCAGGGACAGGTGAAGGGCATCGCCGTCTCCAGCTATGGCCCCACGATTGAGGAGAGCACCTACAAGGGCAGCATCACGGTCAGCCCCGACTGCCTGGCCAGCCTCAGGGAAGTGGATTCGCTCGGCAACGTCTACCACTACCGGGCCGTGGTGCTGGCCGATGGCAGCGGCTATCTCTACCTGCAGATCGATCCCGACAACCTGACGGTCGGCGCTCTCGAACGCGTCAAGGGCCAGTGAGTCCTCAGCCGGCCAGCAAACGCTGCCGCACCACCGAGGCCTCCAATCCCTCCACCGAGATCCGTTTGCGCCGGCTGCTCAGGCCCCGCACCAGCTGAACATCCCGGGGGGGCACCCCGAGGCGAGCGGCGATGAAGCGCACCAGGGCGGCGTTGGCGGCGCCCTCCACCGGAGGCGCCTGCAGCCGGATGGCGATGGCCCCGTCCCGCTCCCCCACCACCGCATCGCGACTGGCCCGGGGCTGTATCCAGAGGGCCACAGTCTGGGGAGGAGTCTGGGGCGGAGTGTGATCAGCCATGGGCTCGGATCAGAGCGGCATGAATCGACACAACGGCCGTCTGACTCTCGAACCTAAGGTGCCGGGACTGCGATCAAGAACGTTGGCATTGGAGAGCACGTCCTTGAGGCCGCGACTCAAACGCTTCGAACACCGCTTCGAACAAGTGCTGTGGCGCCTGCGACTGATCGCCATCCTGCCGGTGATCATGAGTCTGGCCAGCACCGGGGTCACCTTTGTGCTCGGCACCATGGAGATCGGCAAGGCGATCCTGGGCCTCGGCGGTGTCGACAATCCCGACAAGGCCTACATGGCCAAATTGCTGGGGGGCATTGTGACCGGCATCGATCTCTATCTAATCGGCATTGCGTTATTGATCTTCGGCTATGGCGTGTATGAGCTGCTGATCTCGCCGATTGATGCCGCCCGGGGCAACAACAAGAGCGGCGAGGGTCTGCTCGACATCCGCGATCTGGATCACCTCAAGGAAAAGCTGGTCAAGGTGCTGGTGGTGGCGTTGATCGTCTCAGCCTTCAAGGCGATGTTGTCACTGCCGATCAGCGATGGACCTTCGCTGGCCTTCTTCTGCCTGAGCGTGCTGCTGCTGGCGATCAGTGGTTTCCTGGTGACGGGGGATCTGGGCAAGAGCAAGCATCACTGAATCCAGCCAGGACAAGGGCAGCCCCGGCAGGCCTTCAGCAGCCAGTAACGGCCGGAGCCGTTCTGGCCGCGGTGTCCCTGGCGATGGGGTCCTCATCAAGCTCTACGGCCATCGCAGGCCGTGGGCACCAATGAGGCAGCAAAGATCGGCCGCAGGCGTCAGGTCACAGTGAACTGGGCATTCGTCATCGCCAGACCTGAATTCAGCGTCGCGAACAGCGTGGAGCCCTGGGCGATGCCGCTGCCATCAGCGTCATAGAACAGGTTGCCGGTCGTCGACTCATAGCGAATCCGCTGGGCGGCGGTGGTGAAGGCCGCGCCGTTGATGAAGGCGGCGGCAGCCAGGGTGCCGGTGGCGGTGATCGCCGTGAACAGCCCAACACCGGTGTTCTCCAGCTGGATCAAATCAGTCGTCGCCGCGGAGGTGGTGGGAGTGAAATCGGTGATGCGATCGACGTTGGTGCTGGCATTGAGGGCCGTATCAAAGCGGTAGATATCAGCGCCGACTCCTCCCGTGAGGAGGTCATTGCCAGCTCCGCCGTTGAGGCTGTCATTACCGGCCGCACCGACCAAGGAATCGTTGCCGTCGCCGCCGTTGAGAGTATTGGCGGCAGAGTTGCCGGTGATCAGGTTGTTGAGAGCATTACCACTGCCATTGACCGCCGTTGTGCCGGTGAGGGTGAGGTTCTCGACGTTGCTCTGGGCCGCCAGGGAGAAGGTGATGGAACTCTGAACCAGATCACTACCCTCGCCTGCCAGTTCGGTGATCACATCGGTGGCCACATCCACCACAAAAGTATCGTCACCGACACCACCCACCATCGTGTCACTGCCGGCTCCACCGTTGAGGCTGTCGTTGCCGGCTCCGCCGCTGAGGTTGTTGGCAGCGGCATTACCGCTGAGGAGGTTGCTGAGATCATTACCGCTGCCGTTGATGGCCGCACTGCCGGTGAGGGCGAGGTTCTCGACATTGACCAGAGCCGCCAACGAGAAGGTGACGGCGCTCTGAACCAGATCCGTTCCCTCACCGACCAGTTCCGTGATCACATCGGTGGCTACATCAACCACATAAGTATCATCACCAAGGCCACCGACCATGGTGTCGTTGCCGGCGCCACCATTGAGGCTATCGTTGCCAAGTCCGCCGCTGAGGCTATCGTTGCCGGCAGCACCGCTGAGAATGTTGGCGACGGAGTTGCCGATCAGAAGGTTATTGAGAGCATTGCCGGTACCATTGATGGCACTCGTTCCCGTCAGCGTGAGGTTCTGATACTGGCTCGCCAGGGTGGTGGTGGCACTGGTGATGAAGGTATCGGCATAGCGATTGCTGAATGTCGCCAGATCATTGCCGGCGAGGTCCTGGATGACGCCTGTCGCTTGATTGCCTGCTGGATCGGCATAAGAAACGCGGAGGTTGACCGTGCTGACAGGTGCGGCGCCCGTCAGTGTCAGGATGACTCGTGACGGATTGTTTTGATCGAGTGAAACGGTGGCGATGGTACGCGCTGTCGCAACATTTGTCGAACTGACTGTGGCAATGCTGAAGGCAGATATGGGAACTGATGCAGCAGTAACAGCCTCAGACATCAGCAGGATGAGCGAGGATCCTTGCGTGCTGATGCTGGAAATCGTCGGAGGCGTATTGTCAGTAACGGGTGGCGCTGCTGTCACCACCTGATTAGGGGACTCGACAGAAGCGGTGAAGCCCTGATTGTCACCATAGGAGATGGCGACCTTATAGGTGCCGGCACCGATACTGGGTACCAGATAGGTGCTGGTGGTGGCAGCGGAGATCAGGACATTGTCCTTAAACCACTGGTAGGCATAGTTGCGGACGACAGCATCACCATCCGGATCGCCCGTCACCCCAGGAGCCGTCAGGGTGGCACCTTCCTGGAATACTCCAGGTGTGGAGGACGTGATTGATCCAGGTGTGCCGTTGCCATTATTGATCGCCGTGACCACCTGATTGGGCGAATCAACAGAAGCCGTGAAGCCCTGATTGTCGGTATAGGAGATAGCGACCTTATAGGTGCCAGCACCGACACTGGGAACCAGATAGGTGCTGGTGGTGGCACCGGAGATCAGAACATTATCCTTGGACCACTGGAAGGCATAGTTGCGGACAGCGGCATCACCATCAGGATCACCGCTGACACCAGGGGCCGTGAGAGTCACACCTTCCTGGAACACTCCTGCAGTGGAAGAGGTGATCGAACCAGGCGTGCCATTGCCGTTATTGATTGCTGTGACCACCTGATTGGGCGAATCAACAGAAGCGGTGAAGCCTTGGTTGTCGGTGTAGGCGATGGCAACCTTGTAGGTACCAGCACCCGTGTTGGGCACCAGGTAGGTGCTGGTGGTGGCACCGGAGATCACCACATTGTCCTTGTACCACTGGTAGGCATAGTTGCGGACAGCGGCATCACCATCAGGATCACCGCTGACACCAGGGGCCGTGAGAGTCACACCTTCCTGGAACACTCCTGCAGTGGAAGAGGTGATCGAACCAGGCGTGCCATTGCCGTTATTGATTGCTGTAACCACCTGATTGGGCGAATCAACAGACGCGGTGAAGCCTTGGTTGTCGGTGTAGGCGATGGCAACCTTGTAGGTACCAGCACCCGTGTTGGGCACCAGGTAGGTGCTGGTGGTGGCACCGGAGATCACCACATTGTCCTTGTACCACTGATAGGCATAATTAGGACTACCCGCATCACCATCGGGATCACCGCTGACACCAGGTGCCGTCAGGGTGACACCTTCCTGGAAGACTCCTGCTGTGGAGGAGGTGATCGAACCAGGAGTGCCGTTGCCATTATTGGCAATGGCAACCACCTGATCGGCCGAGTTCACGGTGACCCTGTAGCCCTGGGCATCAGAATAAATGATAGCAACCTTATAGGTGCCAGCCCCAGTATTGGGAACCACATAGGTGCTGCCGGTGGCACCACTGATTTGAGTTCCGTCCTTGAACCACTGATAGGCATAATTAGGACTACCCGCATCGCCATCGGGATCAGCGCTGACACCAGGGGCCGTCAGGGTGACGCCTTCCTGGAAGACTCCTGCAGTGGAGGAGGTGATCGAACCAGGAGTGCCGTTGCCATTATTGGCAATGGCAACCACCTGATCGGCCGAGTTCACGGTGACCCTGTAGCCCTGGGCATCGGAATAAATGATGGCAACCTTATAGGTGCCAGCTCCAGTATTGGGAACTACATAGGTACTACCGGTGGCACCACTGATTTGAGTTCCGTCCTTGAACCACTGATAGGCATAATTAGGACTACCCGCATCGCCATCGGCATCACCGCTGACACCAGGTGCCGTCAGGGTGACACCTTCCTGAAAGACGCCTGCAGTGGAGGAGGTGATCGAACCAGGAGTGCCATTGCCATTGTTGGCAATGGCGACCACGTGATCGGCCGAATTCACGGTGACCCTGTAGCCCTGGGCATCGGAATAAACGATGGCAACCTTATAGGTGCCAGCCCCAGTATTGGGAACTGCATAGGTGCTGCTGGTGGCACCAGTGATTTGAGTTCCGTCCTTGAACCACTGATAAGCATAATTAGGACTACCCGCATCACCATCGGGATCACCGCTGACACCAGGTGCCGTCAGGGTGACACCTTCCAGGAAGACTCCTGCAGTGGAGGAGGTGATCGAACCAACAGTACCGTTGCCATTGTTGGCAATGGCAACCACCTGATCGGCCGAATTCACGGTGACCCTGTAGCCCTGGGCATCGGAATAAATGATGGCAACCTTATAGCTGCCAGCTCCAGTATTGGGAACCACATAGGTGCTGCCAGTGGCACCACTGATTTGAGTTCCGTCCTTGAACCACTGATAGGCATAATTAGGACTACCCGCATCACCATCGGGATCACCGCTGACACCAGGTGCCGTCAGGGTGACACCTTCCTGGAAGACTCCGGCAGTGGAGGAGGTGATCGAACCAGGAGTGCCTGGGCCGAGGTCTGCACTCTTCAGAACACCAGTTTCAAAGCCTGAAAGGGTGAGGCTTGTTTGGAGGAAGTTAACAGTGATGGTTTTCGCCGTTGGTGCTGCAAGGAAGGCCTCAAGTGCCGTAAGTTGATTGGTGGTTTGCAGGTTCTGTCGTTCTGCAGAGCTTAGGGTGAGGGTGACGGTGTCGTTATCGATGCCACCTTCCAGACGCAGCTGCTGTTTATCGATGAGGGCTGTTGTGGCTAAGAAGGAGAGATCAGCCTTGTCGGAACCAGCATCGAGACGGATCACCTCAAAGCCAGTGAAGGCGGTGGAGACGGCATTGCCGCTCGTGGTGACCGTGCCAGTACCGGCTTGATTCAGCGTCAGGGTGTTAGCACTGGCATTGAGGGTGAAATCATCGACACCAAGGCCACCTTTCAGTGTGCCGGTGAGTGAGCCCACAGCAGCAAGTACGGCGTAGTCATCACCAGTTGCTAGATCAATGTCACTGATGTTGGTGAAGGCGGTGCCATCGGCCGTGCCTGAATTGGGCCCCGTGATGGCCAAGACGTTGCTGTTGCCATTGAGGGTGAGCTTGTTGCTCTGCACGCCTGTGCCGCCGCCACCGCCCTGGATCGTTCCGAATCCTGTAAAGCTACCGCCACTGCCACCACCGCCATCGGTGATGATGAACGAGCCATCATTACCGACACCGATAATGAGAGATTTATCAACGATGAGGGTGTTGAAACCAGCCCCGCCATCAAGGATGCCACTGAGACGGCCACCCGCTGCAATGGTGACCGTGTCATTGCCGCCCTGGAGATAAATATTCTCAATGCTGGAGAAGCTGACCTGATCGAGAGTGCCGCTATCGAGCCCTGTCAAGGTGAGGGTGTTGGCCGAAGCATTGCCGTTGAGACGATCAAAACCAGCACCACCATTCAGGGTGAGCGTTGCACTTGTGCCGGCCGCATCGGTGAGGG
Organism: Synechococcaceae cyanobacterium; assembly: GCA_947378425.1. Lineage (GTDB taxonomy): Bacteria > Cyanobacteriota > Cyanobacteriia > PCC-6307 > Cyanobiaceae > Cyanobium. The sequence continues at coordinate 40,676 of CANCJV010000036.1, forward strand.
TGGCAGTGTCTGCGGCGCTACCGAGATTGATGGAATTGAGCAGCTTGCCGGCGTAGGCACCTGTGGTTGCTGTAGAGCCAAAGCTGATGCCATCGATGCTGCCGGAGGCTGTGGCGGTGATCAGCAGCGCGTTTTCTGCTGTGGGGTTAGCGATCGCCACGTTGTAGGTGGCAGTAGCTGTTTGACCACTATTTGACGCGGTGACCGAGAAGCTGTCGGTGAGAGTGGAGGTTGATTGGGCCGTGATCGCAGCTGAAACACCTGTGAAGCTGGTGGCACCGGTGCTGGATACCGTAAGGCTGCCGTAGGTGCCAGTTGAGGATGCAGGGCCGTAGGAGATGCTGCCGCCATCAGAGGCTGTGGCATTAAGAACACCAGCTGAACTAAGGGGTAGACCTGCAGAGAAGCCTGGATCAATGAAATCCAGCAACAGCGACCCTGTTGCAAAGACTGGAGGGATGGCCGTCAGCACACCAATTTCAAAACCTGAAAGGGTGAGGCTGGTTTGAAGGAAGTTGACGGTGATGGTATTCCCTGTTGGCGCTGCCAGGTAGGCCACCAGTGCAGTGAGTTGATTGCTCGTTTGGAGGTTCTGGCGTTCTGCCGAACTGAGGTTGAGGGTGATGGTGTCGTTATCAAGCCCACCTTCCAGACGCAGCTGTTGTTTATCGGTGAGGGCTGTTGTGGCTGAGAAGGAGAGATCAGCCTTGTCGGAACCAGCATCGAGACGGATCACCTCAAAGCCAGTGAAGGCGGTGGAGACGGCATTGCCGCTCGTGGTGACCGTACCAGTACCGGCTTGATTCAGCGTCAGGGTGTTAACACTGGCATTGAGGGTGAAATCATCGACACCAAGGCCACCCTTCAGTGTGCCGGTGAGTGAGCCCACAGCCGCAAGAACGGCATAGTCATCACCAGCTGCTAGATCAATGTCACTGATGTTGGTGAAGGCGGTGCCATCGGCCGTGCCTGAATTGGGCCCCGTGATGGCAACGACGTTGCTGTTGGCGTTGAGGGTAAGCTTGTTGCTCTGCACGCCTGTACCGCCGCCACCGCCCTGGATCGTTCCGAATCCTGTAAAGCTACCGCCACTGCCACCACCGCCATCGGTGATGATGAACGAACCATCAGTACCGACACCGATAATGAGGGATTTATCAACGATGAGGGTGTTGAAACCAGCCCCGCCATCAAGGATGCCACTGAGACGGCCACCCGCTGCAATGGTGACCGTGTCATTGCCGCCCTGGAGATAAATATTCTCAATGCTGGAGAAGCTGACCTGATCGAGGGTGCCGCTATCAAGCCCAGTGAGGGTGAGATTGTTGGCCGAGGCATTGCCGTTGAGACGATCAAAACCAGCACCACCATTCAGGCTTAATGCTGCTGTCGTGCCGGCTGCATCAGTGAGAGTGGCTGTGTCTGCAGCACTACCGAGATTGATGGAATTGAGCAGCTTGCCGGCGTAGGAACCTGTGGTTGCAGTGGAACCAAAGATGATGCCATCGATGCTGCCGGAGGCTGTGGCCGTTATCAGCAGAGTGTTCTCTGCTGAAGGGTTGGCGATTGCCACGTTGTATGCGGCAGTGGCTGTTTTCCCACCGTTTGACGCAGTGACCGAGAAGCTGTCGGTGAGGGTGGATGTGGATTGGGCCGTGATGGCAGATGAAACACCTGTGAAGCTTGTGGCGCCGGTGCTGGATACCGTGAGGCTGCCGTAGGCGCCAATTGAAGAGGGTGGGCCGTAGGTGATCACGCCGCCATCAAGAACGATGGCGCTCAGCTGGGCGGTGGAAGACGCCGGCAGATCTGCTGAGAAGGCCGTCGCTATGTAGCTGAGACGAAGTGAGTTGTCGACAAAAACTGGGGTCTTGTCGATTGGCGTGATGACAATGCCATCGTTGAACTGCAGCTGATCAATGTCGTAGAGGGTATCAAGTCCGTCAGGGGAGCCTGCACGGTTGTCCTGGATGTAATAGGCGTAGCCAAAAGTGACATCTGTTGCCCGCGAGATGGTGTAGTCACTGGCATTACCAGTAAGGATAACGGTATCGATTTCATTGGCATCGGTGTTGGCAGCTGTGGAGCTACCGCCATAGATCACATCGTTGCCAGGGCCGGCCTTGAAGCTGTCGTTTCCGGTGCCGCCCTGGAGGGTGTCGCGCCCAGCGCCAGCATCGAGGGAATCGTTACCGGCTTCTCCGTAGAGGTTGTCATTGCCATCGCCGGAGGTGATGGAATCGATGCCATTACCTCCGTAGACGTTGTCGTTTCCTGCGCCAGAGGTAATGGTGTCATCGCCATCCTCGCCGTAGACATTGTTATTGCCATTGCCAGCTGTAATCAGATCGTTTCCAGTTCCACCCCAAATGTTGTCATCGCTGGATGTGCCAGTGATGGTGTCGCTACCATCCTGACCATGCATTTCCTGTACGTAGGCAGCTGTTGATGCGTCCATGGTGTCGTCACCTCCTTCTCCAAGGATTCGTCCATAGTTTGCATTGCCACCTAGAGTAATATTGTCTGATCCACCCTGCCCATTGACATCTACATAGCCATAATACCATGAATATTGATTATTTAATCCTGTTCCGCCTGAAAGATT
>CANCJV010000037.1 GCA_947378425.1 Synechococcaceae cyanobacterium
GTTGTCGCCGATCGTCAGCAGGGCCTCCTTGTTCTTCCACCAGATCCAGTCGCGGATCGGAGGGGTGTTCTGCAGATCGGCGCGGCTCAGGCCCAGACCCAGCTTGGCGGACGCGTCCTGCAGCACATCCAGCATCGCCTCGCCGTCGGCGCAGCGAGCCAGGGCCTCATTGGTGCGCCTGGCGCCGTTGAGGGCCTTGAGCAGCAGGTTGACCCGCTGCATCACCGGCAGGGTTTTCGGATCGACTCCCTCCATCACCCCATCCACGGGTGTCGGCACCGTATCAGCGCTGACCGTCGTTGGGCAGCTCCCCGCCCACGGCGGAATCGCCCGGCCCACCTCGCCAGGATCAGCGCCAGCGATCAGCATCCCTGATCGGGTTCCATGGACCGGGGGGCTGACAGATCACCCCACTGCGGGCAACACTGGACATAACGCATCCTTTTGATGACGCCCCCCCCCACGACTGCGAAGCACCCGGTGTCGCACTGGGTCATCGGGGATGTCCATGGCTGCGCTGATGCTCTTGAGGCGCTGATCGACCGGCTGCCCCGCCACGATCGTCTGGTGCTCTGCGGTGATGTGATCAACCGCGGCCCTCGGATCGAAGCCGCCATGACCCTGGCCTGGCAGCTGGTCGAGAGTGGCCGGGCCGTCTGGTTGATGGGGAACCACGAGCGCACCCTGGTGGAGCAGTTGCGGGCCGGAGACTGGCGGGCGCTGCAGTCGCTGGCGGGCTGCGACACCTACCGCCAGCTGGGCGATCTGGGCTGTCGTCGCTGGCTGGAGCGGCTGGACCATCTGCCGATGGCCTACTGGGGCCGGGGCTGGGTCGCCACCCATGCCGGCTTCGACCCCCTCACCTGGAGGCCCGACCCGACGGTGCGGATGGCCTTCTGGCAGACCTACGACGGCCGCTTCGGCGACGTGATCGTCGGCCACACCCCGGGCCCGGAGGTGCGCCGCGTGGGCCTCCTGCGCCAGATCGTGCTGATCGACACCGGCGCCTGCTACGGCGGCCAGCTGACCGCCTACTGCCCGGAAACCGGCGCCATTGTTCAGGTGGAAGGCGGAACCTTCGGCCGGGAGTTCCACCCTGCCCTGGCCGGTCCACGTCTGCCGGAGCCGGGCCGAGCTAAGACAGGTCGATCGGAGATCCGCATGCCAGAGACGCTGTTGCCCGAGACGCGCCTGTCCCAGGCCCAGCGGCCCCTGCACTGAATCTCTTCGCCGCACTGATCCCCTCGCCGCTCTGATCTCCTCTCCTCGCTGAACGGCAACGCCGTGCTGACCGTCTTCCGCAGCAACCGGGCCGAGCTGCTGGCCCAGATCCTGGCCGCCCAGCTGAGCCTCACCCCCCCCGACCCCCTGGAAACGGTCCAGGTGGTGGTCAACACCTGGCCCACCAGCCGCTGGCTCGGCGAGCACCTGGCCAGCCACCTGGGCGGCATTGCCGCCAACCTGCGCTACCCCTTTCCGGGGGCGCGGCTGCGTGAGCTGGTGGAGGTGGTGCTCCAGCAGGGTCCGGGCACCGTGGGCGACCTGGTTGCAGGCCGAGATCTCGTCAGAGGCACAGACCGGGAAGCCCGCAACGACCAGGGCCCAGAGCAAGCCGGCATCCGTGCCGTGGAGCCAGGGCGGGGCGGCGGCTCGCCTGCGCCGCCGCTCCTCGACCCCTGGCGGGCGAACGTGCTGGTCTGGCCGCTGCTGGAGGAGCTGCCTGCGGTGGCGGCAGGGCCGAGCGGCGCACCGCTGCGGCCCTGGCTGGAACGCTTTGCCGCTCAGGAGCGGCTGGAGCGAGAGGCCTGGCAGCTGGGCCGCGCCATCGCCGATGCCTTCGACGATTACGGCCTCTACCGCCCCGCCATGCTGCGGGCCTGGGCCCGGGGGGAGACCGTCGATGACAACGGCCTGCCGCTGCCGCCTTCGCAGCATTGGCAGGCGGTGCTGTACCGGGCCCTGGCCGAACGCCTGGCCTGCGCTCCCTTCGGCGTCCGGGTGGAGGCGGCGATCGAACGGCTGGAGCAGCGGCCGCCTTTGCCCCAGCTGGCCGACCAGCGGGTGCGGCTGTTCGGCCTCAGCAGCATGGCGCCGGTTCAGGTGCGCCTGCTCCAGGCCCTCAGCGGCCTGATCCCGGTGGAGATCTATCTGCTCACCCCCTGCCCCGACCTCTGGCAGCGCTGCGCCGATCGTCGCCGCCAGTTGAGCGACAGCCTCGCCCTGGCCGAACCCTTCGGCATGGACTGGATGCTGCAGGCCCCGGGGCTGGAGGCCCGCTTCGGTCGCCTGGGGGGGGAGTTTCAACAGCTGCTGGAGGGCACCGGCGAGGCCCAGCTGGGCCGCTGGGAGGCCGGCGATCTGTTCGTCGCGCCGGCCAGCGTGGTGGAGCAGACCCCGGCCCCAGGCTCAGCCCCACCGGCAGCAGCGCCACCCCTGCTGCACCAGCTCCAGGCCCAGCTGTTCGACCCCGCCGTGGTGCCGGCCCTGCGCCGCGCCGCAGGCGACAGCTCCCTGGAGTTCCACCCCTGCCCCGGGCCGTTGCGCCAGGTGCAGATCGTGCGCGATCGACTGCTGCAGCTGCTGGCTGCCGACGCCAGCCTGCAGCCCCGGGACATCCTGGTGATGACCCCCCAGGTGGATCGCTTCGCCCCCCTGATCACGGCGGTGTTCGGCGACACGGGCGCGACCGGCGTCGAGCTGCCCTGGCGCCTGACCGATCGCAGCCAGCAGAGCAGCGCCGGCATCGGTCGGGCCCTGTTGCAACTTCTGCGCCTGGCCGGCGGCCGTCTCAGCGCCTCCGAGCTGGAAAGCCTGCTGAGCTGCGGGCCGCTGCAGCAGCACTTCGAACTCAGCGCCGAGGACACAGCCCAGCTCACCACGGCATTGCAGCGCTGCGGCTTCCGCTGGGGTCTCGATGGCCGTGATCGTGGCGGCGATCCCTGCCACAGCCTGCGCTGGAGCCTCGATCGCCTGCTGCTGGGCCTGGTGCTCCCCGAAACCCCCGGCCTGGCACCGGCCCTGACCGCCCCCGCCGCCAGTGGTGCCTCCCTGGATCTCAGCGGCCGCTGGCTGCGGCTGCTCGATCGCCTGCAGCACTGGCTGAGCGTGCTGCGTCAGGGGGCCTCGGTAGCGCACTGGGCCGAGCTCCTGGTGGATCTGCTGGACGACCTGTTCGGCGATGGCGGCGAGGCGGCCTGGGAGCTGCCGCCGCTGCTGGCCGCCATCGACAGCTGGCGGCAGGCGGCGGAAGTCTGTGCGCTGAGCCTCGATGCCCAGGTGGTGGCCGACGGACTCGATGAAGGTCTGAGTGCGGACAGCGGCCGTTTCGGCCATCGCAGTGGCGCCCTGACGATCAGCGCCCTCGAACCGATGCGGGCGATTCCCCATCGGGTGATCGTGCTGATGGGACTCGATGCCGGCCCCTTCCCCCGCCAGAGCAGCCGTTCCGGCTTTCACCTGATGGAGTCCCGCCGGCGCCTGGGCGATCCCGATCCCGCCGACCAGGATCGCTACGCCCTGATGGAGGCCCTGCTCTCGGCCCGCGATCACCTGCTGATCAGCTGGAGCTGCCGGGACGACCGCAGTGGCGAGCCACTCGAACCCGCCTCGCCGGTGCGCCAATGGATGCAATGGCTTGAGGGAGAGCTCGAGGGGGGCAGCGCTGCTCTGGTGGCCGCCCATGCCCCCAGCCCCCTGGAACGCAGCAATTTCCAGAACAGCCCGGAACGCCCTGCCCCCAGCTGTGATCGCCGCCTGCTGGCGGCCCGCGCCCTGCTCGAGAGCGCTCCGCCGCCGCCGGCCGCCGCCCTGCTGCAGGGGCCGATGCCCGAGGCCCTGGAGCCGGAGGCACCCGCCAACGCCCTGGACGATCTGGCCGCCTGGCTGAAGGCACCGCAGAAACACTGGCTGGCCGCCCTGGGACTGCGGCCGGGGGAATGGCAGGACCGGATCGAGGATCTCGATCCCCTGGCCCTGGCGGAGCGGCAGCGCTCGGCCCTGCTGCGGGACCTGCTGGCGGAACTGGAGGCCAAGCCGGAAGCCGCCATCGAGGAGGGGCCAGACGCGGCCGCCGACTGGCTGGAGCACTACCGGGGCCAGGGGCGACTACCGGCCCTGGCGGGGGGCGAGCTCGAGGCCGAAGGTCTCCAGCAGCGCTGGTCGAGCCTGCATAGGTGCCTGGACTCCCTGGGTCCCCGCCACCAGGATCCACTGGTCTGGCAAGCCTGGCAGGGGTCACCCCGCTGGCAGGGGGACTCCATCGTGGTGGTGCAGACGGCCAGGATCAGGCCCGCCCAGCGGCTGGAGCTGTGGCTGCAGTTGCTGCTCGCCGTGGCGGCCGCCCCCGCCAGCGGCCACCAACCGCTTCAGGGCGTGGTGATCGCCCGCGACGACAAGCGGAACGACCAATTCAGCCCCCAGTACCGGCTGAAACCACCGCCCCTTGAGCAGGCCCGGGCCGAACTGGAGCGGCTGGCGAACCTTCACCAGCACTGGCGTTGCCGCTGCTGGCCGGTGCCACCGCTGAGCGGCTGGGCCTGGGTGTCAGCCGAAGCCAGGCGGGCCGGCGCGGGCTTCGAGGCCGCCCAGCGCGCCTGGGAAGGGGGAGCGAACCAGTGGGCCGAGCGGCAGCAGGAGGAGATGGCGGTCTGCTTCGGCGCCGGCCTGGAGGCCAGTGAGCTGATCGATGCCCACTTCGAAGCGAGGGCACAGGAGCTCTGGGACCCTGTGCTGAAGGCCCAGTTGTGAAGGCGCCGTTGTGATGGTGAACTTCGAGGCCAACACCTTTCCCCTCGACCCCGGCGTACGCCTGCTGGAGGCCAGTGCCGGCACGGGCAAGACCTTCGCCCTGGCCCACCTGGTGCTGCGGCTGATCGGCGAGCAGCAGCTGGAACTGCGCCGGCTGCTGGTGGTCACCTTCACCGAGGCGGCGGCCGCCGAGTTGCGGGATCGCATCGGCCGCCGCCTGCAGGAGGCCCTGCGCGCCCTGGAGCAACCCCACAACGACGACTTCGACGCCGTGCTCCTGGACTGGCGCCAGCGCTGCGGCGCCGCCCCCCGCGATCCGCTGCGGGCCCGATTGCTGCTGGCGCTCGAAGAGCTCGATGGCGCCGACATCACCACGATCCACGGCTTCTGCCATCGCAACCTCAGCCGCCATGCGCTCGAAGCCGGCCGCCCCCCCGATCCCGAGCTCGAAACCGACAGCGACACCACCCTGCAGCAGATCGCCCACGACTACTGGCAGCAGCAGGTTCTGCCCCTGCCCGTGTCGCTGCTGGGGGGCCTCGGCCGCAAGCACGTGGATCCGGAGCGGGTGCGGCAGCTGGTGGCCAGCCTCGATGGCGACCCGGCCCTGGATCTCGAACCCCTGCCGCCGGAGCTCAGCCTCGAGCGGCCCCTGGCGGAGCAACTGCCGGCCATCTGGCACAGCCGCTGGGAGCGCTTCTGCGACCTGTGGCAGGCCCACAGCCGCGCCCTGATCGAGGACTTCCAGGCTGCGGCCGCCGAGTGGCATGGGCTGGGGGCCAAACCCAGCAAGGACTATGTGCGCCGCTACAGCAAGGACCGCTGTGCGCCGGTGGATGGCCTGATCGCCAGCCTGGGAGCAGCGGGGGACTACCGGGCCGTGGCCGCTGACCCCCTGCTCAACGGGCTGTTCCATCCCGGCACCTTCTGCCAGGCGGCCCGCAAAGCCGAAGGGGAGGGTCGGCCGATCCGCCTGCCCCAGCCGGCCCTGATGGAGGCGGTGGCGGCGCTCGTCGATGGGCCGGCGGAACTGGTGCTGCTCCATGCCGGCCACTGGGGCCGCCGTGAGCTGCGCCACCGCCGCCACCAGATGGGCCGCATCAGCTTCTCCCAGCTGCTCGAAGATCTGGATCCCGGCGAGGAGCAAAGCCCGCCCTGCGCCAATCCACTGCTGGATCAGATCGGCCAGCGCTACGACGTGGCCCTGGTGGACGAGTTCCAGGACACCGATCCGATCCAGTGGCGCATCCTGCGGCGCTGCTTCGGCAGCGGCCGGCATCGCCTGGTGATGGTGGGGGATCCCAAGCAGGCCATCTACCGCTTCCGCGGCGGCGACCTGGCCACCTACCTGGCGGCGAAGGCCACCGCTTCAGCCTGCTACGAATTGAGCACCAACCACCGCTCCACCGCCCCCTTGGTGGCGGCCTTCAACGGCCTGATGCACGGGCCGGGCCTGCGCCGTTCCGGGCTGGAGGTGCCCGAGGTGCGGGCCCAGGCCCGGCGCTCCGGGCCGGCGGGCCCCGCCCTGGAGCTGCTCTGGCTGGGGGGCGAGCGAGCGGCGGGCGAGAAACCCATCGCCAAAGGGACCCTGGAACGCCATCTGGCCCCCTGGATCGCCGCCCTCACCGCCAACCTGATCGAGGAGGCGGCCGAGCTGGGCGAGGGCGACCGCCGCCGGCGCCTGGGTGCCGATGACATCTGCCTGCTGGTCGGCAATCGCTACCAGGCCGAGACGCTGCGGGCCGCCCTGGAGCACGAGGGCATCGCCAGCAGGCTGATCAGCCGCCTCGATGTGCTGGCCACGCCCGCCGCCACGGCCCTGCAGCGGCTGCTCGACGCCCTGGCGGCCCCTGCCGATGGCAATCGGCTGCGCCTGCTCGCGGCCTCGCCCCTGCTGGGCTGGAGCGCCAGAACGATCGGTGAAGCCGGGCCGGCCACCTGGAGCAGCCTGGCGGGCCAGCTGCAGCAGCTCAGCCAGCGGGTCCCCGTGCAGGGACTGCTGGGGGTTCTGGCCGAAATGCTGGAGGCCAGGGTGGTGGCCCGGCTATGGCGCCAGGGGCGGTTGCTTGCCGATCTGCAGCAGGTGGCGGCCCTGGTGCAGGAGCGGCTCCACAGCGAACAGCAAGGGCTGGCGGCGACGGCCGACTGGCTGCGGCGCCTGCGGCTGGACCAGGAGCGCTCGGTGCCGGAGGAGCATCTGTCACACAGTGACCGGGAGCAGGGGCTTGTCTCGGTGGTGACGGTCCACGCCAGCAAGGGCCTGGAATACCCGGTGGTGATCTGCCCCTACCTCTGGCAAGGCCCTGGCGACGGACACCGGGGGGGGAGCGGCAGACCGGTGCGCTGGCAGCCCCCCGGCCACAGCCGCCCCCGGCTCGACCTTCACCTCAGCCCCCACTGGGGCCTGGGTCATGAGGCCGCCCGCCAGCACCGCCTGGCCGAGGAGCAGGAGCGCGAACGACTGGCCTATGTGGCCGCCACCCGGGCCTGCCACCGGCTGGTGCTCGCCTGGGGGCCGGCGGCCGGCCACCACACCAATCCCCTGTTTCCCTGGCTGTTCAGCGAGGCTCCGCTGCCCGGCGCCGGCGACGCTCCCTATCAGCCTCTGGGCGATGCCGAATGGCGTCAGCAGCTGGAAGCGGGCCTGGCGGCCCGGGGCCTGGCGATCCGGGTGCTCGAACCGCCGCCGCCCCGGCCGGGGCGGCTGACCCGGCCGCTGATCCCAGGGCCGGCCCTGGCCTGTGGCCCCGTCCCCACCAGACGATTCGACTCGCTCTGGGGCCGCAGCAGCTACACCAGCTGGACCCGGGGCAGCCATCAGAGCGGGCCTGTGGCCATACCGATCGATGCCGATCGCGACACGGAGGATCCCAGCCCCGAAGCGGCCCGGCCCCCCGGCGGCAGCCCTCCAACCCTCTGGTCCGACCAGGGGCCCCTGGCCGGGTTTCCGCGTGGCGCGGCTGCGGGGGACTGCCTGCACCGCATCCTCGAGCGACTCGACTACGGCTTGCCGCTCGACCAGGAGCGCAACCGAGCCGTGGTGGTGGCGGAGTTGCAGCGGGCCGGCCTGCGGCACGAGCCCCTGGAGCCGGTGCTGGCCGGACTGGAGCAGCTGCGACTGACCCCCTTCGGCAGTGAGCTGCAGAACCTGCGGATCGCCGATCTCGAGGCACGGGAGCGCCTGCATGAAATGAACTTCGATCTCACCCTCGGCGAGGTCCGGGCCACTGACCTGGCTGCGGCCTTCCACGCCCATCCCGGCGGCAGCGTCGCGGCGGACTACGGGCAGCAGCTGGCCAGCCTGCCGATCCACAGCCGGGGCTTCCTCACCGGCTCGATCGATCTCGTCTTTCACGCCGGCTCCGGCAGCGACCAGCGCTGGTGGGTGGCGGACTGGAAGAGCAACTGGCTCGGACAGCGCGATGACGAAGGTCGCCCCCTGGCCTGCGGGCCCTGTCACTACGGCCCGGCGGCGATGGCCGAGCTGATGGCGGCCAACCACTATGTGCTGCAGGCCCATCTCTATCTCGTGGCTCTGCATCGCTACCTGGGCTGGCGCCTGCCGGGGTACGACCCCGAGCGCCATCTCGGCGGCTTCGCCTACGTGTTCCTGCGGGGCACCCCCGGAGCGCAGGCAGCCTCGGCCCTGCCCGGCGAGGTGCCGGGGATGCTGGTGGATCGGCCGCCCCTGGGCCGCATCCTGGCCCTGGACGACGCCCTGGGAGGAAAAGGCCGATGAGCCAGCCCGCCTCCCAGGCCCCGAACTGGGCACCAACGCTGGCCGCCGCCTTGGCCGAAGCCCTGCCCCGGCTCCATGGCGTCGCCGCCGATCCCCTGATCGACGAGCTGATCGCCGCCCTCGCCACCGCCCTGGCCCGCGGCGAGCTGGAACTGGATCTGGCCGGGCCGGCCCCGGAGGCGATCCGCAGCGAAGGCTGGCCCGAGGCCCATCGCCAAAGCCTGGCGAAGTCCCCCCTGGCGGCCGAACCGGAGGGCCCCCTGGTGCTGGTGGCCGGGCAGCGGCTGATGTGGCGCCTGTGGCAGCAACAGCGCCAGCAGGTGCTCACGACCCTGATCGAGCGGGCCCGGAGCCGACCCGCCGCCGCCGACCAAGCGGCGCACGAGACCACGACAGAAGTCTTGTCCCGGCTGGATGAACGCCAGCGCCAGGCGGTGCGGGCCGTGGGGCTGCACGGGCTGGTGCTGCTGGAAGGAGGACCGGGTACGGGCAAGACCAGCACCGTGGCGGCGATGATCGCCGCGGCCCAGGCCACCGCTCCAGGCCTGCGGGTGCATCTGGCGGCTCCCACGGGCAAGGCGGCGGCCCGACTGCGCAGCGCCACCGGCGGCCAGCTGCCCTGCACCACCTTGCACCGGCTGCTCGAAAGCCGCGGCGGCAGCTTCGGCCGCGATCGCCGCCACCCGCTGGAGCTCGATCTGCTGGTGGTCGATGAGGTCTCAATGGTGGATCTGGGCCTGATGGAAGCCCTGCTCGAGGCCCTGCCACCCGCTTGCCGGCTGGTGCTGGTGGGGGATCCGGCCCAGCTGCCGCCGATTGCCCCGGGAGCGGTGCTGCTCGATCTGCAGGAACCGCCCTGGCGGCAGGAGCTGGCCGAGGCGGCCATCACCCTGACCACCACCTACCGCAACACTGGAGCCATCGCCGCGGTGGCCGCGGCCCTGCGCTCCAAGCTGGGCGCCAGTGGGGCGGCGCCGGCGGCTGCCGCAGCGGTGGCGACCGATCCGATCGCCAGCATCCGGAACCAGCTGGCCGCCCTCGGCCCCGACGACAACCTGCAGTGGATCCAGGCCCGGCCGCCGCTGCTGCCCCAGGAGCTGATCGCCCCGCTGCGCCTGCATCACCAGAAGCTGCGGCAGCTGGCCCAGGACTGCGGGCCGGAGGATGGGGCCACCCAGGCGGCCCTGCTGGCGTTGCGCGACCAATTGCTGGTGCTCACCCCCATCCGGCAGGGACCCTGGGGCCTGGACGCGATCCATCGCTGCCTGCTCGGCGAGCAGCTGCGCCGGCCGCCCGGGGACTGGCCTGCGGGCACCCCGGTGCTCTGCACCCGCAATCGGCCCGAACTGGGCCTCGCCAACGGCGATGTCGGCATCCTGATCGGATCGAGCGCCGACCTGCGCCAACGCCGGATCGTCTTCGGCAGCCCCGGCCTGGAGATCGCCCCGCTGCATCCGGCCCAACTGGCCGGAGCGGCCGAGGCCGCCCTGGCGCTGACGGTGCACAAGGCCCAGGGCAGCGAGGCCCGGCAGCTGATCGTGCTGTTGCCTCCCGGCCGCACGGATCACCGCCTGCTTTACACCGCCCTGACCCGCGCCAGCGAGCAGGCGCTGTTGATCACCACGCCGATCCGGAGGGACCAGAAGGACCCGGGCGACGTGCTTGTCAGCCGACAACGGCCCACCGAGCCGAAACCGTGAAGCTGGTTTAACAGAGCAGAACAATGGGCAACATGTCAAAGAAAAGTGAACAGCTTCAGAGCGGCCAGTGTCATCGGCCCATACTTCTCTCATCGGCGGGGACTTCACTCCCTACCGGCCTTGCCAGAGCCCCTGCTCCAATAGTCTCCCCTGTAGGGAGCCCTTCTCATTCCACCCCGGAATGACCTCTTGCATCGCAACAATCTCCACGTCAATCTTGATCGATCTGGATGATTGAGGTGCCCCGGAGGTCTCCATAGGGCAACCACCTGGACACCCTGGCCCCAGGTGGCTCTGGTCAGTCTTTTCCTCCATGCTCGACGCTATCCTGACCTGTTGATGGGGCCCATGGGCCCGAACGCGATGCCTTCTGTGCCGGCGGCCTCCAGGTCCTGCCCCGAGCCGTCAATCATGGCGACAGAGAGTGTCCCGGAGTCACGCACAGTGCGGCCCTGGGGATGGTTTGAAACCCTGGCAGAAGGTGAGGGGTATCGCGTCAAACGACTGCGCATCCTCGCCGGCCGTCGCATCAGCCTGCAACGCCATCGCCATCGCTGTGAGCACTGGATCATCGCCAGCGGTCACGGCTTGATCGACTGCCAGGGGGGCAGCAGGCACGCCACCAGCGGCGATACCTTCTTCATCCCGCTGGGTGACCTGCATCGAGCCGCGGCCGGCAGCGAGGATCTGGAAATCATCGAGGTGCAACGCGGCGCCCTGCTGAGCGAGACGGACATCGAACGGTTTGATGACGATTTCGGTCGGGTGGTAAAGTCTCATTTCAACCTTTGATCAAGGATGAGGCAGCTCTGGAGAGGAGGTGAAGCCGTCGCTCATTCCATCAGGAATGTCCGAGCCGCTCACCGATCAACCCCTCTCCTTCCACCGGGTCGCTGCCGGCCTGCGTTGAAGGATTCACCAGGCCACTCTCACCTTGATCCAGAACACTGACGGTGTCGCCGACATGGGCGTCACTGAGACGAACACGGCCGTGCTCCTGAGCGATAGCTCGCCCGAGCCCGGCACCATTCCCACGGCAGCGTTGAGCTCCGCTCAAGCTGACGTTGAGCTCGCATCAGCTGAGCCAGAAGCCATGCAGCCGTCTGGTGAGGCGTTGGTGGTGCCAGACCTGCCCCAGAGCGACTTCAACACACCGGAACCCAGCCCGATCGGCGACGGAGCGGCTCGCGATCAGGTCGCTGGCGATGACATCGGCAGCGAAAAAGTAAAAACCTCCAGGAGTGCAGTCAGCTCGACAACAGCAGACGCGAAGACAACAGAAGCGATCGAAGCCGATAAAACAGAATCCGCCACGATCAAATCCCTGGACGAAGTCCAACTGAATAACGAGAACCCCAACAACAACGATCTGCAAGTTTCAGCCGTGAGCATCGAAACCACGTCCAGCGCCACCACCCCGAGCGCTGCCCCAGCCGACGCCGACAATCTCAGTCCGGAGAGCGGTTTTGTCCCCTTCGGGCTGCGGGCCGATCTGCTGGAGGGCCTCAGCGCCATCGGCTTCCAGACTCCATCGCCGATCCAGCTGGCCGCGATTCCGGAGCTGTTGCTTGGACGCGATCTGGTCGGCCAGGCCCAGACGGGCACGGGCAAAACGGCAGCGTTCGGCCTGCCCCTGCTGCACCGGCTCGATCCGGAGCAACGCAAACCCCAGGTGCTGGTGCTCACCCCCACGCGGGAACTGGCGATTCAGGTGGCTGAAGCCATCACGAGTTACGCCGCCCGCATGCCCCGCGTCAAGGTTTTGGCGATCTATGGCGGCTCCGATTTCCGCGATCAGATTCAACATCTCAAGCGTGGCGTCCAGATCGTGGTCGGCACCCCAGGCCGGGTGATGGATCACATGCGCCAGGGCACCCTGGATCTCTCGGAACTGCGCAGCCTCGTGCTCGATGAAGCCGATGAAATGTTGCGCATGGGCTTCATCGACGATGTCGAGTGGGTGCTCGAAAAGTTACCCAGTGAGCGTCAGGTGGTGCTGTTCTCGGCCACCATGCCGACAGAAATCCGGCGCCTCTCGCACCGTTATCTCAAGGATCCCGCCGAGATCACCATCAAAACCAAAGGGGCTGATGGCCGCCGCATCCGCCAGCGCTATCTGATGGTCAATGCGCCCCAGAAACTCGAAGCTCTGGAACGGGTGCTCGAGGCCGAACGCAGTGAAGGGGTGATCATCTTCGCCCGCACCAAGGCGGTCACCCTGACGGTGGCCGAATCTCTCGAAGCCCACGGCTATGACGTGGCGGTGCTCAACGGCGATGTGCCCCAGGCCCAGCGCGAGCGCACCATCGAGCGCCTGCGCGATGGCCGCGTCGATGTGCTGGTGGCCACCGACGTGGCCGCCCGGGGCCTGGACGTCGAGCGGATCAATCTCGTCGTCAACTACGACATTCCCTTCGATGGCGAGGCCTACGTGCACCGCATCGGCCGTACGGGCCGGGCCGGCCGCAGCGGCGACGCCATTCTCTTCCTCACCCCCAGGGAACGTCGCTTCCTGGGCGGACTGGAGCGCACCGTCGGCCAACCGATCGAGCCGATGGAGGTGCCTGGCAATGCCACCATCAACCAACATCGTCTGGACCGCCTGCGCGAGCGCCTCACCACTGGCCTCGATGGCCAGGGACGCAGCGAGGAAGAACTGGCCCTGCTGGGCGAAATCGTGCAGCGCGTCTGCCAGGAACAGGGCTGCAGCGGCGAACAACTGGCCGTGGCCGCCCTGGCCCTCAGCCTCGGCAGCAAGCCGCTGCTGCAGCAAGGAGAAGAGCGCTGGACCTCTCCCCGTCCCTCCTCCCGGGAGGGTTCCCGCGACGGCGGTTTTGATCGGGAGCGCGGCGATCGCGATGGCGGCGGGGCACGCCGCGTCCTCCCCGATCGCCAGGACGGCCCTCCCGAGGCCCACATGGAGCGCTTCCGCATTGAAGTGGGCTGGCGCGATCGGGTCAAACCCGGCAACATCGTGGGCGCCATTGCCAACGAAGCCGGCATCACCGGTCGCTCGATCGGGCGCATCCGGATCTTTGACGCCCACAGCACCGTGGATCTGCCCAAGGGAATGCCTGAGGAGGTCTTCAGCGATCTCCAGCGCCTGAAGGTGATGAACCGGGAACTCCAGATCTCACGACTCACCGTTTGAATCCCACGACCCGTTTCTTTCCCATGGTTCGCGACCAGCTGTGCCGGCACTCCGCGATCGTTCCGGCAGCTCTGCTGATGGTGGCCTTCCTGCCGATCGGGACCGACCTGGGACATCCCGCCAGGGCAGAGTCGGGCATGGGCGCGATCGTCAAGGCCTTCTGTCTGTCGGCCTTCGAGAGCGAAATGTCCCAGTCCGGCAAGACACCTCCCGCCGGCATGGCTGACTTCGCCTGCGGCTGCGTAGCCGATCGGATTGGCAATGGCAGCAGCCTTGACTCAGCCCGCAGTGACTGCCGTCAGGCCACCGCCCGCCGCTACCCGATCTGAGGGGCCCCAGCCCCCCGCTCAGGCGGCGCCACGTCCCGGATCAGGCACACAGTCGGGTGACTTCAACGGAGGACACCACACTCAGTTGCGACATGCCCAGCCGTTCAACGGCGGCGACCAGGGAAGGCTGGACTTCCAGCCCTTCGCTGCCGACCATGGTCTGCAGCAGATCAAACCGATCGTGGAGAGCAAGCTCTCCGTCCTCGCTCCAGGCGAGGCTCCAAAACACGGGGGCCGTCATCACGGGGATCGCAGGGATCAGGGTTTCCTGACAATGCCGCAGCCTGGTTGGCAGCGCGTCAATCTTCAAGATTGCTTCCACTCCGCTTCAAGGTTCTCCATGGTCGGGCTCGGCCACCGGTCCAGCAGAGAGCAAGCGCGGACCGGGAAATTTCCTCCCTGGGAAGCCGTGGCCTGAGTTGGCTCTGGGCCTGAGTTGTAAGGTGGCTGGCATTCCAAGGTGTTCTGGCTCCCTTCGGCACGCCCAGCCCGCAGTGACCCATCAGGGTTCGACACCTCTCCAGGCTTCGATCTCCGGCTTCACCGTTCACCTGGCCGTGCCTGGGTTCACCCGGCATCGGACGAATCCTCACCGATCTTCTCCAGTTCCAGGCTTCAGTTCATGACCATTTACGTCGGCAACCTCTCGTTCCAGGCCGAACGCGAGGACCTTCTCGATCTGTTCGGCCAGTACGGCGAAGTTCGCCAGTGCAGCCTCCCCCTCGACCGCGAAACCGGTCGCAAACGCGGTTTCGCCTTCGTCGAACTCGCCGATGACGCCGCTGAGCAGAAGGCCATCGACGATCTCCAGGATGTGGAGTGGATGGGCCGCATGATCCGCGTCAACAAAGCCACACCGCGCGAGGGCGGCGGTGGTGGTGGTCGCTACGGCGGTAGCGGGGGCGGTGGACGCTCCGGCGGCGGCGGCCGTTCCGGCGGAGGCGGCAGTGCCGGGGGCTACGGCGGGGGCGGCGGCGGTGGTTACGAGGGTGGAGGCGGCGGTAATCGCTGGTGACTCCATCGCTCCTTTGAACAACCCCGGGTTCAGGTCGATCGGCTCCATCGATGAAGGGGGTCTGGAGCGGCTGCTTGCTCGGCTCCACCCCCATCGCGGCACGATCCGCCTGGCCAGCTTCTGCTCGGTGGTCAACAAGCTTCTGGATCTGGCCCCGCCGGTCCTGATCGGTCTGGCCGTCGATGTGGTCGCCCGTCAGCAGACCTCCTGGCTCTCCCAGCTGGGCTACAGGTCCGTACCCAGCCAGCTGATGCTGCTGGCCTTCGTTTCGTTCCTGGTCTGGAGCGGCGAATCCCTGTTCGAATATCTCTACGGCCTGCTCTGGCGCAACCTCGCCCAGACCGTGCAGCACGAACTGCGGATCGAGGCCTACGACCATCTGCAGCGCCTGGAGATGGCGTTCTTTGAAGCCAGCAGCTCCGGCCGGCTGATGACCGTCCTCAATGACGACATCAACCAACTGGAGCGGTTCCTGGACCACGGCGCCAATGAAATCCTGCAGCTGATCACCACCGTGGTGGCCGTGGGTCTGATGATGCTGGCCCTCTCCCCCACGATTGCCGGCGTTTCCTTTCTGCCGATTCCGGTGATTCTCTGGGGATCCCTGCGCTTCCAGCGCAGCCTCGCTCCCCGTTACGCCGAAGTCCGCGAACGGGCCGGGGATCTGGCCAGCCGACTCACCAACAACCTCGGCGGCATGCTCACGATCAAGAGTTATGCCGCCGAGGACTGGGAGTTGCGGCGCCTGACGGACCAGAGCGATGGTTACCGGCTCAGCAATCGCCGCGCCATCCGGCGATCGGCCGCCTTCATCCCGCTGATCCGCTTCGCGATCCTGTTCGCGTTCCTGGCGATCCTGGTGATCGGTGGGCTGCAGGCCTGGCAAGGCAGCCTGGCCATCGGCACCTACAGCTTCCTGGTCTTCATCACCCAACGGCTGCTCTGGCCCCTCACCACCCTGGGCCGCACCCTTGATGACTATCAGCGCTCGATGGCCTCAGCCCGGCGGGTGCTCGACCTGCTGGACACGCCGATCGCCATCCCCTCCGGTGATCGCCCCCTGCCCCTGAAGCAGGTGCGAGGGGAACTGCGCTTTGGAGCTGTGGCCTTCGCCTACGCCGGCCGCACTCCCCTGCTGAGCGACTTCAACCTGGAGGTTCCGGCCGGAGCCACGATCGGCATTGTCGGCGCCACCGGTTCGGGCAAAAGCACCATCGTCAAGTTGCTGCTGCGTCTCTATGAGATCGAAGCGGGCCAGATCCTGCTGGATGGTCTGCCGATCAGCGGCCTGCGCCTGCAGGATCTGCGCCGCTGCATCGGCCTGGTCAGTCAGGAGGTGTTTCTGTTTCATGGCTCGGTGGCGGAGAACATCGCCTACGGCAGCTTTGACGCCCCGCGCCCGGACATCGAGAGGGCGGCCCAGCAGGCCGAAGCCGCCAGCTTCATCGAAGCACTGCCCCATGGCTACGACACGGTGGTGGGGGAGCGGGGGCAGCGGCTCTCGGGCGGTCAGCGGCAGCGAATCGCCCTGGCCCGCGCCATTCTCAAGAACCCGCCGGTGCTGATCCTCGATGAGGCCACGGCCGCCGTCGACAACGAAACCGAGGCCGCCATCCAGCGCTCGCTTGAGCAGATCACCGCCGGCCGCACCACCTTGGTGATCGCCCACCGCCTCAGCACGGTGCGCCATGCCCACCGCATCATCGTCATGGAGCGGGGCCGGATCGTCGAAAGTGGAAGCCACGACGATCTGTTGCAGCGGGGCGGCGCCTATGCCGAGCTCTGGCGGGTGCAGGCCGGCCTGCGTCCCGGAGAACCGCTGCGGCTGTGATCAGAGCCAAGCTGGGATCAGCCCCACCAGGCCCAGGCCCTGGTGAGCTCCATCGCCACGACGGCAACCAGCCAGCGGGGACTGGCCGTTGCTTCGGACATCGCCGTGAACACCCCTGCTGATCTGACCCGTTGCGGAAGCGCCTCACGATGAACCACCTGGTTCTCACCCCTGCCCTAGCGTCGATTCAATGAGTAGTCCTGCGGTCCAACGTCAGGCGCGCCGTTCCTCCCGGCGCCCCCACCGATTCTCCCTGCTGCTGGCCGTGACGATCGGCCTGGGTGGTGGGCTTGCGCTCGCCAAACCTCTGGCCGATCTGATCACCAGCCAGAAACCAGGCGAGGGCAGCAGTGCCTTCAGCAACCCCTTCTCCTCCTGGAGCGTCGGCATCAGCGATCAGAATCTGCTGTTGCTGGGCACGGACGTCGGCGGTGGTAATACCGATGTGATCGCGGTGCTGCATGTCGAGGATGGGGTCACCCACATCACCCAGATTCCCCGCGACACCTACGTGGAAGCGGAGCGCTACGGACCGCTGAAGATCAACTCTCTGTACAGCCTGGGAGGGGCGGAGGCGATCAAACAGGAAGTTGCACACCATCTGAATCGCCCGATTCAGCATCACCTGGTGGTCAACCTCTCCGCCATTCGTCGCATGGCCGACCAACTGGGGGGCATCGAGGTGGATGTGCCCAAACGCATGTATTACGTCGACCGCAGCCAGGGTCTTTACATCGACCTCAAGCCCGGCCCCCAGAACCTCCAGGGGCGCGATCTCGAGGGTTTCCTGCGCTTTCGCCATGACGAGACCGGCGATCTCGGGCGGATGGAGCGCCAGCAGCTCGCCCTCAAAGCCCTGTTCCGTAAACTCACCCAACCTCAGAACGTCGTGCGACTGCCCGCCCTGTTGCTGGCGGGGGGCAAGGATCTCCGCACCGATCTCGGGCCGATGGAGCTGGGGGGGCTGATCACCGGCATGGCCAACACCTCCCTGGAGACCCAGCGACTCGACGGCCGCCCCTTTGATCGCAACGGCATCAGCTACTGGGATGCGGACTGGGCCAGTGCCGATGAACCCCGCGGTACGGAGAGCGCCGGCCACTCTGCGTCCCATCCCTCCAATCGCCGTGCTGCCAGGCCTTAGCGCGACAAGCCCGTTGCGCCTCCATCAAGCCTGATCCAGCCCGGAGCCATCGGAGACGTCCAACACACTGGTCGAGGCAGGCGTGGCCTAGCGCTCCGGTCAGAACCAGCCCGATCAGCGCACCCGCGGGCAGAGCCAGCCGCCTGCGAACGAGGCCGCGCCATCAGGCTCCCTGGACGGCAGCGGCAGCTTCTATCGCTTTCGCTTCTGATGGGGGAGCGATCCATCCTGCGGCTCCTCGTCCGACACCTGATCCTCGGGGGGGATGACGCTGGAGCCCGCACCCAGGGTTCGCCGAATCCGGGGACTCAGGGGCACGGTGAGAGAAGCGCCACGACGCTGGGACTTGCCGGCGGATGAGACAGCCTCAGCGCTCTGAGCCGAATCCTGAGCGACATCACCACCGTTGCGCCGATCCGACAGGGTGACCAGGGCCAGGGCCAGGGCCACCATGGCGAACAGCGGGCTGGCCGCCGCCACCGTGACGCCCAGGGAGGCGGTGAACCAGATCGAGGCGGCGCTGCTCAGGCCCATCACCTCCGGCGGGGCATGCTTTCGAGGCCTCGAGGGAACCAGAATCTCGCCAGCACCGAGGAAGCCGACCCCCGTGGCCACCCCCTGGATCACCCGGCTGCGGGCCTCTGGATCCGGTCCGGCGGCCAGCACCATCAGACAGGCACTGAGTCCCACCAGCACATGCACCCTCAAGCGATTGGGGTGGGGCGTGCTGCCGTGATGGGCGCGGTTGACGCCGACGGCAAGGCCGCACAACACCGCCAGGCCCATGCGCAGCAGCGCCTCGAGATCCGGGGTGAGCTGCACTGCTGAGCACCAAGGCAACCAGGCTGCCATCATCCGTCCGCCGGCCCGGCGGCACCAGCCACCAACCAGTTGTCGAGCTGGGTTGAAGCAGGGGCGCCTGCCGGCGGCGAACACCGATGCTGGGCCCTCTGAACCGACGGCGCCAAACGGGGTGAGCCAGCAGAGCAACCGTGGTGGCAGGGCGCAAGGGCAGGTGCTGGGGACGGGCAGACCCATCGGATCGCCGCGACGGTTGCTGATTCGCACCGCCATCCCCTGGATCCTGGTCGGCTCCAGCCTGCTGGGCCCCCTGGTTCGCCCCGGCCGCAGCCAGCCCCCCCCGACGGCATCCCTGACCACGCCCAGGACTGGGGCCGGTATCGACCAGTTGGAGCGCTCCTGGACTCGCCTGGATCGGGAGTTGCTATTGCTCGATCAGCTTCTGCCCCCGTCCGCCAGCCCACCACCTCGGGACCAGCCTGAGGTGGCTCCCCTGGCCCCCGACCTGCTGCGGGCCAACCGCCCGGCCGAGAGCACAGCCTCCCGTCCCACCGCCGCCGCAGCAGCCCTGGCCCTGCCGAGCGCCAGCGAACTGAAAAGCGGCAGTGTGCAGGGCCTGAGCCTGTCCCAGGCCCTGGCGATCGCCTACGCCCAGAGTCCCCAGCTCCAGGCCAGGCGTCTGGGGGTGGCCCGTCAATTGGCGGAGCTTCAGGCGGCCCTGGGCAGCTACTGGCCGCGACTGCTGGCGGTGGCGGGCCTGGGCTACGACCAAGCGGCCAACAGCTACGCGGCGGCCGTGGGCAACCCGGTGCTGGGCTTCGGCGGTGCCTTCGCCCCCGGCGGCGCCTTCTATGTACCCACCGGCGCCGACGCCTACCTGATCCAGGGTGTGCGCAACAGCGCCGCAGGCCTGGAACTGGGCTATGCCCTGGTGGACTTTGCCCGCACGCCAGCGGTGCGGGCAGCCCGGGCCCGGCTGCAAGAGGCCCGCAGCAGCTACGCCAACGACCTGCGCCTGCTGCAGCTGAACGTCAGCGAGAGCTACTACAACCTGCAGCGCAGCGACCAGCTGGTGCGCATCCGTGATGCCGATGTCCGCAACGATCTGGTGATCCTCTCGGATGTGCTGGCGCTCAAGCAGGCCGGCCTGGTGCCCCGCCTGGATCTGCTGCGGCGCGAGTCGATCGAAGCCGAGTCCCAGGAGCTGCTCACCCAGGCCCTGGCCGATCGGGCCGTGGCCCGCCGGCGCCTGGCGACCCTGCTCAACCTGCCGGCGAACCTGACCCCGAGCGCCAGCGACCCGATCAGCCTGCAACCGGCCTGGCCCCTGGATCTGGAAGCGAGTTTGCTGGCCGCCTACCAGGGCAATCCCGAGCTGGAGGCGGTGCTGGCCGCCCGCGAGGCCCTGGCCCGCCAGAAGGATCAGGTGGCGGCCCAGCTGCTGCCCAGGCTGAGCTTCCTGGCCCGCGCCAGCGGTCTGGCCAACCAGACCAACCAGTGGTCGATCACGGGCGACTGCTGCGGCAGCACCGTGATCCCCAGCCTGTACACCCATGGCTACGACTGGTCGATGGCCCTCACCTTCCGTTGGCTGCTGTTCGATGCCGGCAGCACCGCCGCCGAGGTGCGGGCCCTCGCCAGCCAGGAAGCCGCGCAGGCCCAGATCTACGCCGCCCGCCGCAACGACATCCGCCTGCGACTCGAGCAGGCCTTCTTCAACCATGAGGCCAGCCTGGCCAAGCTGGCCTCGGCCCGGCGCGGCGTGGCGGCCAGCCTGGAGGGCTTCCGCGACGCCAAACTCCGCTATCAGACAGGGCTCTCCGACGAGATCACCCTCTCGCTCACCCAGGACCGGCTGGTGCAGAGCCTGGTGCGGCGGCTCAACGCCACGATCGACGTCAACATCACCTACGCCCAGCTGCTGCGGGAGCTGCTGCCGGTGCCCCGGGAGCCTGATGCCACGGTGCCCGTGACCCTGGAGCTGCCGCAGGCCCTGGGCCCGGCCAGCCCCCTGGCTCCAGCGGCGGCACCGTTGGCTCCGATCGTTCCAGCGGCCAAAGGGGGCTCAGCCGCACCCTGATTGTCTCCCTATCCCCTCTGCCCATGCTCCCCCCTGCTGTTCTGCGCACCACGCTGAAGTACGGAGTGGCGGCGGCCCTGGCCGGGGCCCTGGCGATGAACAGACAGGACGTGCATTTCGCCTGGTACACCCTGGTGGCAGTGGTGATGTGCATGGACGAGACCGATACCCGGGTGCTGGCCGCCTCCCGCACCCGGGTGCTCGGCACGGTCACCGGCGGGGTGGTCGCCGGTCTGGTGCACACGATTCTGAGCGGCTGGATCGGCCTGACGGTGAGCCTGTTACTGGTGGTGCCCCTGTTGCGATTGCTGGGCTGGCAATCCAGCCGAGGGCTGGGGATGCTGGTGTGCTCGATGTTGTTTCTGATCGAGGACTACTCCCAGCTGGACTGGGTCTATGTGCTCAACCGCATCCTCGACACCCTGATCGGCATCGGGGCGGTGCTGGTGGTGAGTTACCTGTTCTGGCCCGTGAACCGGTTAGCGGAGATCCGCGGCCTCGATGCCCAGCTGCGGGCCACCACCCGGGAGCGACTGATGGCGATTCGCCAGTGGCTGAAGACAAGCTCCGCCGAGCCCGTCGCTGCACCCGTCGCCATCACCGGCAGCCGACTGGCCCAGCAGCTCAGCCGGCTCGTCACTGACGAACTGCGCAGCAGTCCCCTGGGCCCAGGCCAACGGCAGCGCTGGCGCCAGCGGGGCGTGCTCTGGGAACGGATCAATCACCACAGCCTGCAACTACAGCGCCTGGTGCGGATGCTGCCCCAGGGGGCCCTGGCCTTGGCCGACACCCCCTGGCTCGAGGGGCTGCCGGAGATGCTCGCCCCAGGCCCCCAGCCCGAGGTGTCCCCCCTGGCGAAGCGCCAAAGCCTGGTGCGGCTGGCCACCGACCAGGGCCTGGCCCCCTTGCTGCTGCTGGCCGTCGACGACGAACTGCAGCGGCTGGTGAGAAGTCTGCACAGTCTCGCCTTGGCAAGCCGCCACGACGACCAGCCATGGCCTGGAGCCAATGGATCGGGTGGCCTGTGATGAGCGCGACCGTCCCGCCGCTGCTGACCCGCTCCGACCTGCGCCTGGCGCTGACCGCCGGCCTGTCGGCCGGACTGGTCATCACCCTGGGCTTGCCCGACCCCGTCTATGCGCCCCTGGCGGTGGCGGCCGTGCTGGGAGGCACGGTGGGGGCCAGCCGCACCATGGGTATCCAGCGCATGCAGGGCACGCTGCTGGGGGGCGTGATCCTGGTGATCTTCCATCCCACCCTGAGTGCCATCCTGCCGATGCCGATCGGGGTGGCCCTGGCGCTGGCCTGCACCCGCCTGTTCGGCGGCTCCCTGGGACTCCATTCCGGCTACAAGGTGGCTGGGCTGGTGGTGGGCATCGGCTGGACCGCCCACGCCAGCCAGCTCAGCACCTGGATTCCCCTGCGCCTGCTGGTGACCCTGATCGGGGTGCTGCTGTCCTGGTTGGCGGTGGCGCGCTTCTGGCCCAGTCGCGCCCTTGATCAGCGCCAGCAGCTCTGCCGCCGCCTGTGCACAGGCTTCGCCGAGGCCCTGAGGGCGCGGGCGCTGCAACTGGAGAGTGGGATTGAGGCGGAGGCCAGCGAGCGCCTGGCCCGGCGCAATGCCCTGCTGGCCCAGCTGCTGCAGCTGCAGAGCCAACGGCCTGAGGCCGAAGCGGAGCTCACCGGGGACCAGCTCGGCGAGCGCCTGGGCCGCCTCTGGGATCTGCAGGAACAACTCCTCAGCAGCCTGATCGCCAGTTACCGCACCTTGCTGCGGCTGCCGATGGTGCCGATGGCCGGACCCAGCCTGATGCGCCTGCTGGCGGCTGAGGTGGCGGGCCTACGCGCCCTGGCTGAGTGGCTGGATCTCTGGAGCCTGCACGGGCAGGAAGGCGGCTGGCGGGAACAACACCGGCCGGCGGACGACCGCCTGGCCACTGCGTTGCAGGAGCTGGAGGCCGCCGAGGCGACCGTGTTCGCCGATGCCCAGGCCAATGCGGTGCTGATGGGCCGCTCCGGCGGGCGGAGGGCCGTGGCCTGCCAGCAGCTGCTGAACAGCGCCCTCACCTTTGAGGCGGCCTGGGACGCCATGCCCTGAAAGCCTGGCGCGCGAATCCCACCCTCCCGACTCTCCACGGACGCCCCTGAATCTGCCCGAAACGTAGTGACGGCAATGAATCTGGGCGAGAGGATGGGGCATGCAAAAGCCCAAGTCCTTCCGTCCATGACAGCCGGAGAAGACCACCCTCCAACCGCCATCACCCAGTGATTGGCTCTCGGATGACAACCGGGTGGAGTCCTGCTGGATCTGGGAATGAGCTGGATCTCTCCCAGATCCTGATTTCTGCCCAGAGCAAGGATCCCCGTGGGGAGAAGGGGTTTGACCCGAGGATGGAGGCGCAGCTTTCCGCGCAGCGACTGACGATGTTGCTGCTCTAGGGCTACGGCGTCGGCACTGTCTCCTCCCGCAGGATCGAGCGGTCCTGCTACGAGGATCTGGCCTTCCTGGTGTAGGCCGGCAACCAGCAGCCCGATCACAGTCGGATCAGTGAATTCCGCCACCGCAGCCTCAAGGCGCTATGTGATCTGTTCGCCAGGACAGGCTCGCTGCTGCTCTATCGGCAACAAACTCCTCGTTCGTTTCCTGATCGGCGCCGACTTGATCGCCTGACCCTGACCGTGGCAGTGGCAGTGGCAGTGGCCCCGCATGGCCTGCCGATGCAGCGGCTGAATCGCTGAGGGCAGCGGGCTCGCCGTCAGCCTGGCGAGGCGATCCTTCAAGGTGGAGGCTGTCACTTCAGCTCCATGGCCGACGCTCCCTATCTTGTTGCGATGGCCCTGGTGGAGAAGGGGGGGCAGCGAGCCCTGCCACTGGCGGGCAAATCCCAGTCGGCCGCCGCTGCGGATGAATCGGATCCCGGCGAGGCAGGCCGCACCCTGGCCCTGGAGTTGTTGCTGCGGCTCTGGCAGGGCAGTGACGAGCTGGCGTTGCGGCGCTCAGCCGGCGATCCCAGCTTGCTGTTGGTGGAGTTGCCCTTGGAGGTGATGAGTGAACAGCTGCCGATCCTCAAGGCCCGGTGGATCACCACGGGCGACAGCGAGGCCCTGTTGGCAAGCCTGGAGACTCTGGTGAGCCGCGCCTGGCGGATCACGGTGGCCCGCTACGAACCCCTGCGCTTCATCGCCTGGCCCTGATCGGCTGGGAGCCGTGGATCAGCCGGAGCCGCGGCCAGGTCCGGGCCCCTGCGGGCCGCACCTCTCGGAGGATGGACTGGCTTTCGGTTAGGCATGCTTCGCCTGCGACCGCACCTGGAGTGCCAGCCCTGGCGTCAGCGGCAGGAGGCGCCGGGAACGCTGGTGACGGAGGACGCCTTGATCACCGCCCAGATCCAGGCAGGGTTTCAGGAGCACCGCGAACGATATCGGTTTCGTCTGAGCAAAGGTTCAGCCGTGAGGCCACCGCCATGTTCACCTCCTCGCCAACAGCAGGCCCCGGATCCGATGGCCATCGGCATGGTCGAAGCGGTTCTGGAACCTGCACCTGTCGATCTCACCACTGACCAGACGGAGCATCAGGCCTTTGCTGGTGGCCGGGTCATCCCGATGCCCCGGATCGGCAACAAGCGACCCGATCAGGCTCGCCAGCGGCCCGCCCCTCCTGGTCCAACCTGCTGGCTCCTTTTGACGAGTGCTCGGAGCGAGCAAACCCGACGGAGAAGCAAGGAAACCAGTGCAGGGCCTGCCTGTCAACGGCTGGCCTGAACCTTGGCCCCTGCTTTGTCCTGCCTAGTGAAGGTTTACCACAGATGCTTTTGCGGCAGGCCGAAAAGTTGTCGTTTTCTGCTCCTGGGCAGGCCACGATTGCAGGGCTTCGAAGAACTGCTCAATTTGATGTCACGGCCCAAGTGCTGCAGACAACCTGCTGTTGTCCATGTGCTGATCGGCGTGGTGGTGCCGTTGCTGCCCTCTGTGCTCGCTCCGGCCTCTGCCGCAGCCGCCGAGCTCAACCTCACGGGGATGGGGCACTACAGCGATGCCAGTTCAGGGACCTCCTCCCAGAACCAGGTGACCAGCGTCGCCCAATTCAGCGACGTGCGGCCCAGCGACTGGGCCTATCAGGCCCTGAGCAACCTGGTGGAGCGCTATGGCTGTGTCGCCGGATATCCGGCCGGCACCTTTGGGGGCCATGGCTCCCTCAGTCGTTATGAGGCAGCGGCCCTGCTCAATGCCTGCCTCGATCGGGTCACCGAGGTCACCGATGAGCTGCGCCGCCTGATGCAGGAGTTCGGCAAGGAGCTGGCGGTGATCCGCGGCCGGGTCGACGGCCTCGAGGCCAAGGTGGGCGAACTGGAGGCCACCCAGTTCTCGACCACCACCAAGCTCGACGGCATGGCCGTGTTCGTGCTTGGCGCCAATGCCTTCAGTGGCTCAGCCCACGATCTGGTGAACAACGCTCGTGCCAGCGAAGGGGGCACCAGCTTCAACTACGACCTCGAGCTCAACTTCGACACCAGCTTCAACGGCAAGGATCTGCTGCATACGGTGCTGCGCGCCGGCAACTTCGCCGATTCAGCCTTCGGCAACGGCGGCCTCAACGAACTGGAGGTGGCCTTCCAACAAGACTGCGGCACCGGCACCGATTGCGGCGACGTGGTGGCGATCGACAAGATCTTCTATCAGTTTCCGATCGGCTCGAATTGGATGGCCACCTTCGGCGGCCGAGTCGGCCAGGAGGACATGCTGGCGGTTTCGCCCAGCGCCTATCCCGACGACACCATCCTCGATCTTTTTACCTATAACGGCGCCCCCGCTGCCTACAACCACAACCTCGGTCCCGGCGCCGGCCTCTGGTGGAAGTCCAACGCCTGGAGCGTCTCTGCCAACTATGTGGCGGCACTGGGGGATGTCGGCAATCCCAATCTCGGTGGTATCGGCAATGGCAACTCCCAGGCAGCCGGAACGGTGCAGCTGGCCTACGCCCGTGAAAACTGGGCTCTTGCCGGCCTCTACAGCTATGTGCAACAGAACACCGAGATCCCAGGCACCACCCCCTTCGCGGCCGGTGACTGGGCGAGCACCGGCGCCGGCCATCTCAACGCCTTCGCTCTCAGTGGCTACTGGCAGCCTCAGGTCAGCGGCTGGTTCCCCTCGATCAGTGCCGGTTGGGGCTACAACGCCTACGACTACGGCCAGGCCGTACCCAGCGGCAGCCTCAAGGACAGCCAGTCCTGGTATGTGGGCCTGCAATGGCAAAACGCCTTTGCTGAGGCCAACAGCCTCGGCCTGGCTCTGGGGCAGCCGGTGTTCGCCACCGGACTCACCGGTGGCCAGACCCCCAACGACGGTAACTATGCCTTTGAGCTCTGGTACAAGATTCAAGCCACCGACCATATCGCCGTGACTCCGGCGATCTTCTACCTGAGCCGCCCTGCCGGACAGTTCACACCGTCGGGACAATCCTTCGAAAACCTCGGGGCCCTGGTCAAGAGCACCTTCAAGTTCTGATTCCTGGTTCAACGCCTCCCTTGCCTGGGCCGCTTCCAGTCTGCGGCCCCGCATTCGGCCCCGATCTCAGCGTCAAGCTCAACTCCGCAGCTCAAGCCAACAGATCGGATCAGCCCGAATTCTCAGCTGCCTTCTGCAGGCGACTCCCTGTGAGCGGACCTGTTGATTACAGCCCAACCCCGATTTTCATCACCCCCAGCTGTCATGTTCAAATCATCCCGCAGTGCCCACCGCGCCATCGTGCCGTTTGCGTCCCTGCCGTTGCTACTCACAGCCATCACCGGTGTGATCTACAGCATTCTTGATCAAAAGGGCATCGAAGCCGACTGGCTGATTCAGATTCACAGCGGCCATTTCGGGCCGATCAATCTGCAGCCCTACTACGCCTATGTGCTGGGATTCTGCCTGTTGCTGCTGATCGTCACGGGCCTGGTGATGTGGTTCCGCACCCGCCGCCGTCCAATCACCAAGGGCTGACATCAGATTGCAGATCGGCCCGAATCGTCGTCGTTCTGAATCTTGCCATGGTCAAGCGCTTGGCCCAAGGCCAAGCTTGTTCTCCTGAACTTATTCCGGCTTTCAGGCTGCTTCGAGCTGGAGCCAACCCCCAGACTTCATCCCCCGATAGCCAGGGTCAATCCTGGAGGGAAGACATGACGTGGTCAGAACAATGGCAAGACAAGGCTCGGCCCTCAGCGGCTTCAGCAACGGTGCATCGCTCCCAGCAAATTGACCCCGACGGGATCGCAGCTTGTTGCTGTCTGGGCTAGACTGTTGTCAACTTTTTCAGTCCCCCCTGCTGGTGACGCCGATGAACGTGTTAGCGAAGTCCATGCTGCTTGGCGTCATGCTCGGCCCGCTGGTTCTGCCCGGTGCGAGCTTGGCGGCCGCTGCTTGCAAAGTCAACAAGGAGTTTCACGGGGCCGCCCCGTCGGTGATTGTTCAAGATGCCCTCTACGAGAAGTTTCAGTTTCCTCTCAAGCGCGTGGATTGCCGTGATGACGGCCTCTGTTATCAGCGCTGGGGTAAAGACTGCGGCGTCTGAGCCGGCCCTGCATGACATTCAGCCGCAACTGAGGCTCAGCCGGGATTGACGATGGAGAAACTGGAACCCGGCAATGCGGGCAGATCCACCTCGAAGCAACTGCCGGATCCAGGTTCACTGTTCAGCTGAATGCGGCCACCATGCAGGCTGCAGATGCGGGCGGCGATCGCCAGTCCCAGGCCCGAACCGCCGTCACTGCGATCCTGGCGGGCCCGCCAGAAGCGATCGAAGACCCTGGCCTGTTGATCGGGATTCAGGCCAATGCCGCTGTCAAGCACCGAGATGCGCGCCAGCCGACCACGTCGCTGGGCGCTGACGCGGACCAGTCCACCCGGTTCGGTGTAGCGGCGGGCATTGTCGAGCAGGTTGCGCACCAGGCGATGCAGGAGTGGGCCATAGCCACAGATCCTGATGCCGGGGGAGATGTCAGCGACGAGTTTCAGCTGCTTCTGGGTGAACAGATCCTGCTGCAGATCCAATTCCTGCTCCAACAGTTCAGACAGATCCAGCGGCTCGGCACGACCCAGCCGATGCTCGCCATTCTTCGCCAGTAGCAACAGATCATCGACCAGTTGCTGCATCTGTTCGCTGGCGCTGGCGATGGCCTCAAAGCGGCGCCGCTGGGAGCGCTCGTGCAGCTGGGTTTCCACCAGGCCCATCTCCGCATTCGCCGCCATGGCCGCCAGGGGCCCCCGCAGCTCATGGGAGGCATCGAGGCTGAACTGGCGCAGCCGTTCCAGCGTCGCCTTCACCGGGGCCACGGCCCTGCGGGTCAGCAGCCAGGAGCTGACGGCACTGAGCACCATGGCGATCAACAGCGCCGCACTCAAGGTGAGATCCAGCTGGCGCAGGCGTTCCTGCACGGGCTCCAACCCGGCGCTGATCCGCAACCACACCCTCTGATTCGGGCTACCCCAGGCTTTGGCCGAACTGCCCGCGATCACCAGGGCAATCCACCCCGGCCCCTGCTGCCACTGGTTGGCCTGAAGGGGATTCTCCGCCGGCAAGCGACCCATGCTGCGGATGTCACCCAACCGGGCCACGGCGTCCTGATCCCGGTTGGTGAACCACTCCACCAGCAGATGGGCGCTGCGGAAGTCGCGGCGGCTCTGCTGCAGCTCCCGCTCCCGGCCCGGGCCCGGTACAGGCAGGCTGGCCAGATCTTCACCGATCAGGGCCAGCTGGCTGCGGGTTTCCGCCAGCTCGATCTGCCAGGTGATGCCCCGCACCACCAGGGCCACGGTGACCAGAGCGAGGCCCAGGCTGCCGAGATAGAGCAGGAACAGCTCACGCCGCTGCCGCATCAGAACCTGCTCGGAGCCGACAGGTTGCCGTTTCGACTTCAAACTGACGCCTCCCGCAGCCGATAGCCCATGCCGTGAATGGTTTCAATCGGGTCGTCACTGCCGGCTGCCTTGAGTTTGCGGCGCAAGTTGTTGAGGTGGGTCTTCACGGTGTTTTCGCTGGCGTCCTTGTCCATGGACCAGAGATGGTCCAGCAGGTGGCTGCGGCTCACCAGCCGTGCCGGATGGCGCAGAAACCATTCCAGCAATTGCAGCTCCTTGGAGGTGAGCGCCAGCTCCACTCCCTGGACCAGCACCCGTGCCTGCAGGGGATCAAGCTGGATGGTTCCCCAGTGCAGCTGGGTGGGCTGGTAACTGCGGGCGGAGCGGCGTTCCAGCGATCGGATCCGGGCGGAGAGTTCCGCCATCCGGAAGGGTTTCACCAGATAGTCGTCGGCTCCGCTCTGCAGACCCTGCACCACATCATCCAGATCATCGCGGGCGGTGAGCATCATCACCAGGGTGCTCCTGCCATGACGGCGCAGCTCAGCCACCACCGACAGACCGTCCAGTCCCGGCAGCATCCAGTCGAGCAGGGCCAGGTCGTAGTCGCCGTCCAGCAGCGCATCGAGGGCCTGGCGACCATCCGCCAACCAGAGAACCCCATGCTGTTCCCGCTGCAGATAATCGACCAGCGGTTCCGCCAGGCGCCCGTCGTCCTCAGCTAACAGGATGCGCATGCGGGATCGTCTGGGGTTCGTCGAGGTCCTGAGGGATGGTGCGGATCGCGGTGATGTCACCGTTGGCGTCATGGCTCACCTCGCTGATCCTGGCGTGCCGGACGCGAAACAAGATCCGCTCCTGAAGTCGAAAGCTGCTGGCCAGCTCCTGCCGCGACACGGGCAAGGGCACGGACAAGGGCAGCAGGGCTGGTTCGGGCTGCGGGGGGGGCAGCAGGCAGGGGCGACGGCGGCGTTGCCGCTGCAGGCCCAGACCGACAGCGGTGACCACACCTCCCTTCCAGGCCAGGGGGCCCGCCACGGCCACCAAGGCGACCCAGAGCCCGGCGGTCAGTCCACGGCTCAACCAGCGGGTGCTTGCGGCCCCTTCGGCGCAGCGATCCAGGATCGGTTCAGCCCGGGGTGGTCGGCAGGAGGTCGAGGCGATGGGGCCGCTGCTCTCCTGGGGATCCAGGTGCAGGCTCGACAGAGAGAGGCTGTCCACCGAGAGGCCATCCAGGGAGTGGTAATCCAAGGAGGTGGATTCCAAGGGGGGAAGTTAGTTCGATACAGCACAGCGTCGTTGACGTCGGGCCAGAAATCGGCAAGACGTGCCTTGGCCCTCAGCCCGGTTGCCCTCGATCAGGACTGACCCAACGGGCCCGCAGCGACCGGCGCCGCAGGGCCACCCGGGGCAGGGCGACAAGGGAGGCCAGCAAGGTGATCAGCCAGAACAGCACCGGGTACCAGATCATCCAGAAGACGATGCGCCTGAGCCCGGGGTCATAGGGGCGGTCCAGCTCGAAACTGACCAGAAATTGCAGCAGGCAGACCAGGGGCAGCAGGGACACGCTGGCCGCGGGGGGCAGGCCCAGGAGCAGGCACGCCACCAGGGCGTAGGCCCAGACCAGGCTGGCCAGGGGTTCCAGCAGCAGGGGCAGCAGATGCCATTGGCGTGGACTGACCAGCAGGTCGAGATGGCTGCCGATCACCTGCAGCCCCCCTTCGGCCCAGCGCAGCCGCTGCCGCCAGAGGCCGCGCAGGGTTTCCGGCATCAGGATCCAGATCAGGGCATGGGGTTCGTAGTCCACCTGCCAGCCGGCCCGCTGCAGCTTCCAGGTGATGGCGATGTCCTCGGTGAGACAGTTGCTGTCCCAGTAGCCCACCTGGTGCAACGCCGAGCGGCGGAAGGCACCGATCACCCCCGAAACGCAGAACAGGCCGCCGCTGAGCGCCTGGGCCCGTTTGATCAGGCCAATGATCACCGAGAATTCGCCGACCTGAAGGCGGCCCAGCAGGGTGGTGCGGTTGCGGATGCGCGGGTTTCCGGTCACCGCCGCCAGGCGATCGCGGCCGGGGAAATGGCGCATCAGCCAGGCCAGAGCATGGCGATCGAGCAGGGCATCGGCATCGATACACACCAGCCATTCGTGCTTGGCGATCAGGGCACCGGCGCGCAGGGCCAGGGCCTTGCCCTGGTTGCTGGCCAGATGCACCACCCGCAGCCGACTGTTCGCTGCCGCCAGCTGATTGAGTTGGCGGCCCGTGTCATCACTGCTGCCGTCATTGATGGCGATCACCTCGAACTCGGGCCATTCGACCGCCAGGGCCGCCGCCAGGGTTTCCACCAGCAGGGGACCTTCGTTGAAGCAGGGGATCAGGATGCTCACCGGCAGGGGCAACGGCATGCGGGCGGGCAGCACCAGCCAGCGTTCCCGGCGTTCCCGCAGCCAGAAGAACACCAGGGCCATGCCGCTCCAGAGCAGCGCCATCACGATCGGATAGATCGCCACGTAGTTGGTCAACAGCGTGGCCAGGGCCTGGCTCAACGGGGAGGCTCCGGAGCGCTGGAGTGACTGGCCAGCACCGGCGCGATCAAGGCCGGATCGGGGTTGGCCCGGAAGGGGCTGTCGGGGTAGTAGCCCACATGCCGTACACCGAGGGCGTAGAGCCAGCGCAACTGCTGCGCCAGCTCCGCAGAGGGCAGATCCCGGCGCTTGGACCAGTCGGTGCTCTGCAGCTCGAACACCACCCGCGACAGGCCCTGGGGCTGGGCTCGCACCCGGGCCACCAGCTGCCCCAGAAAGGCCTCGGCATCGCCGGCTTTCTCCATGTACGGCATGGCCTCGAGCGCGGTGAAGTCGTAGGTGCGCAGGGCCGAGGACAGGGACTGGCTGTACCAGGCCTGGGCACGGGGGTTGAGCACCACCTGGGCATAGAGATTACGGGCGGTGAGCAGCTGGGGCTGGTTGCGACGCACTTCAGCGGCCAGCTGGGTGGTGAGCCCGTTGAGATAGTCGGTCTTGAGCTCGCTCCAGCGATTCAGGGCCGCAGCATTGCCGCGGATCGCCGCCAGATCGCTGGACAGGCCCCAGTGGCGGTATTGGTTCAAGGCGGTCGAGCTGCCGTCCTCGTAGTCGCTGAGGGTGACGTCGTCGTGGAACAGCAGGCCATCGAAGCTGGCCCGGCGTCCCAGATCTTCATAGATGGTGCGCACCTTCTGCATGGCGATGGCCGAAAACGGCGACAGGCGCCGGTAGCCCGTGGCCAGGTGGCCGCTGCGGTTCGGCAGGGTCACCACCCGATCGTTCGCCCCGGGGGTGCCTTTGGGCAGCACGAAGGCCAGCACCGGCATCCAGGCGTAGAGCCGCCGCACCCGGGTACGGGTGCGGATCTCCCAGGCCACGTGATTGAACAGGTCATCGCGCAGCGGCAGCACCCGGTTGGGGAAGTAAAGGGCGTCCGCGACACCATCGCCATCGGGATCAGCGAAGGCCTGGAGGTAAACGGTGTTGACCCCCATGGCATTGATGCGGGCCAGCAACAGGGCCAGGTTGCGTTCCGTCTGGGCGGGATTGGGATCGTGAATGGCATCCAGATCCACGTGCATCACCTTGGCGGCGCGCCAGTGGTCGTTGCCGTTGCGCTGGCGCAGCTCCAGTTCCTGGGCCCACTGACTGATGCTGCCCAGTTCCGGACCGATCAGAATCCGCCCCAGCGATGTCAGGGGACCCCTGATCGGGTTGGCGCTGTCATCGAGCGTGAGCCCCACCGGCATCCCCTGCTCGGCGGCGATCCGTTGAACGGTGGTGTTGTAACGGCCGTAGGGCCAAACGATCAGCCGCGGCGAGCGGCCCAGCTGGGAGCGCAGCAGAGCGTTGTTGCGGGCCAGATCGGCCTGGATGCGCTGCTGGTAGCTGATCTCCGTTTCGTAGCCAAGGCCAGGCCGGTAGGCCCGGGTGGTGGCAGCGGGCTCGGAGTTGGCCTGGGGGTTGCCGATGATGCCGTGGTGCAGGTCGTAGCTGTGGCTGGCCACCTCCACCAGGCCGCTGGCCTGCATCGCCCGCAACTGGTCCCAACGGAGGAAGCGGGAGCGATCCAGCTTCTGGTCGCCATAGGCCACCGTGCCGTGATCGGGCTCCAGCCAACGGCCCACCACCGCCACCACGGCCGGAACCTTGAAGCGTTGCAGCAAGGGGAAGGCCTGGGTGTAGACACTGCTGTAGCCATCATCGAAGCTGAGCAGCACCGGCCGGCGCGGCAGGGGCGGACCGCCGTTGCGGGCTCGCAGCAGCTGGGTCACCGATACGGGGTGATAGCCGTGCTCCTGCAACCAGGTCAGCTGGCTGGCCAACTGGTCTGGAGTGACAGCGAAGTCAGCGCTGACGGCTGTGGGGCGTTCGCTGATGTCGTGGTAGGCAAGAACCAGCAGATTGGTGTCAGAGCTGGCATTGGCGTTGGCCGCTGCCTGGCTCGGCTGGGCCGTCCTGGCAAGCAGGGCCAGCGCGACGGCAACCAGCGCCCTGGGCCGAAGGAGCGGAAGCCTCGCCCTTGCCATGGATCGCAACGGGAAACCGAAAACAAGCATCGGGCGATTCTGGTGTTGGGACGGCAAGGATTGGGTAAGAATTGCCGCCCTCAGCGGGCCAAGTGGAACCGTCCTTCACTGGCGTCATATTCGAACAGTTCGCCATAGCGGCCCCAGTCCACGGCCGTGGCCAGCTGGCGTTCCGCCTCTTCGCGCGGAAAGTAGTCATCCCAGATGCCGAGGAAGAAATCGGCACGCATCGCCTGATTCTCCTTCTCCTGCAGGGTGTGGACGATGCTGCTCAACACCGGAATCCGGCCGAGGGCCTGCTGGCGGAACAGATCCTTGCTGCGTTGAATCGTGGTGGTGGCGAAGTCACTGCCGATCGGCGTGAGCCGCACATCGCCATCGGTGACCTCGGCGAAGCCCAGCATCACGGCCGCATCGAGCAGGGGCAGCAGATCGTCCACCTCCAGCTGCAGCCGCTGGGCCAGCAGCGGGATGTCGTCGAGGCCTTCTCCCTTTTCCACAATCAGCTCCAGCAGGCCGCTGATCCCGCCCACCCGCACGTGGGGCAGGGCCTTGGCAAAGGGTGAGATCGCGTGGCGCTGGGCGTTGGCGGGCGTCTCGCGGCCGGCCACTTCGCCGCTCACCTCGATGTCGGGGTTGGTCATGACCGAATAGATGTAATCGACCAGCGCCTTGAAGCGGGGATGGCTGCGGTCGTGGGGGCGGGGCAGATTGACCGCCAGCTCACCGCGGATGCGGCCGGGTTTGGAGCCGAGAATCACCACCCGATCGGCCAAGTAGACCGCCTCCTCGATGTTGTGGGTGACGATCAGGATGCTCTTGGAGGGGAAAGTTCCCGCATTCCAGAGATCGTCAATCTCCCCGCGCAGGTTTTCGGCGGTGAGCACATCGAGGGCGCTGAACGGTTCATCCATGAACAGCACCTCCGGCTCCAGCACGAAGGCGCGGGCGAAGCCCACCCGTTGCTTCATGCCGCCGGAGAGTTCCTTGGGGTAGGCGTTCTCGAAGCCATCCAGGCCGACGATGTCGATCGCCTTGAGCGCCCGCTCCCGCCGCTGCTGGCGCGGCACGTGGCGGGCCGCCAGGCCCAGCTCGACGTTGTCCTGCACGGTGAGCCAGGGCAGCAGGGCAAAACTCTGGAACACCATCGCCAGGTTGGGGTTCGCCCCCCGCAGCGGCTGGCCGTTGCTGCAGACCAGCCCCTGACTGGGGCGGATCAGACCCGACATGATCCGCAGCAGGGTGCTCTTGCCACTACCACTGCGGCCCAGCAGGGCCACCACTTCGCCGGCTTTCACCGCCAGGCTGACATCGCCGAGCACGGTGAATTCGCCCTTGCCATCCGGCAGCGGGAAGCGCTTGGAGACGTTCTCGACGGTGATCAGGGCCATGGCCGGAGGTGGAGGGGCTGACGGAAGCGAACGAAAAGGGGTCAGGGACAGGCCCAAGGCCAGGGATCAGAGGTGATATCGCCGTTCCGCCAGGCCGTAGAGACGCCGCCAGAACAGGCGATTGATCCCCACGACGAACAGGCTCATCATCCCGATGCCCAGGGCAATGCGGGGCCAGTCGCCGTGGGTGGTGGCTTCGGCGATGTAGGCCCCGAGGCCATTGGCCTTCAAGGTGCTGCCACCCCAGCTCACCACCTCCGAGACGATGCTGGCGTTCCAGGCGCCGCCGCAGGCGGTGACGCCGCCGGTGACCCAGGCCGAAAAGATGCCGGGGATGATCAACTTGCGCCAGCGCTGACTGCCGCTCAGGCCCACGTCATCGGCCATCTCGCGCAGATCGGAAGGGATCGTCTGAGCGCCGGCGATCGAGTTGAACAGGATGTACCACTGGGAGCCGAGCGCCATCAGCAGAATCGAGCCCCAGTCGAGGCTGATATGGGCGCGGATGAAGAACAGGGTGGCGAAGGGAAAGACGAAGTTGGCCGGGAAAGAGGCCAGAAACTGCACCAGCGGCTGCAGGCGCCGCGCCAGCTGCGGCTGAAAGCCGATCATCACGCCGATCGGCGTCCAGATCAGGGTGGCCAGCAGCAAGAGGATTGTGACGCGGCCGAGGGTGTGGACCCCCAGCCAGAAGGCGGTGATCACCTCGGCGATTCCCACCCGCACCAGCACGAAGTGGACCAACAGGCTGACCAGCACGGCGATCAGCCCCAGCAGGCCGAGATTGAACAGGCGATCACCCCGCACGACCAGCAGTTCCTCATCGCTGTCCTGACTGCTGCCGAGCAGACCGGACATCAGCCGATCAAGGCGATCGGCCAGGGGGGTGAGCGCCGTGCCCAGCAGCCGCGGCACCCGTGCTGTGGTGAGCAGATCGAACACCCAGGATTCCGGGAGGTCACCGGAGCCGCTCTGCTCCAGCCGGAAGCGGTCGGACCAGGCCACCAGCGGCCGCCAGAACAGCTGGTCGACCAGCAGGATCACCACTGCCATGGTGAGGCTGGCCCAGCCCAGCGCCGGCAGATCCCGGGCGCTGACGGCGGCGGCCACATAGGAGCCGATCCCTGGCAGGGTGTAGTCGTGGTTGAGGACGCTGATCGCCTCACTGGCGGCCACGAAGAACCAGCCGCCGCCGAAGCTCATCATCGCGTTCCAGAGCAGCGGGATCGCGGCACTGGGCAGCTCCAGCCGGCTGAAACGCTGCCAGCGGGAGAGCTGATAGAGGCTGGCGGCTTCGGTGAGTTCCTTGGGAAGCGTGCGCAGTGATTGATAGAACGAGAAGGTCATGTTCCAGACCTGGCTGGTGAAGATCGCGAAGATCGACGCTGCCTCCAGCCCCAGCAGGCTGCCCGGGAACAAGGCGATGAAGCCGGTGACGGTAATCGAGAGGAAGCCCAGCACCGGCACCGACTGGAGGATGTCGAGCAGGGGCACCAGCACCCGCTCGGCCCGGCGGTTGTGGGCCGCCAGCGAGCCGTAGACCAGGGTGAACAGCATCGAGGCCCCCAGGGCGATGAACATGCGCAGGCTCGAGCGGCCGGCATATTCGGGCAGGTTGCGGGGATCAAGCGAAATGGTGGGACTGAGCTCCGGCGGCCGGAAGCTCACCATCGCCCCGGAGCCCACATGGGCGATCAGGGTCAGCAGCGTCAGCACCCCCAGGATCACGGCCAGATCGGCCAGCCCGAAGGACGGCGACTGCCGCAGTGCTTCGGGTTGCGGCAACGGTTTCATGCCGACCTGATGGGGAGAGCAGAACTGTAGATAGCGGCGCAGGTGACGCAGCCAACAGCGCCCTCCTGACAACCCGAACGGCACGGCAGGACAGAGAGCAACGCCAGAGCCCCCGGAGAGGTTTCACCACCATGGCCTCACCCCAACAGCCACCCAGCCCTGGCCGGATCGTCGCATCGTCGTTCAGGGCCGAGGGAGGCGGTGCGTTGCCGCTGGGGTGTGGTGGCGTTCCACAGATGCACGGCATGAACACGCCGCAGCACCAGACCCGGCTTGAGCTCATCATCGACAAAGCGGAAGAGCAACGCAGAGGGGCGACGACAGACAACACCAATGATCGCGACACGAATCACTTTGATGACGGCGGGTAACTCCTCCAAGTAGAGCGTGGTGGCCTCGTGCAGGTTGGCAGGGCCTCTTCGATGGAATCCCCCGCTGTGGTGCCCGTTTGAGGATTGAAGGCCACGTATGTGCCTACCTCCGCGGGGGAAAGCACAGCAGTGAGTTCCATCGGCCGATGTTAAGTGTTCTCATTCTGACGGGCTCTTAGCGTTGAAGCTATCTCAACCCGAATCCACTCAATCCAGGAGCAGGAATCCAGCCTCTGGGTGAACAGCGAAGCGTTCAATGGCATCAGCGTAATGCGACAGAAACGCAGCCGTTTCTGCATTGCTGGCATTGTCGATGGCGAGGCACACCACCTTGGGAGGGCAGCCGCGGTTGACGCTGGGAAGCAGGAAGTCTTCGTCCTTGGTGACGAGCACGTAGCCATCGCTGCGCGCCAGCTCCCAGAGTTCTCGATCGTCCGATCCACCAAGACCCCGAAGGCGAATGCGCTGACTCTCTGGGAACCGTGCTGCCAGCAAGGGAATCAGCCGCTCGGAGAGGTTCTCATCCAGCAGCGGGCGCAGGGTCACGTTGTCGGGCAGGTGGTCATCAGCCGTCGTTCCCGCTCTGCGGCAAAGGGCAGACAGGCCAGTACATCCTGATGGCTGAGCTGGGGGAAGTCCTGCAGCAGCTCAGTTTCGCTGCGTCCGCTGGCCAAGGCTCCGAGCACATCGCCGACGCTGAGGCGGGTTCCCCGAACGCACGGCTTGCCGTAGCCGCAGGCCACGTGCAGCGTTAGCGAACGGCTGGCTCAATCGAGATGCGTTCCAGAAGGCTCATGGGACCAGCCTCAATGCGTCATCGCTGTCTGCCCAGCACCCAGCACCTCGCCCTCAAACCGCCACCGCCAGATCCGGATAAAACGCCGCCGGGATCGGCTGCTGCAGCCGCCAGCGGATCGCCATCGGTCGCTCGCCCTGGTGGCTGACGTAGTTGGCAAAGCCGAGGAAGTGGAAGGGCAGGGTGACGCTGCCGCGCTTGTTGTCTTCGCGCACCAATAGCAGCACACGAGAGCCGCACTCGGCGGGGTGGATGTAGCGCTGGCCGGTGGATGAGGCTTCGCGGGTGAGGCTCCGGCTCTCCCCGTGGAACTCTCGCGGCGAGATGGCGTAGTCGTTGTAGCGGGTGGTGGGGGAGAAGAGGCACTCGCTCTTTTTGAGGGTGATGAAGAAGACGTCGCAGCGGGTGGTTTGAGCAAAGAGCACCCCCGATTGGCCGGTGGTTTGCTGGGTATCGGTGATCAACCCAAAGGCGGCGTAGATCTCGGCGCGGCTGTAGCGGGCGTGGAGGGCCAGGGGCACGGGCTGATCCCACAGCAGGGGAGGGGCGAGGTGGTCGGTGCACTCCAGCAACAGGGCGAACAGTTCTCGCAATTCATCGAGAAAGGCAGGACAGGCCCAGAGCCGATCCAGCCCGTCTTGAAGACCAAGCCGATCGGGCGTCGTTCCCCAGAGCTGGAGCAGGAGCATGCGCCAGCGCCGGCGGTCCATTTCGCTCAGGTTCTGGACCTCGGGCGGCTGTCCATGGGCGAGGCCCTGCAGCAGGAAGGAGAGGCGGTCGCTGTCATCCAGGTGGAGCAAACGCCCCACGCCACGCCCCAGCCGCTGCTCATCGGCGGTGGCTGCGCCCAAAGGCTGGCCGTTGCCCTCCCCGGCTGCCCACCAGCCCAGATCCCGCTGCAGCAACGCCCAGGAGCCCGCAACCCTGTAAAACTCCCCCAGCTCCAGGCCGAGCCCAGCGAGCAATTCCGCCAGCGAACAGGGCCCGAGGCTGCGGCATTCCGCTATCAGCTGGGGCCGCCAGCTGGGCAGCGACTCGCGCAGATTGGTCAGCACCCGCTCGCTGGAGACACGATCGAGCTGGAGACTGCAGCCGGCCGGCAAAAAGGGAAAGCCCGCCTCAATCTGTTGGCGCAGCTGGTCGCGACTGCCGCCGAGCAGGGCGCGATACCTCAGATCAAAGCGAAAGCTCCGGTGCGCCTGGCCGATGAAAGCCAGGACCGTAGGGAAGCGGCGCGCAGGCCGGCCGCCACAAACTTGCGGGCCATCCAGCGGGCGTGCTCCACGCTCACGCAGAAGCCAAGGGCCCGCATCGAATCCAGGTGGGTGATCTTGCCCTCGAGTTCGCGCAGGATCAAGCGCAGGCGGGCGGCGGCGGCGGTGTAGAGGTTGGAGAGGGCCTCGGTGGCGTAGCCATTGCGGCGCCATTCGATCCGTGAGAGGTCGGTGCCGTCGTGCAGGCCGAAGTAGTGAAAAGGGCAGAGAAGCCCCAGTTCCAACGCACTCCACAACCGCAATTCGGCGGCCATGCGGCCACCAAGCCAATGGAGGATGTCGTCGCCATCGGTGCGCTCGGGGGTGGCGGTAAGGCCCAGCAGCAGCGCGGGCGCCAGGTGATCCAGCCAGCGCCCGTAGCTGGCGGCGGCGGCGTGGTGGAACTCATCGACGATCACCACCGCGAAGCCGCCTGGCGCCAGGTCCACCGGATCCAGCCCAGCGAGCGATTGCACCGAGGCGAACACATGGCGCCACTGGCTGGGGCGCTGGCCGTCCACCAGCAGCTCGCCGAAGGAGCCATCGCGCAGCACCTGGCGGAAGGTGATGAGGCTCTGATCGAGGATCTCCTTGCGGTGGGCCACGAACAGCAGGCTGGGGCGCTCCGATCCGGCAAGGGCTGCACCCTGAGAGGCGAACTGGGCGGCGAAATCAGCCGCCAGGCGGGCGTAATCGAGGGCGGCGATCACGGTTTTGCCCGTGCCGGTGGCGGCCACCACCAGGTTGCGCCAGCGAGCATGGAGGCTGCGCTCGGCCGCGAGCTTTTCGAGGATCTCCTGCTGTAGGCGTAGGGGCGAATGTCGAAGAAGCTGAGCGGCGCGGGGTCTCCGGTTGTTTCATTCGCAGCGGCCCGATCAAAACGGCGGTGCACGATTTCGCTGGTCCTATAGGGCTCGAATTCGCCCTCCTCCCAGTAGCTCTCAAAGGCAGCCTGAAACTTGGCGAGGATGCCCTCGTTGTCGAGGGCGGAGAGGCGCACGTTCCACTCCAGGCCGTCGTGCAGGGCGGCGGTAGAGAGGTTGGAGGAGCCGATGTAGGCGGTGGTGAGCTCCCGCAACTGGCGGCGGGGCTGGGTCTGCAGGAACTCGCGGAAGGCCGGCTGCAGCAGGCGCAGGCCGCTGTACTTGATGAAGACGCAGAGCAGGTCGATCCGCTGGGCGGAGGGGATTTCGTGGATCAAGGCCTGCCCCACCGACGGTTCGCCGCTGGCGTTCACCAGCAGGGTGCTGTCGGCCAGAGGGATGAGCGGCCGGATGGTGGCGGCCTGGCCGGGCAGCAGCGCCGTGGATCGGATCTCCGAGAGCAGCCGGGCGCAAGGATGCAGCAGGTCGTCCGTGGAAATGGCGCGGGGTGCCTGGCTCTGGAGCAGATCCACCAAATGGTTCACCAGGGCCAGCTGTTGCTCAGGGGAGGAGCCACCGCTCAGGTGCTCCAGGGCATACGGGCCAGACCCACCAGGTGCCGGGCCAGCAGGCGCGGGGCTTCCTGGGAATCCAGTCCGTCGGTGGCGACCAGGATTTCCTGCAGTTGGCGCAGCTGCTGTTCCAGGCCCTCGCTGAGGAGTTGCTGGTAGAGGCCGGGTGGGAGGTCCTGCGGGGCCATGGGTCAGCTACCCGCTGCAGGGTTTGTTCAGTCGTAGCAGTGGTGCCGGCTGATGGGGACGACAACGGCCCAAGGAGGTGCTTGGGATGGGGAACTCTGTTGATGCCTCCCGCTGCGGCCAGCCATGGCATCAGAAGCCAAGCCCCCTGGCCTGATCCAGCGCTATCGCGAATTACTGCAGACGCGGCACTACGCCCGTCGCACGGTGAAGACCTACGAGCAGTGGCTGCGACGGTTTCTGCGCTTTCATCGCTTGCGCCATCCCAGGGCAATGGGGAGCGCTGAGGTCAACGCCTTTCTGAGCCACCTGGCGGTGGAGGAGCAGGTGAGCGCCTCCACCCAGAACCAAGCGCTGGCAGCGCTGCTGTTTCTTTTCCGAGACCTGTTGGAGCGGGATCTGGAACTGAAGGAGGTGATCAGGGCGCGACCGCGGCGGCGATTGCCGGTGGTGCTCAGCGAGGCGGAGGTGCGGGCGGTACGCGAACGACTGGAGGGAGAGCCGGCCCTGGTGGTAGGGCTGCTGTACGGAAGCGGCCTGCGACTGATGGAGGCCCTGCGGCTGCGGG
>CANCJV010000038.1 GCA_947378425.1 Synechococcaceae cyanobacterium
TCCGCCGCCTCGCTCTCCGCCTCCGGGGCCGGCCTCTGGGCCTCCGGTCGCACCGAATCCGGCG
The DNA here is from genome assembly GCA_947378425.1 of Synechococcaceae cyanobacterium. GTDB lineage: Bacteria > Cyanobacteriota > Cyanobacteriia > PCC-6307 > Cyanobiaceae > Cyanobium. Next base: position 65 of record CANCJV010000038.1, read on the forward strand.
CCGGGCTGATGGCCCGCCAGCGCTCCTTCTGGCTTGTCGCCGACGCCGAGCTGATCGTCTACGGCGCCACCGATCCCGCCGCTCGACTCTCGATCGGCGGCGAAGAGGTGCCCCTCTCCGCTGACGGCACCTTCCGCATTCAGGTCCCCTTCCGCGACGGTCAGCAGCTCTATCCGATCGAAGCCCTCGCCGCCGACGGTGAGCAGCGCCGCAACATCACCCTGGAGTTCCGGCGCACCACCCCCGAAGACAACAGCAATCCAGCCAGCCAGGCCGTGGCCGAGTGGTTCTGATGACCGCGACCAACGCCGATCGCACCCCACTGCGCGCCTTCGTCGCCCTGACGCCGATCGCCGGTTCGATTCTTTTTCCCCTGGTGGTGCCCCTGTTGATGGTGCGGGTGAGCATCGGCGCCGGTGTGATGGCGGCTGTGCTGATTGGCTCCTTGTGGTTTGTCGCCATGCTGCGCACCGCCGAAATGCCGGGCCACAGCTGAACCGCCCCGGGGCCTGTGTCGCCCGCCGGGAATGCTGAGCAGAAGCCTCTGGGTCCATCGAGGGCCAGCTCTGTTCAGCCATGTCTGCGCTCCTGCCAAAGGGCGGATCCGCCCCTCTCCAGCGGCTGGCCGGCCTGATGGCCAGCCTGGTCGCCGCAGGGTTGCTGGCTGGTTGCGGTGCCGCCCCGGCCCAGCGGTTGGGCTCATCGCCGCCGGAACTGCCGTTACCGGCCGGTATTCGGGTCTCCTTCAACCATCGAGCCGAACACCGCTATCTCAGCCCGATCAGCGGCCAATGGCGCCAGGGTGACGACCTGGAAGCCTTCCTGCTCGAGGCCATCGAGGCCTCCCGCAAGGAGATTCTTGTGGCCGTCCAGGAGCTGTCCCTGCCCCGCATCGCCGCGGCCCTGGTGGAGCGGCAACGCCATGGTGTGCGGGTGCGGGTTGTCCTGGAAAACACCTACAGCACTCCCTGGAGCCAGGAGGATCCCGCCAGCCTGCCCCCCCACCAACGGCACCGACTGGAGCAGCTGCGGGCCCTGGGCCTGGGAGATGCAGTGCTGATCCTGCGGCAAGGCGGTGTGCCGATGCTCGATGACACCGCCGATGGCAGCGCCGGCAGCGGCCTGATGCACCACAAATTCATGGTGGTGGACCAGCGCGTCGTGATCACCGGATCGGCGAATTTCAGCCCCTCCTGCATTCATGGCGACCCCGACGATCCCAGCAGCCGCGGCAACGTCAACCATCTGCTGCGCTTCGAGAGCCCCACCCTGGCCCGCCTGTTCGCCGCCGAATTCAGCCGGATGTGGGGCGACGGACCGGGCGGCAAACCCGACAGCCGCTTCGGCATCGCCAAGCAGGAGGGCAAGGCCCAGCGGGTGCTGGTAGCCCAGACGCCGGTGGAGGTGTTGTTCGCGCCCCATCGCCGCAGCGATGCCAACCAGGGGCTGATCTGGCTGGAGAGCCAATTGGGCCGGGTCCGGCGGAGGCTGGATCTGGCTCTGTTTGTGTTCTCGGCCCAGAACCTGGCCGACCGCCTGGCGGCCCTTCACGCCAGGGGAGTGAAGCTGCGGGTGCTGGCCGATCCCGGCTTCGCCAACCGGGCCTTCAGCGAAGTGCTCGACCTGCTCGCCATCACCCTGCCGGATCGCCGCTGCCGCATCGAAGCCGGCAACCACCCCTGGTCGAGCCCCCTTGAGGGTGTCGGCATCCCCCAGCTGGCGGGGGGCGACAAACTCCATCACAAGATCGCCGTGCTCGACCGGCGCTGGGTGATCAGCGGCTCGTTCAACTGGAGCCCATCGGCTGCCTTCGTGAACGATGAGACCCTGCTGTTGATCGACTCCAAACCGCTGGCCCTGCACTTCGAACACGAAATCGACCGGCTCTGGCGCGGAGCCGATCTGGGGGTGAACCGCCGCCTGCAGCGCAAGCGCCTAAAACAGCGACAGCGCTGTGGCCAGGGACTGGCCAGAGACAGCGGAGCGGGGCCGATCCGACCGGCGGCCAGCCGAGCCCCCCAGGTCCAGGCCTATCGACAGGAAGCCCAGCCAGAGCGCGACTACGATGGACATTCGCCTTCCTTGATCGTCAGGTCGTCCGATGGACCCGGTACCCCCCTCCCGCGGCACCACCCCGCGACTCGACGCCATCAATCTGATGCTGCGGGATCTGCACACCCGCCACGATGAGATCAGGCATCGGGCAGCCTTTCGGGGCTGCACCGCGGAACTGCTCACCCTGCAGCAGGAGCTGGTCGATTACCTGCTCAACAAAAAACACGGATTGCTCGGCGTGAAGCCGCCGGATTCCGCCCAGAACCCTAACTACAACTCCTTCACCTGACCTCCTTCACCACAGCCTCCGGCGTGGTCATCGCCGGTGCCGGCCCAGCTGGAGCAGCCCTGGCCCTGTTGCTGGCCCGTCGGGGTGTGCCCCTGACCCTGGTGGAGGCAAGCCCCACCTCGGCGCGGCAGTTCCGGGGGGAAGCCCTGATGCCCAGCGGCCTGGCGGCCCTGGAGGCAATGGGGCTGCTGCCCCTGGACGACTCCATCGCCCAAAGGCCCCTGACGGGCTGGGCGTTCTGGGCCAATGGCCAGCAGCTCTTCCAGGTGGCTGAACCGATGGGCAGTGACCGCCCCTGCACCCTGGTGGATCAGGAGGCTCTGCTGGACTGGTTGCTGGAACAGGTGCGCCACCTGAGAGGGGTACGGGTGCTGAGGGGCCGGCCAGTCGTGGCGCCGGTGCTGAACCGCGAGCGGGTGGTCGGGGTGGAACTCGACGATGGCACCCGAGTGCGGGGCGAACTGGTGGTGGCCTGCGACGGCCGCGCCTCACTGCTGCGCCACAAGGCCGGCAAGGAGCTCAAGCTGCTGGGCGCCCCCCTGGATATTCGCTGGTTCCGGCTGAAGGGCCCAGCCGCCGATCCGCTGGCCCGCTGGCTCCGGGGCCAGTTCGTGACGGTGCTGGGGGGTGGCGACAGCTTTGCCCTCTATGCCTCGATCTACGGCGGCGTGCAACTGGGCTGGCTGCGTGATCCGGCCCGGACCATGCCCAACAGCACGGCCGAATGGCGAGAACACTGGGCACTAGCCAGTCCCGTGTCACTGGCCAGCCTGCTGCGGGCCTGTCCCCTGGAGGCGATTCAGGGGCCGGTGCGGCTGCCGGTGCAGGTGGGGCGACTCGAGAGCTGGTGGCAGCCTGGCCTGCTGCTGCTCGGCGATGCCGCCCACCCGATGAGCCCCTTGCGCGCCCAGGGCATCAACATGGCCCTGCGGGATGCCCTGGTGGCCTCCCGCCATCTGCTGCCGGCCCTGGGCCGGGCCAAGAGCGCCGATCTCGATCAGGCTCTGGCCACCATCAGCACCGAACGACTGAACGAAATCCGCCCCATCCAGGCCAGCCAGGCCCAGGAACTGTCACGGGCTGAACTGCTGCGCAGCAACGGCTGGCTGCGGCAGCTGCTGGCGGCCTCTGCCGGCTGGAGCGGACCGCTGCTGGCCCAGCGCTGGCAGGCCAGCCAGGCCCTGTTGCGCCAGGGAAGTGCCGGCATGGAACTGAGCGTCCCGGACGCCGCCATGATGGATTGATTCGCCGCGGCAGCATGACCCGGTCCATCCCCATCCTGCGCCGGTTGATCCTGGCCGCCAGCGCGATCGCCGGCTGCGGCCTCAGCCTGATCAGCCCGGCTCCTGGCCTGGCAGGACAGCAGCCGGAGACCTTCCCACCGGCGGAAACGTTCCGCAATCTCCAGCTGATCACCCTCACCTGCAGCCGCGACAACAGCGCCGCCAGCTGCGACAAGGCCCGAGCCATCGCCGATCCCCTGCTGGATCACCCCCGCCTGCCCACCAGCTGCAAGGACGTGCTCTGGTCCATCAGCCAGCAGGCCCATCCCGCCGCCAGCAACAGCGAGAGCCGCCGCGATGCCATCGATCGCAGCGCCAAGGATCTGACGGTGTTCTGCAAACCCCAGTACAAACCCACTGGGAAAGGCGACAGCAAATCCGCTGGACCCTTCGGCGGCGGCAGTTTCGGCATGGGAGCCCCGCAGCCGGCCCACTGAGCCAGCCGCTGTCGCTTGAGATGTTGGAGAAAAACCGCTCCGAAACTGAAAATCAGCGACAGACGAATCTGGTCGATCCAGGGGCAGCGGGGCTGTTCCGATGCTCCAGCCTCCTGCCTGTGACGCATGGGGCGAGTTTCATCAGCCTTTTAAGGCTCCGCGGGCGCGGGCGATTCCGATCCGGCTGCCGTGGGGCTGCCGGCAGCCGGCGCCACCACACCAGTGCCACCGGCGATCAGATCCAGCAGCTGGCGGGAGGTCTGATCCATGAAGGCCAGGCTCATCGGCGTGACGATCACCGCCTTGTCGGCCAGACGGCACAGGGATGTCTTCATGCCAGCGCCATCGCAGCTGTTGGAGAGATTCAGCAGCGCCTTGGTGAGCTTGCCCCGCAGGCAGGTTTCCCGCCCCGCGCGCGCCAACACCGCCTGGGCACTCTTGGACGCGAACTCAACCGCCTTGGGATAGGTCACCGTCTCGGCCTCGGCAGGCAAGGCCTGAAACAGGCCTGAGCCCAGAACAGCGAGAGCGAAGGGGGCGCAGGCCAGAACAATGGCAGCTGGATTGTTTCGCATGGGGCCAACTTACCGAGGGAGTCAGGGATCGTCAGCATCGGCGGCCGCTGACGGGCGTAATTTGGGGCCCCTCCTGCGGACCCGGCAACGGGCGATGCCGATGACCAGCAGTGCCAGCATCCCCATCCGTCAGGTGTCGCTTGCCCAGCCCTTCACGGATCAGAAGCCCGGCACCTCCGGTCTGCGCAAGAGCAGCCGCCAGTTCCAGACCCCCCACTATCTGGAGAGCTTCATCGAAGCCTCCCTGCGGGTGGTGCCCGGCATTGCCGGTGGCACCGTGGTGGTGGGCGGTGACGGCCGCTATGGCAACCGCGAGGCGATCAATGTGATCGCCCGCATGGCCGCCGCCCACGGCGTCAGCCGGCTGATCACGACCACCGGCGGCATTCTCTCCACCCCGGCCGCCTCGAATCTGATCCGCCAGCACAGCGCTGCCTGCGGCGTGATTCTCTCGGCCAGCCACAACCCCGGCGGGCCCGAAGGGGACTTCGGCGTCAAGATCAACGGCGCCAACGGCGGGCCAACGCCGGAATCCGTGACCGATGCCATCCATGCGGCCACCTTGACTCTGGATGGCTACCGCATCGCCGAAGCCGATCCCCTGCCGCTGGATATCCCCGGCAGCCACAGCATCGGCACGATGACCGTGACGGTGATCGATGGGGTGGACGACTACGTCGCCCTGATGCAGCAGCTGTTTGATTTCGATCGCATCGCCGCCCTGCTCAAGGGTGATTTCCGCGTCGCCTTCGATGCCATGCACGCCGTCACGGGTCCCTATGCCAGCCGCCTGTTTGAAGGGCTGCTCGGCGCTGCGGCTGGGACCGTGCGCAACGGCACGCCGCTGGAGGATTTCGGCGGCGGCCATCCCGATCCCAATCTCACCTACGCCCACGAGTTGGCCGAACTGCTGCTGCAGGGCAACAACTACGACTTCGGCGCCGCCTGCGATGGCGACGGCGATCGCAACATGATCCTGGGGCGGGCCTGTTTCGTGAACCCCAGCGACAGCCTGGCGGTGCTCACCGCCAACGCCACCCTGGTACCGGGCTACGCCAAGGGGCTGGCCGGGGTAGCCCGTTCGATGCCCACCAGTGCCGCCGCCGACGTGGTGGCCAGGGAGCTGGGGATCCACTGCTACGAAACACCCACGGGCTGGAAGTTCTTCGGCAACCTGCTCGATGCCGGCCGCATCACGCTCTGCGGCGAGGAGAGCTTCGGCACCGGCAGTGACCACATCCGCGAGAAGGATGGCCTCTGGGCCGTGCTCTTCTGGCTCAACATCCTGGCGGTGCGGGGCTGCTCGGTGGCCGAGGTGATGGCCGAGCACTGGGGTCGCTTCGGCCGCCACTACTACTCGCGCCACGACTACGAAGCGATCGCCAGCGATGCCGCCCACGGCCTCTACGACCGGTTGAAGGGAATGCTGCCGCAGCTGGTGGGCCAGCCCTTCGCCGGCCGCAGCATCGCCATCGCCGACGACTTCGCCTACACCGATCCGGTGGACGGCTCGATCACCAGCGGCCAGGGCCTGCGACTTCTGCTCGACGACGGCAGCCGGGTGGTGCTGCGCCTCTCCGGCACCGGCACCCAGGGGGCAACCCTGCGGGTCTACCTGGAGAGCTACGTCCCTGCCAGCGGCGATCTGAACCAGGATCCCCAGACGGCCCTTGGCACCATGATCGAAGCGATCGACGAGCTCGCCGAGATCCGCAACCGCACCGGCATGGACAGGCCCACCGTGATCACCTGATCGCCGTGGCCGATCGCAGCCTGCGCTCCCTCATGGCGGCACCCACGGGTGCTGGCACGAGGGAGCACCTGCGCAGACGTGCGATCAGGAACCGTGACTGCCGGCCACGGCCTCGGGCTCTTCAGGCTGCTCGGGAAACAAGCGGGCCTCGAGATGCTTGATCACCACATAGAAGGGGGGCACTACCCCAAGCGAGAGCACGGTGGCCACCAGCAAACCCCCGAAGATCACCGTACCCAGAGACTGCTGACTGTTGGCACCGGCGGTGCTGGCCACCACCAGAGGCAGGAAGCCGGCCAGTGCGGCAATCGCCGTCATCAGAATCGGCCGCAGACGCGACTCAGCCGAAGCGATGGCGGCCTGGGTGGCCGTCATGCCGGCATGCATGTGCTGCTCCGCCACCTCGACGATCAGGATGCCGTTCTTGGCCGCCAGGCCGATCAGGGTGACCAGCCCCACCTGGGCATAGATGTTGAGGTCGATCGAGCGCAGGGCCAGGAAGGCCAGGGCGCCAAGCATGGCCAGAGGCACGGTCATCAGGATGATCACCGGCGTGACATAGCTCTCGTACTGGGCCGACAGCACCAGATACACCACCAACACCCCCAGGCCGAACACCAGGACGGTGGCGTTGCCAGCCGAGAGCTGCAGAGCGGCAAGGCCAGTGAAGGCATAGCCGATGTTGTTGAAATCGAGCTGATTGAACACGTCCTGGATCTTGGCCAGGGCCTGACCGGAACTCTTGCCAGCCGCCTCGACACCCTGCACCAGAATCGTGCGATAGAGATTGTAGTGGCTGATAATCGGCGGGGCACTGCTGAGTTCGCTATCAGCAAATTGCGACACCTGCACCATTTTGCCCTGGCGATTGCGTACGTAGAAGCTGAGGATGTCCTGGATCTTGCTGCGATTGACAGCCTGGGCCTGCACGTAGATATTGCGAACCTGGCCGCTTTCATAGGTGAGCCCTGAATAGTTTCCACCGGCCAGAACGGCGATGGTGTTCATCGCCTGCTGGAAATCAATATCGAGGGCTCCCATGATCGAGCGATCCACCTTGAGACCAACGGCCGGTGCACTGGGAATGAACTGGCTGTACAGGGAGCCGAAAGCGCCACTGGCCTTACCAGTCGCCACCAGCTTGTTGGCCAGATCATCGAGTTCGTTGAACGAATAGCCGCCGTTGCTGAGATCGTTGAACTGGAAGTAGAAGCCCCCCTGACTGGAAAAACCGGGCACGGCCGGCGGCTGAGCCGCCACCGCCAGGCCGCTGCTGAGCTTGCTGAGCTTGCCGTTGAGGCGGCGGACAATCGCCGGCGCCTTCTGATCGACTCCTTTGCGCTCTTCGAGGGGCTTGAAGCCGTAGAAGAACACGCCCTGATCGGGACTGGAGCCATTGAATCCGTAGCCGCTGATCACGGAGCCGGCGATGATCTCGGGCTCTGCATCGAGAACCTTGGCGATTTCCTGGCCCATCTTCTGGGTCTGGCTGAGGGAGGCGCCGTTCTGGAGCTGGAAGATGCCGAGGCCATAGCCCTGATCTTCCTCCGGGATGAAGGCCGAGGGCAGGGCACCGAAAGCCAGCACGGTGAGCACGATGCCACCGACCAGGCCGCCCATGATCAGACGCCGGCGGCGGATCAGCAGCTCCACCAGAGCGGCATAGCCCTTCTCCACCCGGGCAAAGAAGACGTTGAACTGATCAAAAATCCAGCCCAGATTGGCGCCAGCCAGCACCCCAAGCACCACACCCACAACCCAGGCGATCGGACCGAAGGAAGCAACACTGAAGCGGCCAAAAGCCAGGCCGACGAGCAGGCCGGCGATGCTGCCGAGCAGCCGTCCCGGTGGCTTGGCCTTCTCGTTGCGGAGCAACAGGGCCGAGAGCATCGGCGAGAAGGTGATGGCGTTGAAGGCTGAAATCGCGATTGAGAAGGCGATCGTCAAAGCGAACTGGCGATAAATGATGCCGATGCTGCCTGGATAGAAGGCCACCGGCACGAACACCGCCATCAGAACAAGTGCGGTGGCGATCAGAGCACCGATCAATTCGCCCATGCAGTCCAGGGCTGCCTGGCGGGGGCGCAGACCACGCTCGAGGTTCTTCGACACCGCTTCAATCACGACAATGGCGTCATCGACGACAAGGCCTGTCGCCAACACCAGACCCAGCAGGGTGAGCTGGTTGATGGAGAAACCGAAGGCCTTGATGAAGGCGAAGGTGCCGACCAGAGAGATTGGAATCGCCAGGCTCGGAATGACCGTGGCGCGCCAGTCCTGCAGAAAGAGATAGAGAATCAGCAGCACCAGCACGATGGCCAGACCCAGGGCGTCAACGACGCCCTCCACGGCGGATTCGATGAACTGGCCGATGTTATAGATCTCAGTCACCGTTACACCGGGCGGCACGGTCTGGCTGAACTGGTTCATCACCTTGACCACCGCTTCGGAAACATCCAGGGCGTTACTCTCCGGTGTCTGGAAAACTGCAACAGTGAGTGCAGGCGAACCCTCCTTGCTGACAGCCGCCTGACCAAAGCTGTTGAAGCCATAGATAGCCTGGCCCACATCCTGGAGACGTAGCAAGTTGCCCATCGGCGAACGGCCGACGATGAGCTTGTTGAGATCGTCGACGGAGATCAGATTGCCATTGTTCTGCACCAGAATCGGATAGGCGAACTGCTGATCACCTCCAGAAGGCGGACCGCCGACGATGCCGCCGACCGCCACACTGTTCTGACTCTTGACCGCCGCAACCACCTGATCAGCGGTGAGACCGTTGGCAGTGAGCTTGATCGGATCAATGAACAACCAGAAGGCTGGGTTGCTACCCCCCAGCAGGCTGACATCGGCGACACCAGGAACACGACCCAACTGATAATAAAGATTCTCGTAAATCAGGCCATTGAGATAGGAAGAGTCGAATTGTCCCTTGGTCGAAGAAACCTGATAAGCCAGCAGGATCGATGGCGTGCTCTGGGTCACTGACACACCCGTGGCCTGCACCTGCTGAGGCAATTGCGGCATGGCCAGGGAAACGCGGTTCTGGACGTTAACCTGGTCAATATTGATATCGGTGCCTTCGTTGAAGTACACCGAGATCACGCTCGTGCCAGTCATATTGCTGGTGGACGAGATATAATTAGCACCGGGCACCCCGTTGATCTGCTGCTCAATCGGATTGGTGACAGCCTGCTCGGTCACCACGGAGTTGGCACCGCCGTAGTTGGCCGTCACCTGAATCAGCGGCGGGGCGATATTCGGCAGGTTTTCAATCGACAGGCTGGGGATGGCAATCAGCCCCACCAGCACGATCAGGATGCTGCAGACGGTGGTCAAGACCGGCCGCTTGATGAAATTATCGGAAAGCGACATGGTGGTCTCAGTTGCTGGGGCCGCTGCCGGCCACCTTGACGGGGATACCGGATCGCAGCAGGGCGGTGTTGCTGACCACCACCTGATCCCCCTTGCTCAGCCCCTCCAGCACCGGGAAGGCATTGCCCTGCATCGGACCGAGCCGCACCGGCACCTGCACGGCGATCGGTGTGCTGCCCGGCAGCTGCCCAAGAGCCAGCTTCTGGGCCGGCAGCACCTGGGTGGAGGCCTTGATCTGCGCCAGCACCTGGCGCAGCGGATAGAGCTTGAAGACGAACGGCTGGGAGGCCTTCATCTGCACGGCCTGAGCGGGCACCGCCAACTGCTCAGCCATGCCGGTGATGATGCGATTGCTGACGTATTGACCGGTTTTCAATTGGCCACTGAGATTGGGAAACACGGCTTTGACCAACACCGTGTTCGGTGAGGACTTGTCATCGTTCTCGCCGTAATAGGGGGAGATGAACACAACCCGGCCCACCCCCTGCACCGGGGGATTTCCCTGACTCTGCACCGTCACCGGCAGCCCGAGACGAACCTGGCCAGCCTGGGTGGCAGGCACATCCATCAGGGTCCAGAGCATGGTGTTATTGACGATCCCGGTAATGGCCTGGCCCTTCTGCACGTAATCGCCCAGCTTGACGGTGTCAAGGTTGCCGAGGATGCCGTCGATCGGGGCGGTGACGAACTTGTAGCCCAGGGTGGCGGCGGTGGATCGAACCCGATCACGGCTCTGCAGTGCCTGGGTCACGTAATAGTCGCGGTCCTTGGTGGACACCGCCCCCTGGTCATTCAGAAAGATGTAGCGCAGGGCATTGGCGCGATCCTTGACCGCCTCCGAGCGGCTGGCATCGAGATTGGCCGCCTCCTGCACGTTGTCCAGCACCAGGATCGGCTGTCCCGCCTTCACCCGTTGTCCCTGGCCGGCCAGGATGCGCACCACCCGGCCATCGGCCTCGGGTCGCATCACCACGTTGCTGGTGGACTGGATGCGACTGACCACATCGATGCCGGGGGCAAATCGGCCGGGAGAGACGATCACCGCCTGCACGCTGAGGGGTTGCTGGGCCTTGGGGGTCTCGCCACCACAGCCGCCCAGAAATCCCACCAGGGGAAGGCAGGCCAACCAAAGCCGTGGCCATGGCCTTGGTGCTGAATCGACAGAGCGGGGCTGGGCGGCCGGCCGGCGCACAGGATTTCGGATCAATAACGCTGGCAAACTACTGGAATCCCAGGGCCAGGCCTCGCAGGCGCGACCAATCCGGAAACAGATCATCGAACCCGCACCAGCAGGCCGTGACGCAGGCTCAGCAGATTGGCGACGATCACTGGATCACCAGGGCTGAGACCCTCCAGCACCGGATAGCGATTGTGCTGCAAGGGGCCCAGCCGCACCGGCGTCTGCAGGGCGAAACGGCTGCGCGGGGGGAGCTTGGCGGCAGCGGCGAGATCGGCCTGGCCTGGGCGCTCCCGCAGGCGCGCCAACCCGCCGACCCGATAGACAAAACTCTGACCCGAGATCCGGGTGACCGCAGTGAACGGTACCGAGGCCTGGCGACTGTCTTCGAGGATCAGTCGCGTCCGGGTGCGCAGCCCGTTGCGCAGGCGCTGGCTGGAGTTGTCGAATTCGGCCTTGGCCAGCAGCGACTGGCTGCCGGGCGCCACCCCCGGATCGATCGAGATCAGCGGTGCCCGGGCCAGCGGTCGGTTGCTGGCCGGGTCCATCAGGATCACGGGCTGTCCCAGCCGCAGGCGCGGCCCGTACAGCGCCGGCACCTCCACCCGGGCCAGTAACCGGTCGTTGCGGATCAGGCTGGTGAACGGTGCACCGGCCTGGATCACATCCCCCTGTTTCACCGACAGATCGCCGACGATGCCGCCGATCGGTGCCCGCAAATCGCGAAAGGCCAGATCGGCGCGGCGGGCGATCAGCTCCTGCCGGGAGGAGATGTAGCGCTGGCGGAACTCGTCCCGCTGGAAGGCACTGGCCGCCCCCTGTTTCACCAGATAGTCGTAGCGCTGGAAGTTGAGCCGGTTGGTCTCGGCCTCCGCCTCCAGCCGGCCCACCTCGGCCCGGGCCTGGGTCTGATCCAGCACCAGCAGCAGCTGCCCCCGGCGTACCCGGTCTCCCTGCTGCACCAGCAGCCGCTGGATGCGGCCACTGGCCTGGGCCGCCAGAGCCACCTCTTTCAGCGACTCCAGGGTGCTCATCGTCTCGATGCTGTCGCTGAAGCTGTCGAGCGCCACCGGCTCCACCTGCACCGACAGGATCCGAGCCGGCGGGGCGTTCACCGCCGTACAACCGCTGAGCCACAGGCCCAGGCAGGTCCAGATCGCAGCGCTGACGGCCCTGGAGCGGAAGGCGGCCGGGGCCGTCAGATCGGAACGGCGCGGCCAGCTGGCCCTGGGCGCGGGGGCGTGCAATCGCAAGGGAGCGCCAATGGCCGGTGGGGCCGATGATGGCATCCACCCTCGGTCGCAGGGAGTGCCCCTCCGAGCCTGGTCAAGATCCCTGCAGGGCCGAATCCGAACGATGTCGCAGGGAAGCGTCCGGTCGTCTGGCAGGCCAACCCTGGAGCGGAGGGCCGCTGCCGCGGGACCGTTAAGGCCTGAGGAGGCCTGGGGCAGATCCGGGATGATGGCCATGGGCCGCAAGCCCACGCTGGGCGCCAGCGGAACCACCCTGCCCTCCGGCCCTCCACCTTGAGCGATCTGTTCAGCCACCGCCGGGAACAGACCCTGAGCCGGATTGCGCCGCTGGCAGATCGGCTGCGGCCCCGCAGCCTCGACGATTTCGTCGGCCAGGAGGCGATCCTCGGTCCAGGCCGGCTGCTGCGCCGTGCCATCGCCGCCGATCGGGTCGGCAATCTGATCCTGCACGGGCCACCGGGGACGGGCAAAACCACCCTGGCGCGGATCATCGCCGGCAGCACCCGCGCCTCCTTCCGCAGCCTCAACGCCGTGCTGGCGGGGGTGAAGGATCTACGCAGCGAGGTCGATGCCGCCCGCGAGCGCCTGGAGCACCACGGCCTGCGGACGATCCTGTTCATCGATGAGGTGCACCGCTTCAACGCCGCCCAGCAGGATGCCCTGCTGCCCTGGGTGGAGGACGGCACCCTCACCCTGATCGGTGCCACCACCGAGAACCCCTACTTCGAGGTCAACAAGGCCCTGGTGAGCCGGGCGAGGCTGTTCCGGTTGCAACCTCTGGAAACCGCCGACCTGCGCCAACTGATCGACCGGGCCCTGGCCGATCCGGAGCGCGGCTACGGCCAGCGCCGGGTGCGGATCCTGCCCGAGGCCGCCGACCACCTGCTGCACGTGGCCGGCGGTGATGCCCGCAGCCTGCTCAACGCCCTGGAACTGGCGGTGGAAACCACCGCCTGCGACGAGGCGGGTGAGATCGTCATCGACCTGGCGATCGCCGAGGAATCGATCCAGCAGCGGGCGGTGCTCTACGACAAGCAGGGGGACGCCCACTTCGACACGATCAGCGCCTTCATCAAATCGATCCGCGGCTCCGATGCCGACGCCACCCTGTTCTGGCTGGCCCGGATGCTGGAGGCTGGGGAGAACCCGCGCTTCATCCTGCGGCGCCTGCTGATCTCCGCCGGGGAGGACATCGGCCTGGCCGACCCCCAGGCGATGGTGGTGGTGGAGGCCTGCGCAGCGGCCTTCGACCGGGTCGGCCTGCCCGAAGGGCTCTATCCCCTCGCCCATGCCGCCCTCTACCTGGCGGGCAGCGAGAAGAGCAACAGCAGCCTGGGGCTCTTCGATGCGATCAAGACCGTCCGCGAAGCCCAGAAGCAGCAGGTGCCCTCCCACCTGCGGGACGCCAGCCGCGATGGCAAGGCCTTCGGCGATGGCGTCGGCTATCGCTACCCCCATGCCTATGCCGAGCACTGGGTGGCCCAGCAATATCTGCCCAGCGCCCTGCAAGGGGAGGTGTTCTGGCAGCCCGGCCCCCTGGGCTGGGAAGGGGCCCTGCGTCAGCGCCTGCAACAGCGCCGGGCCGCCCAGCTGGCCGCCGCGGCCGAAACCGAAAACGATCAGCCGGAGCTGCTGAGCAGCAGCCCCGACGACCCGGTGCTGGCCCGCTGGCTGCAGCGCCAGGCCGCGGCGGAGGGGGAGCGGCTCGACCGCCTGCGCCAGCGCTTCTGGCAGGACGCCCCGATCAAGCGCCTGGACCGGGTGCTGGTGCTGGAAGCCCGCTCCCTGCTCTGGGCCCTGGACCCCCTGCAGGCCGCCAGCGAAGGTGACGTGGTGATCACTCTGGCCGCCACGGCCGACCAGGAACGGCTCCAGGCCCAGCTGCAGCTGCTCGACCAGCTGCGCCGGCCCCGACTGCTGATGCTGCCGCCCGAGCAACCCTCGGCCCTGCAACTGGAACTGGAGCCCAACTGGCAGTTCGACTGGCTGGCCGCCCGCCAGCCCTGGCGCCGCTGCGACGACGCCCAGCTGCAGAGCGCCATCGAGAATCTCAGCGGCCTGGCGGCCCCGGCGGCCCGCGCCAGGCTGCTGTTCAGTGAACCTCTGCTCGGGCCGGTGGGCAGTCTGCTGGCCCATGACGGCGACCTGGCCGCACCGGCGGAGCTGGCCGATGCCCTGATCCAGGCCCAGATCCTGGAGCGGGACTGGCTGCAGGCCCAGGGCCCGGGGCCGGCAGCGGTGCAGACCCTGCTGGAGCAACGGGGCTGGCTGGTGGAGTGCCAGCGCTGGCAGGAAGGTCTCGGTCTGCCCCTCGACGCCGGCCTGCTGCGGCGCTGGTTCGATGCGGGGGCCGACTACCGACAGTTGCTCAGCCGCCAGCTGACGGGCAGGGTCATCGACCAGCTGCGCGCCCTATTCAGCCGCCACCAGGGAATTCGCCTTCCCCAACCGCTGCGCCACAGCCTGCTGCAGGCGCGGCGCCCAGGCTGAAGAGCGACTGCTGGTGACGGATCCCAGGCCTATCCCCAAAGCCCATCGGGGCCGTCAGCGGGAGAGGATCCCGCGCAAAAAAAAGCCCCGGCGTTGCCGGGGCTGAATGGTCATCGCACCTATGAACCAGGGATCCAGGGCCAACCCTGGATCACCAGAGACCGCGGATCGGTTCGGCGTAGGGAGCGGGAGCCGGGGCAGGAGCCGGGGCGGGCCGCTCAGCCACGGTGGCGACGATCTGGTTGGCCTGGATGCAGGCAGGCAGGAAGACGTACCAGGAGAGCAGCGAGGTGCACTGGGCAGTGCCGGGTTGGCAACGACCTTCGGCACAGATGTTCTGGGCACCGGTGTAGGTGTTGCAGAAGTCAGCCAGGCGGAAGTCCGTGGGCAGGGCACGCATGATGCCGGCCGAGGAGATGCTGCCATCAACGGCGTCAGCCAGGATGGCGCCGCGCAGGGCCTGAACCGCGTAGGTGTTCATGCTCCAGTACGGGAAGTAGCTGGCGGTGGCGTTCTTGAGGAACTTCACACCAGCGTCCGAATACAGGAAATCGGAAACGCCGACCAGGTTGACGGAATAGGCCTTGGTCATGCCGGTGCGCACTTCATCGGCGGTCCAGCCCGAGCGCTTGAGGCCGCCTTCGAGACCCCGATCGGTGATGGCACCGGTTTCAAAGAAGGTGTCGAAGGCTTCCTGATGGGTGGACCAGACGGCGCCGCCGGTGTTCCAGCGAACGGGCAGATTGTTGTGGACAGCAGCGGAAACGGGAAGAGCCGTGGCGGTCAGAGCCGTTCCCACGGCGAGACCAGCGACTAGACGCTTGAGCATGAGACTGAAGACGGGGAACTCGTTTCTATAATACCAAGCTTCTGGGAAAGCTATTGATAAGAGTTGTCATCTGATTTGCATCTAATGACGGCCTGCTCAGGCCTTTTGGGGCCCCTGCTGCCGCGGGGAGAGAGCCGACTCCTAAGCTCTCAGACCAGCTTGAACACGGCCGTCATGGCTCTTCAGATCGGTGATCCAGCTCCTGATTTCAGCCTGCCGGATCAGAACGGCACCAGCGTGAGCCTCACGGCCCTCCGAGGCCAGAGGGTCGTAATTTACTTCTATCCCAAGGACGACACCCCCGGCTGCACCAAGGAGGCCTGTAACTTTCGCGACCGCTGGAGCGCCTTCGAGGGCCAGGGAATCCGGGTTCTGGGCATCAGCAAGGACGGAGCCAGCAGCCACAGCAAGTTCATCGGCAAGTACGAGCTGCCCTTCACCCTGCTCAGCGACGCGCTGCCCTGTCCCGTGGCCAGTGCCTACGGCAGCTACGGCCTCAAGACGTTCATGGGCAAAGAGTCCATGGGCATGATGCGCCACACGTTTGTCATCGACCCCGAAGGCAAGATCGAGCTCATCTACACCAAGGTCAAAGCTGAAACGATGGCCGATCAGATCCTCACAGACCTGGGCCTCCCGGCCTGAGCCGGGGGGCAGCGCGCGTGGGATGGCACCGCACCGAGGCAGACCGGAGCGGTACTGGGCTTCACCCTGCATCAGGGTTCTGATCTGATCGGTTGCAGCTCCACCAGGGCCTCCAGGGCCAGATCGGGCTGGAAATCCACCACCACGCCATGGACCGTCAGCAGCTCCTGGAGTCGGGGCTGCAGCAGGGCTCCATCGCCGCCGCTGAGCACCAGACGGCAGCCCGACTCCCGTTCAAGAGCCCCCAGGACAGCATCGGCCACCGCCGCGGCCAGGCCCCACACCACACCCTTGGCCATGGCCCGCCGGGTTTCCCTCGGCCAGTCCACGGCGGCTCCCTCGGCGGAGCCGAGCCCCTCCTCCAGCGGCAGCTCGAGCAGCGGCAGCGCTGCCGTGCCCTGCGCCATCGCCCGCAGCTGGAGGCCAACCCCCGCCAGCAATCGCCCGCCCGCGAAGCGGCCCGAGCCCTCCACCCGGGTGAGGCTGAGCACGGTGCCGGCATCGGCCACCAGCACCCCCTGGCCATGGCGGCGCCAGGCGAGCCAGCCGGCCAGGGCCCGATCCAGACCCAACCAGGGCGGCACCTCCGCCAGCGGCACCCGATCCAGTTGCAGCCGCCGTTGTGCCGGCAGCCGCACAGGCGAAGGCAGCGCCCCCACCGCCGCCCAACCCACCAGCTCGTCCAGGAGTCCTGGCTCCAGAGCACCGACCGGCGGCACTTCATGGTGGACCCTCAGACCTTCACCGCCCTCTACGGCCCAGTGCCAGCGGCTGTTTCCGATCAGCAGCCAGCGGCGCGAAGCGCCCGACACCTCAGATGCCCTCGCCCATCAACCCCGGCAGATGAATGCCGCATTCCTGCTTGATGCCGCCGAAGCGGGTGGCCCGGCCATGGATATCGCCATCATCGGGGGCGCTGGAGTGCCAGTCACCCACCGTGGAATACCCCTGCTCAAAGAGGGGATGCTGGGGCAATCCATGCTCCTGCATGTAATAAAAGACATCGCGACTGGTCCAGGCCAGCAGGGGCCGCAGCGACCAGGCCCCGCGCACCGCATCCAGGGCCGTCATGCCACGGCGATGATCGGTCTGACGGCCGCGCACCCCACTGGCCCAGCACTGCACCTGCAGATCAATCAGCGCCTGATCCAGGGGTTCCACCTTGCGGAGCTGGTTGTAGAGCTGCAGATCCTCCAGGTTGCCCGATTCCCACAGGCGGCCATGCAGCGCCTCCATCCGGGCTGGACTCATCGCCGCCTGGACCACGCGCAGGTCGAGGCGGAACAGGGCGCTGAGCTGTTCGGCGTAGTGGTAAGTCTCCGGGGGCAGATAGCCCGTATCCACCCAGATCACGGGCACCCGCCGACCCGGAGCCACCTCGCCGAGCTCACTGACCATGTGAAGCAGGACCGCCGACTGGATGCCGAAGCTGGTGGTGAGCGCCAGCCCTTCGCCGAAGGTCTCCGCCGCCCAGCGCAACCTGGATGGGGCATCCAGCGGCTCCAGCAGCTCCCGGGCCGCCTCCAGATCCAGAGGACGCCCCTGCCGATCAGCGGGCATCTCGAAGGAAGATGCCTGGGCTGCCGGTACCTGCAGCGAAGGTGAACTCGTTACGGCGTGTCCCGTGGCCGGAAGGGTCAGCATCAGGCCATCATCACCCCTCGATGGAAACGCTGGGTAGGGTTCCTGTATGCAGAGTGACCGGTATTCCTCAGAGTCGGGTGGCGCCAGCG
Organism: Synechococcaceae cyanobacterium; assembly: GCA_947378425.1. GTDB lineage: Bacteria > Cyanobacteriota > Cyanobacteriia > PCC-6307 > Cyanobiaceae > Cyanobium. Next base: position 17,959 of record CANCJV010000038.1, read on the forward strand.
GTTCCCCCGTCGTCATCGTCGGTGCGGGCTTCGCCGGCCTCTACACCGCCCTGGCCCTGGCCGAAAGCCGGCGTCATCCGCCGATCCTGCTGATCGAACCGCAGGAGCGCTTTCTGTTTCTACCCCTGCTCTACGAGCTGCTCAGCGGCGAACTGCGGCGCTGGGAAGTCGCCCCCCGCTACGACGCCCTGCTGGCCGGCAAGGGGGTGGGCTGGCTGCAGGACCGGGTTGATCGCATCGATGCCGGCCAGCAACAGGTTCACACCGCTGGCGGTCGCATAATTGCCTATCGCCGCCTGGTGCTCGCCACGGGGGGCTGCCCCGAGTTCTTCGGAGTGCCGGGAGCGGACATCCACAGCCTCGGCTTCCGCAGCCTCGACGATGTGGAGCGCCTCCAGAACCTGGTGGAGAAGCTCCGCCATTCGGCTCGCCCGCTCCAGCGTCTGGCGGTGGTGGGGGCTGGACCCACCGGTGTGGAGCTGGCCTGCAAACTCGCGGACCTGGTGCAGGGCTGCGCGGTCATCGAGCTGATCGAGCAGGGCCCGACCCTGCTGCCCCAGGCCCGCGCCTTCAGCCGCGAGCAAGCGGAAAAGGCCCTGCGGCAACGGGATGTGCGCCTGCGCACCCACACCGCCGTCACCCAGGTCGCCGCTGATCGGCTGCACCTGTGCTGCCAGAGTCCAAGTGTCGGCGTTGGGCTGAAGCCTGCTCCGGAGGAACTTCTGCCGATCGACGGGGTGATCTGGACCGCAGGGCTGAGCTTCCGGCCGCCGCTGATCAGTCCCGAACCCCGTCGGGATCGTCGCGGCCGGCTGAATTGCCAGGCCGATCTCAGCCTGGAGGGGGAGCCCGCGATCTTCGTGGCCGGCGACCTGGCCCATCTGGAGGGCCCCGAGGGCCAACCCCTGCCCGGCTCGGCCCAGGTGGCCTTCCAACAGGCGCCGCTGCTGGCCGCCAACCTGTTGCACTCCCTGGCGAATGAGCCGCTCGACACCTTCCAGTGGAAGGACCTCGGCGAGATGCTCTCCCTCGGTCGGGGCGACGCCTGCCTGACCGCGGCGGGCCTCACCCTGGCGGGCCCGGCGGCCTTTCGCCTGCGCCAGCTGGCCTATCTCAGCCGCATGCCCGGCCTGGCCCACACCCTGCGGGTGGCCGCCGGCTGGCTGGCCGACTGGAAATGATGAGGACCCACTCCCTGCCGCCTTCGAACTGGCCCAGGCCCCAGGCCCTTCTGCTCGATGCCATGGGCACCCTGATCGGGTTGCGCCGCTCCATCGGCAGCACCTATGCCCAGCTGGCTGCAGACCATGGGCTGCAGGTGGAAGCCGAGGCCATCGACCGGGCCTTTCCGGGCGTGTACCGGGCAGCCCCGCCCCTGGCCTTCCCCGGCCTGCAGGGCGAGGAACTGGAGCGGGCCGAACGCCATTGGTGGGCGCAGCGCATCGACGCGGTGCTGCTGGCGGCCGGTGCCGCTCCAGGAACACCCGATCTGCATCGCTGCCTCTTCGACCGGTTCGCTGACCCCGAGCTCTGGCGGGTCTTCGACGACGTGCCCCTCCAACTCCAGGCCTGGTGCCAGCAAGGATTGCGGCTGGCGGTGGTGAGCAACTTCGACCAGCGCCTCGATGGCCTGCTGGCCGGCCTGGGGCTGAGCCGCTGGCTCGAGCACGTGGTGATCTCCAGTCGGGCCGGGGCGGCCAAGCCCTCAGCGCAACCCTTCCGGCTGGCCCTGCAGGTCCTGGGCCTGTCGGCCGACCAGGCCTGGCATGTGGGCGACAGCCCCGAGGATGCGGCCGGCGCCGAGGCCGCAGGCCTCCGCTGTCTGATTGTGCAACGCTCTTGAGACAGGGTGTCCTCGCGGGCCGCACAGCCGGGTTGCGCCCCGCCGAGCGCCGGCGGCTGGAACGGCTCTGCCATCGCCGCCATCCCGCCGATGCCACGGCGGATCTGCTCACTCTGCAGCGGCTGGCGGCCGAATCCCATGGCCTGGAGCTGCCGCTCAGCCTGGTGGTGGATGGTCGCGGACTCTGCCGCCTGCTCTGGGTGGGAGACCTGGAACAGTCGGGACGGCTGATCGAGAAACTGCCCGGATCCGATCGCCGCCAGGGAAACGACCTGCGGCTGATCACCTGCCGGCGGGGCAGTCGCTCGTCCCCCCTGTCGCCTGGGCCCCAGGAGGCGGTGGTGGCCCTCGACCTGGCCCCCTGCCTGTGGCTGCGCTACGCCGATCAGCCCGGCGCCGGCGGCCAGTGGCCGGCCCTGCTGCTGACCCCGGGCGATGGCGACAGTCCCTGGCACCCGCAGGCGGAGGGTGACCTGGCCGACCTCTGCCTCGAAGATCCTGTCAGCCTGGTGCCCGAGGCGACCGCCACCCAGACCGGCAGCAGGGCCATCGAGGGGCCGGAGCGGGTGCTGCTGCTCTGCCTGGTGGGCGGCGACCTGCAGCTGGCCGGCCGCGAGGTCGCCGAACTCGAAGGCCTGGTGCGCAGTGCCGGTGGCGTGCCGGTGGGCATCGTCGAGCAGAAGCGCCGCAGCGGCGAGAGCCACCTGACCATCTGGGGAGAGGGCAAGCTGCAGGAGGCGGCCCTGGAAGCCCGCCGCCTGCAGGCCGATCTGGTGGTCACCGATCGCGAGCTGACCCCGGTCCAGGCCCGCAACCTCGAACGACTCCTGGATCTGCCGGTGAGCGATCGCAGCGAGCTGATCCTCGACATCTTTGCCCAGCGGGCCGCCAGTGGGGCCGGCCGCCTCCAGGTGGAGCTGGCCCAGCTGCGTTACCGCCTGCCGCGGCTCACCGGCCGCGGCCTAAGCCTGTCGCGGCAGGGGGGAGGGATCGGCACCCGCGGGCCGGGAGAAACCCAGCTGGAGAAGGATCGACGGGCGATCAGCCGGCGGGTCGAACGGCTGCAGCGGGAGGTGCAGAAACTCGGCGACCATCGGGCGAGGCTGCGCCAGACCCGCACGGGTCTGCGCCGGCTGGCCCTGGTGGGCTACACCAACGCCGGCAAAAGCTCCCTGCTCAATGCCCTCACCCGGGTGTCAGCTGCCGATGCGGTGCTGGCGGAGAACAAGCTGTTCGCCACCCTCGACCCCACGACCAGGCGCCTCACCCTGATCGACGCCGATGGCAGCGCCGATCAGCCCCTGTTGATCACCGACACCGTGGGCTTCATCCGGGCCCTGCCGGCCCAGCTGATGGAGGCCTTCCGCTCGACGATCGAGGAGGCCCTGGACGCCGATGGGCTGCTGCTGGTGGTCGACCTGGCCGACCCCGCCTGGCCGGAGCAGCTGCGCACGGTGCGCTCGATCCTCGAAAGCCTCGGTTCGCTGGCGCCGCAACTGGTGATCGGCAATCAGATCGACCGCTGCCCGGCCAGCGAACTGGAACGGGCCAGGGCCCTGGAGCCCGAGATGATGTTCATCTCGGCGACGGCCGATCTGGGGCTGCAGAACCTGAGGGATCGGCTGCGCCACTGGCCCTGATGGCAGGGCACAAGGGCCTCGTACCTGCCGGGACCGGGTTGCCAGGGCCGTGGCTTGCAACACAGCGGGCGTCGCCCCACGCCAACGCCCACAGTGGTCTCAGCCAAGTCAACGAGCCCTCCGCGCTCAGGCCTGGGGCACCCATCCTCAACGACGCGGTGCCCCCGCCGGCGCTGAAAGCCGCGCCGCTGGCCCCCAGGTACTGGGCGCGGGGTCTGAGAGGTTCACCCCTGGCCCTGCGAGCAAAACCGGGCCAATCGGGCTCCGCCTCCCGCCCCGGAGTGACTGTGCCAACATTCGAAGCTGATTTCTCCCCTGATCCATGGCGCTGCAGCTCGGCGATACCGTCCCCGATTTCACCCAGGACTCCCAGCTCGGTCCGATCAACCTCTACGACTTCGCCGAAGGCAGCTGGGTCGTGCTGTTCTCACACCCTGCCGACTACACCCCGGTCTGCACCACCGAACTCGGCGAGGTGGCCCGCCTGCGCCCTGAATGGGAGAAGCGCAATGTCAAAACCATGGCCCTGAGTGTCGACACGGCCGAAAGCCACAAGGGCTGGATCGGCGACATCAACGAAACCCAGCACACCACCGTCGACTATCCGATCCTGGCGGACGCCGACAAGACGGTCAGTGACCTCTACGGCATGATCCACCCCAATTCCCTCAACAACCTGACGGTGCGCTCGGTGTTCATCATCGACCCCGCCAAGAAACTGCGCCTGCAGATCACCTATCCCGCCAGCACGGGCCGCAACTTCGATGAGATCCTGCGGGTGATCGACTCCCTGCAGCTCACCGATCACCATCAGGTGGCCACACCGGTCAACTGGAAGCACGGCGACGACTGCGTCGTGGTGCCCTCGATTCCCACCGAGGAAGCCCGCAGCAAGTTTCCCAAAGGCGTCACCGAGATCCGCCCCTATCTGCGGATGACCCCCCAGCCCAACCTTTGAGCGTCCCCGTCGGGCCCCGGGGCCGCAGGCCAGGGGCCCGACCCCCATCAGGTCCATGGCGGATTCGACAATGACCCAGTGGTGGACATGGCAGGGAGGAGCTGATCGGATCGCCAACAGCTACTGCGTGATTGGCGTGGGCCGGTTCGGCAGCGCCGTCATCAAGGAGTTGTCGGCCAGCGGTGCCGAGGTGCTGGCGATCGACATGAGCCAGCGCGCCATCGACGAGCTGCGGCAGCAGGATCCCTCGATCGAAGCGCGGGTGGTCGACTGCACCGATGAGGAGGCCCTGCGCGCCGCCGGCGCCCTGGATGTGGGCACGGTGGTGGTGGCGATCAGTGAACCGATCGAAGCCAGCATCACCGCCACCCTGATCGTCCGCGATGGCGAAGGCAGCCAGGTGCGCCAGGTGATCTCCCGGGCCACCAGTGATCTGCACGAGAAGATGCTCAGGCGGGTCGGAGCCGATCGGGTGGTGTTCCCCTCCAAGATGCAGGGCAGCCGCCTCGGCCTCGAGCTGGTGCGCCCCAACCTTCTGGAGCGCCTGCGCCTCGACGACCACAACAGCATCGAGGAGATCAGGGTTCCGGCCAGCTTCTCTGGCCTCTCGCTGCGGGACCTCAATCTGCGCAAGACATTCCGTGTCAGCGTTCTGGCGGCCGGACCGGTGAACCGGCTGACCGTGAATCCACCCGCCTCCCAGGTGCTGCAGGAAGACGAACTGCTGGTGGTGATGGGCAGCTGCGAGGCGCTCGAAGCCCTGCCGTCCCGCTGAGGCGATGAAGGTTCTCGGCCTGATGAGCGGCACCAGCGCCGATGGGGTCGATGCGGTCCTGGCGGACTTCCGCGGCCGGCCGCAGCGCCCGCGCTGGCGCATTCTGGCCAGCGCCGCCATCCCCTACCCCGGGGCTCTGCGGCAACAGCTGGTGGCCGCCGGCCAGGGCACGGCACTGCCCGCCCGGGACTGGCTCGAACTGGCCGAAGCGGTCACCGAGGCCCAGGCGGCGGCGGCCCAGGCCTGTGATCCCGGCGGGCTGGCCGAACTGGTGGGCTGCCATGGCCAGACGCTCTGGCACCGCCCCCCCGAGCCGGGGCGGATCGGAGCCAGCTGGCAGCTGCTGCAGGGGCCAAGGCTGGCCCAGCGACTGCAGTGCCCCGTGGTCTTCGACTTCCGCAGCGCTGACCTGGCCCTCGGCGGCCAGGGAGCCCCCCTGGTGCCTGCCACGGACGCGGCCCTGCTGGGGGGCATCGGCGGCTGGCGGGCCCTGCTCAACCTGGGCGGCATCGCCAATCTCACCTTGCTGCCGCCCGCTTCGGGGCCGGATCGCCGCAGCGCCGTGCTCGGCTGGGACTGTGGTCCCGCCAACACCTTGCTGGACCTGGCGGCCCAGCGCTTCAGCGAGGGGCGGCTGAACTTCGATGCGGAGGGGGCCTGGGCGGCCCAGGGGCAAGCCCAGGAGCCGCTGATCGAGCGCTGGCTGCAGGAGCCCTATTTCCGCCAACGTCCCCCGAAATCCACCGGCCGCGAGCTGTTCGGCCGCCACGATCTCGAGCGCCGCCTGGCCGAGATCGAGGCCCTGGAGCCGCACCACAGCGCCGCTGACGCCCTCGCCACCCTGACCGCCTTCAGCGCCGCGGTGGTGGCGCAGGATCTGGCCCAGGGGCCGGGCCCCCTGGAACTGCTGGTGGCCGGCGGTGGGGCGCGCAACCACACCCTGATGGACCAGCTGGTGCGTCGCTGTCGCGGCATGGCCGTGCATCCGCTGGCGGAGCTGGGCATCGCCGAGGATCAGCGCGAAGCCCTCGCCTTCGCCCTGCTGGCCTGGTGGCACCACCACCGCCATCCCGCCTCACTCCCCTCAGTCACCGGGGCGCCCAAGGCCAGCCGGCTGGGGTTGCGGGCAGCCGTTCCCGGCTGAGCCGAAACCACCGCAGCGGGCCGCTCCCTTCAACCGCTTCAGCTTTTCGGCCGCCACAGTCGTAGGCGCCTTGGTGCTCCCCGCGGCCGCCGGGGCGAATCGCGTTGCTGCTGCTGCTCGAGAACCTGGCGAAAGCGATCGGTGCCACCGGGACGTGATTCCCCTTCCTCGGCCTGTTGGCGCTCCAGCCGCTCCACCCCCTGCTGGATCAGCACCTTGGCCATGTTGCTGACGGTGCGGGATTCCGTTTCGGCCAGGGCCGACAGGCGGTCGCAGAGGTCTTCCGGCAGCACCACCTGGATGCGGGGGGACTTGGGACGCCCGCTCGATGAAGTCTGACGGGTGGCCACAGCCCCTGGGATCCACTCGGCTACGACAAAGTGTACAGAGTTAGTCAAGGGTAGTATCCAGAAGTATGCTTGTGGAACATCGGGGCCGGACCTTTCTCCATCCCCCCTCTCTCTCCAGCCACTCCATCCCCCATTCCGGCTGCCAGGCCGGTCCGAACCCATGGCCCGTTCCCCCCAGATCCAGGCCCAGACTGCAACCCGTGGTCCCAGCGACAAGTCCCGTGTCAGCCGTCGCCGCACCGCTGAACCCAGCGACGTGCTCGTCTCGGCCGTGATCAGCACCTACCTGCTGACCCACCTGCACCACGTGCTGCAGCGGGCCGAGTACGGGGCCCAGCAGGAGGGCAGCCAGGCCCTTGCCGCCAACTACGCCCAACTGCGCAAAGTGCTCTGCCTGGATGCCCGCACCATGGAGGATGCCTCCGCCAGCGGCAGCGATGAAAGTGCCCGTCCCACCGCCGCCTGAGGTCAGGAGCGTCCCCTGCCCCTGGCCGGCGGGGGAATCCGTTCATATGGTCAGGTGAACCGGTTCGCAGCCATGAGCAGCTCCAACGCCACCTCCAACGCAGCCGAGCTCTACAGGCGCATCAGTGCCGATGGCGATCTCACCCAGGCTTTGTTCCGGCAAGCGCTCCAGGATCCCAGTGGCGCTCTGGGCCGGATCGTCGAGATCGGCGCCGCCGAGGGCTTGCGGGTGAGCGCCGAGGAGGTGCGGGCCCACCTGGACAGCCTTGACGACAGCGCCACCCGCCAGTGGCTGATCAAGGCTCGCGGCGGGCTCTGAGCGCGGCGACAGCAGCGAGTGGCGTCGGTCCTGGCGAGCGCCGGGGGCCCCGCCCTGGGCCCAGCTGAAGAACAGCCAGTAACTGACGATCGCCAGACCCGCCGCCACCACGAGGGCGGCCACCTGTTCGAGGCGCTTGATCATTCCTGAACCATCCCGATGGCTTCCTGCAACGGCCAGCTGCAGTCTGCCGGACTCGGCCGACAGAGGATGATGCAACCATCCCGGCTCCCCCTCTCCCGTGCTGCGCCTCGAACGCATCGGCAAGATCTATCCCACCGGAGAGGTGCTGCGCGATGTCACCTGGGAAGTGAAACCGGGCGACCGCATCGGCCTGGTGGGGGTCAACGGCGCCGGCAAATCCACCCAGATGCGGATCATCGCCGGTCTGGAGGAACCCAGCAGCGGCCAGGTGGTGAAGCAGGGGGCTCCCCGGATCGTCTATCTGCAGCAGGAGTTCGATGTCGATCCGCGCCGCACGCTGCGGGCCGAGCTGTTCCAGGCCTTCGGCGAGGCCGCCGAAGTACTGGAGCACCAGCAGCAGGTGGAGGAGGCGATGGGCAGCGAGCGGGCTGCCAGCGATGCCGACCACCTCGACGCCCTGATCCAGGAGCTGGGAGCCCTGCAGACCCGTTTTGAAGCCCTGCACGGCTACGAGCTCGATGCCCGCATCGATCGGCTGCTGCCGACCCTGGGCTTCACGATCGCCGGGGCCGACCAGCTGGTGGCCGATTACTCCGGTGGCTGGCAGATGCGCATTGCCCTCGGCAAGATCCTGCTGCAGGAACCGGACCTGCTGCTGCTCGACGAACCCACCAACCACCTGGATGTCGAGACGATCCAATGGCTGGAGGACTACCTCAGGGGCCAGACCGTGCCGCTGGTGGTGATCAGCCACGACCGAGCCTTCCTCGACCGCGTCTGCAACCAGATCGTCGAGACGGAACGGGGCATCGCCCGCACCTACCTGGGCAACTACAGCCAGCACCTGGAGCAGAAGGTCCTGGAACGGGAGGCTGGCCAGGCCGCCTTTGAGCGGCAGCAGAAGGAACTCAGTGTTCAGCAGGCCTACATCGATCGCTTCCGGGCCAGTGCCACCCGCAGCACCCAGGCCAAGAGCCGCGAGAAGCTGCTCGACAAGGTGGAGAGAGTCGAAGCGCCGCTGGAAACCATCGGCGGGCCCCGCTTTCAGTTCCCACCCGCACCGCGCTGCGGACGCCAGGTGGCGGTGATCGACAACCTCACCCACAGCTACGGGGACAAGATCCTGTTCCTCGGCGCCCATCTGGAGGTGGAGCGGGGCGATCGCATCGCCTTTGTGGGCCCCAATGGCGCCGGCAAATCCACCCTGCTGCGTCTGGTGATGGGCATGGAGCCCCCGGATGAGGGCACGGCCTGCCTGGGCGAGCACAACGTCATCGCCGGCTACTTCGAGCAGAACCAGGCCGAAGCTCTCGACCTGGGCAAGACCGTGATCGACACCCTGTTCGAGGCGGTGCCGGACTGGACCCAGACCCAGGTGCGCTCGCTGCTGGGCAGCTTCTGCTTCAGCAACGATGCCGTCTTCAAGCAGGTGGGCAAGCTCTCCGGGGGCGAGAAAGCCCGTCTGGCCCTGGCCCTGATGCTGCTCAGCCCCTGCAACCTGCTGGTGCTCGACGAGCCCACCAACCACCTCGACATCCCCGCCAAGCAAATGCTCGAGGATGCCCTGATGGAGTACGAGGGGGCTGCCCTGGTCGTCTCCCACGACCGCTACTTCATTGGCCGGGTGGCCAACAAGATCGTCGAGCTGCGCGATGGCGAGCTGGTGCAATACCGGGGCGACTACGCCTACTACCTCGAGAAGAAACGCGAGGAGGCCGAAGCGGCGGACGAGGACGAGGTGCGCCGCGAACAGGAGCGCAAACGGGAAGCCAACCGGCTGAAGCAGCAGGCCAGGGAGGAGGTGCGCAAGGCCCAGTCCCGCAAGACCAAGGCCGGCAAGGGGTGACGCGACGGCTCGGCCCTGGGAGCCTGCGCCTGATTCGACATGCCCGCACCGTGGGACACAACTTTGCGCGACAGACGACACCAGGGGAGCCAAGGCCGCCGCGCACCTTGATTCGCTGACCTGGCTCTTAAGCCTGTCGCTTTCGATACGTGGCCCTTCGAAACACTTCGTAGCTTTGGGGCGGTTGATCGACCTTGTTCCATCGCGTTGTCTCCGTCATGTCCGAACCTCTCGCCCTCAGCCTTGGCCAGAAATTCGAACTTGAGCGCATGACCCGGGCGATCGATGCCACGGGTGATGCCCAGGCCCTGCGCGGCCTGGCCAAGCAACTGCTCCAAGCCTGGCAAAGCCAGAAGGCCGCCACCCAATGGATCATGCGCCAACAACTCGGGGGACCGCCCCGCTTCGGCGGTGAACTGACTATGGATCCCGCCGCCCTCGATGCCCTGAGGCCCCAGCAGGGCTTCCAGTGCCACGACGTGCTCTGAGCCCCAGCAGTCGGGGACCCTGCAGCGGGATCCCCCTTGTTGAGCCAGGCCCCTTCAGCTTCAACGGGGTCTGGGGAGCACCAGGTCCTGGGGCACCACCTGAAGCTGCTGGCTCACGCCACCTCTGGTGACCGCGATCAACAGCGGTCTGCCCACGCCTGCAGCCTCCACGGCCGTGATCACATCGGCCGGAGAGCGCACCGGCCGACCGGCCACCGCCACAATCACATCCCCTTGGCGCAGGCCGCCCCGATCGGCGGGTCCACCGATCTGAATGCTGGCGATCAGAGCCCCTTCCGCCACCGATCCCTGGACGCTGCGCACCATGTCGAGGCCCACACCGATCATCGGATGGCTGACCTTGCCATTCGCCACCAGTTGCCGGGCGATCAAGCGGGCCCGGTTGATCGGGATCGCAAAGCCAAGACCAGCCCCGGGACCCGAGCGCACCAGGGTGTTGATCCCCACCACTTCGCCATCGGCATTAAGCAAGGGGCCACCCGAATTGCCTGGATTGATCGCCGCGTCGGTCTGAATCAGATCGAGACGTTTGTCAGTGATGCCCAGCTTGGCCGCATTGCGATTGAGGCTGCTGATGATTCCCAGGGTGACCGTGTGATCGAGTCCGAAGGGATTGCCCACGGCGATGGCCCAATCCCCCACCTGCAGGCCGTCGGAGTTCCCCAGGGGAGCAACGGGCCAGGAGCCTGAACCCACCAGTCGCACCACGGCGAGATCGGTGATCGGATCGATGCCCACCACCTTGCCTTCCAGCCGCTGGCCGTTCTGGAAGCCCACGGTCACCCGATTGCTGCGTTCGACGACATGGGCGTTGGTGAGCACCAGTCCGTCGGCCTCGATGACAAAACCGCTGCCCTGGCCCCGTTCGGTGCGCTGGGCCGGCGGCGTGCCCATCTGGGGCAGGCCGAAGAACTGGCGGAAGAAGGGATCACTCAGAAGTCCCTGGGGCAGCCCTCTGGAGCCGCTCTGGGTCGCCACGGTGCGCTCGGTGTCGATGGTGACCACCGCCGGCCCTGCCCGGCGCACGGCGGCCGCCACAAACGACTGGCGGCCCAGGGCGCTGGCAGCAGGACTGGCAAGGGCCTGGGCCCGGACCGCTGGCAACAAGGCGGCAGGGGACACCACCAATGCCGCCGCTGCCAGGCCGACAACGCCGCGGGAGAGGGCGCGGTTGGGGGACATTGCAACGATGGAAACAGGCAGAAGAACCGTAGTCAGCACGGCCCGCCGAGGGAAAGAGGAGGCAACCCAACCAGTCCCATCACACCAGCCTATGATTTGTAAAGTTTCATATCGCTCCATGGACACCAGTCACCTGCTCCTGGCTTTCCTTGCCTTCGGGGCCGCCTGCACCACCCTCTGGGCCTGGATGCTGGCCTCCAGCTCCACGCCACAGGAGCGATGATGAAGGAGATCCGGCGAGTTCACTTCGGTCCTTCCGCCAGCCAGGGTCGTCCCTCGTCATGCCCACCTTCGTCTCCCAACTGATCCCTCTGCTCTACGGAGCCTGCTTTTTGGTGCTCCTCTGGCAGGCCTTCCGCGTCATGGCCCAGGGATTTCAGGCCGTACCCCGACCCGGGGACCGGGGCTCGGCCTCCAGTCGCGAGCAGGTCCCGGCTGGCGAGCGGGGAGTCCCGTCAACGACCGACCGCACCGGCAGGCTGACCATCCATCCGGAACTGCTCGATGCCGAGGGCCAGCTCACCCGCGAAGACCTGCTGACGGTCCGTTTCAGCGGTGACAACGAAAAGCCTGTCCGTCCTGAGGACATCGGTTGAGCTTCAGATCCCCTCGGACCGTCGCTGAATAGGCTCAGCGCTACGAACACGCACTCCGTCGGAGGTTGATGGTGGACCAAAGGACCCGAATCGTGGCTGCCGTGCTCAATGGCCTCAAGCTGCCGCCCCGTTTCCGGCTGAAGCTGATCAAAGATGATCCGATCCGCCTGGAGCTGAGCCTCACCCCCGCCTACGGCAAGGATCCGATCCTGGTCGGGCTGGTCGAATCCCAGGATCTGGTGGCCCGCCGGGATCGCGAAGGACGCATCCCCCGAGATCTGCAGGGCACCTGGGACTGGACCGTGCGCCACGGCAAGGTGAGTACCGGCGGCTGGAACCCCTATCTCAAGGAGGCCCTGCAGACCATGTTCGAGACCGGCCTGCCGGCAATTGTCTACGAGGAGACCACCGGCGAGGTGTACCACCCGGTCGATGGCATTCGCCACGTGCGCTGAGTTGCGCCCAGGCCCGTCTTGAAAGCCGAAGGCCTGCCGATCGAGGCCCAGCTCGAAGCGATCCGGGCAGCCCTGCTGCCGCCGGGCTCGACCCTGCTGCTGCAGGCACCTCCCGGAGCCGGCAAGACCACCCGGGTCCCCCTGACCCTGCTCGAGAGCCTGGGGGAAGCCGGTCAGATCGTGATGCTGGAACCGCGGCGGCTGGCAGCCCGCAATGCCGCCGCCCGCCTGGCCCTGGCCCTGGGGGAACCCCTGGGCGGCCTGGTGGGTTACAGCGTCCGGCTCGAGAGTCGCACCTCCCCAGCCACCCGCCTGGAGGTGGTCACCGCCGGCCTGTTCCTGCGCCGGCTGCAGAGCGATCCGGAGCTGGCGGGGGTGGCCTGCGTCATTGTCGACGAGTTCCATGAACGGTCGGCCGAGGCCGATCTGGCCCTGGCCCTGCTGCGCCAGGCCCGTCAGTTGCTGCGCCCCGATCTGCGCCTGCTGCTGATGTCGGCCACCCTCGATCTGGCCCCTCTGGCGGCGCGGCTCGACGGCGCTGCGGTGATCGAGAGCCTGGGGCGCAGCTGGCCCGTAACGGTGCAGCACCAGGTGAACCGCCAGGATGAACGGCTCGATCAGCAGGTGGTGCGGGCCCTTGAAGGTCACTGGCTCGACCAGCGCAGCGCAGCCGAGACCGTGCTGATCTTCCTGCCAGGGCAGCGGGAACTTCTGGCGAGCCAGCGGGCGATTGCGGCGACCGATTGGGGGCAGGAGCCGGAAGTGGTGCTCCTGCATGGCCAGCTGAGCCTGGAGGCCCAGATGGAGGCGCTGGCACCGGCCCGCCGGACCGCCGGCAAGATCGTGCTGGCCACGGCCATCGCCGAGAGCTCCCTGACGATCAGCGGCGTGCGGCTGGTGATCGACAGCGGCCTCAGCCGGCGCAATCGTTTCGATCCCGCCCGGGGCATGGATGGCCTGATCACCGTGCCCGCCAGCCAGGCCAGCGCCGAGCAGCGCCGGGGTCGGGCCGGCCGCCTGGGCCCGGGTCGCTGCCTGAGGCTCTGGTCAGCGGCGGAGCAGCAGCGCCGGCCCGCCCATGACACGCCGGAACTGCTGGAGGTGGATCCCCTGCCGATCTGCCTGCAGCTGGCCGCCTGGGGGGCGGGCCTGGGGCAGGACCTCGCCTGGATCGACCCGCCGCCCGAGGCGGCGATGCAGGAGGCCCGGCGCCTGCTGCACCAACTCGGCGCCCTGGACACCGACGGCCGGATCAGCTCCCATGGCCAGGCCATGGCCCGTCTTGGCCTGCATCCGCGCCTGGCCCACATGCTGTTGCTGGCTGAAGAACGGGGCTGGCTGGAGCTGGGCTGCAACCTGGCGGTGCTGCTGAGTGAACGGGATCCGCTCGATCGTCGCGAGGCCGGCTGCGACCTGCTGCGCCGCCTCGACTGGCTGAGCCAGGACCAGCGGGATGGGCGCCAGCAGCAGCGGCGCCAACTGCAGCAACTCAAGTCCCAGCTGCAGCGGCAGGTGCGTTCAGGCAGCTCCGGTTCAGACCAGGGCCGCGCGCCGGTCAGCCGGGTACCCCTGTCGCCGCAGAGCACCGAGACCATGGCGGCTCTGCTGGTGAGCTGGGCCTATCCCGAGCGGGTGGCCCTCAACCGCGGCAGCGGGGATGGCCGCTGGCTGATGCGTGGTGGACGGGGGGCCCTGCTCCATGGCGATGACCCTCTGGCAGGATGCCGGGCCCTGGCGATTGCCTCTCTGGACGACCAGGGCCAGGAAGCCCGGGTGCTGCTGGCGGTGCCCCTCGCCGATGGTGTGCTGGCCCAGCTGGCGCAGGAGCAAGGGGAACAGGCGGAGCAAGCCGTCTGGGATAAAAAGGCCGGCCGGGTGCGCTGTGAACGGCTGTTGCGCCTGGGTGCCCTGGTGCTGGAACGCCAACCCTGGCCGGAGGCCGACGAGCAGGCCGTCCAGAGGGCCCTGCTCGAGGGCCTGCAGCAGCTCGGCCTGGAGGCCCTGCCCTGGTGCGATCGCAGCCAGGAGCTGCGCCAGCGGCTGGAGCTGGCCCACCGGCTGCTGGGAGCGCCCTGGCCCGACCGCACCCTCGACCATCTGAGCGCCACCATGGAGCACTGGCTGGCCCCCTGGCTGGAGGGTCGCCGCAGTGCCCAGGAGTTGCAGGGGCTGAATCTGATCGAAGCCCTCTGGGGCGATCTGGACTGGCAGCGGCGCCGGGAGCTGGAGATCCTGCTGCCACCGAGCCTGAAGGTGCCCTCCGGCCGCTCCCTGCCAATTCGGTACGGGCCCGAAGGGCCTGTCCTGGCGGTGAAATTGCAGGAGATGTTCGGTTGCCAGGACACCCCGACCCTGCTGCAGGGCCGGCTGCCTCTGACCGTGGAACTGCTCTCACCGGCCGGCCGCCCCGCAGCCATCACCAAGGATCTCGGCCGTTTCTGGGACAGCGGCTACGGGGAGGTGCGCCGCGAGCTGCGGGGGCGCTATCCGAAACACCCCTGGCCGGAAGACCCTCGCCAGGGGATCGCCACCGCCCTCACCAAGGCCGCGCTGCTGCGGGCTGCCCCTGGCTCCAACGGCCCTTGACCCACCAGCAGGATCGCTGAATGGAGACCGTTGCAGGTCACACCAACCTGTGTGGCCAGGCTCCCCAGCCTTGGCGGGATTCAGAGGCCAGCGATCCTCAGAGCCGGCCCTTGCCAACAGCCCAGCCCCTCAGCCGGAGGCCGCCTGCGACCGCTCAGGAGATCGCAGCGCAACCGTCAAGGGAGGCCGGACTCCCATCCGGGCCAGGACCCTGGCGCCGTGACCAGCCCAGGGCACTGCCGGAGGCCGGTCGATCCCTGTCGCCAGGCTCTCGGGGACGCCCTTCCAACAGCCCCGTGAAGCCGAAGTGGTGCAGACCCTCCACAATCCCCTGACATCCTTCGGAGCGAGCCTGGTAGGTGGCTGGTAAGCGCGGCAGCTGGGCCACCAGCTCGGGTTCAGAGACGGCCATCATCACTGAGGCCAAGCCGGTCTCGAACATGGCGAGGTCGTTGAGGCTGTCCCCGGCCGTCAGCACCCGATCCGGCGTCACCTCCAGCCAGGCAAGCAGGGCCAACAGGGTGCTGCCCTTGTTGACACCGGCCGGCAAGACATCGAGATAGCGGCCACCGGAGACCAGGCAATCCACCCCGTGAGCCTCGAGCTCCCGCAGCAGGCTGCAGTCGAGGGCCTCCACATCGACGAAATAGGCCAGACGACGATCAGCCGTCACCGGCTGGGAGGCCACACCGGGAATCAAGGCCAGCCGGGGCAGCAAGCGTTCCGGCAGACCGCGCCAGCGGGCCTCGATCGGATCCACGGCCAAGGGCAGCGGCTCCAGGGTCAGCCCGCAGGCGACGGTGCACCCGACATCGCTGATGATCAGATGGGGAGCGGCAAGCCCCAGCTCGGGCTCAGAAGCCAGCACCCTCGCCACCGAGCGCAGATCGCGGCCGGTGCTGAACACGTGTATGACGCGATGGCGCTCGCACACCAGCCAGCGGTACAGCCAACGGCGCCAGGGTGACGGTCCGGCCAGCAAGGTGCCATCCAGATCGGTGACCAGCACCAACTCCGGCTGAGCCGGCAGCTGGGAAGCCAACTGGGCCTGCAGGCGCTGCCGGGGCGAGCCGCCAGGAAGATCTGCGGGGATCGCCACCACCATCAGCGCGACTTCAACTCCAACCAAAAACAAGACCGGACCAAACAGCGACGACCACAGTCAAGTCACGATAATAAAACGTTACGACACTCAGGCTCTCGCGACATCTCTCGTGACCAACGCTTCCCAACCTCGCTTCGGTTTTGTGAACTTCGCCGAAACCTGGCATGGCCGCCTGGCCATGCTCGGCTTCGTGATTGGACTGGCCACCGAACTGCTCACCGGCCAGGGGATTCTGGCCCAGATCGGTCTGGGCTGAGGCCCAGGTGACCGAAGGGGGGCCTCGCCCCCCCCAGCCTCACCCCTGATGGGGCGGTCCAGTCGACGTGATGCGGGCCACTTGAGCTTCCACCCCAACCCTTCAGCCACTCGCTCCACGGCCCGCTTGCAGCGATGGTTCTGCTGATCCCACGGCCTCAACGAACATCGCCGTTGTTTTTACAGGAGCATGGCCGCACCTGGAAACTGGATTTCAGCGAGAACCCTTGACCTTCAATCGCTGGAAGTCCGCCTGAAGCAGGCACCAATCACAAAAGCCAGCAGCTCAGACACGCTTCAACTCCACGGTGAACGATCCACCTGCATGCCGGCGAACGAAGTCCCCTCGGCAGCCAGCAGCCGTACTGGGTCGCAGGTCCAGGCGCGCCCAGGCGTCAGCAGAGGAAGTCGCCGTCCAGCGGGCTTCTACGCTGGCTCAACGACTGCCTGGCCCGTGTGAGCCGCCCCATCCGCTTCTTCGCCGGGAACCGACGCGACGGAGCCAGGTTGTTGAGCACAGCACTGGTGATCACCACAGTCGGCCTGGTGCGGTTCGATCACCCGATCGGGCGTGGCATCGCCCTGGTGGCTGGCGCCCTGAGCCTGTACTGGTGGCTGCAGTACAGGCAGCTCACTCAGTGAACGGATCCATTCCTTGAACGGCTCCCAACCCAGGGACGGGCTGCCCCGCTACGGCGTCGCCCAACTCAACGAGGCGATCGGCAGCCTGCTGGAGCGGGGCTTTGCCCCCCGCTTTCTGGTCGATGCCACGGTCAGTCGCCCCCAGCTGAAGAAGGGACATCTCTGGCTCACCCTCTCCGATGGACAGGCCTCGATTCCAGCGGTCATCTGGGCCTCCCAGCTGCAGAAACTGAGCTTCGTCCCCGAAGAAGGGGATGGGGTGGTGGTGGTCGGCAAACTCAACTTCTGGGCAGCCCAGGCCCGGCTGACGGTCCAGATCCTCGACGTACGGCCCAGCCTGACGGCGGTGCTGCGCCAGTTCGAGCGGGTGCGATCGCTGCTGGAGCCGGAAGGGCTGTTCGATCCAGCCCGCCGGCGATCCCTGCCCCCCTGGCCCCGTCGTATCGCCTTGCTCACGAGCGTGCCCAGCTCCGCTCTGGCCGACATGCTGCGCACGGCCCGGGAACGCTGGCCAGCGACCAGGCTGTTGGTGGTGCCGATCCCCGTCCAGGGACCGGTGGAGGCCAGAATTCGAGCAGCGATCGAGCGCCTCACTACCCGCGCCACGGAGCTCGAACTCGATGCGCTGGTGCTGGCCCGGGGCGGCGGCAGCCGTGAGGATCTGGCCGTCTTTGACAGCGAGGAGCTGGCCCGCTGCCTGGCCTCCTGTCCGCTGCCGGTCGTCTGCGGCCTCGGCCATGAAGACGACACCACGATCGCCGATCTGGTGGCGGACTACCGAGCCGCCACACCCACAGCCGCCTTGGTGGCATTGCTTCCCGACCGTCTGGCGGAGCGGATCGCCCTGACCCAGCAGCGACGCCACCTCGGGCAGCTGTTGATCCTGCGTCTGCAGGCAGCCCGCCAACAGCTGGAGCGCGATCGTCAGCGGCTTGACGCTCTGCACCCCAGCCAACTTCTGGAGAGCCAACGGCA
Organism: Synechococcaceae cyanobacterium; assembly: GCA_947378425.1. GTDB lineage: Bacteria > Cyanobacteriota > Cyanobacteriia > PCC-6307 > Cyanobiaceae > Cyanobium. The sequence goes on from CANCJV010000038.1 coordinate 35,748, forward strand.
GTGGTTGAGACAGCAGCGGGCCCTGCTGCAGGCTCTCTCCCCCCGCCATCTGCTGGAGCGGGGTTTCGCCCTGATCCGCGATGAGCAGGGCAACCTGGTGCGCTCGATCACAGGCGTCAGCGCCGGCGATCGCATCACGGTCGAGCTGAACGACGGACTCCTGACTGCGGAGGTGCGCCAACGGCAGCCGGCCACGACAACCCAGGGCCGCCCGAGGCCCTGACCAACCATCCCCAGGCCCATGTCACCAGCAGCCAAACGAGAGCCTCCCGGCCCGCGCGCCAGAGGCAAGACCAAACCGGAGCCTGCACCGCCTCAGGAGCAGGAGGACATCAGCGCCGAGCTGAGCTACCGCGAAGCCCAGGCCGCCCTGCAACTCTGTCTGGCCCAGCTGCAGGCAAGCGATCTGGATATCGAGGCCATGAGCGGCCTCTATGAGCGAGCCCAGAGCTATGCGAATCGCTGCGAAAGTCTGCTCGATGCCATCGAGCAGGACGTGATGCAATGGGATCCGGAGCAGCCGGATACCGCGCCCCGGCCGTACCAAGCAGGTAGCCAGTCATGAATCCCGAAGAGCAGCAGCTGACGTCCGGGGAGCCGCAGCCAGCGCCGATCACCGTCGAGGCACCGACAGTGCCACCCATGGCCTGGATTTATCTGGCCCTGAGCCTGGCCGGCGCCATCCTTCCCTGGCTCTCCAACTGGGACTTCATCCAGTCCTACGGATCAGGTTTTGATCTGGGACGATTCATCGCCCTGGCCAATGCCAATCCAGCCTCCCAATTCCTTGCCAGGGATCTGGCGATCAGCGCTTCGGCCCTGACAATCTGGATGGTGCTGGAAAGCCGCCGCCTGAAGATGCGCGGCCTGGGCTGGGTGCTGCTGAGTTGCATCACCATTGCCTTCGCCTTCGGAGCGCCTTTATTTCTACATCTGAGGGAACGCCGCCTGGCAGAACTGCAACGCCTGGGAATGCCAGGCTGAACCAGGCAACGATCAGCGTTACAGCAAAAGACCGATCTCTGATTGATGCCATTTAACTGGACCAACCATGTTACGTGGCAGTAGAACGATGAAGAGGACGCCGTTATGGACTGAATAAGAAGAATGTCCTTGGCAGGATCTGGTCAATTGCTTTTCTGGCGATCCACAGGTGGCACTTCCACCGCATCCACAGTGATCGTGACGTTACGGGCATCGATTGCCGGAGCGTCAGCCGAAACCGAAGAACTGCTGGAATCGGTCGGGAACAAGGTGCCACAGGCGGGACAGACTTCCGTTGCAAAACTCGTGACCCCGCAGGCTTCGCAGGTATGAAGGCGGCGTTTCATCACCTGCCAGGCGATCAGGCCGGCTCCTGCAGCCAACAGGGGCAACACCACCAGCAGGAAGGTCAGACCCTCCGCGACATCGAGCAGAAGTCGCCCAATCGCTCCAGGTGCCAGCAACAGCAGCCCGCCAATCACAATCCAGACCCAGGGGATGGAGCGCTGCATCAGCGTTGGAAGCGGGAGTCGGTCTCAAACCAGCGCTCCAGGGCAGCCAAGGCCTCGATCCCGGCCCAGCCGAACAGCAACAGGGCCAGCACCCAAGCGCCGACCACAGCAACAGTCAGGAGCAGGGGAACCAAGGCCAGGGTGGTGAAACCAATCACAACCACCGCACCCACAGCCGTACAAACCAGGGCCAAGCTGGCGACGAGGGGGCGAATGCGGCCAGGACGATCCTGAGCGGTACCCGTCAAGACAGGGAACTTGAGCATCGCTGCAGATGAAACGATGACTCCATCTTGACCTGCCAATGGAGCAAACGCTCAGGGAGCCTGCGGTGTGGATCGCCCCCCTGTGACCTGCCCAGCCAGCACAACCCCAAGACACTGACCGTAATAGAGGATCACACCCACCAGCCAGACCCAGAGGGTCAGAACCAACACGGCACCGACCACGCCATAGGCCTGAAAACGCAGGCCCATAGCAACCAGGCTGCGGCCCAACAGAAGGTTGAGAAGCGTGAGAGCTGAACCCACCAGGACAGCAGGCAGAACCAGGGGTTGCAGACGGATAGGCCGAGAAGGCAATAGCCAGAGCAGAATCAAGGCACTGAGGCATCCGATCGCCAACGAGATCAGCACATCCATACCACCAGAGACCGTCAACAACCAATGGAAGGGCCGAGGCAAGGCTGCCAGCATCCAATGACGCAAGATCTTGAAACCGAAGAAGCGCAGGTTGCTGATCAATTGATCAACAACAATCAGTACTGACACCAACAACAACAGCACAAAAGCCTTCAAACGCAACAACACAAATCGGCGCACAATCTTCTGCCAAGGGAGCCCATCGAAACCGAAAGGGCGATTCCACCAAAGGCGATCTGCACCCCGTTGCAAGGTGAGATAGATGTTGTTGGCATTGAGCACCAGCAGTAACACGCCCAATAGCCCCGCACCCAGCCCCTGTCGCGTGAATCGTTCCAGGGTTGACTCAATCATGGGCATACTGGCAGGCGGCAAAAGTTGAGCCACCTGATCCTGCACCCTGACAAGGAGGTCCTGATTGCGACCCAACAACCTCGAAAGCACCGACAAGACAATCAGCAGGGCAGGGAAAAATGACTGCAGTGTGTGGTAAGCAAAAGCGGCGCTCAGGTCAACACAATCAGCACGCAGCCACAGGATGGAAGCAGACCAAAAAGTTCTCAGTACTTTGCGGGTCCTGCGCCGGATCGCTGGTCGAGTGATGATCTCCATGGATAGACGCCTATCTTGCTGCATGAGTTACAGCCTTGATGGTCTGAACAGTGGCCGAATACCAGCTCTGATGCAAAGACGGATTCCAAGCCAGCCCAACAGATGCAACAAGAGCCGTCATAGGCTCGCACAGCGAAGGCCCCGATCAAGGCGGCGGCGAACGAACCGGCCGGAGAGAGAAACAGATAACGGCGGAGCAAGCGAGTGAGCAGGCAACCATGACCCTGTGGACAGAGATCCCGAAATGAGGGCTTGTCTTTGGCAACAGCCGCGCAACCTTGATCGCACTGTTGCAGAGTCATCGCACGAGTGCCCGGGACCCTTGCCCCTCACCAGAGAGGCAAGGGTCCCGGGCAATTCAAAGTTTGTCCCACTCAGCTTCGTGGCCTCGCCCGAGTTGCGGAGTTCTGATCGGAAAACACGCCTCCCGGATGATCCAGAGGGGTTACGCCCCCGTTCAAGTCCGACCCTGATCAAAGCCGGAGTCGCAGCTGGGCGGCGTCAACCGCACATCACGGTCGGTCACGGGCCCATGACATCGCCTCGCTTGCCCCATCGCTGAGCACCGATGCCCCGCCCCAAGGACGACAAGCTCC
>CANCJV010000039.1 GCA_947378425.1 Synechococcaceae cyanobacterium
CGGCCGATTCGGTGATGGACAAATCTGGGGCCCGTCAGGCGGCGATGTCCCAGGTGCCCAGGGGCGCCACCATCACCAGGACCAGGTGCCAGGAGATCGAAATCGGCCTCGACAACATCCGCTATCGCTGCACGGTCTGGTACACCGAACCGCCGCTGGCACCCGCCATGACCACGCCCGTGCCGGCCCCCCGGACATCCCCGGTCCCCACCCCGGCGCCGAACTCACCCCAACCCGCCACGCCCGGCAGCTGAACAGCGGACCTCTGAGCGGCTGACCTCTGAGCGGCGGGCCGCTGGGGCCGGAACCTGCCGCCAGAGCGCTCAGCTCCCCATGCGGATCCAGAGCACCGGCTCCCTGGCCGGCGGCAGGGGCACCAGGGCAGCCACCTGCTCCACCGGCGTGTCAGCCCACTGGGGATGGGCAGCCAGCCAACACAGCCAGGCCCGCTCCAGCCGCAGGCGCTTGTGGGCCCCCAGGGCGCTGCGGCCGCCGCCATCGGTTCCCTGGCGCCGGCGGGCCTTGACTTCGACCAGCAGCAGGCGATCGGACTTGGCCAGCACCAGGTCGATTTCCCCCCAGCGGCAGCGCCAGTTGCGATCCAGCAGTTGCCAGCCGCGCTCCAGCAGCAGCCGCAGCGCCCGCTGCTCCGCCCACGCCCCCTGGCGCTGCGTTCTGGTGCGCGTCATCGGCTGCTGGGATTCACGATCGGGATCGGCGCACCGTCGCGACTGAACAGTGCAGCTGAGCAGCCCAGCTGCACTGCCGCCGAGACGGACCGGCCTGTTCAGGATTCCCAGGCCCCGGCCTGCCTAGGGTCTGGAGAGTTGCTTCCTGTTGCCATGGCATCCGCCGAAGCGAGCACCTGCCCCCACCCAGCCACTGCCGCTGCTGCTCGGTCTGCCCCTGCAGGCAGCACCATCTGGATCGCCGGCCGGGCCGGCGCTGGCTGGCGGCTGCGATGTGGTCAGCTTCGGCAAGGCCTGCTGCGGCCCAGCCGCCTGCAGCGCAGCCTGTGGGGTCTGCTGCTGGCGAGCGTGCTTCTGCTGGGCGGCCTCGAGCCGGTGGCGGCGGCGATGGACTACGCCAAACAAGTGTTGATCGGCGCCGACTTCCGTGGCGCCGACCTGCGCGGCGTGACCTTCAACCTCACCAACCTGCGCGATGCCGATTTCCATGGCGCCGATCTGCGCAATGCCAGCCTGTTCGGCGCCAAGCTCCAGGATGCCGACATGGCCGAGGCCGATCTGCGCGACGCCACGCTGGATTCGGCCGTGTTCGATGGCACCGATCTGCGCAATGCCCGCCTCGACGACGCCTTCGCCTTCAACACCAAGTTCAGCAACGTCCAGATCGAGGGGGCCGATTTCACCAATGTGCCCCTGCGGGGCGATGCCCTCAAGACGCTGTGCGCGATCGCCAGTGGCACCAACCCCAGCAGTGGCCGCGCCACCCGCGACACACTGGGCTGCGCTTGACCCCCCCCCGGAGGAGCTGGCTCCATGAGCTTCGATGCCCGCAGCCGCGAACGCCTGGAAGCCCTGGGGCGCCAGTTGCCCAAGCCCCTGCCCCTGCCTGAACCCGCCAGGTCCCAGTCCCGGCCCGATGCCCCGCGCCATGCGGTGGAGACTGAACAGGATCCTGAGCAGCTGTTCCGGGAGCTGATGGCCGCCAGCGCCGATGGTCGGGTGCCGCCCCACCTGATGGACCGCCTGCGGGAGTTGGAGGAGGCCCGCCGTCGCCAGCGCCAGGACCGTGGGCAGCCCGGCGGCAGCGCCGCTGGTTCAGCCCGCGGCGCTGCGGCGGTGCCTGCCAGCGGCGCCACCAATCGCCCCAACCGGGGCAGGGGCCCTGGCAGCAGCTCACCGGACAATGCTCGCCCCGGCTCCAAGCGGCCGCGCGACGCCGAGGAGGAAGCGCTCTACACCGCCTTTCAGCAGCTGTTGCTGGAGGACGAGGAGGAGGAGGAGGCGCTCTGATCGATCCGATCAGAGCGGATCCAACGAATCACATGGTTCGGATGGAATAGAGGCCACCCGATTCAATTCAGCCGGCTCTGGCTCGCAAGATCTGACGCGGCGGCCTCTCGGGTTGGCCAGCTTCTCAGGCGGCCAACCTCTGAGGTGAACAGCCCTGGGTTCGCCTGCAGCCTCAAGCCCCCTCGGGTGGTTCCAGCTGGATCGTGCTGTGGGCGATGCCGAGCTCGGCCAGCTTCTGTTTGGCTTCGTGCAGCAGTGCCATGTCATCGATGCTGCCGGGGCGGCGCTTGAGATGGGCTGTCATGGCGTTCTGGGATGTGCTCATGCCCCACACATGCAGATGGTGCACATCCAGCACCCCCTGCAGGTTGCGCAACATGCCATCCACCTCCACCAGATCGATGCCATCAGGCACGGCATCGAGAGCAATCACCAGGGCTTCGCGCAGCAATTGCCAGCCACTCCAGGCCACCGCCAGCCCCACACCGATGGCGGTGACGGCATCGAGCCAGTTCCAGCCGGTGAGGTGCACCAGCAGGGCGCTGACCAGCACCGCGGCGGACACGGCCGCATCGGTGAGCAGATGCACCACGGCGGCGCGGCGATTGAGATCGTGGCTGTGGTCGCTGCCGAACAGGCGGGCCGAGCCGAGATTGACGGCGATCCCCACCGCCGCCGCCGCCGCCACCGGCACGCCGACGACGGCCACAGGTTCCAGCAGCCGTTGCAGACCCTCGACGATCACCACGGCTGAAGCCATCAGGATCAGCACCGCATTGATCAGCGAAGCCAGCTGGGTGCTGCGGCCGTAGCCGTAGGTGAAGCGGGCGGTGGGCGGGCGGGCACTGAGCCGTTCAGCCCCCCAGCCGAACAGCAGACCGGCGACATCGCCGAGGTTGTGCACCGCATCGCCGATCAGGGCCAGCGAGCCGAAGGCCAGGCCAATGGCCAGCTGCAGCCCCGAGAGGGAACTGTTGAGGATGATGCTCCAGCGGAAGGCCGCCGCCGAGCCGGGCCGATGCTGATGCTGGCGCGGATGGGGCTGGCGCTGGATCTGCACCGCCGGATGGGCGTGCTCGTGTCGGGTACCCATGGGGAGTGATCAGGTGAGGGCCTGGCGCAGGGCGACAAGACCGAAGAAGAGGAACAGGCCGCCACTGAGGCGATAGAGCAGACGCTCGCTGATGCGGCCGCCGATCCAACGGCCGGCGCCGACTGCCAGCCAGGTGACCAGGGCGTGGCCGCTGAGGGTGCCGGCCAGCAGGGCGCCGAAGCCGAAGCCCGGCGCCGTGGCCAGGAAGATCGTGGTGAACTGGGTGCGATCACCCAGCTCGGCGATGAACACCAGGGCGAAGGCCTCCCAGATCACGGCCCAGGGCGTGGTGATCGCCTGGTGCTTCTCCGCCTCATTCACCGCCGACTCAGCGTCCTGGGCCTCGTCCTCGGCGGCGGCGCTGCCCATGGCCTGGGCGTCGATCAACAACTTGAGACCAAAGGCCAGGAACAGCACCGCCGCCAGCCAGGGCACCAGGGCGGCGGGCAGCAGTTGCCGCAGGCCGTACCCCAGGGCCAGGGAGATCAAGGTGACGGCAGCCAGGGCGGCGAAGGCACCGATGAACACCCAGCGGGCCCGATGGCGGGCCGCCAGGATCAACGCCATGAAAAAAGTCTTGTCGCCCAGCTCCGCCAGGGTGATGGCGCTGAAGCTGGAGCCAAAGGCCGCCAGAGAGGATTGGGCCACAGCGACACACTGATATCGCCCCAGCTTGCCGTCCCGCGCCGCCGACCCAGCAGAGAATCGGACAGTACAGATGAACTAGCCTGGCGGGCTCTGGCTGCCGTGACGTGTCCTGTCGTGCCCTGCCGTGGTTGCCTCTCTCCCTGGCCGATCTGCCCGGCCAGCCGGGACTTGACCTGGCCCGGCTGCTGATTCGCGATCCCGCCCAGACCGTGTTGCTGCGGGTGGCCGGCGATTCCATGCAGGGCGCCGGCATCCAGCACGGCGATCTGCTGGTGGTGGACCGCGCCCGCGAGGCCCGGGCCGGATCGATCGTGGTGGCGCGCTTCGGCGGCCGGTTCACGCTCAAGCGCCTCTGCATGGGCCAGGGCCGCCAGTGGCTGGAGGCCGCCCATCCCGCCTATCCGCCGATCCCCCTGGAGCCGCCGACAGAGCTCGGCGATCCCAGCAGCGCTCCCTGGGCCGGCGGCTGCGAGGTGCAGATCTGGGGCGTGGCCGTGCATGTGATCCACCCGCTCTCAATCACCCGCTCTGTTCCAGCAGTTCTGAATCGCCGCCCCTGAACACCCATGGCCCGCGCCACCGTGCTGATCGACGGCAACAACTTCTATGCCTCCTGCGAGGCGGTGCTCGATCCCGCGGTGATCGGCCGGCCGCTGGTGGTTCTCTCCAACAACGATGGCTGCATCGTCTCGCGCAGCGCCGAGGCGCGAGCCCTGGGCATCCCCATGGGCAGCCCCTACTTCAAGCTGCGCCCGCAGCTGCAACGCCATGGCGTGATCGTGCGCAGCTCCAATTACGGCCTCTACGCCGACATGAGCCAGCGGCTGATGGCCACCCTGGAGGGCTGGGTGGAGGAGCTGGAGATCTATTCAATCGATGAGGCCTTCGGTCTGCTGCACCGGCCGGCCGGGCGCAATGGCCAGCCGGGCGATCTGCGCACCTGGGGAGAGCAGCTGCGCGAGCGGGTGCGCCGGGATCTGGGCCTGCCGGTGGCCGTGGGCATCGCCCCCACCAAGGTGCTGGCCAAGCTGGCCAATCGCATCGCCAAGCGCGATCCGCTCCAGGGCGGTGTGTTCGACCTCGGCGCCAGCGACGACCCGAGTCCCTGGCTCGAAGCGATCGCCGTGGAGGATGTCTGGGGCATCGGCCGCCAGCTCTCGCGCTGGTGCCGGCTGCGCGGCATCGCCAATGCCCGCGCCCTGCGCGACATGCCACCGGAAGAACTGCGCCGCCGCTGCGGCGTGGTGGGGCTGCGGCTGCAACAGGAGCTCAGGGGCCACGCCTGCCTGCCCTTGCAGAGCCTGCCGCCAGCGAAGCAGGAAACCTGCGTCAGCCGCAGCTTCAGCCGGCCGGTCAGCAGCCGCGAGGAGCTGCGCCAGGCCGTGGCCACCTACCTGAGCCGGGCGGCCGAGAAGCTGCGGCGCCAACGGCAGCGGGCCGGGGCGATCACGGTGTTCGTGCGCAGCAGCCCCTTCGATGGCAGCAGCTTTTACAGCAATGCCGCCACGGTGGCGCTGGCGCTGCCCAGCCATGACACCGGCGTGCTGCTGGCCGCCGCCCTGCCCCTGGCGGACAGCCTCTATCGCCATCACAAACCACTGCAGAAGGCGGGGGTGCTGCTGCAGCAACTGCAGCCCGAAGAGCTGTTGCAACACCACCTGCTGGTGCCGCTGGAGCCCCAGCAGCAACGGCGCCGGGAGGCTCTGATGGCGGCCGTGGATGGGCTCAACCGCCGCTATGGAAGCGGCACGGTGCAGTGGGCCGCCTGCGGCCTGCAGCCTGTCTGGGCGATGCGCCGCTCCAGGCTGTCACGGGCGGCCACCACCCGGATCAGCGATGTGCCGGTGGTGTGGGCCTAGCTCCGGCCTAGGCGGGACCACTGGGACCCTCACCCCTGGTGTCACCAGGGGTGTCGTCGCCGTCATGGAGCGAATCAAACCAGTCCGCATCGACAGGCTCACGGGAGCGCCGGCCCTTGCCAAGTTCGCCGAGACGAAAACGAATCAGGCCCGGCAGATTGAGCACGTCCAGCAGCAGGCTGGAGCGATCGGGCCCCAACTGACCAATGGCGGCAAAACAGACAGCCAGGGCCAGGGCCGCCAGGCCATCGGTGATCCAGCCCTGCAGGCCGCCCTGCAGGCGCAGCTTGCGCAGCTCCGCCAAGCGGGTATCGGCGCGCTGAATCTGGGGCTGAAGCTGATCGAGCACCAGCGATCGCACCTGATCGAGGGGCTTGGTGAAGGTGCCCTGGATTTCGGCGGGGGCGCCGGGCAGATGGCTGATCGCCCGTTTCAACGACGCTTCGCTGTTGGCGACGCGGATCTCCTCGGCCACGGACTTGACCTGACGCAGGGCACGCAGTTCGCCGCTGTTGCCGGCGCCGAGCAGCTGGATCCCGGCATGGGTCTGCAGGGGAATCAGCAACAGGAAACCGATGGCGGCAGCAAACGCCAGCCGCCGTACCCACACCACCTGGCCGGCCAGGCTGGGAGAGCGGGAATGCAATGACTGGGCCAGCAGCAGCAACACCGCTCCCAGCAACGGAAAGATCGCCGTGGTGCGCAGGGCACTGGCCAGCTGCAATTGCCAGGCGGGCTGCAACAGGGCCACCGGCAGCAGCAACTTGAGCAGGAAGGCGAAGAACAGGCCGATCAGAGCGAAGCCGATCTGCTGGAACACCAGGGAGAGCTCAAGGCCCTGCTCCTCGTCAAAAAAAGATGGGCTCATGGGCCGATGGCATCCAACGTCGAGGCGGGTACAGCCTTGGGGATGCTGACCACCATCCGGGCGAAAAAGAGTTTCTCACAGGCCCGCAAAAGACCAAGGGCGGGCCTGAAGCACCAGGAGCCGGGCGACCATCAAAGACACTCCGGCCATCGTCCACCTCGAAAAAGCAGCACTTACAACACATTGGTGCTGCAGATCTGCAGCGGGTCGCGTAAGGTCATGGAGTCAGGCCATTTTCCCGATGATCGTGCTGAATCCCTTGAAGCGCTTCCATAAGCCCCTGACCCTCCTCGGGGTCACCGGCCTGACGGCCATGGCGAGTGTGGCGATGGGCGTGGCGCAGCCGGCGCAGGCGGCAATTTCCTGCCCAGCACTTGCGGTAACGGGTCTGCCAGGGGGGCCTGTCAGCAACGGAGTCCCTTGCGGGACAGTTGACAGCACAACCGGTGCCCAGCAATTCACCGTGGACTACACGGCAGCCATTGCCAATCCAGCAAATTCAGCGGACTTCAATACAGCTAATTATTTCTCGCTCCAAGCGGCAAGTATCCAGACAGGTGTTAGCTCAACCATTGGATTCTCCAATGTTCGTTTCCTTGTCAGTGGCTTCATAGGTGCCCAGCAGTTTACGGACCAAAGCATTGCTGTTTGGCAGGACCTCGCAACGGTTCAGGCGGATCCAACCAGCCAAGGATACAGTGGATATTCGGTCGCAGAACCTGTCACAAATTCCTTCGGAACCGACTACAAAACCGCGAGCTTCTTTCTTACTCCTGGTAGCGCCAATGGCATCACTGGTCTGACAGCTGGCGTCATCAATACCAAGGCATTTCAGCCCAGCGCTTTCGGCATCACTGCAATTAGCAGCCTCAAGATCACCGGTACGATTACGGGTGGATCAATAAATGGTGGGGCTGCGGCCTTCGGTCTCGCCAACTTCCAGGGTTATAACAACCTGGATCCATTTGCTGGTGGAGCTCCATCCGGCATCTTCGGTCGGGCTATTCTGGTTGACCAAGTCCCCGCCCCCCTGCCCCTCTTCGGTGCCGGCGCCGCCTTCGGCTGGAGCCGCAAACTGCGTCGCCGCATCGGCGCCACCAAGGCCGCAGTCTGAGGTTCAGGGCACTACCTGCATCCAAGCCCCCTCTTCGAGGGGGCTTTTTATGCTGAATTGGGTGCAAATCGCTGGATGCGGCTGGAATTTGCACGGGGCTGGCCTGCGCCGCAGGAGCATGCCGTCGCTTCATCGTCACAAGATCCCAAAAAAACCGGGCTCAGCCCGGCTCCACGGCAGGGGCCTGGGCCACGGCCGTTTCGATCATGCTGGCGCTGACGAGGATCGTCTCGAGAGCATCTTCGTTGTCGAGAAAAGCGTCAAAACTGGCATAGCGCTCGATGCGGGGCTCGGCACCGGCGGCGCTGCAGGCCGCCGCCCAGTCGCCATCGTCGGGTGCCACCAGGGCATAGCAGGCGAGAGCCTCCTGCAGATCGCCACCATCGCCGATCGCCTCGCCGTGCCAGGACACCTCGTAGAAGTCCTCGGCCGGGGCACTGTCCAGGGCCATCTCAGCGTTCATTGCCATCGGTGTTCCTCGCAGCCGCCATCATCAGAGACCGCCATCAAAGGCCGTGAAACAGGCTGGCGATCTGATTGCGGCCGTTGCTCTTGGCCAGCTCCAGCGCTTTGGCGGCGCGCTGCATCAGGTCGGCGAAGCTGTGGTCGGCGCTGCCCAGGCTGGTGAGGCCACCACTGATGTGCAGCTGAAAATCCGTGTGGCTGTACACCCCCGGCATCGCCGCCACCGCCTGGCGCAGATGGTCGGCCAGGCCCATCGCCTGCTCATGATCCATCCCCACCAGCAGCAGGGCGAACTCGCCATCACCGAGGCGGGCGGCGAAATCCACCTCGCGCAGATAGCTGCGGCTCAGGGTCACCAGATCCAACAGCAGCTTGTCGCCGGCGGGATGGCCCCAGCGGCTGTTCACCTGACGCAGATTGTCGATGTCAAAGCACAGCAACGACAGGGGCTGGCCCTCCTGACGGGCCCGTCTGAACTCCCGGTTGCCGATCGCCAGGAAGGTGTGGCGCAGCGGCAGGCCGGTGATCGGGCAGAGCAGGGCGATGCGGCGCAACTCGATCTCGCGCATCACCAGCTCCGACAGCAGCTGCAGCTGATGGATCTGCTCGCTGCTGGGCTGGCGCGGCTGCTGGTCAATCACGCACAGGGTGCCGAGGTTGTGGCCATCGGGGCTGCGCAGCGGCGCGCCGGCATAGAAGCGGATGTGGGGTTCATCGATCACCAGCGGATTGCTGCAGAAGCGGTCATCGGCCCGGGCATCCGGCACCACCAGCACCTCGTCGGCGGCGATCGCATGGGCGCAGAAGGCCATCGTGCGCGGCGTTTCGGTGGCGTCGAGGCCCTTGTGGGTGAGGAACCACTGGCGATCCTTCTCCACCAGCGAGATCAACGACATCGGCACGTGAAAGATCGAGCTGGCCAGCTCGACGATGCGATCGAAGTGCTCGTCACTGGCCATGCCGATGACCCCGTGGCGCTCGAGATCGCGCAGCCGCTGCTCCTCATCAACGGGAATCGGATAGGCCGGATAGGGGGCCACGGCGTTACTCCCTGCAGGTTTTCACAGTAGGCGTGACCGCGCCCGGACAGCGGCAGGGGCGGCCAAGCTCAGGCCGCTGCCGGAGCCAGAATCTCGTCATAGCCGGCGCAGCGGCGCTGATCGAGATCCTGCAGATAGCGGCGCTCATTGTAATAAGCCTCCTGAAAGCTCAGGGCATCGGCGTTGAGTTCGCTGAACAGCGCCTCGATACGCAGTTCCATCGACAGGGTCGGATCGCGGGAGGGCAGGGAGGCCGTCTGCGGCATTGCCGCCTGTGGCAGTGCCGCAGACGGCGCGGACTCCGCAGAGGCCAGCAGCGGTTCACCATCGCTGCCGAGCCGCTCCAGCTGCAACAGGGTCGCCAGGCAGTGCTCCAGGCTGCGCAGCCGCTGCGAACCCCAGGCATCCAGAAGGTGGCGGCAGCGCTTTTCAGTGGCCAGCCTGGCCCGCATCGCGATCGCCCCGCGCAACAGCAGCAGGGGCTGGCCCAGGGCCAGGCGCTGCACCTCGCTGGGCTGCAGCAGCGGCGTCAACCGGGGCAGCAGCTCATTGCCCTCCACCAGCAGCCGGTCAAACAGCAGCCGCGGCAGATCGAGATCGGCCAGATCGTGGCCTGGATCGAGACTGCGGCTGATCGCCTCCAGGCGGCCGGCGCCGAGGTTGTCCTCCTCCAGTTCGGCGATCGCCGCCCAGAGCCGCCGATGGGGCTGCAGGGCGAAATCCTCCTGCTCCCACTGGCGCAATTGCTGGCGCATCGCGGCCCGCTCCCGCGGGCAATGCAGATAGAGGCGCAGCAGATCCGCCTCGGCCCGCTCCTGCACCGACGCGGCCCCGGGCTGCTCCCAGCGGGCGGAGCGTCCGTGCCAGCGCTGGCCCTTCACCTGCTGGCGCAGGTCATCCTCGAGGCTCTGGGCCAGCCGGGCCTGCCCCCCCGAGAGCCGTTCGGCGACCTGCTGCAGATAGCGGCTGCGCACCGCGCTCTGGGGCAACTTGCCCAGCAGGGCCACCAGGGCCGAGACAGCCTGCTGGAACTGGTCGGAGCGGGCCAGATCGCGACCCTCGAGCACCTGCTCGATCTGCCAATCCAGCCACAGGGGCGAACCATCCAGCAGGGCGCGGTACTCCCCCGCCCCGTGCTGCTTGAGGAAGTCATCGGGATCCTTACCGGCGGGCAGCTGCAACACCCGCAGCTCCAGCTGACCGAGCAGAGCCAGCTGCTCCACCTCACCGATGGCCCGCTGGGCCGCTCGCACACCGGCGCCATCACTGTCGAAGTTGAGGATCAGCCGTTTGCTGTCGCAGCAGCGGCACAGCTGGGTGATCTGCTGGCTGCTGAGGGCCGTGCCCAGGGAAGCCACCGTGTTGGTGATGCCGGCGGCATGCAGGGCGATCACATCGAAGTAGCCCTCCACCACCACGGCCCGATCGTCCTTGCGGATGGCGTCAGCGGCGCGGTCGAGACCGAAGAGGTGCTTGCCCTTCTCGAACACCTCCGTTTCCGGTGAGTTGAGATATTTGGGCTCGGCCCCATCGAGGCTGCGGCCGCCGAAGCCGATCACCCGCCCCTGGCGATCGCGGATCGGCACCATCAGCCGATGGCGGAAGCGGTCGTAGAAGCCATCGCCGCCCTTGCGGGCCACCACCAGACCGGCCGCCTCCAGCAACTCCGGCGCCAGCCCCTCCACCTGCTGCAGATGGCGCAGCAGACCGTCCCAGCGGTCCGGGGCGTAGCCGAGGCCGAAGGCCTCGATCGTCGCTTCCTTGAGGGCGCGGTTCTGGTGCAGGTATGCCAGGGCGCCGGCCCCCTCAGGTGCCCGCAGGCAGCTCTGGAACCAGCCGGCCGCCAGGGCCAGCACCCGATGCAGGTGATCGCGGCGCGAGAGCTGCTGGCGCAGGCGCTCCTGCTGGGGTCCATCAACGGTTTCGATCGGCAGCTGGTATTTGCGTGCCAGCTCCAGCACCACATCAGCGAAGCTGCTGCGCTGCAGCTCCATCAGAAACTTGATGGCGTTGCCGCCGGCGCCGCAGGAGAAGCAGTAATAAAACTGCTTGGCCGGTGACACCGTCATCGACGGCTTGCTGTCGTCGTGGAACGGACAGATGCCGACGAACTCGCGGCCTTTCTTCTTGAGCACGACGTGCTCACCCACCACATCGACGATGTCGGCCCGTTCCTTGACGGCCTCGATCGTGCGGGGGTGGAGGCGGGGGAGCGACAGGGGGCGAAGCCGGCGAGATTGGCGAAGACCACCACTGCTGGTGGAGATTCGCATTCCATTCTGCCCCATGCCACCAGCGATGGGGCAAGGTGCAGGGGCCGGGGCCAGGGCGCCATCGTGACCGGACAGCGTCAGAGCGGCGAGGAGAGGCTGGAGTGGCGCAGGAACCGCAACCGAAACGGGATCGGCAGTACCGGCTGGCCATGACGACCCCGCACGCTCCCGGACCAAAGGACGATGCGGCGGCGGTGCTGTCCCTGCTGTTCGCCGCCTTCTGCTTCAGCCTGATGACCGTCTGCGTCAAGGGCGCCGGTTCGCGCTTGCCCGTGGCGGAGGTGGTGCTGGCCCGCGGCCTGGTGAGCGTGGCCCTGAGCTGGTGGATGCTGCGCCGCGCCGCGATCAACCCCTGGGGACGGCGACGGCGGTTGCTGGCGACCCGGGGAGTGCTGGGCAGCGTGGCCCTTGCCTGTGTCTATGGGGCCGTGACCCGCCTGCCCCTGGCGACGGCGACGCTGTTGCAGTACCTCTATCCCACCTTCACTGCCCTGATCGCCTGGCTGAGCCTGGGTGAACTGCTGAGCCGCCGCACCCTGCTGGCCGGCGGCTGCGGCTGGCTCGGCGTGCTGGTGGTGGCCCATGGCATCAGCCCGAACGCCCTGGGACTGTCGCTGGGTCCAGGCCCGCTGCAGCCGCTGATCTGGCCCACGCCTGAGCCGCTGATCGGCGTGCTGCTGGCCGTGTCGGGGGCCCTGCTGACGGCCCTGGCCTACGTGAGTGTGCGGGATCTCGGTCGCAGCGAACACCCGCTGGTGATCGTCTTCTGGTTTCCGCTGATGGCCGTGCCGCTCAGCCTGCCCTGGGTGCTCCAACACCCGGTCTGGCCCCATGGCATCGAATGGCTGTGGCTGCTGGGGGTGGGCCTGTTCACCCAGCTGGGCCAGATCGGGCTCACCCAGGGGCTGACGCGACTGCCAGCGGCTCGGGCCACCACAATCGGTTACGTCCAGGTGGCCTTTGCAGCCCTCTGGGGACGTCTGCTGTTCGGCGAGGCCATCAGCAGCGCGACCGGAATCGGTGCCCTGTTGATCCTCGCTGCCGCCCTGCTCAGTCGCTGATGCCCGCTGGCAGGGCTGCGGCCGGCAATCGAGGGAGCTGAAAATCGACGGGTTTAAAGTTCGCTGCGGAAGATTGCGACCCATCCGGTCTGCTGATGTTGTTTCCCTGGCAGACGTTCTGGACCATCGCACTGACGCCTGGCTCCCTGGCCAGCAGCGAGGCGGGCGGAGTCGCCGCAACGGCCCATCCTGGCACCACAACCCTGATACCCGATCAACTTCACCAGAACGGAGTGCCCCTACCGGTGGTGATGGTGGTGATCGGCAGCATGTTTCTGGCCACACTGGCCATCAGCCGTTTCAGCCTCAAGTTGGGGATCCCGGCGATACTGGGGGTGCTGCTGTTCGGCGTGCTGATCGACCCCGGTGGATCTCCATTCAGCTCGACCACGATTGAGTGGCTGCACACGCTCAGCCTGTCGATGCTGCTCTTTTATGCGGGTCTCAAAACCGAGTTGAAATCAATCAGAGGATTTCTGGAATATGGAATCCTGCTGGCTGTCGGCGGCGTCATCCTTTCATCGCTGATCCTCGGCCTGATCATCTGGGTGCTGGGTTCGGAAACGGCCTCCGGCCTTGCTTTGGGATTTGATCAACTTCCTCTGGGGGTGGCGATGGTGATCGCCGCCTGCCTGGGCTCAACCGACGCCGGCGCCACCATCAGCGTGCTTAATGCGAGCGGACAAGTCCTGCCCAAACGGCTGCAATCACTGCTGGAATTTGAGGCGTCGGTCAACGATCCGGCCGCGATTCTGTTTCTGGGACTGGTGGTAGGCCTGACCACCATCGGAAATGGCAGCCATCCGGACGCAGTATTGATGCAACAGTTGCAGTATTTTCTGCAGAAAATTGGATCGGGGCTGCTGGTGGGCCTGATCATCAGTTACCTGGCGCGGTTCAGCCTGGAGCGCCTCGTCCACGACCAGGCTCAGCTGCTGGTCCTGGGTGTGTCGATCGCCCTGATCTCTTACGGTGCCGCCGATCTTCTCGGCGGCTCGGGCTTCATTTCGGCCTATATTTGTGGTGTTTTTCTTGCCAATCACAACTATAAAAATTATAACATCAGCTGCCACTATCTACAACATACGCTTCTTCCCTTCAACTCCATGACCGAGATCGCAGTCTTTCTGATCTTCGGTGTTGAAATGCTGCCCGAAAAACTGTTGAACGTGTTTCCCTTCGGTATCGTCGTGGCCTTGGCGTTGATGCTGGTGGCTCGCCCCTTGAGTGTGCTGGCATTTCAATGGTTATCACCGTTCAGCCTCAGGGAAAGTCTGTTGATCTCCTGGTGTGGTCTGCGCGGTGCCGTGCCGCTGGCCCTGAGTTTTGTGGTCACCGACACGATTCCGAAGATGCATGGTATTACCCAGGAATCCTTGCCTAAGTTGCTGAACAATGCCGAGGGCATCATCTTCTGCGTGGTGATGATCAACCTCCTGGTTCAGGGACTCAGCCTGCGAGGACTGGCCCGCTGGCTGGGCCTCTCCGCCGAAGCTGAACCGGACCATCCCCTGCCTGCAGGCGGAGACTGAACTCAACCCAGGCCGGCAAGGCCACGCGCCCCCGGCAGGGGCAGCGGGTCCGTGATCCAGTCCTGGCTGCTGCCGTCCCGGCTGCCCAGGGGCCGGGCCAGCCGCCAGCTCTGACCCCGTTCGCCCCGCTGCAGAAACAACTCAAAGGGACTGTCCACCCGGATCGGATCACCGGCCAGGCGCCAGTCGAACTGCCCCGTCAGCCTGAGCCCGTCGGCCTCGCCGATGCGCAGCTCCTGCTGCTGCTCCAGTCGCACCCGGGTCACCTCCGGCAGACCTGGCGGTTCGAGATCCAGGGCGCGGGCTACCTGAGCCTGGGTCAGCTCAATCTGCAGGGCCAGGGCTTGGAGCAGCACCGAGCGGGACGGCTGGTTCGAGAGGCCGCAGCCCGCCAGCCCCAACGGCAGCAACAGCGCCAGGGTCAGGCCAAGGGCCGCCAGCCTGGGGGCCAGGGAGGCGGGCCAGAGCAGCAGGCGGCGGGGGCTAGGCAGGGCGGGCAGCATGGGGAGCGGCGCACGGACTCCCATGATCGGCTGGCTCCAGGGACAACTGGCCGAACCATGGCAGCAGGCCAACCGCTATGGAGCCCTGTTGATCTGCCAGGGGGTGGGTTACGAGCTGCAATTCAGCCCACGGCACTGGCGGCTGCTGCCGCCAGTGGGGGTCGAGCTGGCCCTGCACGTCCACCACAGCATCCGCGAGGACGGCTGGAGCCTCTACGGCTTCCCGCTGCGACACGAGCGGGACCTGTTCCGGGAACTGGTGGCCGTCAGTGGTGTCGGGCCCCAGATGGCGCTGGGATTGCTGGGAGCGCTGACGCCGGAAGAGCTGGTGCGGGCGATCATCCAGGCGGATCTGCGGCGACTGGCCGAGGCGCCGGGAGTGGGCAAGCGCACCGCCGAACGGCTCTCAGTGGAGCTGCGCAGCCGGCTCAAGGATCGCTTCTGCTCCCTGGTGGCCATGCCGGAGAGCTTTGATGATCTGATCGATGGCACCACGGGCCTGCCGGAAGGAGCCGGCCGCGACGATGTGCAGATCACCCTCGGTGCCCTGGGCTATGAGCCGCTGGAAATCCACCGGGCCCTGCGGGCCGTGGCCGCCCAGGGATTGACGGCGGCGGACCAGGGGGATGACTGGATCCGCGAATGCCTGCGCTGGCTGTCCCGCGCAGCGGCCTGAAACCTGCAGGCAGGCGGGGCTGCAGACGTGTGCTGGTGACACGGTAAAGTGGTTGTTTGCTCCGCCAAGGCTTCGGCCTCCGCTCGCTCTTCGCCCATGCCGCTCACCACCACCAAGAAGCAAGAACTGATCAACGGCCATCAAACCCACGGCACCGATACGGGCTCGGTGGAAGTTCAGGTGGCGATGCTGAGCGAGCGGATCAACCAGCTCAGCGGCCATCTTCAGAAAAACATCCACGACTTCTCCTCCCGCCAAGGGCTGCTGAAGATGATCGGTCGCCGCAAGCGGCTGCTCGGCTATCTGCGCAGCCAGAGCCAGGAGCGTTACGCCGGGCTGATCAGCAAGCTGGGCATCCGGGGCTGAGGGCGTCGCCATGGCCCCGCAGCGGGACCCCCAACCCTTCGGCTCCAAGCCAGCCGCCAAGGGTCAGCGCAAGGTTGTAGCCCGGCCCACCGCCAGGCCTGCGCGCCAGCGGGCGATTCCCGATGCGGTGGCCAATCGCATGGCCCGTCGCATCGCCATCGCCACCGGCATTCCCACCGTGATGGGAATGTCCGTGTTCATCGGCAGCTATCTAGTGGTGAGCCGGGGCATCCTCGAGATCCCCACCGGCATCACCCTTCTGGCATCGGGGGGCTGCTTCCTGCTTGGGCTACTGGGGCTCAGCTACGGCGTGCTCTCCTCCAGCTGGGAAGATGGCGCCGGCAGTCTGCTCGGAGCCGAGCAGATTCCCCTCAACATCGGCCGCCTGAGGCAATCGATGCGGGCGATGCGGGAAGGTTCGGGCAACGGTTGACCGCGGCTTGCCTCGCCTGGCAAGGGCGCAAACCTGAGCGTGAAAGGAGTACGGAACAACGCCAGACTTGATGGCCCAGTTCACTCCGTGACAGGGTCTGCTGCCGAAGGCATCCCGTGTCCCGTCGCCACGGGATGAAAACGTTGGATCTGACTGATACGGGCCAGGGAGCTTTCTGGGGAATCAAGACGCCAGATCAGGATCTGTGCTGGCTTGAGCCTGACGATTGGAGCAGGCAGCCCTGACGCCATCAGGAGCTCAGGCGGCAGGAGCTGATGGTGGAGGTCAGAGCTGTGCTGACTGTTGCGTCGATTCCTGTTGGGTCGATGGCTGGTGGGCCGATGACGCCACAGCGACCGGGACCGGCGACCACAACCACCGAAGCGGCCATGGTCGCGGGCACCCTCAGGCTGCCGGGCCGATCGGTGAGCGCAGGCTCACCCGGAAATCAGCGGCAGCCAGGGTCAAGGCAGCGGCGGGAGCATCGGCGACGCAGAACTGGGGGCCCAGCCGCACCCAGCGCGATTCAGCGCCCTGACGCACCAGCGCCACCACCGGCACCCGGACCCCGGCCTCCTCCTGGCCGGGACGATGGCGGGTCAGGCATTCGCGCAGGCGATGCTGAATGGCGATGTCACCGGCCTGCTGGGGATCGAGCTCCACCTGCAGCAGCTGCAGATCGTCGATGCTGCGGCAGTCATCGACGATCAGCTGCACGCGATCATCGCGGCGATCGACCGTGGCCCACACCAGCAAGCGGGCGTCGACCATCAGGTGGTCGGCCAGGCGGGCATAGGTTTTCGGAAACACCACCGCCTCGCAGCTGCCCGTGAGATCCTCCAGCTGCAGGATCGCCATGCGATCCCCCTTGCGGGTGTTCACCTGGCGCAGTTCCGGCACCATCGCCACGATGCTCACCTTGGCCTTGTCGGACTGCTCTTCCAGCCGGGCCAGACCGATCGGAGATAACAGGGTGACCTGGGCCGACAACTGACGCAGGGGGTGGTCGGAGATGTAGAAACCCAGTAATTCCTTCTCCAGCTTCAGCTTTTCGGTGGGGGGATAATCCGCCACCGGGGCCGCCTTCGGCGCCGTGCTGCGATCGTCACTGGCGACATCAGCGGCCGATGCGCCCGCCAACAGGTCGAACAGGTTGCCCTGGCCGCTGGCCCGATCGCGGGCGCGGGAGCTGGCCCAATCGAGAACCAGATCGAGATCGGCCATCAACTGGGCCCGATTGGCGCCGGCCTGCAAGCCATCCAGGGCGCCGCAGTGGATCAGCGATTCCAGGGAGCGGCGGTTGAGCTGCTGGGAAGGCAGACGATCGCAGAGATCGGCCAGGGAGGCGAAGGCCCCCTCGGCTGAGCGTTGCTCAATCAACAGGCGAATCGCCCCATCACCCAGGTTGCGCACCGCTGAGAGACCGAAAAGAATGCGATCTCCCACCGGCGTGAAATCGATGCCGGAAGCATTGACATCCGGTGGCATCACCTCGATGCCCATGGCCTGGCAATTGGCGATGTAGCGCTGCACTTTTTCGGTCTGGCCCGCATTGACGGTCAGCAACGCAGCCATGTAGGCCACCGGATAGTGGGCCTTGAGATAGGCCGTCTGATAGGTGACAGCGCCATAGGCCGTGGAATGGCTCTTGTTGAAGCAGTATTCGGCGAACAGCACCATCTGCTCAAACAGTGCTTCGGCAACTTTTGTGTCCACACCACGATCACAGGCACCCTGCACAAACAGGCCCTGGTGCTTCTCCATCTCCGACTTTTTCTTTTTGCCCATCGCCCGTCGCAACAGGTCAGCCTCGCCAAGGGAATAACCGGCCAGATCCTGGGCGATCTTCATGATCTGCTCCTGATAGACCATGATGCCGTAGGTCTCCTTGAGGATCGGCTCAAGCTTGGCGTGGGCCACAACAATCGCTTCACGGCCGTGCTTGCGATTGATGAACTTGGGAATCAGCCCCGCATCCAGTGGACCCGGCCGATAGAGGGCCAGAATCGAGGAGATGTCCTCGAGTGAAGAAGGCTTGAGATCGCGCACGATCTGGCGCATGCCGCTGGATTCGAGCTGGAAAATTCCCTCCAGATCTCCCCTCGCCAGCAGGGCAAAGGTGCCGGCATCCGCTTCTGGCAGGGCATCGGGATCGAGACGGGTGCCACTGCTTTTGTGCACCAGATCGATCGTCTTCTCGATCATCGTCAGGTTCTTGAGGCCGAGGAAGTCCATCTTCAGCAACCCCATCGCCTCCACATCTTCCATGTAGTACTGGGTGATCACCTGGCCGTCATTGTTGCGCTGCAACGGCACCAACTCATCCAGGGGCTCAGCGGCAATCACCACGCCGGCGGCATGGACTCCGAAGGTTTTGTTGGTGCCCTCGATGCGCATGGCCAGATCGACCCAGTGGCGCACCTTGGCATCGCCTTCATACTTCTGGCGGAACTCGGGAGCGGGCGATTCAGCGCCGATCATCTCCTTGAGTTTCGCCGGCTTACCGCGCACGACTGGAATGAGCTTGGCCAGGCGATCGGCTTCGCCATAGGGAATATCCAGCACCCGGGCCACATCCTTGAGCACCGCCTTGGAGGTCATGCGGTTGAAGGTGATGATCTGGGCCACCTTGTCCTCGCCATAGCGGTGAGTGACGTACTCGATCACCTCACCACGGCGCTCGATACAGAAATCGGTATCAATATCCGGCATCGACTTGCGCTCTGGATTCAGAAAACGCTCAAACAGCAGGCCGTGTCGGACCGGATCAATGTTGGTGATCCCCAGGGCGTAGGCCACCAGCGAGCCTGCGGCTGAACCGCGGCCCGGCCCGACGGCGATGCCGTTATCGCGGGCGAAGCGGATGTAATCCCACACCACCAGAAAATAGGTGGGGAAGCCCATCTGCTCCATCACCTGCAGTTCAAAGGTGAGGCGCTCGCCGTAGAGGGGATCAAACGGCTGACCATCGTCCAGATCAAGCCGGGCCCGCAGCCCCTGCTCACTCACCTCCGTGAGATAGCTGACGGCCGTGTGTGCCTCGGGGATCGGGAAGCGCGGCATCTGGTAGCGGCCGAGGATGTCGTAGTCCTCCACCTTCGCGGCCACCTTTTCGGTGTTGGCAATGGCGGCGGCAATCAGCTCCGGGTCCAGGTGATCGTGGAACAGGAGGCCCATCTCGGCCTCGCTCTTAATGTATTCGGTGCCGGTGTAGCGCAACCGCTTCTCATCGGTGATCAGCTTGCCGGTGAGCACGCACAGCAGGGCATCGTGGGCCTCCACATCACCCACACTCAGATAGTGGGCGTCATTGGTGGCGATCAGGGGAATGCCCAGCTCGGCGCCGATGCGAGCCATGCCGGTGTTGACGATGCGATCTTCGAGGCCGCCGTGATCCTGAATCTCCAGGTAAAAATCGTCACCGAAGGTCTGCTGGTACCAGCGGGCCACGTCGAGGGCCACGTCGGGCCGTCCCTGCAGGATGGCCTGGGGAATCTCGCCGCCCAGACAGGCCGTGGCCACGATCAACCCCTCGCTGTACTGCTGCAGCAGCTGCTTGTCGATGCAGGCCCTGGAAAAGATGCCACGGCCGCGCATGCCACGCAGATGGCTGATGGAGGTGAGTTTGACGAGATTGCGATACCCCACCGCATTCCTGGCCAGCACCACCAGGTGGTATCGGCGCTCCTTCTTCGGCTGCGGATCGTCGATCGAGCCGTTGATCACATACATCTCATTGCCGATGATCGGCTTGATGCCGGCCTTGGTGCACAGCTTCAGCAACTCGATGGCGCCGTACATGACGCCGTGATCGGTCAGGGCCAGGGCCGGCATGCCCAGCTCGACCGCCCGCTCCACCATGGCCGGCAACTGGGAAGCCCCGTCAAGCAGGCTGTAGTCGCTGTGGTTATGGAGGGGAACGAACGCCAAGGGAGGGGAACCTGGGAGTGGAACCAGGCTAAGGCCAGCCGCAACATTCAGCGCCCGATCGCCCCGTTGGCGCCTCGCTCACACCAGATGTGGTGGATGGGATGAAACCGGAAGCGATCAGGAGCCGAGGGCGGGCTGCTCCATGGCTGCCGCCATCTGCTCGGGCTGCCAGAAGCGGGTGTCGGCCCCCTCGTAGCGCAACACGGTGAACATGCCGGTTTCAGCGTGATAGAGGATGTGGCAGTGAAACGCCCAGATGCCGGGTTGATTCGCATCCAGGATCACGACGCAGTCGCCACCCGCCGGCACCAGGACCGTGTCCCGCAGCGGTCCGTCCAGGGCCTGGCCATTGATCTCCACCACCTGGAAGACATGGCCATGGAGGTGCATGGGATGACCCATGCCATTGGTGTTCTTCAAGTGGATCGCCACCCGTTCCCCCTGGCGCACCAGCAGGCTGTTGTGGTTGGGGTAGGCGGCGCCATTGATGGTCCACTGATAGCCGTGCATCGTGCCCGCCAGCACAAGCTCCAGCTGTCGGTCCACCGGCCGTGACGGCAGGGAGGCCAGGGCCTTCAGCCCGGACTCCTGCTGGCCGTTGAGACCGGCTGTGACGACGGCCGCCTTCCGGGGCAGGGCCGCGACCGCCTGCGCCCCGGCGCCAGCCCCCGCACTGCTCAACACCACCGCAGCCAGCAGCTCCCTGCCCTCGGCCCGGATCAACAGCGGGAACACCCCAGGGACCTGGGGCATCGTGACGTGCAGGTCGAGCCGCTGGGCGATGGCCAGTTGGAAGAAGTTGCCCTGCAGCGGCTGGCAAGGGCTGCCGTCGGTGGCCAGCACCGTCGCCTCCAGGCTACCGGTGTCGATGTAGACATTGGTGGCGCAGCAACCGCCGATCAGGCGCAGCAGCACCGTCTGTCCTGGTTGCAGCACCAGGATTTCGGCATCGTCAATGCTGCGGTGATTGGCCAGCAGGGCGTCGTACTTCACATCACTGGACCCGGGCCGGCCGGGGGCCAGCTGGCTGGTGAGCCGGCCGCCAGCGGCATCCCAGACCTGTTGCAGCACCTTCGCCAGAGCCGGAGTGCCGGCTCTGGATCGGGCCGGGGCGGCCATGGTCATGCCCGCCATCGCCATGCCATCGGTGACCTGGCGACCTTGGGCCATGCCTGCTGAGGCGGTGCCTCGTGGGGCGGTGCCAGCCATCGCCATCCCGCCCATCCCCTCCTTCATGCCAGCCATGTCCTCCATCGCGCCCATGCCGGAGCTGGAGCGGAGCTGCTTGAGGATCTCCTGGGGGGAGCGGAAACTGAAATCGCTGATCATCACCACGAATTGCCGCGCCGCCAGGGCCCGCTCCCGCGGCGACCAGATCACCAATGGGGCGGCCAGAAGGTGCTGCTCCTGCAGGCCGTAATGGGCGTGCATCCAGTAGGTGCCGCTCTGCTTGAGGGGGAAGTCGTAGGACTCACTCGCCCCGGGCGGAATCGGCTTCTGGGTGACAAAGGGAACGCCATCCATGCCGTTGGGCAGCACTAACCCATGCCAGTGCACACCGGTCGGCACCTGCAGATGGTTGATCACCTCCACATGGAAGCCGGCGGCCTGATCAAGTTCCAGGCCCCGACCGCCGCCGGGGTTGAGGATCGACAGGATCGTGACCTCCCGCCCCAGCACCTGGAGCCGGGTGGGCTGAACGCGCAACTTCAACCGGGACGGGGCGGACCCAGGAGCGGCTGAACTGGCAGGTCCAGAGCTGGCCTTGCCAGAGCTGGCCCTGCCGGCACGCACCCAGATCGGCGAGAGGGCAGCGGTCAGGCCGAGCAGGCCCTGGAGCAGAAAGGAACGCCGCCACAGGGTCATCACACCCGAGATCACACGGTGATGGCGACGTTCGCACATCCCCTGGATCGAAACGGGCTGCGACGAACACCGATCCACAGCAAGCTGATCTGCTCCTGTGGTTGCCCGCGGCGCTGCAGCCACAGGAGACGGCCTCGAGCACAAGGATCAGCCAGCTCGCTGGACTGAGCTCCGGAGGAGCAGTGCATCACCACCAGGACTGGTGGCTCACGGTCGGGCCGAGGCCTGGCTGAAGCAGGAACAGCCAGGCGGCTGGGCCGGCTTGGGCAGAAAAGCTGAAGCTCGTGGCTGCGGGAGCTGAGCGGAGCGGGCCGACAAGGGCTGACGCCCTGCAACCGGGGTGAAGCCTTGGGCGCAGGGCGGAATGGAGAGCAAACCAGCCCGGTCCCCGGGCGATCAGGCCACCAGCTCGGCCGCCGGCCGCCCGGCCATCACCGCCGCCGCCTGCTCGTAGTGATGGGCCAGCTGCAGCAGCCTGGCCTCCTGCAACACACCACCGATCAACTGCAGGCCGATCGGCAGGCCCTGGTCATCGAAACCACAGGGCACATTGATCGCCGGCAGGCCCGCCATATTGGCCGGGATGGTGAGCAGATCAGCGAGATACATCGCCAGGGGATCCTCGGCATGGGCACCGAAGCGGAAGGCGGTGGTGGGGGACGTGGGGGTGAGCAGCAGATCGACCCGCTCGAAGGCACGATCAAAATCCCGGCGGATCAGGGTGCGCACCTGCTGGGCCTTGCGGTAGAAGGCATCGACATAGCCCGCCGAGAGGGCATAGGTGCCGATCAGGATGCGCCGCTGCACCTCATCGCCGAAGCCCTCGGCGCGGCTGCGGGCGGTCATCGTCGCCAGGTTGTCGGCGCCGGCGTCGGCCGGTGCCCGATGCCCGTATTTGACCCCGTCGTAGCGGGCCAGGTTGGCAGAGGCCTCCGACGGGGCGATCACGTAATAGGTGGCGATGCCGTCGTTGAAGCGGGGGCAGCTGATGTCCACCAGCTCACAGCCAAGCTGCTCCAGTTGCGCCGCCGCAGCCAGCACCGAGGCCTTCACCTGGGGATCGAGCCCCTCAGCCTCGAAGCACTCGCGGATGATGCCCACCCGCAGCCCCTGGACGGGCTGATTCAGGGTGGCGATGTAGTCCGGCACCGGATTGGTCAGACAGGTGGAATCGCGGCGATCGGCACCGGCGATCACCTGCAGGATTTCAGCGCTGTCGGCGACGCTGCTGCTGAAGGGGCCCACCTGATCCAGGGAGCTGGCGAAAGCCACCAGCCCCCAGCGACTCACCCGGCCGTAGGTGGGTTTGAGACCGACAACCCCGCAGAAACTGGCCGGCTGGCGGATCGAACCGCCGGTGTCGGAGCCAAGGGAGGCGAGGCACTCACCGGCGGCCACCGCCGCGGCGCTGCCGCCGGAGCTGCCCCCCGGCACCCGCTCGGGATTCCAGGGATTGCGGCTGGGGCCGAAGGCCGAGGTCTCGGTGGAGCTGCCCATGGCGAACTCATCGAGATTGGTCTTGCCCAGCAACACCGCCCCGGCGTTCCAGAGGCGCTCAGTGACGGTGGACTCATACGGGGGCACGAAGGTCTCCAGCATGCGGCTGGAGCAGGTGGTGCGAACGCCCTTGGTGCAGAGGTTGTCCTTGATCGCCAGGGGGATGCCAGCCAGCGGTGGCAGCGCTTCGCCCGCCAGGCGGGCCGCATCGATGCGATCGGCATCGGCTCGGGCTCGCTCAGCCGTCACCTCGAGGAAGGCGTGGACCGTGGGATCGACCGCCGCAATCCGAGCCAAGTGCTGATCGGTCAGCTCGCGGGCTGACACCTCTCCCCGTTGCAGTTTCCCGCGCCACTCGGCGATCCCCATCCACCCGCATGCCAGCTGAGCTGGACGCTATCAGCCGACCCGCAATCAGGCCTGATCCTCAGGGCGGCGGGCCAGATCGGGCGCTTCGGTGAGTGGCTCCTGGCGGCTGGTGCGCAGGCAGGTGGAGTCCAGCGAAGCCGGTGCTTCGGAGCTCAGGTCGTCCAGGAAGGCCGGCAGGGCGGCCTCGAGCGTGCTGCGCCGAACGAAGGGCCCGAACCAGTAGATGGCATCAGGGGAATGGGTCTCGACCCGCGCCCACCAGGCCATTCCCAACCCATTGGCGAGGTTGCGCATGGGCCAGAGGAGAGGATTCATGGGCAATGGATTCAAGAGCTCCATTCTGACCAGATGGCCGGACCCGTTCCCGCTGGTGTGAAGGCGCCGTTGCAACAGATTCCAGTTCCCTGACCAAGTCCCTGACCAGCCAGTCCTGAGGCCTGGCCTGGGGTTTGCCAGGCCAGCACTGCGGCACCCCTGTCGTCACGAGAGCCGAGACATCAGCCCGGAGCAGCCGATCTGACCATGGGCCCAGCACCAAGGGCAGCCGCGAACCTGGCCCGCCGCAGCGATGGCAACGCCGCAATCCCCGGCCGCCATGGCATCGCCCGAAACACGGCGACTGGCAGCCGGGGGGCCCCCTCAGCAGGCTGGGCTGTGGACACCCGCGGCGAGGACGGCACCCCGGACCCGCCGCTGTCAGACGCCAAGTCCCCGGTGAAACAGGGGGCAGACGGGCCTCAGAGCTCGATATCCGCCTGAAAGGACGGTTCCTGCTCTTCCATGAACCCATCTGCCGGACTGACCTGGGCTACGGCCAGCTCGGCAGCGACCGGGGCCAGGGGCGGCGCCGTGAACCCGACGGCGGATGTGGGCTGGCTGCCGGCTCCCATGGGGTGTTCCAGCAGGAGTTCAGCGTCAGACACCATCGCCTGTGGCATGACCTCCAGAGGCGGAGCCTCAAGAGGCAGAGCCTCCAAGGGCGCGGCCGCCTGCGGTGTGGCCACCTGTGGCGCTGCAGCGTCGACAAGCAGCTCCGGTTGGTCAGCAGCGGGCGCGTCAGCCGTTGCCGTTTCAGCGTCTGAGCCTGGAGCTGCTGAGCATTCCGTGTGGGTCGCTTCAGACCCTGGGCCAGGGTCCTGGGCCCCGTCGACTGAGGGGAAGGCGCGGTCAGCGAGCCCATCAGCCTCCGAGTCGGATGCCTGTTCAGCACTGACCAGCTCGGCTGCCACCGGTTCAGCGGTCACCAGTTCATCGATCGCCGCAGGCGACTCCGGCATCGCTGGAGCCGGCAGGGATGGCCGCAGCAGCCGCGGCGCCGGGCTGCTGCCGCGCAGTCCCCGCATCCAGCCGCGCCGGGCGATCTCATAGAGCAGCAGGGCCGTGGCCACCGCGGCATTGAGGCTCGGGGTGGCGCCCCGCAGTGGGATGCGCACCAGCTGATCGCAATTGCGGCGGGTCAGCATCGCCAACCCATCCCCCTCCGAACCGGTGACGATCACCAAGGGGCCATCCAGATCCACCTCCTCCAGGCTGACGTTGCCATCGCCCGCCAGGCCGATCACCCGATAGCCCTCCTCCTTGAGGGTTTCGAGCGAGCGGTTGAGATTGACCACCCGGGCTACGGGCAGATGCTCCAGCGCCCCGGCCGCCACCTTGGCGACCGAACCGGTGAGACCGGCGTTGCGGCGTTGGGGAAGCACCATGCCGTGGGCGCCGAGGGCTTCGGCACTGCGCACGATGGCGCCGAGATTCTGAGGATCGGTGAGGCCATCGACAGCCAGCAACAGGGGGGATTCCCCGAGCTCGCGGCAGCCGTCAATCAGGGTGGCCAGGTCGAGGGTTTCGGCGGCCGCGGGCTGCAGCACGATCCCCTGGTGCACGGCACCTCCGCTGATCTGGCCGAGGCGGGCCCAGGTGACCTCTTCCACCAGCACGCCGGAGGCCTTGGCGTCGCGCAGCAGCTGCAGGAATTTCGGGCTGAAACGCATCTCCGGAGTGCACCAGATGCGATGGATCGGCCGGCCGCTCTCCAAGGTGGCCTGGGCGGAGTGCCGGCCCCAGATCAGATCGTTGGGGGCGGCGTTGGCGAAGGTGTCCGACTCTGAGGCCACGCCCGGGTCGACGCGGGGCTGATCGCGCTCGAAACGGCGAGGCGGGGCGCCGAAGTCAGGGCGGGCATCGCCGCGACCGGCGGAGCGGAACAGCACGGGCCGGCCACTGGGAGGACGACCGACCCCCGGACGGGGGCGCCGATCGCGATCCGAGGGCCCAGCCTCAGCGGGCCGACGATCACTCGGGCGGCGGTCTGTGGGGCGCCGATCCATCGGCGCACGATCGCTGGGTGAACGGTCGCTGAAGCGCGACTCGCCGGGGCGCCGATCCAGGGGGCGGCGATCGGTCGGCCGGCGATCCGTTTCCCGGCGATCCGAGGGGCGGCGATCCGCCGGCCGCCGGTCCGTGGGGCGCGCCTCAAAGCGGCCCTCCTCAGGGCGGCGTGGCTGGGAGGGGCGGGGGCCGGAACGCTCAAAGCGGGCCGGAGGGCCGGAGGACTCGCCACCGCGACTCGGGCGGGGGGTCCACTCGCCGCTGGGACGCTCGCGATTCGGGCTGGAACGTTCGCCAGCGAAGCGATCGGGGCTGGAGCGATCAGCGCTGAAGCGGCTGCCGCCATCACGGCCGTAGCGGGGGCGATCGCCGGGGGCCTCGCTGCGGCTGCCCTCCGGACGGCCCCAGCGCGGCCTACTGGTGCCGCCGGGCCGGAAGGAGGATCCGGCAGGCCGCCCGCCGGCACGGCTGCCGGCGGCTCCAGCCGGACGGCGGGGGGCCCGATCCGGACGGGAGTCAGGGCGGCGATCAGGACGGGGACTCATGGGAGGACGGACACAGGGTGGGTGGGATTTCCTCCAGCTGATCCAGCAGCTCGGCCAGCCGTCCCGGATTGCGAAGAAAGAGCCATCCCAGCATCGTCTCAAATCCCGTGGCCTGTCCGTAGGTGGCGGGATTCCCTCTCCGGGGTCCGCGGCCGGCCCGATTGCGGCCCCGCCGCACCTGCTCCAGTTCCTCGGGACGCAGCAATCCCTGGAGACGCTGCAGGGCCCGCGCCTGGGCCTCAGCCTTGACCTCGTCAACCACAGCCCGATGCAGATCAGCACTGCGTCCTGGGCTGGAGCAGTGACGCAGACGCTGGTGCAGATCCCAGACCGCATCTCCCAGCCAGGCCAGCTGCAGGGCGCCGAGTTCGGTGGCCGGGGAGGGGGGCTCAATGGCCGCCAGCCAGCGCCCGGCCGACGGCTCAGGCCGCGGTGAGGCGGCCAAGGGCTGTGTCGAGATCAGGTTGAAGATGAAGGAATTCTTCCAGCCGCACCAGTTTCACGGTCTGCACCACCCGGGCGTTGCCGACCAGCAGGAACTGGGTGCCGGCCTCGTTGCACTGCTTAGCCAACTGCACCAGGGCACCCAGCCCGGAGGAATCGATGAAGTCGATGCGGCTGAGGTCGATCAGCAGGGCGAGCTTGCCATCGCCCTGATGGCTGGCGATGAACTCGTTGAAATGCTTGTCGGAGTAAGCATCCAGTTGTCCTGTGAAACTGAATACCAGGCAGCTCGCCTGGCGCTGGCAGCCCCCGCGAAGCGAGACGGTCAATCGCTGAAGGTCAGAGATGGCTCAGCCCCCGTGGAACGTGGTGGGCTGAAGTGTAGTGACGACGCGGTGGAATGTCTCAAGCGCAACCGGATCGAAGGGATGGTCGGAACCGCCACAGACACCACCCGCACCCCGAACCCAGACAGCAGAACGGGTATGTTCAGCGCCGTCGGGCCATCAGCTCGGTGAAACGCTGAAAGTGATGGTCGCCGTCGTGGGGTCCGGGGCTGGCCTCCGGGTGGTACTGCACCCCGAAGACGGGCTGCTCCACCATCTCCATGGCCGCCACGGTGCGGTCATTGAGGTTGAGATGGGTAATCCTCACCCGATCGCCCGGCAAGCTGGCACCGTCCAGGGCAAAGCCGTGGTTCTGACTGGTGATCTCCACGTTCCCCGGCGAGCCGCAGGGATGGTTGAGTCCGCGATGGCCGTAGCCGAGCTTGAAGGTGCTTCCCCCCAGGGCCAGGCCAAGAATCTGATGGCCTAGGCAGATGCCGAACAGGGGCAGGTCGCGCTGTTGCAAAAGATCCCGGGCCAGGGCGATGCCGCTGGCCACCGCGGCTGGATCGCCGGGGCCGTTGGAGAGAAACACCCCTTCGGGGCGATGGGCCAGCACCTGCTCAACACTGGCATCGGCCGCCAGCACGGTGACCTCACAGCCATGGGCGACCAGGCGCTCGAGAATGGCCCGCTTGATGCCGAAGTCGATCGCCACCACCCGGTAGGGCGTCGTCGGTTGGGGCTGCAGGCGGGTGTCGAAGTCAGCGCCGCAGAGACTCGACCAGCGGTAGGACTGAGCGGTGCTGACGCTGGCCGCCAGGTTCAGTCCCGCCATCGACGGAGCTGAGCGCACCTGCCGCAGCAGCTCGGTGGGGGCAAGGCCCTCGCTGCTGATGATGCCGTTGATGGCGCCGCCTTCGCGCAGATGCCGCACCAGGGCGCGGGTGTCCACACCGCGGATGCCCACCACTCCATGGCGCTGCAGCCAGGGCTCAAGCGCCTCCTCGGCGCGCCAGCTGCTGGCCATGGGCGACAACTCCCGGGCGATCACACCGCGCACGTGAGGATGGCTGGCCTCGAGATCCTGGCCGTTGACGCCGGTGTTGCCCAGTTCCGGATAGGTGAAGGTGACGAGCTGACCGGCATAGCTCGGATCGGTCATCACCTCCTGATAACCGCTCATGCCGGTGTTGAAGACGACTTCACCGACCACCGTGCCCCTGGCGCCGAAGGCCAGACCGCGCAACAGGGTGCCGTCGGCCAGCAACAACACCGCCGGCGTCGCTTCGAGGGCTGCTGACGACTCCGTTCGGACGGGCTGCTCCGTGCTGCCCGGCAGGGGTACGACGGCAACGGAAGGCTGGGACAAGGCCGGGCGCTCAACTGGTGCGATCATCCCGCAGCAGGGGAGGCCAGGGCCGTACGCAGCGCCTCCAGCCGCTGCCAGGGAAGGCCGCGCCGCAGGCAGTCCAGGGCCTGGGGCAGGGCTTCAGCCACGGAGCTGGCCAGGCCGCAACTCCAGAGCACCAGGGCGGTGTTGAGGGCCACCACATCCCGGCGGGCCGGATCACCCTCACCCTGGAGCACCGCTTCGAGCAGGCGCCGGTTCTGCTCGAGATCCCCACCACTGATGGCGGCCATCGGGGCCAGCTCCAGGCCAAGGGCGAGCGGATCGAGCCACTCCCTGCGCACCTCGCCGCCTTCCAGCAGGCGCAGTTCACTGGGACCGGAGAGGGTGGCCTCGTCGAGGCCGCCATGACCATGGACGACGATGGCGCGGCCCTGACCCAGGCGGCGCAGGGCCTCGGCCATCGGATCGAGCAGGTCGGCCCGGGCCACACCCAGCACCTGGCAATCGGGCTGCAGGGGGTTGACCAGGGGGCCCAGCAGGTTGAACACGGTGCGCACCCCCAGGGCGCGACGCAGGGGCACCAGGCTGATCAGGGCCGGATGCCAGCCCGGTGCGAACAGGAAGGTGACCCCAACCTGCGGCAGGGCGGCGATCACCCGTTCGGCGGGGGCCTGAAGATCAAGGCCGAGGGCTTCGAGCACATCGGCGGAGCCGACGCGGCCGCTGGCACTGCGATTGCCGTGCTTGGCGACGTGGGCTCCACAGGCGGCTGCCGTGAAGGCCACGGCGGTGGAGATATTGAAACTGTCGATGCCGGCGCCACCGGTACCGCAGGTATCCACCAGATGCAGGGCCGGCCGCGGGGCCGGCAGGGGGCAATGCTCCCGCAACACCTGGGCCATGGCGGCGAGCTCCTCGCCCTTCAGACCCTTGCCCCGTAGGGCCGCCAGCAGGGCACCGGTGAGAACCGGCTCGATCTGCCCGTCGAGCCAGCCCCGCATCAGCTGGTCCGCTTGCTGAGCGCTCAGATCGCGGCCCTCGATCAGTTGCTCCAGCAACTTGGGGAAGGAACTGGCAGCACCCATGGCAGCAGCAGTGGCTGGAGCGACGCTATGCGGTCAAGGCCCAGGTCACGGCCATGGGCGAATGCAATGGGCGACTGCGCTTGGTCACGGCCAGGTACCAGCCCAACTGCCCTTGATTCTGGATCGGCATGTCGCCACGATCCAAAAAAAAAGCCCGGGTGCGGTGCACGCCGGGCCGGGTGATGGGGACAGTTCCACTATCACCCGAAGAGGGCCGATCTGGCGAATGCTGCCGGCGGAATCGAACCCCATCCAGATCCGCGCTGCCCTCAAGCGCTGCGGCACCTGGCCGCAGAGTGAATTCCCCGAGATGCGCCCATGCAACGCTGACCATGGCAACAGGCTCAGCACCAGCTGCAACGGCAGGCTGATGAGGATCCAGGCCGGCATCGAAGCGCTGGGGGAAGTCGCTTCAGGGGGAATCAGCAGCGGCGGTGTCAAACCCCGAGCCCACGGCCTCCGCCGCGGGGGCCGGACCGGGCCGATAACCGGCGGCCCAGATGGCCCGGGTGCGCTGATGCAGCCCCGCACGATCCAGACCCCAGAGCCGCAGCACCCGTTCAAGATCGTCCCGCAGGTCCTGGGCCCCGGGAAAGCCCTCATAGCGCATCAGCAGCCGAGCCGCATCAACCAGATGCTCGTCGAGCGGTGGGTCGGCGGCAAGCAGCCGATCGACGCTGTCACGATCGATGGCGTGGAGGGGGTGGCTCTGTTCATCCATGGCCTGAGGGTTCGGGGAGGGCAGGGCAAAGGGGACGGTGATGAGTGCCGCAGGCGAAACGAAGGGCCGGCAGCACCGGAGGGCCCGCGGCACCGAAGCAACGGACACATGCTCCCGGGAGCAGCGGCAGCACAAGTAGCAGAGCCGGCCCTATCAGCGGCAGCTGGAGTGGCAGGTGGCGTTGGGATCATCCGCGAAATCCCCAGGCCGGCTGCGTAGGTTGTCTGGATCAAAGGCCGGACCACCAGCATGGCAACGATGAGGCTCAGCCTGATCGTCAAATACCTGCGTCCCTATCGCCGCACCCTGGCGCTGGGAGCGGTGGCCCTGCTGGTGGTGAACCTGCTGGGCGTCGCCATCCCCCTGCAGGTCCGCAACATTGTCAACGACCTGCATCAGGGCTTCAGCCTGAACACGGTGCTGCGTCAGTCGGCGCTGATCCTGGTGATGGCCACTGCCATGGGCCTGGTGCGGCTGTGGTCGCGGATGCTGGTGTTCGGAGTGGGCCGCCAGGTGGAGGCGTCTCTCAAGCAGCAGATCTTTGATCACGTGCTGACCCAGGAGCCGGGCTGGGTGCAGAGCACCGGCAGCGGCGAGGTGATCAGCCGCGCCACCAGCGATGTCGAGAACATCCGGCGCCTGCTCGGCTTTGCCGTGCTCAGCCTCACCAACACCGGCCTGGCCTATGCCCTGACCCTGCCGGCGATGCTGGCGATCGATCCCTGGCTGAGCCTGGCCGCCCTCGGGCTCTATCCGCTGATGCTGATGGTGGTGCGGCTGTTCGGGGGCCGCATGATGCGCCAGCAGCGGCGCCAGCAGGAAGCGCTCGCCGATCTGAGCGACCTGATCCAGGAGGATCTCTCCGGCATCGGCGCCATCAAGATCTACGGCCAGGAGCGCACCGAGCTGGAAGCCTTCCAAGTGCGCAATCGCCGCTTCCGCGATGCGGCCCTGGACCTCGGACGTACCCGCAGCACCCTGTTCCCCCTGCTGGAGGGGATCTCCTCGTTGAGCCTGCTGCTGCTGATCGCCTTCGGCAGTGGCCAGATAGAGAACGGCCGCCTGACGATCGGCGGTCTGGTGGCCCTGATCCTGTTCGTGGAGCGACTGGTCTTCCCCACGGCCCTGCTGGGCTTCACGCTCAACACCTTTCAGACCGGCCAGGTGAGCCTGGAGCGGGTGGAGGCCCTGCTCAGCCGTCGACCCGCAATCGTCTCGCCCAGCCAACCCAGGCCGCCGGCCCAGCCGGCCCGCGGCGCCATCGAGGCCCGCGGCCTCACGGTGCGGTACTCCGGGGCCAGCCGGGAAGCCCTGGTGGATCTGAACTTTGAGATCCAGCCCGGCGAACTGGTGGCCGTGGTGGGGCCGGTGGGCTGCGGCAAGACCACCCTGGCCAGGGCCCTGGGTCGGATGGTGGAGGTACCCGCCGGCAGCCTGTTCCTCGATGGCGTCGATGTGCGGGATCTGGCCCTGGCCGATCTGCGCCGCGAGGTAGCCCTGGTGCCCCAGGAGGGCTTCCTGTTCACCGCCAGCCTGGCCGACAACCTCCGCTACGGCGATCCGGATGCGGCGATGGACCAGGTGGAAGTGGCGGCCCGCCAGGCGCGGCTGGAGGGGGACATCAAGGGCTTCCCCGACGGCTACGACACGCTCGTGGGCGAGCGGGGCATCACCCTCAGCGGCGGCCAGCGCCAGCGCACGGCCCTCGGGCGGGCGCTATTGCTGGAGGCGCCGTTATTGGTTCTCGACGATGCCCTGGCCAGCGTCGACAACACCACGGCGGCCGAGATCCTGCGCTCGATCCGTCAGCAACGACAGCGCACGGTGCTGATGATCAGCCACCAGCTCTCGGCGGCCGCTGCCTGCGATCGCATCCTGGTGCTGGAGGAAGGCCGGCTGGTGCAACAGGGTTCCCATCTGCATCTCGTGCAGGAACCGGGCACCTACCGCCGCCTCTGGGAGCGGGAACAGGCCAGTGAACGCCTGCAGGCGGCCTGACAACCTCGGAGCGGCAGAGCTCTGAATGACAGACCTCTGGCTGGCTGACTTTGAGCGGCAAAGCTCGCAACAGACAACCTCTGATCAGTCGACCGGTGCGTTGATGAACGGCGCGTTCAAGTGTGCTGTGTCGAGATCGGCTGAATTGCGATCAGCTGAGTAGAAGTCTGCCGAGCCGAACAGCTCAGTCCAGCCCCGAAGCTGATCTGAACAGTTGTTGAGCTTCACACCGTTGTGGCGCTCGGGGAGCTTAGGTGAAGCCAACCGTTCGACCGGCTGTCATCCATGGATCCGAGCAAGGCTTACAACCTCCGCTGCACCCTCAGTTTTGGGGATATCTACGGGCAGATCATGATCTGGATGGGGGTGATCTTCGCCAGCCTGGCCTCCGGCCTGGCCTTGATGGGTGCCAGCAAGCCGATCTTTGCGCTGGTGGGTGTCGGCCTGATCCTGGTGCTCTCGCTGCCGTTTCTGCTGTTCGCCTTCACCACCACGCTGCTGAACCACATCGCCCTGGTACCGGACACGGACCAGCAGCGGACTGCTTAGGCTCAGGCAAAATCGCCGTCACAGCCTTGTTCGGCCTGTTCAGTAACAGCAACGCCGCCAGCTCAGCCAGTTCGATCGGCCAGCAGCTCCAGGGCGTCCACCATGCGGTGCTCGGCAGCGAGATCACCGCCGCACCGGCGGCAGGACAACAGGAAGCCCTGTTCGGCTGCGGTTGTTTCTGGGGGGCAGAGAAAGGCTTCTGGCGCCTGCCGGGGGTGGTGACCACGGCCGTGGGCTACGCCGGTGGCTCAATCCAGGATCCCAGCTATGACCAGGTCTGCAGCGGTCGCACCGGCCACGCCGAAGTCGTGCGGGTGGTGTGGGACTGCGAGCGGCTGGATTTCAGCGATCTGTTGAAGCTCTTCTGGGAATGCCACGACCCCACTCAGGGGAACCGTCAGGGCAATGATCGCGGCAGCCAGTACCGCTCGGCGATCTTCGTTAATGATCCCGGCCTGCTGCAGCTGGCCGAAGCCAGCCGGTTGCGCTACGGCACCGTGCTGGCCGCCAGGGGATTCGGACCTATCACCACCGAAATCGCCAGCGGACACGGCTTGTTCTACGCCGAGGCCCACCACCAGCAGTACCTGGCCAAACCGGGGAGCCGGCCCTACTGTTCCGCCCAGCCCAGCGGCCTGTGTCTCGATGACTTCCCAGGGGCCCATTTCCGCTTGCCGGCATCGGTCTGGAGTGCCTACGACTGGTCCGTGCCCCACTGCGTGCTGCGCGGTGACAACAGCCCGATCGTGCTCCCCTGAGCCCAGGAGGGCCGATCCCCATGTCCCTGCCCCCCAAGCGTCTGGCTCTGCTGACCCTGATCCTGCTCGGACCGCTGCTCAGCCCGGTCCAGGCGATGCAGTCGCCGTGGTGGGAGAACTACGACTTCAAGGAGCGCTACATCTGCCCGGATCACGGCAGCCTCGTGCTGGAGCGCAATGAGTCTCAGGCCTCTCTGATCAGTGGCCGATCGAGCTCCATCCTGTTCCGCGAGTCCAGCGACACCCCCGGGCTCATCTATCGCAATGACTCGTTGCGGCTGGTGCTGCGCGGCGATGAACTGACCCTGGAGCAGCTGCCGCAACGCCTCATCTGCCTACGAACCGAAGAAGCATGACCCCCCTCTCCGATCGCGTCGTGATCGTCGCCTTGATCGCCACGGTGGCCCTGGTGTTCGCCCTGGTCTTCTGGACCGTGAAGCTGCATCCAGCCCAGGATCCGCCGCTTCAATGGCGCCAAGGACCCAACACCCGGCTCCATCAAGGCGCTGCCACGATCTGATGCCCACCGCTCTGCCCCCCTCGGAACCGCCAGAGCAACGGGATCCTTCCCTGGAGGGGCAAAGACCTCGCCAGCTCCATCCCCTGCCCCGTGGGTTGGTGGAGCTCTACGGCCTGCTGGCGGTGCTGTTCGTGCTCGTGCCGGAGTGGATGGCAGGCGGCGCCCTGTTCGGCTTCCGCGACGGGCGCGAAGGATCGGATCTGCCGGCGCCCTCCGGGGCCTGGCGGAGGCTGCCGGAGCTGAGGCTGGCCTCGATGGACACGGCCCAGCTGCGGCTGCTGGGTCGTCAGCAGCGCCTGCCTGGTTACGCTCGCCTCAACCGCAGGCAGCTCACGGCCCAGCTGTTGAAACGGCTGAAACGGCTGGGCTGAGGGGCCAGGGTCACTGTGATAACTTCATTGAGCCGGGGCGTAGCGCAGCTTGGTAGCGCACCACTTTGGGGTAGTGGGGGTCGCAGGTTCAAATCCTGTCGCTCCGATTCAGCTTCAGCCTTGAATCCCATTTGTTGAGCCGCTTTCCACCGAAGGCGGTTTTTTTGTTTGAGGCCTTCGCTGGGTCTACTCAGGCCTGGCTTGGTGACGGAATTAAGTCAGCAGGAGGCCAGGACATGGTCGTACTGGAGGCCGCAAAAGCCGGGCTCAAGGCCAGGAAGCACCGGTGCTCCATCCAGCTTCGAGGGACGTCGTACGCCCTTGTGGCGACCCTGCCTGACTGCATCGGTAGTGGCGGCAAACAGATGAGCATCGCCTTGTGTGAGGTCAACTTGTACGTGGCCGAGCAGGTGCCGTCGAACTCACTCCTCAGCTCCGCACCGAACGCTTCACCTGGCAGACGTGGGACGCGCCCTCGGTCGCCGGGATCATCTCCGTCGCGGACACACCCAGGAGGCACAGCGCCCCATGCCACCAAGTACCGCACCTCGCCCGAGCGCGGTGCCAACACCTGGACCGAGAACTGAGCCCCTGCCTTCAAAACGTTGCCGCCCAGCGGCCCGGTCAGCGAGTCCGTCCTGGTGCACATCATCCGCCTGATGCCCAAGGGCAGCGCCAGCCGGCGGGACCAGGGCAACCTCCTCTGCACGATCGGTCAGTCACTCGGCCTCGAGCTCCCCAAGGCCCGAGCCGCCAGCCTGGGCTACAGCGTCGCCAAGTTGCCCGATCGCGACATCCCTTCCGACGCCGCAATCGAGGAGGCCTGAGCCCCCATCAAGCTCCCGCACTGGCGCAGGTTGTGGGACGTCTGCCCCGCCTACGGCCTCCGCCCCCAAGGGGCCGCCGACCAGGAAATCCAACCCGACAGCCTGGCCGTCATCCCGGACAACACCAAAACCGGCAGCCGCAGTTGTCCCGCCTGCCCCAGACGCTGAATCAGATCGCTGCAGCACCACGATCTCCCCCGGCCTACCCAGGCCCCCCGATCTCTGACCGAGGTCTTAACCGACGCTCTTGACCGCGACGGCATCACCCTCCTCGCCTGCGTCCAGCGCCATGCCTAAGCCATTCGCACCATGGCCGCCGTCCTGCCGGTCAGCCACTACGCCCGAAAGCTGTCCTGCCTGCAGGCCGCCAAGATGATGACGATTGACCAGCATTCGGTCGGCCAATTCGAGCGCTGCGCATAGCCCTGGGCCTGGCCCCCGGCATCGACCCGATCGGAGCTTGCCGCTGCATGGGCGTCACGATGGTGTCCACACCTCAGGGCAAAAACTCCAGTGAGAGCAGTAGAAGCCAGAACACAGAGAGCCACAAGAGCGCTAGCAACGGCGGCCATAATTGAGTTGACCCGATATTAATCATACAACTATTTCCGAGGCTGTTCTTGATGATGGCTGGCTGGTGTCCTGTGGAAGCATGAAACTGTGCCCATGGCCAATACCAGGATCACCAACAGGGCAAATAGTCATCAGATCCTTGTGCCATTGGCCCCAGCGCTGCACCCGTCCATGAAGGACCTCGACATCTTTCAGCACTGGAACTCTGGCCCTCTGCTGGAGAACCGCACGTGTGGTGCCGATGCCGAGTGGCTGGTGCACCGCGCCCTTGCCTTGATCCCGGCGAGCACGAGTTCCTGCAGCATCCATCGGCCGACTGCACGGAAAAGACCACAACGAGTATTGGGCGGCAGATGGCCAACCCGCCTGATCCCTACGAGTACATGTGTATGCATGAGGCAATCGCCATGGTTCCGGCCCCTCTCTCCCGGCTGCAGCCCTACCGAGCGGAGGCGATTGAGGCGTGGCCCTATCTCGACGAAGCCGTCCTGCTCAAGACCCGCAGCCGCAAGGTCTGCATGACCTGCCACTGGATTCGCCACCACGCCGGCGTCAACTGCATCTGCTTGCTCACGTGCCAGCTGCACCAAGGCCTGATCGCCCATGGCGAGCACCTCACCAGCCGCTGCCAGGGCTGGACCGACGACATGGTGGGCCAGCGCAGTTGGGCACCCGAGGTCGCCTGAGCAGCAGGTCAATACACGTCGGTGATCGCAAACGGCCGCCGCTCTCGCCCCAGGAGGGCTGGATCAGTGATGGCCGCCTTGTGCTCCACTTCCAGCAGACCTGCTGGGATCGCTGGTGTCAGGAGCTGGAGGTCATCACCGGAGAGCTCTTGCCCGGAGAAGCTGTGCCCCTGCTCAAACACCGCCGGGAACTCACCAGGGAGGCAGCGATCAAGCTCTGGAGTGACAAGCGCAAGGCGGGCTGGATCGCCTGTGGCCTCCAGTGGTGAGCAGTGCCGCTCTGAACCCTTCCAGTGGGGCTGTTGCTGCGTCCCGGCTGTGCGGGTCAGATCGCTTGCCAGAACAGCTCTGATCAGCGCAGCTGATCGCTGCTATTCGGTCCGCTGATAGACCCTGGGCTGCCCAGCGTCCCCTCTGTCGAAAGATTCCGTTACGTTGGCGATGCCGGAGTACCGGCCTTCCATCCCGCTCTTTGACGAGCACCAATCCCCGTCCTCATGACCGCCACAATCCAACAGCGCTCCGGCGCCTCGGCGTGGAATCAGTTCTGCGAGTGGGTCACCTCCACCAACAACCGCCTCTATGTGGGCTGGTTCGGTGTGCTGATGATCCCCACGCTGCTGGCCGCGACCATCTGCTTCA
>CANCJV010000040.1 GCA_947378425.1 Synechococcaceae cyanobacterium
GATATCGAGGACATCCCCGCCGCAGAGGAGATTCAATCCGGAATCGAACTGAGACAGAGGAGGGCGGATCTCGACGCGCCGACCCACCCAGATCCATGGCACCGCAATCGATCTCGAAGGCTTGACATGCCCGAAGGATGGGCCAGGCGAGATCAGCTTGAGACCCTTTGGACGCTGGCCTGGGGCGCGTGCGGACTTTTCATTCGGAGCAGGCGATGCCCAACACGCTCATGGCCCAGTACTGTCACGCCCAATCAGTGATCGCGCGGAATCACATTGAATATGCTGCGGTCAGGCCGACCCAGGGCCAGACCCAAGGTTGTTTTGGCATCAGGTCTGTTGCGGTGGCCTGCCCGGCTCCCCTGCCGAGCCATGGGTGCCTTCCGCTTGCGTCCCAGCGGGCTTCAGGCCTGGCAGCCTGGCCATGGGAAGCCTCGCCGGCCCCCAACCCGCCCAGGCCGCTGCTCCGAGCAAAGCCATGGCCAGCCAACCAGCCCGGGGCTGTCCAGCTCAGCGCCTGGAGGCCAGAGCCGTGCCCACGAGCTCCGCTCGGCGCCCTGGGGTGATGGATAACTCGCCTTACTGGGCCAGATACCTTGAACCCGCTGCGGTGTTCCTGCCCTCCCGAGCCCTCGCCAGCCTGATCGGCGTGTTCCTGCTGCTGCCAGGGACATCCCTGGCGGGATCGCAACCTGGGGCAGAGGGCACCCTGCCTGCGGAACTGCGCGACGCCCGCAGCCTGCTCCGAGGAGCCCAGAGGCTGACCCTGACGGAGGCGGTGGGATCCAGCCTGCGCCAAAATCCCACGCTGCAGGCCTCCTTCGCCACGATTCAGGCGAGCGAATGGGAACTGATCGCCAATCAACGCCGCTGGCTGCCGACGGCCTCCGTGCAGGCCAGCCCGGGCACCACCCTGCTGGGCCAGGTCTTTGACACGACCGTTGCCAACTATCCAAACAACACCAGCACCTCCTTCGCCACCAGCACGTACAACAGCAGTTACAACAATTTCAGCAACTACAGCAATGCATCCCTGGGCCTGAGCCTCAGCTGGAGCTTCTTCGATCCCAGCCGACAACCCGCGATCAACACGGCTGACGCCACTCTGAAGGCCCAGAAGCTGACGTTCAATGTTGTGGCACGAAGCCTGGTACTCAACACGGAAACTCTTTACAACACGCTCAATGAAACCCAGCAACTGATCAACGCCTATGAGCAGATCTATCTTCAGAACCAACGCCAATTGAATCTTGTCAATGCTCAATTCAAAGCTGGCATGACCAACATTGGCGATGCCGAACAGAAGAAAACCCAGCTCCTGAACCAACTGAACCAACTTATCCTTTTATACCGGCAGCAAGCCCGCGACGCCTCCGAGCTGGCCGCCGCCGTTGGAGCCGAGCCCGGCAGCGCCGTGCTGCCGGCCGAGCAGCCCCCAGAGCCACCCGCCTGGCCCCTCAGCCTGGAGGCCACAGTGCGGGAAGGCCTACGACTGCGGGAAGAAATCCAGGCCAGTCTGGCGGAAGCCGCCGCGGCCCAGTGGGATGCCCGGCGCCTGGTCAACACCTATCTGCCGGTGCTGATGCTGACCGGCACGGCCTCTGGCTACCGATGGCGAGGGACCTTCGGCGCCAACGTGGGCCAGGATTCCTCTCCTTACTACAGCCGACAGTACGCGGCAGATGCCAGCGTCGGGCTCGGGCTGCGCTGGGATTTCCTTGATGGCGGCATCCGCGGAGCCCAGGCGAAACAGGCTGACTTCCAGGCCAAGGCGCTGCAAAGTCAGGCCCAGCAGGATCGCCTCAGTGTGGGCAATCAAATACGCAGCAGCTACGCCACTTACGTAACAGCCAGAGTGGGCCTGCCGGTGGCTCAGCTTGCCTACGCCAGCTCCCAGAAGGCCGTGCTGGTGGCTGGCAAACGTTATGAAGTGGGCATCGGCACCATGAGCGACCTGATTCAGGCCACCACGCAGCTGGGGGAGGCCGCCAGCAATCTGAGTGCGATGCGGCTGAGCTACAGCAATGCCATTGCTGAGCTCTATCGCTATTCAGCCCAGTGGCCGACCGCCAACCGGAGCGAAATCGTCCGGGGGCTCCAGGCCCTGCAGCAGAAGAATCGATGACGAAGTCTGCCGATCCCTTGACGCCTCACACCGGTGGCGCCAGGCCGGGTGCCGTGGAGCTGATCTCTGCACCCCTGCGCCTCGCGATTGCGATCGCCTTGCTGATCACCGGCGGCGGCGTGGCCTGGACATGCCTGGCGCGAATCCCTGTCTATGTCAACGGCACGGCCTACATGATCAGGCTGGGGGACATCGGCGGCCTCGCAGCCCTCACGGATGGGCAGATCCACTATCAATTCTCCGCCTCCCAGCTGATCCGCCGACCTCTCTTCGAGCGGCTCTATGCCCTGATCCAGACTCCGAAAGCCCTGAGCGGCGAACAGGCCACGACCCTGTCCAGAGAACTGCTGAACACGCGCCCCGCAGGTCCCCGTCTTGACGTCAGTCGCACCTATCCAGGCCTGGTCCCGCAGGGACAACTGCTGGCCTGGATTGATTCGCCCCTGGATCGCAACAACCTGGAGTCCAGCCTTCAATCCTACGATCAGGCCAACAGAGACCTGAGCAGCCAGCAAGCCGAGCTGACAAAACTAAGCAAAAAGATCAACCTAAAACTCCAACTCCTCAAGCAACAACTTAAATCCGAGACGGACTACCTGAACGACATCAATAGCTTGTTTAAAATACATTACGCCAGCCGCGCCAACGTACTGGCCCAGAAATCGAAAGTCGACGACATCAAAACAAACATCATCAGCGAGCAAGAGGAACTCACCGCCAACGCCC
Source organism: Synechococcaceae cyanobacterium (assembly GCA_947378425.1). Classification (GTDB taxonomy): domain Bacteria; phylum Cyanobacteriota; class Cyanobacteriia; order PCC-6307; family Cyanobiaceae; genus Cyanobium. The sequence continues at coordinate 2,852 of CANCJV010000040.1, forward strand.
AGAAAGCGATTGAGGCCCAAACAACTCTGCAGCAGGCCCTGGTCAACCTGCAGACCCAACTGAACGATTATGTGGCTCGTAATTTTATTTTTGCCACTTCTCCGCTCTACATCGTTGACATCACGACGCCACAGTTTGGCCTTGCCAGAAGACTGGACAATGTCTTGCATATCTCCAATCAAAAGCTCAACTACTTGCCTGCACATGTCCCTGGCTTCCTGAGCCAGAGCGATGCCAATCAGGTTTCCAGAGGCATGAAGGTGATGCTGACACCCGTGGGCATGGATCGAGCCCAGTTCGGCGGCATCGTCGGCACCGTGCGACATGTCAGCACTCTGCCCTCCAACCTGGATCAGATCGCCGAACGCAGTGGATCCCTGGCCATTGCCCAGGAGGTGACGTCGATGATTCCCGACCCGGTCAGGGTCGATCTGAGCCTGGAGCGCAATCCCCGGGACAGGGAACCGAATCATGGCGGCTTCCGCTGGTCGTCCCCAGGTTCACCGCCCTTCGCCATCGGTGTCGGCGGCCAGTTGAGCCTCCAGGTCACCACCCAGCGGATTCGCCCGATCAGCCTGCTGATTCCCTTTGTGCTCAAGGTCTCGGGCGCCAGTCCTCCCTCGATTCCGCCGCAGCAGACCCGCAGCTACCAACCCACTCCCCCTCCGAGCCGATGATGCGGTGGCGCCGATCACGACAGGGCGGCAGGATTGATGGGATCCTGGAGACCGAGGCCAACGAATCCGGAGCGGTCGCTCTGGGGGTCGTACTGGCGTTCCACAGGCGATATCTGGGGCTGACCAAACTGAAGAACGACTGTGGCGTCACCCGTGATGGCACCACCGTCAACAAGTTGCTGGCGGCGGCCGCCCTGCATGGCCTCGAGGGCGCCATTCAAGCGGACACCCAACCCCAGGCCTTGCTGGAACTGGAGCGCTCTGGCCGCCTGCCGGCGATCGCCGTCACCGACGACAACCGCTTTCTGGTGCTGTTGCGCTGGAATCGCCAGGGCCTGCAGGTGTTCGATACGGCCCGCGGCCCCCTGCGCCTGCGCCCCGACCAGCTGCGGGCTCGTGAGCTCCTGCTGCTGGAGCCCGGCCCGGACTTCCAGCCCTTCGGCAAACCCGCCTCGATCTGGGCCGCGTTGCTGCGACTGCTGTGGCCCCTGAAAGGGGAGCTGGCCCTGATGGTCCTGATTGCCAGCGCCTCTGTGGTGCCGCTGCTGATGATCGCCGGCTGCACCTCCCAGTTCATCGATGCCTTTCTGCAGCAGCAGCGCTTCTCCTTCGGCATTCCGATTGCCTGGCTGGTGTTGATCGCCGTGGTGGTGGGGCTGCTGCTGAACCTGTTTCAGGACCTGCTGGAGCGACGCCTGGAATATGTACTGACGCGCAGTTTTGCCGCCGACATCTTTGAATTTGCCTTCTCCGCCGATTACCCCTACTACCTGCAGCGTCGCAGTGCGGAACTTGCGGGGAGGCTGAACTTTGCCATGTACATCCCTAATCTGGTCATCAGCCAGTTCAGCTCTGCCTGCCTGGGACTGTGGACAGGGATACTGCTGGTGGCGTTTTCCTTTCTGATTTCGCCGATTCTTTTTGCCCTTTTGCTGGCCGGCTTCATCCTGGCAATCGCTTACAACGCCTGGATTGCCTCAAAACTATCGATCAACAATCATATCCTGACGGCCGAAGGAAACCAGGCCGCCGGCATCGGCGTGCAGGCCATCACCAACATCGAATCAATAAAATCTTCAGGACTTGAATACAGCTTCTTGCGCGATTGGCAGAATCACTATCTTGAAAGTATTCGCCAACGCCAGATTGTCGGCAAGGATTTGATCAAGTCGGCTATTTCTGTCAATGGCTCGATCTTCGCTATTACGGCAACTCTGCTGGGCATCGGTGGCCTTTTGATCATGAATGGCAGCCTTTCCCTCGGCGCCCTGCTGGCCTTTCTGTTCCTGCAATCGCAGATCAACAACGCCATCTATCAGATTCCGAACATCAGCAACAGCTGGCAGCAGACACAAGGCATGATGCGGTGCCACCACGGCCTCACCGCTGCACCCCGCGATCCCTACCAGAGGGCTTTTGAGCGGGTCTCTGATCTACCGATGGAATCGGAAAAGCTGGCTGGAACGATTGAGCTTGTCGGCGTGAACTACGCCTTCAGCCCGGTGGATGATCCCTACATCTTGGATCTCAATATTCAGGTCAAGCCAGGTGAGCATCTCGCCCTGGTTGGCAGCAGCGGGTCTGGCAAATCAACGATCATCCGCATGCTGGCTGGATTTTATCGACCCAGCTCAGGTCAATACCTGGTTGGAGGCAGGGAATGGCTATCGATTCCCGATGCCACCATTCGCACATCTCTTGCCTACGTGCCTCAGGATGTCTTCATCTTCAATACATCCTTCGAAGATAACATCAAACTTTGGCAGCCAGGTTATCGGCATGCCGATGTCGTGGCAGCGGCCCAGGCCGCGAACCTACACGAAGAAATCATGAATTACAGCGAGTCTTACAACACCCTGTTGATGGACATGGGTGCCAATATCAGTGGTGGCCAACGGCAGCGCCTGGAGATTGCCAGGGCCCTGATCAAGAAACCGACGATCCTGCTGCTCGATGAAGCCACCAGCGCCCTCGACAACAATTCTGAGAAGCAGGTTCTCGCTGCCGTCAAGAAACAAGGCATCACCGTGGTCAGCGTCGCCCATCGCCTCACGGCTGCCCTGCAAAGCGATCAGGTGGTGGTGCTGGACCAGGGCAAGGTACTGGAACAGGGGCACCCCCAGGAACTGCTGGCTCGCCACGGTGCCTTCCATCGCTTGGTGATGGCCGAAGCCCAGCCGCAGAGCCAGGATTCCTGAGCCGATGGAACAGTCCCAATCCCGCCCCGATCCCTCTGCCTACCGGGGCCCATCGCAACAGGTGCTCGCCAACCTGGATCGCACGCTGTACCGCCTGCAACGTCGCAAATCCTGGGAGGGTCTGGGCGATGACAATCTGCTGCTGCTCAGCCAGGCCCTGAGGCTGCTGGGCATGACAACCCAGCGGCTCTACCCCCATCCCGGCAGTTTTCAGGATCTGCTCGAACACAATGACATCTACAATCGCAGTATCGCCCTTCCCGAAGATTTGGGAAAGGGGGAATACCAGCTGCTGATTCTGTTTGACGCTGCCGATGGCAAGCCCTTCCTGCTGAGCCGCAGCCGCCGTCTCAACCAGATCCTCACGGTGGAGAAGGGCCAGGTGGTGCCTATTGCCAACGGACTGCCCAGCCTGCAGGACAGGGCAATCGAGATCTACCCGATGATGCCGGCAGCGCTGCACAATCCCCTGGATGTGCTGTTCTTCACCTACAGCTCCGAGCTCGGAGCCCTGGCGGCTCTGGGAGTGATCTGCCTGGTGGTGGTGGCCTTCAGTCTGTCAATTCCGATCCTGACCAACATCCTCGTTTCGAGGGTGTTGCCCGAAACCGACTACAGCCTCCTGCTGGAGAGCCTGGTGGTGGTGATCCTGATCATCACTGCCTCCGTGACCAGTCAGTACCTGCAGGGATTGATGACCCTCAGACTGGAGACCATTTCCGATCTACGGCTACAGACTGCGCTCTGGGACCGGTTCACGAAACTACCGCTACTTTTCATCAGAAACTATAGCGTCGGCGATCTAAACAGTAGAGTTTCAGCAGTTTATCGAATCCGCAGACTGATCAATGCCGATTCCCTGACCAGTCTTCTGGCGGCCATCTTTTCGCTCACGTTTTTCATCCTGATGTTTACTTATAAACCTCAGCTTGCGATCTGGGCCGCGCTTCTTGTCGTCGCCGTATATGCAGCCATCTTCCAGCTGGCCCGCTCAGCGATTGTGATTCAGGACACCATCAATCCGATCATGGCAAGAATCTCCAACTTTGCCTATCACTCGATCTGCGGCGTCGCCCAGATCCGCACCCTGGGCAACGAAGCTTTCATCCTCAATCGCTGGATGGGTCTGTTCACCGAATTCGCCCATGCCAGCCTGCGAGCCAATGCCCTTGACCAACTGATTGATCTCTTGACGGATCTGCTGGGCACCGCCGGCTCACTGCTGATGTTCAGCGTCGTGATCATTCAGGTGCTGGCCTTTCCGGCTGATTTTTCCAGTCCTTCCTCCATTGCCAGTTTCGTTGCCTTCTATGCGGCCTTCATCGCTTTCTGCGCTGCCATGTCTTCGGCCACCACATCCCTCGCCGATGTGTTCGCCAGTGCGGCCTCACTCTGGAAACGCTGCGAGCCGATCATCTATGAACCGGTTGAATCTGGCTATAGCCCCGAAGCGATCCATCATGAGGTTGAGGGCAACTATTCCATCTCCGGTCTTTGCTTCCAATTCCCCGGCAGTGCACAAAAAACCTTTGACAATCTCAACTTCGAGGTCAAAGCCGGCTCCTATGTGGCCATCACCGGCCCCAGTGGTGCCGGTAAATCCACCCTGCTCAAGCTGATCACTGGCCTGGTGCCCCCCAGCAGCGGCGAGATCCTGGTGGACAACGTGCCCCTACGCCTGCTGGCGATCCGCGCCTATCGCCGTCAGCTGGGCATCGTCATCCAGGACGCCCGGCTCGACAACGGCACGATTCTCGAGGTGGTGCGCGGCGGCCGCAACGATTCGGAGCAAGCGGTCTGGCACGCCCTGGAGATGGCCTGCGTCGCCGAGGAAGTGCATCGCATGCCGCTGGGCCTCCAGACCCAGATCCTCAACGGAGGCAGCAACATCTCCGGCGGCCAGCGCCAGCGCCTGGCCCTGGCCCGGGCGCTGCTGCCCGAGCCGCGGGTGCTGCTGCTCGATGAAGCCACCAGTGCGATCGACAACCTCTCCCAGCAGGCCATCTCCGACACCATCGATGGCCTTGGGATCACCCGCATCGCCATCGCCCACCGTCTCTCCACCCTGCGCAACGCCGACCAGGTGCTGGTGATCGAGAACGCCACCATCTCCCAGCGCGGCAGCTTCGACGACCTGCTGCAGCAGGAGGGCTATCTGCGCCGCATGGTGGCCCTGGAATCCCGCAGCAGCGGCTGATCGCCGCCCCGGCGACGACGCCGGTGACCTCTAGGGTCTGGAGAACGGTGCTGGCAGAGCGATCGCGATGGCGAAGGGTCCGGGCAGGAAAGGGAACGGCACCAAAGCACAGGATCCCGCCCACAAGCTGCTGGCGGACAACCGCTTCGCCCGTCATCAGTACGAGATCCTCGAGACCCTCGAATGCGGCATCGAGCTGCTGGGGACGGAGGTGAAATCAATCCGCGCCGGCCAGTGCAACCTGCGCGATGGCTTCTGCCTGATCAGAAACGGCGAGCTGCAGCTGCACAACGTGCACATCTCGCCCCACAGTCACGCCGGTCGCTTCTTCAACCACGAGCCATTGCGGGTGCGCAAACTGCTGGCCCATCGCCGCGAGATCGACAAACTGCGCATCGCCCTCGAGCAGAAGGGCCTCACCCTGATTCCTCTCAATGTCCATCTCAAGGGCTCCTGGATCAAGGTGAGCCTGGGCCTGGGCAAGGGCCGCAAGCTGCACGACAAGCGCCACGAGGAGAAGCGCAAAACCGAAGCCAAGGAGGCCCGCGCCGCCATTGCCCGGCTGTAGGGAAAGGCCTCGATGCCGCCGGAAGTCGTGCCGAGGCGGCCATGGAACTTCAGGCCACCCCCTGAAAGCGACTGAGGCCAAAGCGCCCTGGACCAGGCCAGTGGCCCGGACCTTCCTCAGAGGGAAGGGGATGGCTGGGGGGGCTGGGGAGCCTCAGCGGCTGGAGGTGCCGTCGTCGAGCCTCCGGACGGCGCCGTATCCGGAGCTGAACCCGCCGGAGTGGAGGGCGAGGCTGGCTCTGGCTGGGGCGCACTGGCCCCGCCGGCGGCACCGGGCAGGCTCGTCGGGGCCGGTGAAGCCGGCGGATCGGCCCGCAGCGACAGCCGGATCATCGCCGGCGCCACCCCTTCATTGGTGACCAGCAGCTGCACGGGGGAAGCCTTCTGGGAGCCGAGCGTGACCACCCGCAGGGGCCCCTTCGGCTCCAGCACGGTGCCATCGGCCCCATAGACACTCATCTGCAGCAACGGCGTGCCATTGACCCCGAGCGCCAGGCCATGGGCCGCAGGCAGGCGGATGGCGAACAGACGCGCGCCGCTGGCGGGCACGTCGGCGGACAGCACCTGGGTGGTGCCCGAGGCCGCCTCGATCGGATCGATCCTGACGTTCTCCAGCACCTGCTCGGCGGCGGCATACCAGAGCTGGCGGTAGGGCTCCTCGGGGATGTCCTGGCCGGAGCGTCCCGGCAGCAGGTTCTGGGCGCTGGCGGAAACCAGGTGCAGCAACACCTCGGAGCTGAGACCCTGGCGCAGCAGGGTCTGCTGGCGTTCTTGCCAGTCCCCCTGGCTGAAGCTGCCCAGCCGGCGGCGGATGGCCAGGGGCAGCTGCTCAACCCGGGCCAGCCAGTCGCTGGCCTGTTCGTTCCAGACCTTGCGCAGCGGCGCATCCTCCAGGCTGTCGTTGGGCAGCCGACCGCGCCGTTCGGGGTACTGGGCCAGCAGGCTGGCATCCACCAGCTGCTGGAACCAGCTGCGATCCACCTGAATCGCCCGCAGCCGATCCAGCAGTTGCTGGCGCTGATCCACCTCGGCCGGCGGCAACGAGCTGGGCTGGTCGCTGGTCTGCTCGCTGCGGGAAGCCGGCAGCTTGTCGCGACCCAACCACCACCAACCCAGGGAGGTGCCCACCACCGCCGAGATCACCAGAGCGATCAGCACCGGCCAGAAGCCCCCCTCCACCGCCTCCTCGCGCTCCTCATCGCGGCGGCGCGCCTGGGAGGGCAGGGGACGGGACAGGGGAACGGCCGGGGGTGCGGCCGGAACGAGTGACGGCAACCCCACCAGCGCAGCCTTCTTCTGCCCGCCTGGAGCAGGCTGCTCATCCGGCGACTCCTGCTCCCCCGCGGCGGACGCCGGCGCCGGCGCCACCTCAACGGCGCCGTCCTCCTGGGGAGCTCGCGCCGCACGATCTTCAGGCGGGGCTGGGGCTTGCTCGGCGGCCACCGGCGCCGGTACCTGGGGCGCTGGCGCCTGGGGCACCAGCGCCACGGTGCGATCGGCCCGCGCCACCGGGCCGGTGCTGTCCGGCATCTCCAGGGCCTGGAAGGCCACCAGGGCCTGGCCGGCCGAAGCGAAACGGCGGGCGGGATCCCGCTCCAGCAGCCGCTGCAGCTGGGAAAGCAGGGCGGGCTCCGGCTCCAGAGCCGCCGGCCAGCGCCAGTCGAGGGTGACCGGATCCAGCAGGTTGGCCGGCGGTTCGCCGGCCAACAGCACCAGCGCCACCACCCCCAGGGCATGGAGATCCATCCAGGGCTGGGCCGGCTCTCCCCTCAGCAACTCGGGGGGGGCATAGCCCGGTGTCGCCCCGCGGCCGCTGGCCCCTCGGGGGCTGGCCTCGCCGGCGCCAGCCCCCGAGGGGCCAGCGGCCGCCAGCCCCCGAACCAGGCCGAAATCGAGCAGCACCGGCAGGCCGTCACTGTCGCGCCGCAGCAGGTTGTCGGGGCTGAGATCGCCGTGCAGCAGATCCTGACTGTGCAGGGCCGCCAACACCGGCAGCAACTGGCGCAGCAGCAACAGCACCTCGCCGGCGCCGAAGACCATCTGGCGCTCATGGCGGGCCTCCAGCAGCTGGCCATAGGTGCGGCCGCTCTGCCATTCGCGCACCAGCCAGAGCTGTCCCTGCTCCTGAATCACCGCCCCGAAGCGGGGCACCTGGGGATGCAGCACGCCCTGCAGCCGGCTCCAGAGCTCCCGGGCCCGGGCCTGGTCCGCTTCGGCCCCCAGCCGCCGCAGGGCCACCGGGGCCTCCGCCGCCAGCTGGTCCCGGGCCTGCCAGAGCTCACCCTGAGCCAGCACACCCGCCGGATCGCCCGCCGGCGCACTCAGCTGTCGCTCCAGCCGATAGCGAGAGCCGATCAGTTGGCCCGAAGCAGGCAGGGACGAGGTCATCAGCCGCTCACCACCGGGAAACGCTGGGGTTGGTTCAGACCGCGGCCAGCGAGCCAGTCCCGGTCGTAAAGGCGGGATCGATAGCGATCACCGCCGTCGCACAGCACCGTGACGATCCGATGACCCGGCCCGAGGCGGCGGGCCGTCTCGACCGCCGCGGCCACATTGATCCCCACCGAGCCCCCCATGAACAGGCCCTCCTTCCACAGCATCTGGTAGATGGTGCCTAGCGCCTCCTGGTCGTCAATGCGCACGGCGTCGTCGATGGGGGCATCGGCAAGATTGGCGGTGACTCGGCTATTGCCGATGCCTTCGGTGATCGAGTTGCCCTCGGCGTGCAGAGCGCCGCTGGTGGCCCAGTTGTAGAGAGCGCTGCCATGGGGATCGGCCAGGACGCAGCGCACGGAATCGCGGCGCTCCTTCAGGAACAGGGCCACACCGGCATAGGTGCCACCCGTGCCGGTGGCCGCCACCCAGGCGTCGATGCGGCCGTCGCACTGCTCCCAGATCTCGGGCGCGGTGCTGTTGTAATGGGCGCGGCGATTGGCGAGGTTGTCGAACTGGTTGGCCCAGAGCGCGCCGGGGATCTCGGCGGCGATGCGACCGGACAGGCGCACGTAGTTGTTGGGATCGGCGTAGGGAACGGCCGGCACCGTGCGCACCTCGGCCCCCAGGCTGCGCAGCAGGCCGATCTTCTCCGCCGACTGGGTCTCGGGGATGACGATCAGGGCGCGATAGCCGCGGGCATTGCAGAGGTGGGCCAGGCCGATGCCGGTGTTGCCGGCGGTGCCCTCGACGACCGTGCCACCGGTCCGCAGCTCCCCAGAGGCCTCAGCTTCCATCAGAATGCCCAGGGCAGCCCGATCCTTGACCGAACCGCCCGGATTCATGAACTCGGCCTTGCCGAGGATCTCGCAGCCGGTGAGTTCACTGAGGGCCCGCAGCCGGATCAAGGGTGTGTGACCCACGGCCTCGCTGAACCCCTCGCTGATGGCGCCCATGGAGCCCGCCTGCCAAATCGACGTGTGTGGGCGGATCGTAGAGAACATCCCTAAGGTCAGCCCCAGAGAGCGCGACGTCATGGGCTTGCAGACCGATGCCGGCACCGACTGCGTCGCCGCTGATTCCGACGTCGTCGCCAGTGAATCCGCCTTGCTCGAAGGCGCTGATGCTCATGGCCGGGACAGCCCCGCGACCCTGATCGCCGGCCTGCGGGCCCGGTTGCGGCAGGTGCGCCGGCGCAGCGTCACCCTGATCGAACCCCTGCAGCCGGAGGACCTCTGCCTGCAGGGCATGGCGGATGCCAGTCCGCCCAAATGGCATCTCGGCCACAGCAGCTGGTTCTTCGAGACCTTTCTGCTGACGCCGCACCTGGCCGGTTGGCAGGGGGCGGACCCGCGCTGGGGCTACCTGTTCAACTCGTACTACGACGCCGTCGGCGCCCGCCATCCGCGGCCCCAGCGGGGCCTGCTCAGCCGCCCCCCGATCGAGGCGGTGCTGGCCTGGCGCCAGCGGATCGATCAGGGCCTGGAGGAGCTGCTCAGCCAGCTTGAGCAGCAGCCCCCGGAGCGGGCCCAACCGCTGCTGGCGTTGCTGGAGCTGGGTCTTCAGCACGAACAGCAGCACCAGGAACTGCTGTTGATGGACCTGCTCGACGGCTTCAGCCGCAACCCACTCGAGCCCACCTACCTCGACGGAAGCGACGGGCCTGAGGCGATCTATGCGGCGGCGATCGGCGAGCCGTCGGGCGCTGGCGCGACCGGAGCGAGCTGGCAGACCCACGAGGGGGGCCTGGTGGAGATCGGCCATGGCGAAGGCGATCCCGCCTTCCACTTCGACAACGAGGCACCGCGCCATCGCCAGTGGCTGGAGCGCTTTGAAATCGCCCCGACCCTGGTCCGCAACGGCGAGATGGAGGCCTTCATCGCCGACGGCGGCTACCGCCGGCCGGAGCTGTGGATGAGTGAGGGCTGGGCCACGGTGCAGCAACGGCTCTGGCAAGCGCCCCGCTACTGGCGTGGCGCTTGCGAATTCACCCTGGCCGGCCTGAGGCCACGCCGACCCGAGGCGCCGGTGCGCCATCTGAGCTGGTTCGAGGCCGATGCCTTCGCCCGCTGGGCCGGCGCCAGGCTGCCCAGCGAGGCGGAATGGGAACATGCCAATCGGAGCGAGCCACTGCCCCAGGCCTTCGCCGCCCTTTGGCAGTGGACCTCCAGCCCCTACCGTCCCTATCCGGGCTTCAGCCCCGCCAGCGGCGCCGTCGGCGAATACAACGGCAAGTTCATGTCCTCCCAGTTCGTGCTGCGCGGCAGCGCCTTTCTCACCCCAGCCGGCCACGCCCGGCTCACCTACCGCAACTTCTTCCCGCCGGCGAGTCGCTGGATGGCGGCGGGCCTGCGCCTGGCCCGCTGATGGCCAGCCCCCTCGCCATCGCGGCCCCCCGGTTGATCGATCTGCATCCGCCCGCCGCCGACCTGCGGCGCCTGGTGGTGGCCGGCATGCAGCGCCAGCCCCGTCAGCTGCCGGCCTGGCTGCTCTACGACGACCGGGGCTCCCAGCTGTTCGACGCCATCTGCCAGCAGCCGGAATACGGCCTCACCCGCACCGAAACGGCCCTGCTGCAGCAACGGGCTCCCGAGCTGGCCCGGGCCCTGGGACCCGGGGTGCTGGTGGAGTTCGGGGCCGGCAGCGCCAGAAAGGTGAGCCCCCTGCTGCAGGAACTGAATCCCCACGCCTACGTGGCCCTGGACATCAGCGCCGGCCATCTGCTGGCGGCCTGCCAGGCGCTGCAGCAACGCCATCCGACGACGCCGGTGCTCGGCATCTGCTGCGACTACAGCGAGCTCCAGCGCCTCCCCACCCACCCCTGGCTGGAGCAGCGACGGCTGGGCTTCTACCCGGGCAGCTCGATCGGCAACTTCAGCCCTGAGGAAGCCGTGACCCTGCTGCGGCAGTTTCTACGGCTGCTGGGGCCGGACAGCCGCCTGCTGATCGGCATCGACCAACCCAAGGCGGTGGAGCGACTGGAGGCGGCGTACAACGATCAAGCCGGCTACTCGGCCGCTTTCGCCCTCAATCTGCTGAGCCGGCTGAACCGCGATCTGGAGGGCGATTTCCGCCCCGAAGCCTTCCGCTACCGCGCCTGGTGGCAAGCGGACTCCAGCCGCATCGCCATGGCCCTGATCAGCCGCGAGCCCCAGACCGTGTCCCTGGCGGGACAGCAGTGGGCCTTCGCGGCCGGCGAACCGCTGATCACCGAATACAGCGTCAAATACACCCCGGACACCTTCGGCCAGCTGGCGCTACGGGCAGGCTGGCGCAGCCTGCAGCGATGGAGCGATGGCTCAGACGACCTGAGCCTGCATCTGCTGGCACCAGCCGAGGATCGGGCCTCAGGGACTGATCTGGAGCCAGACTCAAGCCACCAGCACAGCGACCGATGAGCCGGGAAGAGCAACGCCAGGCGATGCGCCAGGTGCGCGAAGACCTGATCGAGGAACTGGAGCAGCTCTACCGCCGGGCCTTTGATCGCATCGGCGACCAGGATCTCGGCGAGGGCGCCATCGCCCGGCTCACCCAGCTGCTGCTGCGCTCCCGCGAGGCCGCCATCACCCCATTGCAACAGGAAATCGAAGCGCCGCTGATCACCCGGGCCCCTGGCTGGGTCGCCGCCCCAGAAACCCCCAGCGAGCCATGAGCTGGCTGGACGACCTGGAAAGCCGGCTGGAGAACCAACTCGAAGCTTTCCTGCGCTCCAGCCCGGCCCAGGAGGCCCTGCTGGCCGAGCAGGAGCGGCAGGACCGGTTGAGCCAACTGCGGCGCCAGCGGCTGGAGCTGCAGCAACAGGCCGAGCAGCAGCGCCAGGAGCTGCTGCAGCTGGCCGTGGAGATTCGCCAGTGGCAGGAACGGGTGCAGCGGGCCCGGACCGCCGGTGCCAGCGAGCTGGCCAGCCGGGCCGAAGCCCATATCGCCGGCCTGATGGAGCGGGGACGCCTGCTCTGGCAGGGCCTGGCGGAACTGGGCCAGCAGTTCACGGCGCTGGAATGGGAGCTGAGCGAACTGGGCCGCCGCCGCTCCGGTGACGCCAGTGCCGCCCGGGAAAGGGGCCCGGCCGACGGCACCAGCCCGGAGGCCGCCGCCCCGGAGCAACCCGCCAACCTCGAGGGCGACTGGGCCGCCTTCGAGGCCCAACAGGAGCTGGAGGAGCTCAGGCGCCGGATGCGGCGCTGAGCGGGATCTCGCCTGCCACGGAGGTCGTTGCCCTGCAACCCTCGAGCCAGATTCGCCCTCCTGCTCCCATCGATGAAACGACAGCGTCGTGCTGGGATTGCTCCTGCACGGACGCTTGCTGCCCCATGGAGCGCCGCGACGCCCACTTCAAGCGCCCCGGAGCTGGTGGAGCACCGCCCGATTCGGACCGGACATGGGCGAGCGGCTTCACGGAGCCAGGGAGATCTTCAAGGGCATGGAGCCGGTCTTGCACGGGATTACCGGAGTCCGAGCGTTGGTGTCCACGGGCAGTGGCCAACAAGGCCATGGCTGGGGCACCTGTGCAGGCTTGCAGCCGTCTGTGGGTTCTGATGGACGCCGCCTGGCTCCCCGCAGGCCCCTTGGGCTCCCGGTGGACCAACGGCCACGACAAACCCTGGAGTCGATGGAATTTCTGCTCTCCAAACTGCTGCCCCTGGCCCTCTATCCCCTGGGCCTGGCTCTGCTGCTGCAGATCCTGGGCCTGCTGGGCCGGCGGCGCCGCTGGCCCAGCGGCTGCGGCAGCGCCGGGGTGGCCCTGCTCTGGCTGGCCGCCATGCCCCTGGTCAGTCGCCAGCTGGTCTGGGGTCTGGAGGAGCAGGCCAGCCGCCTGACCCCGGAGCCGATCCCCCGGGCCGATGCCGTGCTGGTGCTGGGGGGCGGCCTGCGGCCCGCCCAGGCGCCCCGCCGCAGCGTCGAGGTGGGTGAAGCGGGCGATCGGCTGCTGATGGGCGTGGATCTGCTGCGCCGCGGGCGTGCCCCCTGGCTGGTGGTCTCCGGTGGCCGGGTCGCCTTCACCGCCAGTGCCCGGGCCGATGACCCTGCCCGCGCTTCAAGGGGAGAAAAGCCAGGTGGAGCCCCTTCCAAGGCGACGCTGTCCGAGCAGAGACAGCCCAACCCGATGCTGCCCGACCAGACCCCGCCGAGCGAAGCCGCTTCCGCCACCCGACTGGCCCTCTGGCTGGGGGTGCCGGCGGCCCGCATCCTGCGCAGCGACACACCGCGCAACACCGCCGAGGAGGCCACAGCCATCGCCCGACTGGCCCAGCAACGGGGCTGGCACTCGCTGCTGCTGGTTACCAGTGCCACCCATCTGCCGCGCGCCCTCGCCACCTTCCGGCGGCTGACGCCGCTGCACATCATTCCGGTGGCCTGCGACTACCAGCTTCCCGCCAGGCGACTCTATGGCCGCCCCACGCCGGCCAGCCTGCTCCTGAGCCTCCTGCCCGATGCCGACGCCCTGGCGACAAGCACCACCAGCCTCAAGGAACACCTGGGGCTGTTGATCTACCGCATCAGGGGCTGGAGCTGAATCCCCAGCCCTGGCCCGCTCAGGCCATGGCCCGATCAGGCGGGATTCACTTCTTCGGAGCCGGCGGCACCAGGCTCACCCCTTCCGGCGGCGGGGTGGGGTCGGGATCGGCGATCAGCATGTGCTGCAGCACAATCTCAGGACGTTCGCTATCCCGCCAACGGATGCGGTAGGCGGGCATCTTGGTGCCCCGGCTGGTGGTCTGCTCCACTGGCTCCATCACCCAGCCACGGCGCGAACGCCCCTGGGGGTTGCGCTTCACCACGGCATCAGCGTGTTGGAAGCGAAAACCGACGCGCTCGCCACTCATGTCAGAGGTGCCCCGATCGGGGAGATTGTCTACTAGGAACCATTATCCCATTGCGTCGGATCCCGCCTCGAGCCGGCCCTCGGGACGCAGCAACGGGAAGGCGATCACATCGCGGATCGAGGGACTGTCCGTCAGCAGCATCACCAGGCGATCGATGCCGATGCCCAGGCCGCCGGTGGGGGGCATGCCCACCTCGAGGGCATGGAGGAAATCCTCATCCACGGTCTGAGCCTCGGGATCACCGGCGCGGCGGCGCTCCTGCTGGGCCTCCAGGCGACGACGCTGATCCACCGGATCGATCAGCTCGCTGAAGGCGTTGGCGGTTTCACGGCCGACGATGAACAGCTCGAAGCGCTCCACCAGGCCGGGCTTGCTGCGATGGGTCCGGGCCAGAGGCGAGTTCTCCACCGGATAGTCGAGCACGAAGGTGGGCTGGATCAGGGAGGTTTCGACCCGCTGCTCAAACGCCTCCACCAGCAGCCGACCGACACTGTCGGCGGTCTCAGGCACCACCAGATCGTGGGCCTCCATCGCCGCAGCCGCCTCGGCACGACTGGTGAAGGCATTGAAATCAATGCCGGTGGCCCGCTGCACCAGCTCATGCATGGTGGCGCGGGTCCAGGGGGGCGTGAGATCGATGCTGGTGCCCTGGTACTCGATCACCGTGCTGCCGCACACCACCTGGCAACAGGTGGCGATCAGGTCCTCGGTGAGCGCCATCATGTCGTGGTAGTCGGCGTAGGCCTGGTAGATCTCCACCGAGGTGAATTCGGGGTTGTGGCGGGTGCTCACCCCTTCATTGCGGAAGATGCGGCCCAGCTCGTAGACCCGCTCGAACCCGCCCACCACAAGACGCTTGAGATGCAGTTCGGTGGCGATGCGCAGGGTCAGCGGCAGATCGAGGGCGTTGTGATGGGTGGCAAAGGGGCGGGCATCGGCGCCACCGGCCTGGCTCTGCAGCACCGGTGTCTCGATCTCGAGGAAATCCCGGTCGTCCAGCCAGCGGCGCATGGTGCTCACCAGCAAGGCACGGCGCCGGAAGGTTTCGCGCGTGTGGGGCGAGACAATCAGATCGAGATAGCGCTGGCGGTAGCGCTTCTCCACATCCGCCAGGCCGTGCCACTTGTCGGGCAGGGGCTGGAGCGACTTGCTCAGCATCCGCCAGTCGCCCACCTTCACCGACAGCTCACCGCGATCGGTGCGCTTGAGGGTGCCCTGCACACCGATCCAGTCCCCGGCATCGGTGAGCGTGGTGATCTGGCTGAACACCTCCGGGTTGTCGGGATGGGCCGCCTCCAGGCTGGCCTTGTCGATGTAGAGCTGGATCGTGCCGGTTTCATCGGCCAGGGTGAAGAAGGCGAGTTTGCCCATCACCCGCCGGGTCATCAGCCGGCCGGCCACCGCCACGGCCTCGGCCCGCTCCTCCCCCTTGCCCAGATCGGCGTGGGCCTGCTGCAGCTGGGCCGTGCGATGGCTGGGGGCGAAGCTCAGCGCATAGGGGGGCTGGCCCAGGGCCTCCAGGGCCCGGGCCTTCTCCAGACGGGTCTCGCGCAGATCCGACAAGGCAGGCGGGTGGGGATGGGGACAGAGGCCATCCTGCAGGACCGACGGAGCCGAGGCGGACGCCAGGCCCTCGGCCCGAGCACAATCAAGCCAGAGCCGCCGACCGACAACGATGCCAGCGCAGGAGTCCAGCCCCATGAGCAGCGACCCTGGGGCCGATGTCTGCCGACTTCGTTACGACTTCCGGGGCAGGTCAACCCCCCTATGCATGAATCGCTGCGGCGGCAAAGACCAGGTCGTCCGCCAGATCGAGGCCCAGGGATGGCGGAGCTATGAGGCGCCGCTGCCGGTGATCCTCAGCCAACTGGTGAGCTGCCGGCCGAGCGTGTTTCTCGACATCGGCGCCAACACCGGCTTCTACAGCCTGGTGGCCGCCCTGGCCGGCGCGACCGGGATCCGGGCCTTTGAGCCGGTGCCGTTCATCGCCGATCTGCTCGAAGCCAATATCGGCCACACCCTCCTGGACGACCGGCAGCGGATCAGCGTGCAGCGTGAGGCCCTGTCCGATCAGGAGGGAGAAGCCTCCCTGCACATGCCCGATCAGGGGCATGGCTTGATCGAAACCTCCGCCTCCCTCGATCCCAGCTTCCGCCGCCACCACTCGGATGTCTTTCCTGTCTCAGTGACCACGCTGGATCGCCATCTCGAACGCAGCCCCCTGCCACCGCAACACCAGCTGGTGTTGAAAATCGACGTCGAGAACTGTGAGGACAGGGTGCTGCGGGGCGGCGAAGCCAGCATCGCCAGGCTGCGCCCGCTGATCGTGGCGGAGATCCTGCCGGGCGCGGATCTGGCCTTCTATGAGGCCTTCCTGAGCCGTCAACGCTATCGGCACTTCGCCCTGAAAGCCCCCAGCGAGCTGGTGTCCATGGAGCGGATTGAACCCAGCCTGCAGTTCCGCGATCACCTGCTGCTGCCGCTCGAAGCGGATCCCCGGGCACTGCTGGCAAGCGGAGAACCCCAGCGGCAGGGCTGACTTTAGGCCGGCCGGCCGATCGGGCTTCAGCCGGGGTGCACCGGATTTCAGCCGGCGGCGGCCAGGGCCGCATCCCCGAGGCGCTGGGAGGCGTAGCCGGTGCCCCGCACCGTCAGGATCAGCTCGGGGTTGCGGGGATCGGGCTCGAGCTTGCCCCGCAGCCGTGCCACATAGACATCCACCACCCGCAGATCGGCGGCCCGCCGCGGCGGATAGCCCCAGAGCTGCTCGAGGATCTCGGCCCGCGGCACCACCCGACCCGGCTCGCGGAACAGCAGCTCCAGCAGGCTGAACTCCGTATAGGTGAGGGCGATGCGCTGGCCATCGCGATTGACCTGACGGCGATTGGTGTCGACCACCAGATCACCCACCCGCAGGACCCCCGTGCCGGAGGCCGTCTCCAGGGGCTCAGCCGCGCCCGAACCACGGCCCACCCGCCGCAGGATCGTGGCGATGCGGGCTTCGAGTTCCTTGGGGCTGAACGGTTTGGGCAGGTAGTCATCGGCGCCGAGATCCAGGCCGGCGACCCGCTCGGCGATGGCATCGAGAGCCGAGAGAAAGATGATCGGCACACAGGATTCAGCCCGCAGCCGCCGGCAGACGGCGAAGCCATCGAGCTTCGGCATCATCACGTCGAGCACCACCAGATCGGGCTGCTCCTTGTGGAACAGGGCCAGGGCCTCCTCACCATCTTCAGCGCAGAGCACCCGGTAGCCCGCCATCTGCAGGCGCATCACCAGCACCCGACGGACGGCCGGCTCGTCGTCGACCACCAGCAGGGTGGCCCGGGGATCGGGAGTCGAGGAGGAAGGGGTGGAGCCTTTGGGGAGTCCCTGAAAAGGACTCAGATCCGACGACTCGGACGTTTGAGACAGTTCCTCCAGGGGCATCGAGACCAAGTCCTATGAACACGACCCCGGAGCCAGCCGGGTGAAGAATCGCAACCATACCGCCTGAACCGACGCCCAGTCAGCCCCCGAATCGCCTCCGGCGCGGTCGATCTGGGCAGATTTAAGGATTTCCTTGGAAGCCGACGAATCGGGTAGCCGCTGGTAGGGAGCTCAGGGCCAGCGGGCCTCGGCGTAGCGATTCCATTGGCGGGCCGCTTCCGCCAAAGCCCGATCACTGTCGAGTTCGCCGAGCATGGCCCGCTGGAGCTGGGTGTAGAGAATCGCCTGGAGCCGCTTCACCCCCGGGGTGGCCGGCACCAGCACCCGGGCGTCTGCCAGGGTTTTCGCTGACAGGCTGCGGGCCTCCTGCACCAGGGCATCGTCGGCACGGCTGGCGCCGGTGCCTTGCCGCAGCCCCTGCTCCAGCTGTTGCAGGGCCTGGCGCGACGACGGCAGCACCCGGGCCTCCTCGGCGAAGGCCAGCTGGTTGCGGGCATCGGTGAGGAACAGGGCGAAATCCACAGCCGCCGCGGCCTTGGCGCTCTGGCGGGGCACCACCAGATTCATCACGGCCACGTTGCTTTCAGAGCCGACACCGGTGAGGGCAGGCCAGGCGCGGGTGTGGGCGGCGATGCCAGGGGCATTGGTCTGGAGATTGCGCAGAAAATCGGGACCGGTGGCCACCTGGGCCAGATCGCCCGCCTGGTAGAGCTCGATCGCCCGCCGATAGCCCTGGCTCACCACCTCCCGGGGCAGCAGGCCGCGGCGGTAGAGATCACTCCAGAAGGCAAAGGCGCGGCGACCCACGGGTGAGTTGAACGCCGCTCGCTGGCGGCCATCCAGCAACTGCACCCCCATCTGCACCATCGACTCCAGCAATTCGGCCGAGTCGTCCGGAACCACGGTGACGAACAGGGCATAGCGACCGGTGCGGCGCTTCACCGCCTCGGCGTAGGCGGGCACCTGCTCCCAGCGCCGCGGCGGCGCGCTGTAGCCGGCCCGACGCAGCAGGTCCCCATTGGCCATCGTCACCCGGGTGGTGAGATACCAGGGGATGGCGAACTGCAGCGAGCCCTGGCGGCCGGCCTGCCAGATGCGCGGCAGATAGGTGTCCTCGGCGCCGGCGGGGAGCAGCCCGCTCAGGTCGCGCAGGCCCCCCTTGCTGGCCAGGTTGGCGGCGAAGGGAGGATTGAGATTGACCAGATCCGGCGCCGTGCGCGCGAACACGGCGGCCAGCAACTTGCGCTCCACCGAACTCCAGGGCACGTCCGTCCAACGCACCGTGTAGCCGGGATGGAGCCGCTGCCAATCCTGGATCACTCGCTGCATGAAGGGGTTGAAGCGCGGCGCCAGATCCAGGGTCCAGACACTGATCTGGCGTTCCTGGGCGCCGTTGTGGGGAGAGCGGCCGCCGCAGGCGGCCAGGCCGAAGGCCAGGGCCAGGCCCGGCAGCAGGGCCAGCAGCCGGCGACGCCCGAATCCCGAACGGCCTGGGCCTCGGCCGCCAGAGACATGCAGCTTCAAATGGTGGCGCGGCAACCAGCTCATGCCGACAACCCTCGCCATCCGGCCCCGACCTGGCGCCAGAAGATCAACTGAAGAGAACAGAGCATGGGAGCCAGCAAGGCGGTCAACAGCGTCTGGGCCAGCAGGACCTGAACGCCGGCCTGGGACAGATCTTCCCAGCGCCAGAGCGGCATCGCCAGCAGAGCGGCCTGGGGGCCGGCCTGGCGCAGGGCCTCGGCACCACCGGCCAGCCCCTCCACGCTCCCCTGCAGCGAGGCGGCCCCCCGCCAGGACAGGAGCAACCACTGCAGCATCAGGCTGACATTGAGCAGGGCGGTGCCCACCAGAGCCAGCAGTCCGAGGCTGAAACTGCGCTGGATCAGGGGCGCCTGCCGACCCATCTGCCCCCACCACCAGCCCAGCAGCACCAGGCCGGGCACCAGGCTGACGGCACCGGGATGGAGCCCATCGAGCAGCAATCCCAGCCCCAGCCCGGCGGCGACACCAGCGAGGCGCCCCTCACTCAGGGCCCAGGGCAACAGCCAGATCACGGACCAGGCCGGCGGCACACCCGCGAGTTTCAGCCAGCCGGGGGACGCCAGCGTGAGCAGGGGCACCAGCAGGCCGGTGGCCACCAACCAGGGCTGACGGGAGAGCACGGCCATCAGGGCAGCAACACCTGCACCCAGTCCACCGCATCCGCCGGCGCACTGAGCTGCACCAGGGCTTCCGGGGCGGGATCGGCATCGGCATTGAGCCGCTGGATCACCCCCACCGGCAGATTCGGCGGCACCAGGGTGCTGGCGGGGGAGGTGAAGATCACATCGCCGGGCCGGGCATCGGGATCCTTTTCCAGAAAGCGCAACAGCGGCCGGGCCGTGCCGATGCCGCTGAGCAGCCCCTGCTGGCGGCTGCGCCCCACCCAGACGCCGACGCGACTGCCGGAATCCGTGAGCAACCGCACCGTGCTGGTGGTGGGGGTGGTGGAGGCCACCAGACCGATCAGGCCGCCTGGCGCCACGATGGCGTCGCCGATGCCCACCCCCTGCAGACTGCCCTTGCCGAGCACCAACTGCTGCCACCAGCCGCCGGGTTCACGCGAGATCACGGCCGCCTGCAGACGGCGGCCTTGGACGACCGGCAGCTCCAGCAGCCCCCGCAGGCGCCGATTTTCCCGCTCCAGCTGATCCAGCCGGGCACGATCGCCGAGGCGCTGGGCAGCACTGATCCACTCCTGCTGGGCCGAGCCCGGCCAGAAGGGCCGGCTGATCAGGCCATAGGCATCGGTGAGCAGGGCACCCTTGCTGAGCCGCACAGCCACCAGGGCCAGCAGCACCAGCGACCAGGGCCAGACCCGCAGCAACAGCAGCAGGACACCGACACGCGGCAGGCGGACCGGCGCCATCGGGATCAGGAGACCGGACGGGCGAAGTCGGGCGTATCGAGCACCCGCTGCAGGCGGGCGAAGTCCTCGAGGACCATGCCGCAGCCATTGACCACACAGAGCAGCGGATCCTCAGCCACGTGGGTGAGGATGCCGGTCTCGTGACTGATCAGGTCGCAGATGCCCCGCACCAGGGCACCGCCACCGGCCAGCATGATGCCGCGATCGACGATGTCGGCGGCCAGCTCGGGCGGCGTGCGCTCCAGGGTGCGCTTGACCGCCTCGACAATGACGTTGAGGGGCTCGGCCATGGCCTCACGGATGTCGCCGGCGCGGATGTTGATCGTGCGCGGCAGACCGGAGAGCAGATGCAGACCGCGCACGTCCATGGAGGTCTCGTCGTGGGCGTCGTCGGGGAAGGCGGAGCCGATGCGGATCTTGATGTCCTCGGCGGTGCGCTCGCCCACCACCAGGTTGTGCACCTTCTTCAGATAGACGGTGATCGCCTCGCTGAGTTCATCCCCGGCCACGCGCACCGATTCGCTGAGCACGGTGCCGCCGAGGCTGAGCACGGCCACTTCGGTGGTGCCACCGCCGATGTCGACGATCATCGTGCCGACGGGCTCGGTGACCGGCAGTCCGGCACCGATCGCCGCGGCGACGGGCTCATCGATCAGATGCACCTGCCTGGCCCCGGCCAGACCGGCCTGGTAGACGGCCCGGCGCTCCACCCCGGTGACGCCGCTGGGGATGCCCACCACCAGCCGCGGCGCGATCACGCCCCGTCCCTCGTTGCCCTTCTGGATGAAGCTCTTGATCATCAGCTCAGCGGCATCGAAATCGGCGATCACCCCGTCCCGCAGCGGACGCACGGCGCGGATGTTGCCGGGGGTGCGGCCGAGCATCAGCTTGGCTTCATCGCCGACGGCCATGGGGGTGCCCTTCTCCAGATCGATGGCGACCACAGAGGGCTCCTGCAGCACGATGCCCTTGCCGGAGATGTACATCAGGGTGTTGGCCGTTCCCAGATCGATGCCGATATCACGTGAAAACTGGAAGCGACGAAAGAACACGGGAAGGGTCGGCCGGCAAGGTCTGGGGATCCTAGGTGGGGTCGCTGCGGCGGCCGCAGCGGCAAACCAGCCAGGAGATGGGACAACCGCGACAAAGGGTGGAACTGCTCAACTGTGGCGCTCTGACCGGGTGCCGCATCATTAGTCCAACCGTTTCAGATCAAACCCCCATGGGCGTCAACTCCATCACCCTCGTCGGCCGGGCCGGCCGCGATCCCGAGGTCCGCTACTTCGAATCCGGCAGCATGGTGGCCAACCTCACTCTGGCGGTGAACCGCCGCAGCTCGGGCGACGAACCCGACTGGTTCAACCTCGAGATCTGGGGCAAACAGGCCCAGGTGGCCGCCGACTACGTCCGCAAGGGCTCCCTGGTCGGCATCATCGGCTCCTTCAAGCTCGATCGCTGGACCGATCGCAACAGCGGCGAGGAGCGCTCCAAGCCCGTGATCCGCGTCGATCGCCTGGAACTGCTGGGCAGCAAGCGGGACGGCGACAGCAGCGGCGGCTTCTCCGGCGGCGGCGGCGGCAGCTACGGGGGCGGCGAACCCAGCGAAGAAGACGTGCCGTTCTGAGCCCCGGGGCAGACAAAAAAGACCAGGGGCTTGTGCCACTGGCCCAGCCGGGTTATCAAGTGCCACGAAGCCAGCCGAGGTGCCCTCCCCAGGGCGCCTCTTTTGCTGAGCACCTCGGGCGATCCCAGGCCAGAGCTGGAATCGCAGGAATCCTGGGCAGCTGGCCGAAGCCCTCCGAACCGAGCCCCTAGTCCGCAGATTGGCGGCGCTTCCAGATCCGCAGACCCAGCCAGACCCCGAAGGCCAGGATCAGCAGCAGCAGCAGCTTGTTGACCAGTCCTTCCACGGGCTTGACCGCAGCCAGAACCCGGCTCCAGTTGCTGCCCAGGGCCCAGCCGGCACCCGTGAGCGCTGCGGTCCAGATCAGACTGCCGGCAGTGGTCCAGAACAGGAACGAGCCGAAGGGCATCAGCTCGATTCCCGCAGGCACCGAGATCAGGGTGCGGATCGCGGGGATCAGGCGGCCCCAGAACACCACCGCGGCGCCGTGGCGCTGAAACCAGCGGCGGGAGTTGGCGAGCTCATCGGTGGACACCCCCAGCCAGCGCCCATGGCGGCTGACCCAGTGCTGGAGTCGCTCCTCATTCACCAGCCGTCCCACCCCGTACCAGGGCAAAGCCCCCACCACCGTTCCCAGGAGGCCGGCCAGCACCACCAGCAGCACATTGAGCTTGCCCTGGCCCACATAGAAGCCGGCCAGGGGCATGATCACCTCCGAGGGAATCGGCGGAATCACGTTCTCCAGCACCATGGCGCCGAAGATGCCCAGATAGCCCCACTGCTCCACCAGGCCTTCGACGAGGGTGTTCAGGGAACTGAGCATCGACATGGCTAGCCAGGCAGGGGGGAATCGGTTCCAGGGCGTGAGCGTAGGTGGACTGCACCCGACCGCTCAGCGGCCCGCACCAGGACGCGAAGTCGATCGCGCTGGATCCGTCCTGCTGAAAAGCCGTGGCATGGGGCAATCCAGGATCCGCGAGGATCTGGCTTGCCCCATGCCACGGCCCCTGAGGCCCTGAGCGAAGTCGCTCAGTAGCGGTAGTGCTCGAGCTTGTAAGGGCCCTGCACCGGCACGTTGATGTAGGCGGCCTGCTCAGGGCTGAGCTCGGTGAGCCTGGCGCCGATCTTCTCGAGGTGCAGGCGAGCCACGGCCTCATCGAGATGCTTGGGCAGCACATAGACCTGCTTGCCGTACTGATCACCCTTGGTGAACAGTTCGATCTGGGCCAACACCTGGTTGGTGAAGGAATTGCTCATCACGAAGCTGGGATGGCCGGTGCCGCAGCCAAGATTCACCAGCCGACCCTCGGCCAGCAGGATGATGCGATTGCCGCTGGGCAGGATCACATGATCCACCTGGGGCTTGATGTTTTCCCATTCGTACTGCTTGAGCGAAGCCACATCGATTTCATTGTCGAAATGGCCGATGTTGCAGACGATCGCCTGATTCTTCATCTGCAGCAGATGCTCGTGGCGGATCACCTGGAAGTTGCCCGTGGCCGTCACGAAGATGTCCACATCCCGCACCACCTCGTCGAGCCGCACGACGCGATAGCCCTCCATCGCCGCCTGCAGGGCACAGATCGGGTCGATCTCAGCGATCATCACGGTGGCGCCGAGCCCACGCAGCGACTGGGCCGAACCCTTGCCGACATCGCCGTAGCCCAGCACCAGGGCCACCTTGCCGGCCACCATCACGTCGGTGGCCCGCTTGATGCTGTCCACCAGGGATTCACGGCAACCGTAGAGATTATCGAACTTGCTCTTGGTGACCGAATCGTTGACATTGATGGCCGGGAACGGCAGCTCGCCGCTGTTCTGCAGTTGATACAGGCGGGCCACACCGGTGGTGGTTTCCTCGGTCACGCCCTGGATGTTGGCGTAGATGCGGGAATAGAAGCCGGGCTGCACCGCCAGCTTGGCGCGGATCGACTTGAACAGGGCGATCTCCTCCTCGCTGCCGGGATGATCCAGCACCGAGAGATCCTGCTCGGCCTTGGTACCGAGAATCACCAGGCCGGTGGCATCGCCGCCATCGTCGAGAATCATGTTCGGGGTGCCGCCATCGCCCCACTCGAGGATGCGATGGGTGAAGGCCCAGTACTCATCCAGGGTTTCACCTTTGTAGGCGAACACGGGGATACCCGCGGCGGCAATCGCGGCGGCGGCGTGATCCTGGGTGGAGAAGATGTTGCAGCTCGCCCAGCGCACTTCGGCGCCGAGGGCCACCAGGGTTTCGATCAGAACGGCCGTCTGGATCGTCATGTGCAGCGATCCGCAGATGCGGGCGCCCTTGAGGGGCTGCTCAGCGCCGTACTTGGCCCGCAGCGCCATCAGGCCGGGCATCTCGGTTTCGGCGATGGCCATTTCCTTACGGCCGAAATCAGCCTGGGAGATATCGGCGATCACATAGGACGACGTGGACTGAAGACCGGCGAACTCAGCCGCAGGGCTGGAAGGTGCTGCCACCATGGTGCGGACACTCCCGACTGGGAGGACGAATGGGATTGATGTGGACGGGAAGTTCTGCGGAGACGCCGAGGCTTCGGGCTCGCTTGGTCACGAATCTACAAGGATGACGACAGACGACGAGCCCGGGCCGCAACTGCTGCGAGACCCGGCGGCCACCGCTGCCCTGGGCCGGGATCTGGCCGCCGAGCTGCTGGCCTGGCAGCTCGGCGGCCAGGCCAGCAGCTCGGCCGCACCGCTTCTGCTGCTGAGCGGTGATCTAGGTGCCGGCAAGACCTGCCTGGTGCAGGGCCTGGCCGCTGGGCTGGGCATTGACGAGCCGATTACCAGCCCCACCTTCGCCCTGGCCCAGCATTACGAAGGCCGCCTCGCCGACGGCACCGCAACGGCCCTGGTGCACCTCGACCTCTACCGCCTGGAGGATCCCGCCAGCGCCGATGAACTCTTCGCCCAGGAAGAGGAGGAGGCCCTGGCCCTCGGAGCCCTGCTGGTGGTGGAGTGGCCCGGGCGGTTGAGTGCCGTGCCAACCCCCTGCTGGCAGCTGGAGCTCAGCCTCCGCAACCCCGGCGATCCCGATGCGGGCCGGTTGGCCTGGCTGTGGCAGCCGAATTCAGGGCCTTAACTCCGGCACCCGCTCCAGCAGGCGGGCTGTGAGTTCTTCCCGCCGGTCCCAGAGGCCGCGATACCAGGCTTCGCGATCCGGCGCCTGGTGGTGCTGCATGCGGGAGGTGGCCACCCAGCGGCGGGCGCGATCCCCCAGCAGCCCTACGGCGGCGGGATCTGCCTGCCAGCTGCGCAGGATGGCCTCCAGCTCCGCGGCCGTGGTGAACAGCCGCCCCGTCTCCCCCTCCCGCAGGCTCTCGCCATAGACCACCGGGCTGGCCAGGATCGCCAGGCCGTGACCGCCGGCCTCCACCGCCTTCAGATCGGATTTGCAGCGGTTGAAGCGGGTATCGGCCAGGGGCAGGAAGGCGATGTCGCAGGAGCCCATCACCTGCCGGTAGGTGGCGTAATCACAGGTGGGGGTGAAGCGGCGGTTGGGGAGCTGCAGGGCGTCGAAGAAGGCCCGGTCATGCACCACCTCCACCTCCCAGCGCTCCGGCGCCTCCTGCAGCACGGCGTTGAGGCTGTCGATCCAGGGGGCCCAGTCGGCTTCGCGGTTGAGGGCCCCGAAGAAGAGGCGCAGGGGCTGGTGCGGTTCCCGGGGTGGCCGGGGGGGCGGCAGGGCATCGAGGGCATTGGCGAACACCGCCAGCTCCGGGTTGTGAGGCCGGATCGCCACCGCCAGCGGCTCGGTGGAAACCTGCACCGCGTGCACCCCCCGGAAGACCAGATGCCGATTGGTGGCGATGGAGGGCCAGCGGTCGGGGTCGTCGTCGTATTCGATCACGACCACATAGCCGTTACGCAGCAGCAGCCTCAGTTGCTCCAGGGAATCGGGCCAGATGAGGCTGGGCCGCTGCCAGATCAGCAGTCGCGGCAGCTGGGAGCTGGCCGGCAGCAGCTCCAGGGTGCCATGGGCCGCCCCGGCCGTGATCGAGGGCTGGCTGGTGAGGCTGCGCAGCGGCTGCAGGATGCGCACATCCACAATGCCCGCCTGGGGGCGCAGGGTCAGGCAATCGAGATGCAGGGGAGGCCGAGGTCGGCGGCTGGCCCGCAGCACGTACTGCATGGGCGCGATCCCTTCGAGCAGCTTCTGGCGATCCACCCCCAGCCCAGCCAGGGCCGGTTCCAGCTGGGCCACGAAGGCCTCCGCCTGCTCGCGCTTAAAGATGCGCGGCTTCAGCTCCTGCAGCTGCAGGCCGCAGGAGGCCACCAGCTCCAGCAGGCTCTCGCGGGTGAACCAGCGCAGGTGGGTGCGGTCGAACAGGCCGTCCTCGGCCACCGGCCAGCGCCCCTGCAGCAGGTTGGCCAGCACCGACCAGTGCTGGACGTTCGGCACGCAGGCCAGCAGCACCCCCTCGTCGTGGAGCAGGGCGGCATGGCGGCGCAGAGTGGCCCAGGGATCCCGCAGGTGCTCCAGCACATCGCCATAGATCAGGCAATCCAGTGGCGGCAGCTCCGGCAGGGCCAGGTGGGGATCCTCGGCATCGGCCCTCAGCACGTGGTCCAGGCGGCCTGCGGCCACGGTGGCCGCCGCATCCACCTGCTCCAGCCCCACGTAGACCACGTCGGGATGGATCGCCTTGAAGGCGGCCCCGAGGGCGCCGGCGCCGCATCCCACCTCCAGCACGGTGCGGGCGGTCACCGGAATGCGGCTCAACAGGTCGGGGTTGACGCGGTCGTAGTAGCCGCTGTCGGCGGTCATGGGCGGGAGCAGGCGGGGCCGCAGAGATCGCCCCAACCTAGGCAGGGGCCCTTGCCGTTTCCGGCGGCCGTGTGGGGGCCGCCGTGTCCGCATCAGGCCGCCCCGGCCGCCGCCAGATGCTCCAG
This sequence comes from Synechococcaceae cyanobacterium, assembly GCA_947378425.1. Lineage (GTDB taxonomy): Bacteria > Cyanobacteriota > Cyanobacteriia > PCC-6307 > Cyanobiaceae > Cyanobium. The sequence goes on from CANCJV010000040.1 coordinate 29,615, forward strand.
CAGGGCCGCAATGATGCGGGCATTGGCGGCCGGGAAGGGGTAGTTGGCCAGATCTGCCGGCTGCACCCAGCGCACCTGCTGGGAGGCCAGGGGCTGGGGTTCTCCCGAGAGCCAGGTGCAGAGATGGACCACAAAGCGCAGACGCTTGTGGCTGTAGGCGTGCTCGATCACGATCAGCTCCTCGCCCACCGCCACCGCGATCGCCAGCTCCTCGGCCAGCTCGCGCTCGATCGTGGCGGCGATCGCCTCGCCCTCCTCCTGCTTACCGCCGGGAAACTCCCACAGGCCGCCCAGCAGTCCCTCGTTGAGCCGCTGATCGATCAGCACCCGACCGGCGCCATCGAGCACCACCCCCACGCCGACCACCTGGAACGGCACGGTGCGAGGGGCGTCCTTCACGGGGAAACGGGCGGGATCGCCGGCAGCGTAGGCAGCGCAGTGGCCCCTCCAGGGGCAGGTGCCGCAGGAAGGAGAACGGGGGGTACAGACGCCGGCACCCAGATCCATCAGAGCCTGGTTGAAGGCCCGGGGCCGCCTGGGATCGAGCAACAGCTCGCTCAGTTGCCAGAACCGGGCGAGCTCCCGCGCCGGTGGCCGCGGGCTGGCGGTCAGGCGCGCCAGCACCCGTTTGACGTTGCCATCGAGGATCGGCTCCGGCACATCAAAGGCCGAAGAGACAATGCTGGCTGCAGTGCTGCGCCCCAATCCCGGCAAGGCCTGCCAACCCTCGAGGCTGCGGGGCCATGACAGGGATCCGTCAGGGCCCGCGGCCAGCAGCTGACGGGCAGCCCGATGCAGGCGCCGGGCCCGGGAGTAGTAGCCCAGGCCCTGCCACAGCATCAGCACGTCGTGCTCGGCGGCGGCCGCCAGGGCCGCCAAGCTGGGCAGCGACGCCAGCCAGCGCTGCCAGTAGGGCAGCACCACCGCCAGCTGGGTCTGCTGCAGCATCACCTCGGCCACCAGCACCGGGTAGGGATCAAGCTCCTCGCCATCGGCGGGACGGCCGCCATCGGCGCGGAGCTTCCAGGGGATGGTGTGGCGGCCCTGGAGCTCCCACCAGGCCAGCAGTTGCTGGCGCAGCTCTGGCGTGCGGGCGGACAGCTCCGTGAGGTCGACGTCCAGCGCAGGGATCCGGGGAATGGTGCTCTCCGCAGCGCGGCGGAGTCTGGCGCGGAGGGAGGGAACGGCGAGAACGGGCGCAGGCAGCCCTCAGACCACTGATCAGGCCCCGGAGCCGATGACTGATGCCACATGGTCCACCAGCTGCTCGGGGCGAACGAGCCAGTGGGCGCGATCCATCCCATCGGCTCGGGATCAGCGTCGTAGCGGAACTGCACCGCAAAATCCGTGAACCCTGCCAGCTCACGGTGGGCGTCGACATCCGCCCCGGCCCGCAACAACCGCTTGAACAGCCGCACGAGGTCGTGGGTGAAGGGAGGGGAATCACCCAGGTGATACAGCCAGGCCTACTGCTGCGCAGAAGCCTTCGGCTAGAGCGTCTTCTCCGCCACCTGCTGGACCTGGAATCCCCAGCTGGCCTCAGCGATGGAGGCCTCCTGCAGCCGCTGGGCTGCCCTCAGGTCGCGCCGCGCAATCGTCAGCATCGATCGGGCATCGGCCTCAGCCATCCAGCCGCACGCCCTCCAGATAGGCCTGACACACCACGCTGCTGCGCAGAGAGAGCCATTGGCTCACCTGACTCTGGGAAAAGAGCAACAGATCGACGGGGATCTCTGGACTGCTGCACTGCCAACGCAGGCGATCCAGTACTGCCCAGCGGTCATGCTGCGCGAGCCAGGCATCCGGGGCGGTGCTCAGCAGGTCGACATCGGAATCGGGGCGAGCCTCGCCACGGGCCCGCGAGCCGTAGCCGAAGGCTTCTCCGCAGGAGTACAGGCGCACCTCCGCATCGGGGATCTCAGCGCGGATCGCCGCCGCCAACGCGCGGAACTGGTCCTCGCCGATTGCGGCCGGGCCGCTGGCGATCGGGCCGCTGTCAGCCGTGGGTGTGGTGACTGAGGTCATGGGTGCACCTCAGCCCTCAGGATCACCCGAATGGCCAGCGGTGCACAAGCCGAGGGCGCTCTCAGCCGCGCCGCCTGGGCCCATCAGGAGCACACGCAGGGCTGGCTGATGTCCCTGCTCCAGTGACACTTCCACAGTCTTGAGCCGTCAAGGCGGCCACCCGCACGGGCTGGCGCCGACCCAGTCCGTCGCCGCGTCAGCGAATCCACATCGCCTCCCGCCCCCATTTGGGGCGGGAGGCGGGGGGCACCGGCTTTTCCCGGCACAGCCACCCAAAGAATGAGAAGGACCCTCTGAGCAGCTCGTCCGACAAGGTCCGGGCTGAGGTCCTCGATGAACCGGACGCAGGCCGAAGCCAGCAGTAACCCCAGGGCCTGGGCCGTCGGCCTCGAGTCGTGGCGACAGGTCAAGCAACGTCTTGCCGGCGTCCATGCCGCGGCGGCTGGGCCTCTCGGGCTCAATGACGTGGGCTCCGGCATGGGCCGGTGCCGCCCGCACCCTGGGCCAGCTGGCGGAGGCCTGAGTCGATGGCGGTGAACAGCTCCAGGCCTGCGGCCCAGCTCGATTCGACTGTGGATTCCACCGCTCTGTTCAACCGCGGCGCCATCGAGGGCTGCCTGGGCCACTGGCAGAGCGCGCGCCGTTGCTTTGCCGCGGCGGCCCTGGCCAGTCCGGGGTTCACCCAGGCCCGCTGCAGTGCTGCCCTGGCCAGCCTGCAGCTCGGGGAGCTGGAGCAGGCGGAGGCCGAGATGCGCTCTCTCCTGCGCCGCTATCCCCTGCTGGCCGAGGCCCGCGCCGCCCTCGCCGCCCTGCTCTCCTCTCGCGGCAACCTGGCCGAGGCCAAGGCGCAGTGGAGTGCCGCCACCAGGCTCGACCCCCGCTGCCGCCAGCAAGACTGGCTGCTGCAGAGTCGCCACTGGCCGCCGCTGCCGCTGCAGGCCCTGGTACCGCTGCTCGCGCTCGCGCTGGTGGACGAGGCGTCCGCAGCGGGCATCCGAACCCGCCTGCAAGACGCGGGCAACGGGGAGCAACCTGGCCCTTCTCCGTTGCCGTGAGGACCAAAGGCCAGGGTCCAGGGCACTGGGTCAGCAGATCCGCACCAAATTTCTACCATCAATTGATGGTGACGGGACCCCACTTGCCGCAAATCAGAGGCTGAAGCCATGCAGGCTTGCAGCACTTACACCACTTCTCCATGATCAGCCTCCCGGCCGCCAGGCGCACCGGCTCAGGTGGGTCGTTGCCGCAACGGGCCCATGGAGCTGCGGTGGCCCTGGCAGCTCTGGCGGCCGTCAGCCTCGGCTCAGGCTCAGCCCAGGCTTATGTGGTAGCGGTGAACAGTCTTCAGTACGACGTGACGACGTTCACGGGCTCGTATAGCGGAGACACCGCTCGCTTTTCCTCCACTTACATGCCTTGGTATACAGGAAACGGTAACGATAAAGCGCTGGCTACTGCGTTCGCGGCCGCTGTAGGAAACAATCTCGGCACAGGGCTTAATGGCGGCCAAGGCTTATACTTTGCTTACTACTCTACAGGCTCGAGGCCTTTTGATTCCGTAGGTATCTGCATTAATGGCGGGGGTTGCCCTACTGCAAGGAGCAATTCATCGTCCTATGTGTATGCCCAGGTGTTGCCTGCCGCACCTGTGCCCGCCCCCCTGCCGCTGTTCGGAGCCGGTGCCGCCTTCGGCTTCAGCCGTCAGCTGAGGAAGCGGATCAAGGAGTCACGCAACCTCTTGGCCTTAACCAAGCCTCTGGCCTGAGGCCGGATATTGGAGCTGTCCCTTTCGGGTGGCGAGCGGCAGCGGCTCGCTTCGTTGCTGGCGGCGGTGGCCACGCTGTTGCTGTTGTTCTTCGTCCTGGCGGTGGCTTTGCCGTTGTTGCCGCTCAAGTTGTCGGATCCGTTCTGGCAGCTGGCCTTCACCGCTGCGCTCTGCAGCAACGGCTTTCTGGCCTTACTGGCGGCGCTGCTGCTCAATCTGGCGGAGGCACTGCTGCCGGAGGCCGATTGGCTGGTGGGGCGCCGCCAGCTGGTGGGGGCCCTGTGCCGCTGGGTGGCTTTCGGCTATCTGCTGCTGATTCCGTTGCAGGGTCTGGCGGCCTGGCGGGCCCTGGATTGGGCCGGTGCCGCCGAATCCCGTGGAGCCCGCCAGGAGCTGGTGCGCATCGCCCAGTTCCGCCAGGCCGTCGCCAGTGCCGGCAGCATGGCGGCCCTGCAGGCCAATCTGGTGGCGATCCAGGCCCCGCCACTGAGCCCAGAGGATCAGCGTGAGGGTCTGGCGGCGATCAAAGTCGGCCTGCTGGGCCAGCTGCAGGCCGCTGAGCAGCGGGCCGCGGCGGTGGCTGGTCAGGCGGGTGGAGGCGCAGGATCGGTGCCTGCCAAGGCCTTGGATCCAGCCCAACTCATCGCCCTGGGCAAGGACAGCCTGCGGGTGGTGCTGCTGTCGCTGGGCTTTGCCCTGGCCTTTGCTGCCGCTGCCCAGCGCAAAGGCAGTGAGCTCTCCTTGCGGGCTGAATGGTCGTTGGCCGCCGAAGGAGTGCTGGAGGCGGCTCTGCTCTGGCAGCAGGAGCGGCGGGAGAACCAGGAGGAGCGCCAACAGCTGCGCCAGGAGCAGCAACGCTCCCAACGGCTTCGCCAGCACCTGAAACGCCAACAGGAACCCGGGGCCGAGCACCAGCAGCACCAAGGCTCGTCCCACCGCAGCCAAGCCAACGCCCAGGACAAGTCAAAGCCCAGGCCCCCAGCCGCTGCAGGCAGCCGCTCCAACACCCGCAACCGTGGCGCCGATGCTGACTACTTCGAAGCCCTGGCCGGTGAGCAGGGGGATCAGACTGATGGATGAGGCCCAGGTTGCGGGGCCAAGCCATGCCAGGGTTCCTTCAAGTTCCGGCGTGGCTGGTCAGGCAGCGTGGATTATCTCAGCCACATCAAGCGATCCCGGTCGCAGTACGCCTCCGCTCTCACCTGGTTCCTGAGCAGCGACATTCGCCCCAGTGGAGGCTTCGCCTCCTCCCGCCGGGTGCTGCTCTACGGCCTCTTTCAAGCCTCTCTGAGCCGCCAGCGCGTGAGCTTCATGGTCACCACCGAAGCCGAAGCATTCGAGGCACTGGCCCCTGCCGGCCCGGCATGCTGCTCATCACCCCGAATCTGGAGGAGGGCGACTGGCTCCAGCTGATCGAACGGGCCCGTTCCATCGTCGATGACATCCGCACGATCGTGCTCTGCGACCTTTACCACGACGACCTGATCGCGGCCGGCCACTCCAGCGCCGATGCGATGATCTGCGAACAGGAGGTGAGTTCTGAGGCGCAGCCCCTCAAGTCGTTGGTGATCACTCTGTCCCTGGGCCGCCGCTACCGCTCCCCGGCCGTGGAGGCCGCCCTCCGTGCCGACCAGGCAGAGGTTGATAAGGGCTGGCGGGATGGGGCGCCTGCGCTCACCATCCGGGAACGGGAGTTGATCGATCTGTGGGTGGAGGGCCTGGGGGATCGACAGGCGGCCGAACGGCTCGGGGTCAGCTACGCCACCGCCCGCAGCTACGGCCACACGGTGCGCCGGAAACTGGGTGCCACCAGCCGCGCACAGGTGCTGCTCAAGGTGCTGAGCCTGGGCCTGGCCCGGGTGGCGGGCCGCTGAAGGCGGACAAAATGGCGGAGCTGGAGAATTCCTGAACAACCTTCCCGTTACCCGCTCCCGTGCCAGTCCTGGCCGCGCTTCGGGATCAGAAGCCCCCGGGCCTGGGCCGAGCTGACGACAGCGACACATTCACCACCGACTGAGCCACCGCCGACCGTGCCGGATCAGGCAGCTGGGGGCCGGGGGGAGAAGACCGCGGCGCCTGGGGCACCGCCACCACGTTGAAGGCGATCGACCAGCGCTCCCCCTCACCGCGGAACGGGGCCACCGAATGGGGCTGCCAGGCCGGAAACACATAAAAGTCACCGGGCACAGGCAACACGTATTCGGCCATGCCGGTGCGGAAACTCTGGATGTGCCATTCCTCCGGCCCGTGAAAACAGAGCTGGCCGTCGAAGCTCTCGCCGTTGATCTGGGGTGGCACCTGCAGAAACAACACACCCGAGAAACTGCCGCCATGGGTGTGGGTGGGGTTGTAATCACCCTGGCGCTGCACATTGAGCCAGAGATCAATCATCTGCAGGTTGTAGCGCCCCTGCACCCAGGGACCCCGGCCCTGGGGGGGCTGCTTGTCGATCACATGGCGGATCCAGCGCTCACAGCCCGGCAGGATCAGATCGCGACAGAGCTCGATCACCGCCGGCTGATCCGGCCGCAGCTCCCGCTGCTGAAACAGCTG
>CANCJV010000041.1 GCA_947378425.1 Synechococcaceae cyanobacterium
GGCAGCAAATCTGCCGCAATCCAGCCGCAGAGCGCTGCAAACCCAAAGTAAACCCGGTGATTGGCCCCACCAGTCCCACCAGAGCCACAGGGTTGGAGGATCCACCGGCCCTGCGCCCCTTGTCCGCCTCCACCAGCAGCAGCACCGACCCGGTGCGCCAGTACCTCAAGGACATCGGTCGGGTTGACCTGCTGAGCGCCGAGCAGGAGCTGATCCTGGCCCGGCTGGTGCAGCGCCGGCAGACCTTGCTGGAACAGCAGCAGCAGGACAACGACGCCAGCGAGGCATGGGCCGCCCGCTGCGATCTGAGCCTGACCGAGCTGCGGCTGGCCCTGCATCGGGGCCGCCGCGCCAAGGACCGGATGATCCAGGCCAACCTGCGGCTGGTGGTGTCCGTGGCCAAAAAGTACCAGCAACGCGGCCTGGAGCTGCTGGATCTGGTGCAGGAGGGCACCATCGGCCTGGAGCGCGGTGTGGAGCGCTTCGATCCCAGCCGCGGCTTCCGCTTCAGCACCTATGCCTACTGGTGGATCCGCCAGGGGGTGACCCGGGCGATCGCCAGCCAGAGCCGCACGATCCGGCTGCCGGTGCACATGAGCGAAAAACAGAACCGCCTCCGCCGCCAGCAGCGGGAGCTCCTGGCCAGCCTGGGCCGCAGCCCGACGCTGCCGGAACTGGCGGCAGCGTCGGGCTGGAGCGAGGCGATGGTGCGGCTCGTCCTGGAGCGACAACCCGAGGCCGTGTCCCTCGACCTGCCCGTGGGCCGCGACCAGGAGAGCGACCTCGGCGATCTGCTGCAGGATCAGCAGCCCGGCCCGGAGGAGCGGCTGGCGCGGCAACAGCTGCAGGAAGCGCTAGCCAGCATGCTCCAGGAGCTGAGCAGCCGCGAGGCCATCGTCATCCGTCAGCGCTTCGGCCTGGAGGACGACTCCCCCCGCACCCTGACGCAGATCGGGGATCATCTGCAGATCTCCCGGGAGCGGGTGCGGCAGATCGAATCGCAGGCCTTGCTGAAATTGCGACAACCCCACCATCGCAGCCGGGTCCGGGATTATCTGTAAGCAACACCCCGCCCCTGCCACGGCCATGACCCCCAGCACCCCAGCCATCGACATCGGCATCCCGGCTGAGCAGCGCCTGGCGATCGCCGAGGGCCTCGGCCGGGTGCTGGCCGACAGCTACGTGCTCTACGGCAAGACCCACGGCTTCCACTGGAATGTCACCGGGCCGATGTTCAACACCCTGCACCTGATGTTCATGGGGCAGTACACCGAGCTCTGGAACGCCCTCGACGTGATCGCCGAGCGCATCCGCGCCCTCGGCCATCCCGCCCCCTTCGGCGGCGCCAACTTCGCGGTGCTCGCCTCGATCCCCGAAACCCAGGGCGTGCCCGCCGCCATGGCGATGGTGCAGGAGCTGATGCTGGGCCATGAGGCCGTGGCCCGCACCGCCCGGGATCTGTTCGAGCTGGTGTCGGCCGCCAACGACCAGCCGACCGCCGACCTGCTCACCCAGCGACTGCAGATCCACGAGAAGACGGCCTGGATGCTGCGCAGCCTGCTGGAGGGCTGAAGCGGAACCCCACCAGCAGCATCCGCTGAACAGGCTGCCCGGACCGATGGGGTCGCCCCACCGCTGCAGCCACCCCCTGCGTTCATGGGCTGGTTGAACGGCCGGGCCACGCCTGCGTGGGCAGCTTCGTCAGGGTTCCGCAGGCTCCAGGGGCACCCACCTCAAGGGGCGTCCCGGCTGTGGTGCCACCCCTTTAAGGTGGTGAGTCCACCGGTTTCACCATGCCAGCCCCCGTCGCCCAACCAGGTTCGGCCGTACGGGCAGGGCAGACCACGAAGTTTGTGTTCGTCACCGGCGGGGTGGTGTCGAGCATCGGCAAGGGGATCGTGGCGGCGAGCCTGGGGCGCCTGCTCAAGAGCCGCGGCTACAGCGTCTCGATCCTCAAGCTCGATCCCTATCTGAACGTCGATCCGGGCACGATGAGCCCGTATCAGCACGGCGAGGTGTTCGTCACCGAGGACGGCGCCGAAACCGATCTGGATCTGGGCCACTACGAGCGCTTCACCGACACCGCCATGTCGCGCCTCAACAGCGTGACCACCGGCTCGATCTACCAGGCGGTGATCAACAAGGAGCGCCGCGGCGACTACAACGGCGGCACCGTGCAGGTGATCCCCCACATCACCCGGGAGATCCGCGAACGCATCCACCGGGTGGCGGCCAACTCGGGCGCCGATGTGGTGATCGGTGAGATCGGCGGCACCGTCGGTGACATCGAATCCCTGCCCTTTCTGGAGGCGATCCGCGAATTCCGCGGCGACGTCGGCCGCAACGACCTGGCCTATGTCCACGTCACCCTGCTGCCCTACATCGGCACCTCGGGCGAACTCAAGACCAAGCCCACCCAGCACTCGGTCAAGGAGCTGCGCTCGATCGGCATCCAGCCCGACGTCCTCGTCTGCCGCAGCGACCGGCCGATCAACGGCGAACTGAAGGCCAAGATCGGCGGCTTCTGCGGCGTCAGCGGCGGGGCCGTGATCCAGGCCCTCGACGCCGACAGCATCTACGCCGTGCCCCTGGCGATGGAGGAGGAGGGCCTCTGCCGCCAGGTGCTCGACGTGCTCGAACTCACAGACCATCCCAGCGACATGGCCCGCTGGGGCGAGCTGGTGCGCAAGCTGCGCAACCCCGGCCCGGCGGTGAAGGTGGCCCTGGTGGGCAAATACGTCCAGCTCAACGACGCCTACCTCTCCGTTGTCGAAGCCCTGCGCCATGCCTGCCTGGATCGCGACGCCTCCCTCGATCTGCACTGGGTCTGCGCCGAGCAGATCGAAAGCCAGGGGGCCGATGCCCTGCTCAAGGGCATGGATGCGGTGGTGGTGCCCGGCGGCTTCGGCAATCGGGGTGTCGATGGCAAGGTGGCGGCGATTCGCTGGGCCCGGGAGCAGCGGGTGCCCTTTCTGGGGCTCTGCCTGGGCATGCAGTGCGCCGTGATCGAGTGGGCCCGCAATCAGGCGGGCCTCACGGGTGCCACCAGCGCCGAGCTCGATCCGGCCACGCCCCATCCGGTGATCCACCTGCTGCCCGAACAGCAGGACGTGGTCGACCTGGGCGGCACGATGCGGCTGGGCGTCTACCCCTGCCGCCTGGTGGCCGGCACCATGGCCCAGGGGCTGTACGGCGAAGCGGTGGTCTACGAGCGCCATCGCCATCGCTATGAGTTCAACAACGCCTACCGCAACCTGTTCCTGGAATCGGGCTACGAGATCAGCGGCACCTCCCCCGACGGCCGGCTGGTGGAGCTGATCGAGCTGAAGGACCATCCCTTCTTCACCGCCTGCCAGTACCACCCGGAGTTTCTCTCCCGGCCGGGCAAGCCCCACCCGTTGTTCCGGGGGCTGATCGAGGCGGCCCAGCTGCGGCTGCCCAGCTCGCCGCAGGAGGCGATCGGCATCCAGTGGCCGGAGAGCGGCACCGAGCCCGCCGGCGCGCCGTCGTCAGTCGCACAGGCTCCCGCCCCCTAGCGCGATGTACCGCAAGTTCCCCAGGGATCGAACCGGAGGATCAGGCGGGAAGGGGCGTCTCGCCGCTGCTCTGCAGTGAGCAGGCAACGGATTCCAGTCGATGCGCCCCCGTTCTCAGGTCATTCGAGCTTGGCGAATGCGTTGCAGGACGCCTGCGGGGCGAGGCAAGCTCCCGTCCCGGAGGCCAGCCCGACCAGGACCCCGCAGCCCTCAGCCCTCAGCCAGCCCACAACCGCAGCGATGATCCCCACCTCCTCAGCGGCGGCCGCTGAGGCTCCTGCCCTCAGTGGCTCCGATCTGCCCGTCGTCGAAACCTTCCACTCGCTGCAGGGCGAGGGCCTCCATGCCGGCCGCAGCGCCTTCTTTCTGCGGCTGGCGGGCTGCAGCGTCGGCTGTAGCTGGTGCGACACCAAGCACTCCTGGCCGGTGGCCGCCCATAGCCAGCGCAGCCTGGCGGCCCTGACCGCCGAGGCGTGCGACGCGGCCACAGCCGGCGCAGCCTTCGTGGTGATCACCGGCGGCGAGCCCCTGGAGCACGACCTCGATCCCCTCTGCGCCGCCCTGGCGGACGCCGGCCTGCCCCTGCACCTGGAAACCAGCGGCACAGGCCCCCTCAGCGGCCGCTTCGCCTGGATCACCCTCTCGCCCAAACGCCACCGGCCGCCCCAGCCGGAGCTGCTCGCCGCCTGCCATGAGCTCAAGGTGGTGGTGCATGAGCCCGCCGATCTGGACTTCGCCGAGGCGATGGCCGGGCAGGCCCTTGAGGCCCGCCAGCGGCCCAGCCTCAGCGAGCACCCCTGCGGCGCCACCCCTGCCGCGGCAACCATCCTGGCCAGCGACGGCGCCAGCGTGACGCTGAACCCGCCGGGCCCCGCCCTGCTGCTGCAGCCAGGCTGGGACAGCCGCCAGGGCCAGGAGCTGGCGATCGCCTTCGTGCGCAGCCACCCCACCTGGCGCCTCAGCCTGCAGGGCCACAAATGGCTTGGGGTGCGCTGAGGGCCCAGGGCCCGCTGCGCCGGGTGTTCTGCATGAACTCCCGTGCCATCTGACTGGCGAGCCGGTTCAGGCTCTCCCTGGACAGCCGATCGGCGCCGCCCCCCGGCGAGATCGAGACCTGCAGATTGACCGGCAGCCGCTGACAACCACCACGGGCCGGCGCAGACTGCGGCTGGAATGCCGGGAGCGAGCGGCGCGTTCAGGAAGCCGCTTCATCAGCGCACCGCCCGACAGATGGGCGGCGCCACGGCTTCGAGCCCGGCGAGCTCGAAGAAATTCGAGCCCAGGGCGATGCGGCGGAAAGCCTCATCATTGACCCTGCCGAGGATGGCACTGGTCACCGCCAACTCGTCCCGGTAGACCCCCGCGCCCCGGCCAGCGGCGGCCACGAAATCGGTGCCGGGGATGAAGCGGCGCGGCCAGCGGTTGATCAGGCCGACATAGAGATCGCGCTTGGCGGAATCACTGAACACCTGGTCATCAAGCATGCGCCAGGAGATGTCAAAAGAGAGATTGGGATAGCGGCGCAGCAGCGAGCCCAGCAAGGCCACATGCTGGCGGGCATCAATCCGCTTCAGCTCCCTGGACAGGCCCAGATGCATCCAGACGATCTTGTTGTCCAGATAGAGACTCAAGACCCGCTCCATCAGCGGCAGGTACTTGAGCGGCTCCTTGTCGTTACCGAGATCGGAGTGGATCGCAATCGGCATGTTGCGGCGCCGCAGCTCCGCCATGAACGGCTTCCAACCGGCGATCCGTTCCATCGGCACCGCCTGATGGCCATTGCTGTACAGGGCTTGTTTGGCGAGGTTCACCTCTCCCATCCAGCGAAACATGCCCGGATACTCCTGATCCAGAATCGCCATCTGTGGCAAGACATCAGCCGGCCTGGCCAGGTCGGGGAAGGTCATCGACAACACCAGCTTCAGGCCGCTGGTGTCGAAATCGAGGCTGTTCTGGGCGTTGCTGAAATCGCTCTTCAGGCTCGGATCGGCTGGCACACCAGGACAGTTGAGGGCGTCGGTGCAGCGGGAATTCACCGGCAGGCGCTGACCGATGCCGTAAAAGTTGGCGAACAGCACCTCACTCTGGCGCAGATAGTTCAACAGCTCGGGAAACGGCACCGGCCGCCCACCGTATGGCCGCACATGCAGGTGGGTGTCGACGACCGCCAGCGGCAGCCGGGTCTGGCGGTCATAGCAATCGGTCGATCCCTTGACGAAATTCGCCAGGGTGAGTGGTCCTTTGATGGAGCTCTGAGGGACGAAGGCCAGAGCCCGACCACCGGCCACGCAGGCCATCGCCGCGGCGACAACCACCGGCGATACCCTCCAGGGGGAGCGGAGCGCACGCGCCCATCCTGTACGACACGGCTGCGGTGACCTCAGGGTCTGACGCATGGGCCTGGAAATCAATGTATCGCCGCTGAACAAAAAATCAACAGGGCCTAACCACAGGCTCAGAGCACGTTGGCGGGCCGTTGCACCCGCTCAGCCTTCCACAGGCGCCAGCGCACATCGAGATCCTTCGGCGCATAGATCACGATCGGCAGACTGGCGTTGTAGGGCAGCACGAAGGGCCTGGATCCCATCGGCACGAAGGCCTTGCGCGTCACACTGCCGGGCGGACAGGCCATGCGGGTGGAGACCACCGGTCCGACATCCCGCACCCGATAGATCTTGTAGCCGAAGCCCGGCAGGGTCTCGCTGCGCAGCTTGCCGCCGAAGCGCTGGGTGTTGCAGTCCACCAGCAGTTCCCGGCCGATGATCAACTCCACCCGCCAATCACTGGGATTGGGGGACAGCCTGGGATCGGCCGTGGGCGCCAGCACCCCGGGCAGCTGGATCACCCAGCGACGCTCACCGGTCGCGGCGGCCGGGTAGGGCTTCAGATCCAGCAGGGGGATGGCCCGGGCCGCCGTGCCGAAGCCACCACCGAGCTGCAGCGGCACCAGCGCGGCGGCCAGGGCGGCGGCCACGCCCAGAGCACGGTGAGCGGGGCGCAGACAGCTGGCGGCGGATCGGCCGGAGCGAACGGAGGGCATGAGAAGCAGGCAGCAGGAGAGGGAGCGCGGCGGAGCCGGGCCCCGCTGCATCTTGGCCAGAGCGCTCGCCGGCGTCGAGCGGCCTTTCAGAATGAACGCATGAGCACCTCTGCGCCCACGGCGATCGCCCTCCTCTCCGGCGGCCTGGATTCGGCCACCGCCGCCGCCCTGGCCGCCGAGGCCGGCTATCGCGTCATCGGCCTGTCCTTCGACTACGGCCAGCGGCACCGCCGCGAACTTGAGGCCGCCGGCACCGTGGCCACGGCTCTGGGGCTGATCGAGCACCTTGTGCTGGCCATCGACCTGGCCGCCTGGGGGGGCTCGGCCCTCACCGATCCGGCCATCGCCCTGCCCACCGGCGGCGTGCAGACGGGCGTGATCCCCAGCACCTACGTACCCGGCCGCAACACGGTGTTCATCGCCCTGGCCCTCAGCCTGGCGGAAGCCCGCGGGGCCGAGCGGATCGTGCTGGGGGTGAATGCGATCGACTATTCCGGCTATCCCGACTGCCGGCCCGATTACCTGGAGGCCTTCCAGAGCCTGGCCGACCTGGCCAGCAAGATCGGCCGCGAAGGCCAGGGCCCCAGGCTCTGGGCGCCCCTGGTGGACGCCACCAAGACCGAGATCGTCCACCAGGCGCTGCGGCTGGGGGTGCCGGTGGCCAGCACCTGGAGCTGCTACGCGGGGCGGGAACGGCCCTGCGGAGTCTGCGACAGCTGCCGCATCCGCGATGCCGCCCTGCGCGAGGCCGGCCGGCCAGATCTGGCCAGCGACCGATCGGCATGAGCGGGCGCCAGCGCTGCGACCTGCCCTGGAACGAGCCCTGGACGGTGGTCCAGGCCCTGGCGGCCGCCCTCGGCAGCGATGGCCTGGTGTTCCTCGACGGCGACGGCAGCAGCCTGGGACAGCGATCCGTGCTGGGGCTGAAACCGCTGGAGGTGATCTCCTGCCGGGGATTGCCCGGCAGCCCGGGCGCCGAGGATCCCTTCCTGGCCCTGGAGCGGATGGCGGGCCGGGGCGGTCCCTGGCTGGGCTGGCTGGGCTACGAGGCGGGGGCCTGGGTGGAACCGGGCCGGCACTGGCAGGCCTCCGACATGGCCAGCCTCTGGGCCGCCCGTCATGATCCACTCCTCCACTTCGATCGCCCATCGCGGCGCTGCTGGCTGGAAGGGGAAGATCCAGGCCGACTGGAAGCGATGCGGCGCCTGCTGGCTGAACTCCAACCCGCCGCCCCCAACCGGCGCAGCCTCGAGCCGATTGCCCTGGAGGCCTGGCACTGGCACACGCCCGCCGAGCAGTTCGCCCATCAGGTGGGTCAGCTGCAGCAGCGCATCGCTGTTGGTGACCTGTTCCAGGCCAACCTCACCGCCTGCTGCGAAACCCTGCTGGTGCAGCAACCCGATCTCCTGGGCCTGCACGGGCGGCTGCGCCAGCACTGTCCGGCCCCCTTCGGCGGCCTGGCGGTGGCGGGCGACGAGGCACTGATCTCGGCCTCGCCGGAGCGCTTTCTGCGCCTCGGCAGCGATGGCAGTATCGAGACCAGGCCGATCAAGGGCACCCGCCCCCGCAGCGGCGATCCCGAGGCCGATGCGGACGCCGCCGCCGCCCTGGTCTGCGATCCCAAGGACCGGGCCGAAAACGTGATGATTGTCGATCTGATGCGCAACGATCTGGGGCGGGTCTGCGTGCCGGGATCGATCGATGTGCCCCAGCTGCTGGGACTGGAGAGCTATGCCCAGGTGCATCACCTCACCTCGGTGGTCACGGGCCAGCTGCAGCCGGGGCAAGGGCTGGTGGATCTGCTGCGGGCCTGCTGGCCGGGGGGCTCGATCACCGGGGCACCGAAAGTGCGGGCCTGCCAGCGCCTCAGTGAACTGGAGCCGGTGGCGCGGGGGCCCTACTGCGGCTCCCTCTTTCACCTCGGCGCCGATGGCAGCTTCGACAGCAGCATCCTGATCCGCACCCTGATGGTGAAAGGGCGGCGGCTGCGGCTGCACGCCGGCGGCGGCATCGTCGCCGACTCCGATCCCCAGGGTGAGGCGGTGGAAATGGGCTGGAAGATCCGGCCCCTGCTCGAGGCCCTGACCTGAGGACACCGCCATGGCCCCCTCCGAGCCGATCGCCTGGATCGCCGACCCCGAGCCGGCCCCGAACAGCGCGACCCTGGCCAGCGGCCGCTGGGGCCATCCCGATCAGCTCGCCCTGCCCCTGAGTGATCGGGGCCTGCAGCTGGCCGACGGCCTGTTCGAAACGGTGTTGGTGCAGGCGGGCCAAGCCCGCCTGCTGCAGGAGCACCTGGAACGCTGGCAGCACGGCGCCGCCCTGCTCGGCATGGCGCCACCACCGGGCGCCGAGGCCCTGAAGCCGCGCCTCGCTGAAGCAGTGCAGCGCAGCGGCATCCGCCAGGGAGCCCTGAGACTGAACTGGAGCCGGGGCAGCGGCAGCCGCGGCCTCGATCTGCCCGCCGCCGGAGAGCCCCAGCCGATCCATCGCTTCTGGCTGCAGCTGGTCGCCTGCCAGCCCGCCTTTGGAGCGATCACGACGATCATCAGTCGCCATGAACGCCGCAATGCCGACAGTCTGCTGAGCCGTTGCAAAAGCTTTGCCTACAGCAGCCAGATTCAGGCCAGGCGCGAAGCCCGCACCGCCGGCGCCGATGAGGCTCTGCTGCTGAGCTCCAGCGGCGAACTCTGTTGCGGCAGCGCCGCCAATCTGTTGGTGCTGCTCTCAGGCCAGTGGTGCACCCCGCCGGCCAGCAGTGGCTGCCTGCCGGGGGTCATGCGCGGGATGGCCCTGAAGCGAGGCCTCGCAGTCGAAGCCCACCTCAGCCGCACCGATCTGCTCAGCAGCGACGGCGCCATGCTGATCAACAGCCTGGGATGCAGGCCCCTGAGCTGTTGCGATGGCCACAAGCTGCCGCCGATGGCAGCAGCTGCAGCGCAGGCATCCTGGCGGAGCCTCCTGGACTAGATCGCCGCCTCTTGGCGCCGCTCAGTAGCAACCCTGAACCGAGATGCGATAGGTGAAGCCGGTGGCCGCCATGTTGTCGGTGGCGCCCACTTTGATGTTCACCTGGCTGACGAGCTTGCCGGGAATGGCTTGCACCCTGACCGAACCGCCGCTGCCGGGATCGGGGGTGAAGTTCTTGTTATACACCTGCAGATTGGAGCCATCGGTGAACTTCAGATAGGCCTGAAGCGGGTAGGTGGCACTCACCGAGGAATTGGCCGTGAAGAACAGCTTGTAGCTGCGATAGGGCTTGGTGACGTAGAAATCGGTGTTCCAGTTGGGACGGCCCAGAGGATTGCCGGGGCTGATGGTCTTGGTGACGATGTTGGTGACGCCATTGCCTCCCACTGGGCTGAGGAAGGTGCAGGATTCGGCCAGAGCCGGCGCAACGCTGAGGGCTGCAAGGCTGGCTCCGGCGGCCAAGCCAAGAACAGATAGACGTGGGGCGAAGCGCATGGACCAGAACTGTTGACAGGCTGCATCTTAACTAGCAAGCGGAGCCCCAAAGCCCAGGGCTTTCCCGACACGTTGCCGCCTGCGTCACCATCAAGACAGGATTCAGAGTCGCGATCCAAATTGGACACCTCGAAAAAATCCCGAACCTCATCAGTCACGCAACGCGAGAAGCATTGCGAATACTGGCTCCCCTGCAACTGTTCAGGGCTGGATGGACAATTTCGACCTGCCCAGGTGTTGTCGTGCCCAGATTGGATCGCACCCAACCAGGAACAATCCGCTCAACAGCAGCCTCAGACACTGAGGAAGCGATGGATCAGCTCCTGGCTGAGCTCGCTGGTGGGGCCACTGGCCACCACCCCACCTTTTTGCATCGCGTAGTACCAGTCGGCCTGGCGCACGAAGCTGGCATGGTGCTCCACCAGCAGCACGCTGATGCCCGTCTCGCGGATGATGCGAGCGACGGCCCGCTGGATGTCGAGCACCACCGAGGGCTGGATACCCTCGGTGGGCTCATCGAGCAGCAGCAGCCGGGGCTTGCCGAGCAGGGCCCGGGCGATCGCCAGCTGCTGCTGCTGGCCGCCGGAGAGATCACCGCCCCGGCGGGCGAGGAACTTCTCCAGGATCGGAAACAGCTCGAACACCAAGGGATCGATGTGGCGATGGCGGCCAATGCCACCGGGCAGAGCTTCCAGACCCAGCAACAGGTTTTCGCGCACGGTGAGCTGGGGGATGATCTCCCGCCCCTGGGGCACGTAGCCGATACCGGCCCGGGCCCGCAGGTGGGGCGGCAGCGCTGAAACCTCCTCACCGTCCAGAGACACCGAGCCGCTGCGTTGACGCAACAGGCCGATGATCGTCTTGAGCAGAGTGGTCTTACCGACACCATTGAGGCCGATCAGACAGGCCATCTGACCGGGCGCAATCGAGATGTCGACATTGCGCAGAATATGACTCTCGCCGTAGTAGACGTTGAGGTCACGTATCGAGAGCAGATCTCCACCCTCACCACTGGAGGAATGGAAATCCTGCCGAGACATGGTGCTGGTCATGACATCTCCTGGGGCGATCCGTCGGCGGCACTGACTCCGCCCAAGCTGTCGTCGTCTTCAACCCCGAGGTAGACCTCGATCACGCGGGGGTCGTTCTGAACCACATCCATGCTGCCCTCGCACAGCACATGGCCTTCGTGCAGCACCGTGACCGGGCAATCCAGCTCGCGGATGAAGTCCATGTCGTGCTCAATCACCAGCACGGTGTGATCGCCGGCCAGATGGCGCAGCAGCTCGCCGGTGCGCTCGGTCTCCTCATCGGAGAGCCCCGCCACCGGCTCATCGACCAGCAGCAGATCCGGATCCTGGGCCAGCAGCATGGCGATCTCCAGCCACTGTTTCTGGCCATGGGAGAGGCTGCCGGCCGGCAGGGAGGCACTGGCCTCCAGACCCACCACCGCCAGCAGTTCCTGCACCCGATCGCGCTGTTCAGCGCTGAGGCGACCCAGCAGCAGGGCGAACGGTGAATGGCTGCCCTTGACCGCCAGCTCCAGATTGCGACGGGGGGTGAGGTTCTGATAGACGCGGGGCGTCTGGAACTTGCGGCCGATGCCGAGCCGGGCGATGCGGTGCTCGCTGATGCCCAGCAATGACTGGCCGCGGAACAGCACATCGCCTCTGGTGGGCCTCACCTTGCCGGTGATCACATCGAGGAAGGTGGTCTTGCCGGCGCCGTTGGGGCCGATCACCGCCCGCAGCTCTCCAGGAGCCAGGGCGAGATTGAGATCATTGAGGGCGAGGAAGCCATCGAAGCTGACACTGACAGCCTTGAGTTCGAGCAGGGACTTCACGGCTCACCTCCGATCTCTCTGGCACCGGTCTCCTCGGCGATGGCGCGGGACTCGATCGCTCGCCGCTCCGCCTGCACCTCAGGATCGAGATCAAGGCCCGGATAGGTGGCCGTCGCCGGGGAGGAACCCAGCATCGCCAGGATGCGACCCGGTCCACCCTGGCGCCACCAGCCCACAACACCGTCGGGCAAAGCGGTGACCACCAGCAGGAACAGCCCCCCCTGGATGAACAGCCAGGTTTCCGGAAGCTGCTCACTGATCAGGCTCTTGGCGTAGTTGATCAGTACCGCACCGAACACGGCGCCGATCAGGGTGCCGCGGCCGCCGACGGCAACCCAGATCACCATCTCAATCGAAAAGGGCACCGCCATGAACTGGGGACTGACGATGCCGGACTGAACTGTGTACAGCGCACCGCTGACGCCGGCCAGGGCCCCTGCAACGGTGAAGACCAGGGTTTTGAAGGCCGTGGGGTTGTAGCCGGTGAAGCGCAGTCGCGGCTCATCGTCACGGACAGCGATCAGGGCATCACCGAAGCGGCCGGTGGTGAGCCAGCGGCACAGGTACCAGGCGGCGATCACCAGCAGCAACGTGATCCAGAACAGATTGCGCTGCATGGCGTCGGAGCCCACCATCTGGCCGAAGAAGCTGGCCGTATCGGTCTTGAGACCGTTGGTGCCGTTGATCAGCTTCTGCTGTCCGTTGAAGAAGTTGAAGAACACCAGCAAAGCGGCCTGGGTGAGGATCGAGAAGTAGACCCCCTTGATGCGATTGCGGAACACCAGATAGCCGAGCAGGCCGGCGACGACGGCCGGAACGACCCAGATGGCGATGAGGGTGAACCAGGGCGAATTGAACGGCTGCCAGAACAGGGGCAGCTCCTTGACCCCATAGAGACCAAAGAACTCAGGCAGCTGGCCGGGTTCGAGTGAATCCAGCTGCAGATACATGGCGATGGCATAGCCACCGAGGGCAAAGAAGATGCCCTGGCCAAGGCTGAGCAGGCCCGTATAGCCCCAGATCAGGTCAATGCCCAGGGCGACAATGCCCAACGACAGAAAGCGCCCCAGCAGATTGAGCCGGAACGGCGGCAGGACGAAGGGCAGGATCAGGGCCGCCGCGATGATGGCGATCCACGGCCACCAGCGGCGCAGGAAGGTCGCCGGCGTGATAGAGCTGTTGGAGGTGATCGTCATCGCTCAGGCCTCCACCATGCGGCCCTTCTGCGGGAACAGGCCAGCCGGCCTGAACTGCAGGAAGACCACAATCAGGATGAACACCAACACCTTGGCCATGGAGGTGGTGGCAAAGAAGGTGATGGTTTCATTGAGAGCGGCGGGCATCTGCGGCCAGAGCAGCAGCAGCGATCCCGAACCGAGGATGTAGCTGAGCACGCCGATGCCCAGGGCCGCCACGACGGTACCGAGCAATTTGCCGACGCCGCCGAGCACCACCACCATGAAGCAATCAACGATGTAGTTGCCGCCGAGATTGGGGCCCACCGAGCCCAGCAAGGTGACCGCAACCCCGGCCACTCCGGCCAGGCCAGAACCCACCAGGAAGGTGAGCGCATCCACCTTCTCGGTGGGAATGCCGAGGCAGCTGCTCATCGGCCGGTTCTGGGTGACGGCGCGAATACGAATGCCCCAGACACTCTTCTGCAGGAACCAGTGCACCGCCAGCAGCGCAAGAATGGTGAGGGCAATGATGAACAGGCGGGCCGTCGGCATCGTGACACCGACCACATCAATCGAACCCTGCAGCCACTCGGGCGCCGTGACATCGATGTTGCGGGCACTGAACCAGGGCTGATGCAGATCGCGCTGGTTGCCCAGGGCTGCGGCCAGACCGATGCCCACCACCATGGCGCCAATCCAGCCACCCACACCCAGCAGCGGTGACCAGCGCTGGCGCCACCACGCTGCCGGCAGCAATCGCGGCACCAGCAGCCCCAGGGCTACGGCCACCACCAGGCCGATGAAGAAGGCACTGGAGACGGAGCGCACGAACTGCTGCAGGATCAGGCTGACGCCCCAGGTGGCCAGCAGGGTTTCCAGGGGGCGGCCATAGAGACGGCGAATCACTGTCTTTTCCAGCAGCAGGCCAGCGAGGCCGCTGACCAGAAAGGCCAGGGGAATCGAGATCAGGATATAGATGGGGAACAGCCCTTCGAGCGGGCCGTTCTTGAGCAGGTTCTGCACCACGAAGGTGGTGTAAGCACCGAGCATCATCAACTCGCCGTGGGCCATGTTGATGACACCCATCAGCCCGAAGACCACGGCCAGGCCGAGGGCGGCCAGCATCAGCACCGAGCCGATGGCCAGGCCATTGAAAAGCGTGTCAAGAAGAACGTTCATGAACTCCCGTTGAAGACGGGGCAGAGGAATCAGAAGCTGCCAGGGCCTCAATGAAAAAAGGGGAGGGAATGGATCCCTCCCCCGAAGCAGAATCCCCAGCGGGATTCACATCTTGAACTTGCCGGCGTCGGGGCGCTTCTGGGTCCAGTCGCAGGTGTAACCCTTGGTTTCGGGCACGAACTGGTTCCAGGCCACGGGCTTGACCATGCCCTTGTTCTCGAGGATCTTGAACATGCCGTCCTTCTGCACCTCGCCGATCAGCACCAGCTTCTCGATGTGATGGTTGGGCTGCACGGTCACCTTGCCCTCAGGAGCATCGAAGCTGACGCCAACCAGTGCTTCACGCACCTTGTTGTCGTCGACGCTGTTGGCCTTCTCGGCACCCTTGGCCCAGAGATAGACCATCGAGTAGGCAGCTTCGGCCGGATCACTGGTGACCCGCTTCTCGCCGTACTTGGCCTTGAAGTCGGCGGTGAACTTCTTGGAGGCAGGGGTGTCAAGACTCTGGAAGAAGTTCCAGGCGGCATAGGTGCCTTCCAGGTACTCAGGACCAATGGCGGCGATCTCCTCTTCGGCGATCGAGAAGCTCATGATCGCGTAGCCGTTGGCAGGGGTGATGCCGGCGGCCTTCATCTGCTTGAAGAAGGCGACGTTGCTGTCACCGTTCAGGGTGTTGACGATCACGCCACCCTTGGGCAGAGCCTGCTTGATCTTGGCGATGATTGGCGCCACCTCGGTGTTGCCCAGGGGCAGGTAGTCCTCACCCACGAGCTTGCCGCCCTGGGCCTTGAGCTGTTCCTTCATGATCGTGTTGGCCGTACGCGGGTAGACGTAGTCGGAACCAACCAGGAAGAAGTCCTTGCCCTTGTTCTTCAGCAGCCACGATACAGCGGGCTCAGCCTGCTGGTTGGGGGTGGCACCGGTGTAGAAGATGTTCTTCGAGCACTCCTGGCCTTCGTACTGAATCGGGTAGTAAAGGAAGGCATCCTTGGACTCGTACACCGGCAGCATCGCCTTGCGGCTGGCGGAGGTCCAGCCGCCGAACACCACGGCCACCTTGTCCTGATCGATCAGTTTCTTCGACTTCTCAGCGAAGGTGGGCCAATCAGAAGCGCCATCTTCCTCGATCGGCACAATCTTCAGCTTCTTGCCGTCGATCTTGACACCGCCGGCCTTGTTGATCTCGTCGATGGCCATCAGTTCAGCTTCGGCCACCGTGTTTTCGGAGATGGCCATGGTGCCCGAGCGGGAGTGAAGGATCCCGACCTTCACCTCGCCATCGAAGCCACCGCCGCTGGAGGTGCCACCGCCGCCGCCGCCGCCGCCACCGCCGCCGCAGGCGACGAGACTGAGGGAGGTGGCCAGGGCGGTGGCTCCACCGATCAGACGCAGGGATTGGATCCGCTTCGCTGATGGCTTCATGAAAAGTGCTCCAGAGGATGGGTTTCCGGCCGAGCCCATGTCGCAATGGGCCGGAACGGTTTGGGGGAAGTTAGTGAGCGGGCACACCTCGACTTTGTAGCCGTTGAAACCGTTCGCGCGAATGGTTCGAAACGGCACACACGGGCAGGCGATCCGCCGCGGTTCCTCGCTTCAGCCGGATCCCGGTAGCTGTTGCATCAAAAACGCCTCCACCAGCTCCAGCCCTTCGCCGCTGCGCAGGTTGGTGAAGCACCAGGGTCGTCCGCCCCGCATGCGCTCGGTGTCGTGCTGCATCACCGTCAGGCTGGCTCCCACCATCGGCGCCAGATCGATCTTGTTGATCACCAGCAGATCGGAGCGGGTGATGCCGGGCCCGCCTTTGCGGGGGATCTTGTCGCCGGCGGCGACATCGATCACGTAGATGCAGAGATCCACCAGCTCCGGGCTGAAGCTGGCCGCCAGGTTGTCGCCCCCGCTCTCCACCAGCACCAGATCCAGATCCGGAAAGGCCAGCTCCAGCTCCTGCACCGCAGCCCGGTTGATCGAACAGTCCTCGCGGATGGCGGTGTGGGGGCACCCCCCTGTTTCGACACCGCGGATACGCTCCGGCGCCAGGGCGCCGGAGCGGGTGAGGAACTGGGCATCCTCCTGGGTGTAGATGTCGTTGGTGACCACCGCCAGCTCCAGGCGATCCCGCAGGCGCAGGCACAGAGCCTCCACCAGGGCCGTCTTGCCGGAGCCGACAGGTCCGGCGACACCGACGCGCAGGCGACTCATCCCAGACCATCCACAGGCCCCAGGCTAAGGGCGGCAGGCTGGGAACGGCCTGAGGCCAGGGCGTTCCGGGTCCGGACACCGAGCCGGACCCGCGGGGACCGTAACGAGTCGAAAGTTCGCGCAGGGCCCTTGATCCCGACCCAGGCGCTGCCGCTGCCTCAACTGCGAAACAGGCGCGAATAGAGCTCGCCCTGGCCCAGCTGGGCGATGCCGGCGCCCACGCCGCCACTCCACAGGCTGTGCGGATCGGCCTGTGCCAGCTCCTCAGCCCGGGTGGCAATCTGCGGTCCCAGTGCCAGCAGCAGCCGCTGGGCCTCCGTGGGGCCGAGCGGCACCAGGCGCACCGCCGCACTCAGCTGGTTGGCGACCCAGCCGTGGAGATAGGCCTCCACCACCTCGGCAGCGGCGAGTTCAAGGCTGCGGCCGGCGTGGGCGAAGGCGGCAGGCCAGGCCAGCCGGGGCGCCGCCACCGGCAGGGGCCAGCCCAGATCGGCTAGCAACTGCTGCAGAGACCAGCCCATCTGGCGCTGCTGGGCGCGCAGCTCCGGGGCTTCCCTCTGGACCAGCAACCACTGGTCGAGATCGGCCAGCGCCGGCCAGTCAGCCTGCGCCAGCAGGACCATCAGCCGGGGCAGGGCCGCGGCCTCCAGGCCAAGGGCACCCCGGGCCAGTTCAGCCTCCAGCCAGGCATGCACGGCGGCCGCATCGCCCAGCCGACCGCCCTGGACCAACACCTCCAGCCCCTCGGCATAGCTGAAGGCCCCCACCGGCAGCGCCGGCGAGACCAGCTGATACAGCCGCAGATGCTGCAGGCTCACGCCGACCCAGGTCGGTGATCCGGTTCCGGGCCCAGGGGCTGGACTACACCCGAACCGTGACAGAGGTCGGGCTCCAGAGCCAGGGGCGTCTCCAGGGGTGGGGAACAGGCACCGCTCGAGTCGAGGGACTGGCTGGCGCCCTGTGTGTGGCTGTGCCCATGGGCATGGCTGTGGCCGGTCGCCGCGTAGGCGCCGCCCTCCGGCAGGAAAGGAGCCAGCCGATGCTCCAGCCGCAGGCCCCGTTGCAGCAACAGATCGGCGAGCACGGGGTCATCCAGCAGCCGCAACTCCGTGGCCGTCACCTCCAGGGCCACATGACGATTGCCGAGGTGATACGCAGCCCGCAGCAGGTCCAGGGGATCGGCGGCACTCACCAGCAGCAGGGCTTCGGCGGCCGCCTCCACCCGCACCAGCGCCGGGCCGCCCTCACCCGCCAGCCATTCCCCCGGCTGCAGCGGCTCACCGCGGGGCAACTGCAGCAGCAGGGGCTGGCCGCAGCGGCTGTGGCGCAGGCCCCGCAGGCGGGTGCGGTCGTCGGCGCTGAGGGCCAGGGCCCAGCGGGCCGGGTCCGGAGAGCTGGGGGCGGCCAAACCCCGCCGGGTGAGGGTGATGGGCGGGGCAGCCGGGGGCTGGATGGCCTGGATCCTTGCAGCCATGGCATGAGCGGCCGTGGCGCTGGAACCGATGGTGTTGTCGTTCAACGCAGCACCCCGTCGATCCAGCAGCCCTTCAGTGTGCCCTGACGAAGCCGCCTCAGCCACAACGGGCCTCCGGGATCGTGGATGGCTCCGGTCCTTCACCGCATGGCCCCGCGCTGCCCAAGCCAGGCCAACTCACCCCACCAGGCTGGGGCAGAAGTGCCGGACGCTGAGCAACCATCGGAATCCGTGGATCACCACCGGCCCACCGCCATCCCAGGACTGCCCCTCAGCAGCCAGCCCCGCTCGATCGCGTCCTGGGGGGACGGCACTCGCAGCCCCCAGCGCGTTGCGGGAGAGCGCCGGACCATGACCATGCCTGGAGCAGCGCCGGCCCCCCAAAGGCATGAGGGCCAGGCCTTCGACCGAATGGACGGTGAGGCTCCGCATCGGCAAGCGTCAGCGCCTGACGTGCCGGAGGGCCAGGGTCACCACCAGATTGGTGCCATCGGCCACCATGGCTGGCGCGATGCGGCTTTTTCCCTGCCAAGCCAGCCCGACGACGATCGCCCCGGGCCGACGCCCCAGCCCCCCTGGCACGGCCGGGCCCAGCTGCGCTTTGAGCCTTCAGCCACCGGCACCCGCTTCCAGGGCCGCTGCAGCGCCCCCCTGAAGGTGCAGCGGGGCTTCCTGCGGGCGGATGGACGCTGCGAGCTGCCCCTGCTGCACACGGCCGGCGGCCTGGTGGGGGGCGATCGCCTCAGCGTCGAGATCTCCCTGGCGGCCGGCAGCCGGGCCCTGATCACCAGCGTGGCGGCCCAGAAGGTGTATGGCTCGATCGGCCGCTCGCGGCGGGCACCCCAGGGGGACTGGGCCCTGCAGGAGCTGAACGTCAACCTGGCCGCGGACGCCGATCTGGAATGGCTGCCCCAGGAGCTGGTGCTCTACGCCGATGGGCTCTACGAGCAGCGAGCGCGGGTGACCCTGGCGGCCTCGGCCAGCTGGCTGGGGGCCGAGGTGGTGCGACTGGGCCGCAGCGCCGCTGGCGAGAGCCTGGGCTCCGGCCGCTGGCGCTCGCTGCTGGAGATCCGCCGGCTGGAGGACAGCAGCGAAGGTCGGAACGATGCCGAAACGCCCCAGCTGGACTCAGGGGGTGGCCGCTGGCTGCTGGTGGACAGGATCGAACTGGGGGGGGAGAGCCTCCAGGGCGAGCACGGCCTGGCGGGGCAACCGGTGTTCGGCTCCCTGGTGTGGGCCGCCCCGGCGACCCTGCCGGCCACCGGGCTTGCCGCCCTGCTGGACCAGTGCCGCCAGGATCGCCAGGGGCTGGTGGGGGACATGGCCTGCGGCGCCCTCGAACCCGGCCTGGTGGCCCGCTACCGGGGCTCCTCGACCACGGCCGCCCGCAGCTGGTTCACGCGGATCTGGTACCGCATCCGCGCCGCCCGGGGTCTGGCGCCGCCGGAGCTGCCGCGGGTGTGGCCCTTCCAGGAGGAACCGCTGCGGCTCTGAACAGTCCGGGGCGGCGATCACTGCCAGAGTGGGCGCACCTCCGTCCAGACCATGCACCTGAGCCCCCAGGAGAAGGACAAGCTCCTGATCGTCACCGCCGCCCTACTGGCCGAACGCCGCCTCAACCGGGGCCTGCGGCTCAACCACCCGGAATCCGTGGCCTGGCTGAGTTTTCAGGTGCTGGAAGGGGCCAGGGACGGCAAGAGCGTGGCCGATCTGATGGAGGAGGGCTGCACCTGGCTGAACCGGGACCAGGTGATGGAGGGGGTGCCGGAGCTGATCGGCGAGGTGCAGATCGAAGCGATGTTCCCCGATGGCACCAAGCTCGTCACCCTGCACGCACCGATCCGCTGACCCTCCTGCCGCCCCCTTTGTTGCCATGGCCCCGCTCATCCCCGGCGAACTGATGCCCGAACCCGGCCAGCTGGAGCTCAATGCCGGCCGGCCGATCACCACCCTGACCGTGGCCAACACCGGCGATCGCCCGGTGCAGGTGGGCTCCCACTTCCACTTCCACGAAGCCAATGGCGCCCTGATCTTCGATCGCCAGGCCGCCCGCGGCCTGCGGCTCGACATCCCCGCCGGCACCGCGATCCGCTTCGAGCCGGGAGACAGCCGCGAGGTGCAGCTGGTGCCCTATGCGGGTGAACGCCGCGTCTTCGGCTTCAACGGCCTGATCAACGGCCCGCTCGACTGAGCCGCCGCCGCGACCCACCCTGCCGGGCTGGCTCCAGCGCCAGCGACACCGCGCCACGACCACCGCCCCCACATCCGCCCCGAACGCCCGCCCTGCGACCGCCATGCCCTACCGCATCAGCCGCCGCGCCTACGCCGAGACCTACGGCCCCACCACGGGCGATCGCCTGCGCCTGGCCGACACCGAGCTGATCCTGGAGGTGGAGAAGGACTACACCTGCTACGGCGATGAGGTGAAGTTCGGCGGCGGCAAGGTGATTCGCGACGGCATGGGCCAGGCCCAGACCACCCGGGCCGCCGGCGCCGTGGACACCGTGATCACCAACGCCCTGATCCTGGACTGGTGGGGCATCGTCAAGGCCGACATCGGCCTGCGCGACGGCCGCATCTGCGCCATCGGCAAGGCGGGAAACCCGGACATCAGCGACAACGTCGACATCGTCGTCGGCCCGGGCACCGAGGCGATCGCCGGCGAAGGCCACATCGTCACCGCCGGCGCCATCGACACCCACATCCACTTCATCTGTCCCCAGCAGATCGAAACGGCCCTCGCCAGCGGCGTCACCACCCTGCTGGGCGGCGGCACCGGCCCGGCCACCGGCACCAACGCCACCACCTGCACCCCGGGAGCCTTCCACCTGGCGCGGATGCTGCAGGCCGCCGAAGGGCTGCCGGTGAATCTGGGCTTCTTCGGCAAGGGCAATGCCAGCACCCCCGAAGCCCTGGAGGAGCAGATCCGCGCCGGTGCCTGTGGCCTCAAGCTGCACGAAGACTGGGGCACCACCCCGGCGGCGATCGACTGCTGCCTGTCGGTGGCCGATCGCTTCGATGTGCAGGTCTGCATCCACTCCGACACCCTCAATGAAGCGGGCTTCGTCGAGGACACGATCCGCGCCATCGGCGATCGCACGATCCACACCTTCCACACCGAGGGGGCCGGCGGCGGCCATGCGCCGGACATCATCCGCATCTGCGGCGAAGCCAACGTGCTGCCCAGCTCCACCAATCCCACCCGCCCGTACACCCGCAACACGCTCGAGGAACACCTCGACATGCTGATGGTGTGCCACCACCTCGATCCGCGCATTCCCGAAGATGTGGCCTTCGCCGAATCACGCATCCGCCGCGAGACGATCGCCGCCGAAGACATCCTCCACGACCTGGGCGCCTTCAGCATCATCGCCAGCGACTCCCAGGCCATGGGCCGTGTCGGCGAGGTGATCATCCGCACCTTCCAGACCGCCCACAAGATGAAGGTGCAGCGGGGTTCACTGCCGGGCGACCCGGAGCGCAACGACAACACCCGCCTCAAGCGCTACATCGCCAAGGTGACGATCAACCCGGCCATCGCCCACGGCCTCGACAGCCAGATCGGCTCGGTGGAGGTGGGCAAACTGGCCGATCTGGTGCTGTGGAAACCTGGTTTTTTTGGTGTCAAGCCGGAGCTGGTGATCAAGGGGGGCTCGATCGTCTGGGCCCAGATGGGGGATGCCAACGCCTCGATTCCCACCCCCGGCCCGGTGCACGGCCGGCCGATGTTCGCCGCCTATGGCGGTGCCCTGGCCCCCAGCTGCCTCACCTTTGTGAGCCAGGCCGCCCTGGATGCCGACCTGCCCCGCAGCCTTGGCCTCAAGCGCCCCTGCGTGCCGGTGGTGAACACCCGGGGCATCGGCAAGGCCGAGATGCGCAACAACAACGCCCTGCCGAAGGTGGAGGTGGATCCGCAGACTTATGAGGTGTTCGCCGATGGCGAGCTGCTCAGCTGTGAGCCGGCGGAGGTGCTGCCGATGGCCCAGCTCTATTTTCTACTCTGACCTCAGCCGAACAGGCCGTGGCGGGAGCGATGAATGCCGAGAGCGGCAGGCAGGAGTCTCAATACCTGGTTTTGATCTACTTCGGGCGCATCTTGTCTGCGCGTTGACGCATCTTGCGCAACTCATTTTCTTTGCGCTTGAAATCCGCCTTTCGCCTCGCTTCGAGACGATTGGCATCGAGAAGGCGCTGCTTGGCCTGGTCGCGCCTGCCTTGTGTGACCCGGATGGCTTCGAACTTTTTCCGCATCGCGGCTGTCCATGTCGTCCAGACTTTCTTGATGCCAGCAAACTGGAGCACCCGAGCCAGGGAACGGAAAGCTTCCAGCCAAGTCGTCAGCAGACTTTTATTCGTCTTTGGGTTCCAGGCGAGCGAGGCAAAACCAAAGCCAGAAATCAAGCTCAGCAACGAAATACGCAGAATCTGCCTGAACACAGGCATGTACTCCTTGGAATAGGGCCCTTTTTGCTGAGCCAGGAAACCTGACCTCGCCTGGGCTACAACCCTCAGCACCTGCTTCTTGATCTGTGGCAGGGGCTGATTCAAACTGGCAGCATCAAGCTGAGGACCCTGCACGGCCACCATGGCGCGCCGAAGCTCCTCGAGACTCTGAGCCTCGGCAACGGCCTTGCTGATTTGATTGGCTTTCAGTTCAATCTGGACTTTTTGTACGGCGTTGGCTTGCTCAATCTTCTGGCCATTCAAGAAAACAAGCAGGCCCAGCAAGGGCAACAGCAGAAAAAAGCCAAGAGCCACCCATGTCGCCAAGCGACCGAGCCGCCGCTGAATGAGCTGAAAACGAGGCTCTGAAGCGATATGAACCGCCAGATGCACCAAACCAAGACCCACGAGCGGAATGGTGACCGCGTTGACCAGGGTTGCCGATAGTGCGAGGATCCAATCGGGGTCCAACAATCGAGGCGGAAACGCCTCGACAACGATGATAACTAAAAATACGGCAAACAATGTATAAGCTAGATTCAGAAGCAATGAAGCAAGCTTATTCGAATCCATTCCAGGGATAATTCACAAGAATCGTAAAATCAAGCTTAGCAGGATTCACACGCCTCCTTCCCGACGCCTCGCTCCCAGCCAAATCGAAAGGAGTCCTTTCCGGCTTGAACCAGGACTGAGGGCGAACGATCGCAGGGAGCAAGTCGATCACGAACAACATCTTGATTCCGCTCCGCAAGCTTTGGCGTCGTTACAGAAGTGTCACAGGCCTGAAACTCGGTTATCAAGCTCCCATGGCACTGCATGGAAGGCTGGGAAGCGCAGGAGTGCTGCTGTTGGCTGGATCAACAGCGTTACAAAGCTGAGCCGGACATTCTCAATAAAAAAACCCCACCTTGAACAGGTGGGGAAGAAAAAGATTAACCGTCATCGGTTCATCCAATGGCTTGTGGTTCAGGCAGCGCTTGAGCGAATCCGTTTGCGGAGCTTGCGAGAGAAGCCGAAAGCAGTTCCTGCACCAAGAATTGGGAGAGGACCAGGAACGGCATCAGGTCCTTGGTACGAATAGGTAAGAAATACTTGACCGGTCAACGAAGCAGGGATGGCAGGCGACGCTGGGACGACCGTTCCGCCAGAGGGAGCATTGTCACCGCTGATACTCCAAGTTGCATAATAGCTAACAATTGAAGGTGCGCCTGCGCCTGTCAAGCCCGCCCAATAATTCTGGAGAGACACAACAGGAAGCGCGACAGAGGTGCTGGCATAAGTACCCCCAACGACTGACGATGAGTTCTGGAGAGCGGGAGACGTATTGGGGGTCAACGTGAAAGCGCCCGGGTTGCCACTAGCAATTCCGCCTCCACCATTGAAAGTAAAGACAGGTGACGCTGTACCCGTGTAAGTGGTTGTAGCGTTAGCGCCATTAAACAGAAAAGCATTTCCACCAAAAGTCCCGCCGGGAACGAACTTAATTGATACATCAATCAACTTATTTGGAGCTGCGGCAGTAAAAGACTGAAAAGTCAGCGGAGTGGTGTTTGGGGATCCAACAGTCTGACTTCCATTCGTACTAAAAGTAACGGGAAGTGTGTCCTGAGTCAGGATGGCAGCTTGAGCTGGAGAGGAAGCTGATGCAATGACAGCACCTGCAGCCAGCAGCAGCAAGCCAATACGGTTCGACATCAGCCTAAAAAGCACTTACAGTAATATTAGCCGGGCCTGGATCGAGCCGTCAATCCCTGGACGCTCTCGGCCTGGAAACGGTTCGGAAATCCTGGCCAAGGAAGGCTTCTGCAGGCTGGTCGCGGCTTTTCGGCAGCAACCGCTACAAATCCACCTCACCAGGATGAACCCAGCTACCGGCCCTCAGTCGAGCCATTGGGGCCATCCAAGCCCCTCACTCCTGAGCCCACGATTGGTCGTTGGGATCGCGGCGCTGCGTGCGCCGCTCCAACTCCAGCCTCGGTACCGCCGCCAGCGGCTCCAGGAAGCTCACCCCGAAGGTGGTGAAGCTGGCGGAACAACGGCACCAGCGCACCGTGACCTCCAGGCGCAGCACGCCAAAACCGGGATGGGAGCGGACGTCCAGCATCAGAGGCTGCTCCGCAGGGACGTGAAGCGAGCCTGAAACCATCAGACACATGCCGCCCTTGCTGATATCCAGGATGTCCGCCAGCAGCCAACGGCCGACCAAGCCGTGCTCCCCATCCAGCTCGCACAAGGCGATCGGGCGGCTGGCCTGGACGGGGCAACGCTCCAGGCGGCGATGCTCATGCCCCAGCCAGTCGCGCGCCTGGGCGGCACCGCTTTCGCTGAGCAGCACACCGGTGTCGTCGGCTGCTCCTTGGCGAAAATCCCGGGGCTCAACCATCGGCTCCCCCTGCCTGGCCCCCCATTCTCCCTTGAACCCGTGCCATCGACGCGTCGGACCTACACATCAGGTCTCAAAAAACCTCATGAACATTGATCCCGAGTGACACCCCGAAGGATTGAGCGCCCATCCTGATGCAGGCATGCCGCCATCCAGCGGTGATCGTCCGCGTCGGCATGGCCTCTGTCCATTCACACTGCTGCGCAAGCCGCTGCTGGCGCGGGAATCCCGATCGGGCCGTTGACTCAGCCAAGCACCCGGCGCCGCAGACTCGCCGCGCCCCCTCCATTGAATGGTGGGCATCACGACCGGGATGTCGGGCTGGGATGACCTTGCCCTGTGGCCGCGCCTACGCAAGCCGCGCCAGTGCCGAACGGGCGAGCTGACTGGGCCAGGGGACGTCCAGGGGCCGGCGGATGCGGGATGTTCCCGGCGACAGCGGGCTCCCTTGCTCCCCTGAGGCTCACTGGATCCCTCCCCGGTTGAGCCGCCGGCGCTGGATGCCCTCGTGCAGGAGCCCCGACCATGGCCAGCAGCCGGATTCGGAGATGCCCGCCCTGACCATTCCGACAGGCTCAGTCGCGACCCGCGAGGCCTGCCCATCCCTATCCATGGGAGAGTCCGGGGTCTGGTGGTCCCCGTTGTGTCGGCGACCCTGGCCTCAGCTCGGCGCAACCGACCTGTGCCAGCCGCAGGCCGAAAACTCAGAGCTCCGCCAGGCACCCAGGGCTGACCCACAAGTCACTGAATTGCAGCCGGTCAGGCACCGATGCGGCGAGGTGCCCCCATGGGCTGGCCAGCTCAAGGGGGCCGGGTCGGGCGATCGGGGCAGAGCAGGCGGATTCCTGTAGCGAAAGTGACCGGCCATGGCCCCGACGCCACAGCAGGATTGCGCCAACGGCAGCGCGCGCATGTTCACGGAGTACCGACCCAGCCATGGCTACGACGAGTACTTCAGCGCCGCCGACCAACCCCGGGCCTCGCTCACGCCCCTGCTCTCCTCCCTCGGGCAGATGGGCCTGGACCAGCTCAATCACAACCACGCCGCTGCTGGCATGTTGCTGCGGCGCCTCGGCGCCACCTTCCGCCTCAACGATTCCGGCAGCCAGGGGGTGGAGCGCATCCTGCCCTTCGATCCCCTGCCGCGGCTGATCGGGGCCGGCGAGTGGCAGCGCCTCGAGCGCGGCCTGATCCAGCGCCTCGAAGCCATCGACCAGTTCCTGGCCGATGTCTATGGCAAGGGGCGGATCATGGCCGATGGGGTCGTACCGCGAGAGGACGTGGAGAGTTCCCAGGGCTGGCGGCCCCAGATGCAGGGCCTGGTTCCACCCCTGGGGCGCTGGTGCCACATCTCCGGCCTCGATCTGGTACGCGATGGCCAGGGAACCTGGCGCGTGCTGGAGGACAACCTGCGCTGCCCCTCGGGCGTGGCCTACTTCCTGGAAAACCGGCGGGTGATGAAGCGCATCTTCCCCAGCCTGTTCGCTGGCCGCACCGTCCAGCCGATCGACAACTACGCCTCCCAGCTGCTCCAGACCCTGCGGGAACTCGCTCCCTGGACCGACACCCCCAAGGTGGTGCTGCTCACCCCGGGGGTGTTCAACAGCGCCTACTTCGAGCACAGCTACCTGGCCCAGCAGATGGGCATCCAGCTGGTGGAGGGCCGCGACCTGACCTGCGAAGGGGACCGGGTGTGGATGCGCAGCACCAGCGGCCTCGAGCCGGTGGATGTGATCTACCGCCGCATCGACGATGACTTCCTCGATCCGGAGGTCTTCCGCGCCGACTCGCTGCTGGGAGTGAAGGGGCTGATCTCCTGCTTCAAGGCCGGCCGGGTGGCGATCGCCAATGCCCCCGGCACCGGTGTCGCCGACGACAAGCTGATCTACGCCTACGTGCCGGAGATGATCCGCTACTACCTCGGCGAAGAACCGATCATCGAAAACGTGCCCACCTACCTCTGCTGCAAACCGGCGGACAAGGCCTATGTGCTGGCGAACCTGCCGAAGCTGGTGGTCAAGGCGGTGGCCGAAGCCGGTGGCTACGGCATGCTGATCGGCCCCCACGCCAGCGCCGAGCAGATCAGCGAGTTCGCCGACAAGATCGAGGCCGATCCCCGCAACTACATCGCCCAGCCCACCCTGGAACTCTCCACCGTCCCCTCCCTCAGCGAGGGTGAGCTCTATCCCTGCCACGTCGATCTGAGACCCTACGTGCTGCGCGGCAAGGGGGCCTGGGTGACGCCCGGCGGCCTCACCCGGGTGGCCCTGCGCCGGGGCTCCCTGGTGGTCAACTCCTCCCAGGGGGGCGGCTGCAAGGACACCTGGATCGTCGATGACAGCGCCGGCCTGCAGAATCAGGGCCAGAACCA
The DNA here is from genome assembly GCA_947378425.1 of Synechococcaceae cyanobacterium. Classification (GTDB taxonomy): domain Bacteria; phylum Cyanobacteriota; class Cyanobacteriia; order PCC-6307; family Cyanobiaceae; genus Cyanobium. The sequence continues at coordinate 27,112 of CANCJV010000041.1, forward strand.
GAGCCAGAGCAAGGAGGTGGCCCCATGCTGAGCCGCGTCGCCGACTCCCTGTACTGGATCAACCGCTATGTCGAGCGGGCCGAGAACATCTCGCGCTTCGTCGAAGTGAGTGAGGCGATGGCCCTCGACTGTCCTCCCGGCAGCGCCGAACCCTGGCTGCCCCTGATCGATGCCAGCGGCGATCGCGAATTGTTCGACAAGCTCTACCCCTCCGGCCGGCCCGAAGACGTGATCCGCTTTCTGGTACGCGACGGCGACAATCCCGGCAGCGTCCTCAATTGTCTTGAGTTCGCCCGTGAGAATGCCCGCCAGATCCGCGATGTGATCACCACCGAGATGTGGGAACAGATCAACGACGTCTACTGGAATCTGCAGGAGGCCAGCTTCTGGAACCAGCCACCCCAGGAGCAATTGCGCGAAATCCGCCGGGCCTGCCAATTGTTCTACGGCATCACCGACGCCACCCTGAGCCGTGATCTCTCCTGGCAGTTCAGCCGCCTCGGCCGACTGCTGGAGCGGGCCGACAAGACCACCCGCATCCTCGACGTCAAATACTTCCTGCTGCTGCCCACCCACGAGGAGGTGGGCGGCGTGCTCGACGAATTGCAGTGGATTGCCCTGCTGCGCACCGCCGGGGCCTATCAGATGTTCCGCCAGTCAAGGCACCAGGCGATCGCGCCGGAGGCGGTGGCCTCCTTCCTGCTGCTGGATCCGATCTTCCCCCGATCGGTGCGCTACTGCCTGGAACGCATCAACGACACCCTGCGCATCATCAGCAGCAGCGCCGTTCCCGGCCCACCCGATGATCTGGAATGCCTGATCGGCCTGGTGCTGGCCCGCTGGAGTTTCACCCGCATCGACGAACTGATCGCCAATGGACTGCATGAAGCGATCGACCATCTGCAACAGGATCTCAACCGGCTCCACGATCTGATCGAAGCGCGCTACTTCATCTCCTCCACCAGCACCCCTCCCGGTTCTGAACCCGCATGCGTGCCCGCGTAACCCATAGCCTCGATTATCACTACAGCGCACCCGTGCTGCTGGGGCCCCATCGCTTCTGCCTCAAGCCCCGCGGGCACGGCTTCCAGCGCCTGGTGCACTTTCAGTTCGCGATCACACCAGAACCGGCCTGGCTCTATCCGCTGGTCGCCGCCAGTGGGGATGAGATTCTGCGGGCCCGCTTCGAGGGCAGCACCGACCACTTCAGCCTGCGCTCGGTGAGTGAGGTGGAGACGCAGCTGCCGCCGCCGCTGGCCATCTGCCTGGAAGAGAACGAGCCCCAGCTCCCCTATCCGATCGGCCATCTCAACACCGATCTCAGCGGGGCGATCGCCGGCTGGCTCCCCAACGGTCAGCATGATCCCGCGGCGGTGGACCTGGCCCAGGAGGCGCTGATGGGCAGCGATCAGCGGGCGCTGATGTTTCTGGACCAACTGGTGGAGATGATCCAGGACCGGGTCAAGTACACCCAGCGCCACGTCGGTCCGGCCTGGCCGGCCGGCCGGACCCTCAAGGAGCGGGTGGGCTCCTGCCGCGATCTGGCGATGCTGATGATCGAATCCTGCCGCTGCGTCGGACTGCCGGCCCGTTTTGTCAGCGGCTATCACCTGGTGGAGCCGAAGCCCCGGCAATACGACCTGCACGCCTGGGCTGAGATCTATCTGCCGGGAGCCGGTTGGCGCGGCTTCGACCCGAGTGGCATGGGGGCCATCGACGATCGCTACATCACCCTGGCCACCTCCTCCAAGCCCCTGCTCACCGCCGCCATCAATGGCAGCTTCTCCGGCGACGAGCCCGTGCAGAGCGAGATGACCTGGAACATCGAGGCCGAAATCCTGGAAAACAACCACCTGGCCGCCGAAGCCATGGACGTGATGCAGATCTGAGCCGCCGTCGCCGCGAGATGGCGTGATCCAAGGCCGGCCTTAAGGATTTCGGCCTGGTAGCGGATCGGACAACACAGCGCTCGATGCCGGGCGATGACTGCTCCCACTACGTTCTAGCCCTCCCCCATGGCCGCCACGCTCACAGGCAGTGCCCCAATGCCGACCAGCTCCCTGGCCCAGTCGATGCGACGCCACCTGTTCTCCAGTCAGGCCAAATCGCCGTCGCTGGCCACCAGCAACGACCACTACCTCTGCCTGGCCCTGGCCGTCCGCGATCGGCTGCTGACCAGTTGGGTGGACACGGCCGAGACCTACACGCGCCAGCACGTGCGCACCGCCGTCTACCTATCGGCCGAATACCTGCTGGGGCCGCATCTGGAGAACAACCTCGGCAGCCTGGGGCTGCGGCAGGAGGCCGAGCTTGCCTGCGAGGAACTGGGGCTCTCCCTGGAGGAGCTGCTCGAGCAAGAGCCCGAACCGGGCCTGGGCAACGGCGGCCTGGGACGCCTGGCCGCCTGCTTCCAGGAATCGATGGCCACGCTGGAGCTGCCGGCGATCGGCTACGGCATCCGCTACGAGTTCGGCATCTTCCGCCAGCAGATCGGGCCTGCGGGCCAGATGGAGAGCACCGATCCCTGGCTGGCCAGCGGCAATCCCTGGGAGGTGATCCGCCCCGAGTGGAGCTATCCGGTGCAGATCGGCGGCCAGACCGTGATCGGCGTCGCCCACGACACCCCGATCCTGGGCTACGGGGTGCACACCGCCAACACCCTGCGGCTCTGGTCGGCCCAGGCCCCCGACTCCTTCGACTTCGCCTCGTTCAACGCCGGCGATTACACCCGAGCCGTGCTGCAGAAAGTGCAGTCCGAAACGCTCTCGAAGGTGCTCTATCCCAACGACGAAATGGAGCAGGGCAAGCGCCTGCGCCTCAGTCAGCAGATCTTCTTCGTCTCCTGCTCCCTGCAGGACATGTTCCGCATCCTGCAGGGTCAGGGGCTGCCGGTGACGGAATTCCACCACAAGTTCGCCGTCCAGCTCAATGACACCCATCCCGCCATCGCCGTGGCGGAATTGATGCGGCTGCTGATCGATGAGCACGGCGTCGACTGGGATACGGCCTGGAGCATCACCACCGCCACGATCAGCTACACGAACCACACCCTGCTGCCGGAAGCCCTGGAGTGCTGGAGTCTGGGCCTGTTCCAGCAGCTGCTGCCCCGTCAGCTGCAGATCATCTACGAGATCAACTCCCGCTTCCTGCGCATGATGCGCCTGAAGTACCCGGGGCACCCGGAACTGCTGGAAAAGTTGTCCCTGATTCAGGAGGGGCCGGAGCGCAAGGTGCGCATGGCCCACCTGGCCGTGGTCGGCAGCCATCAGGTCAATGGCGTCGCCGAGCTCCACAGCGAGCTACTGGTGAAACAGCTCTTCCACGACTTCGCCGCGATCTGGCCGGAGCGCTTCAGCAATGTCACCAATGGGGTCACGCCGCGGCGCTGGATGTCGGTCGCCAATCGGCCCCTGGCCCAGTTGCTCGATGAGACGATCGGCAATGGTTGGCGACGCGATCTCGACCAGCTCGGCAAGCTCGAGCCCCTGGCCGGCGATGCCGGTTTCCTGGAGCGCTGGCATGGGGTGCGCGAACAGGCCAAGCAACGGCTCGCCAGCACGATTCACAGCCAGGCCGGGGTGCTGGTGGATCCGGCCTCGCTGTTCGACGTGCAGGTGAAACGCATCCATGAGTACAAGCGCCAGCACCTGGCCGCCCTGCAGATCGTTGAGCGCTACCTGCGCATCCGCGCCGGCGAGGATCTACCGCCGCGCACGATGATCTTCGGCGGTAAAGCCGCCCCGGGCTATGCCATGGCCAAGCTGATCATCCGGCTGATCGTGGGGATCGCCGAGATCGTCAACATGGATCCGGCCATGGACGGCCGCCTGCGGGTGGTGTTCCTGCCCAACTTCAGCGTCAAGCTGGGGCAACGCATCTATCCAGCTGTCGATCTCTCCGAGCAGATCTCCACCGCCGGCATGGAGGCCTCCGGCACCGGCAACATGAAGATGAGCCTCAACGGCGCGCTGACGATCGGCACCCTGGACGGCGCCAACATCGAAATCCGCGACCGGGTGGGCCACGACAACTTCTTCCTGTTCGGCCACACCGCCGAGCAGCTGGCCGCCATCAACCGCAACGGCTACCACCCGATGCCCTGGCTTGAAAATGACCCGATGACCCGGGAGGCGATCGATCTGATCGGCTCGGGGCACTTCAGCGAAGGCGACCGCGACCTGTTCCACCCCCTGCTGGCCAATCTCTGCAGCAGCGACCCCTTCCGGGTGATGGCCGACATCGGCGACTACCGCCGAGCCCAGAACGCGGTGGATGATGCCTGGCGGGATCAGGGCCACTGGCGCACGATGTCGGTGCTGAACACGGCCCGCTGCGGCTTCTTCAGCAGCGATCGCTCGATTCGCGAGTACGCCGAGCGCATCTGGAAGGTGCAGCCCGTGCCTGTGCAAGCGTGCAGTGTGGTTCCCAGTGCGTGACCCCTGGACGATGACGTGGATGGAACCCGCAGCCCGGGCGGCTGAAGCCCGGTTGATCAAGGCCGGCATCCAGCTGACCCTCGGCGGTGAGCCCACCGTGGTGCCGTTCGAGCCCGAGGGGGCCGAATGGAGTGTCACGGCCGATGGCCCCACCAAGCTGTCGATCGCCCGCCGCCTCGGCCAGGAGCTGCAGCTGGGCGCCTGGCCCGGCAGCACCCTGCTCTATTGCCCCGGCAAGCGCTACGACGGCGAGGTCAACCCTCGCTGGGCCCTGCGGCTGATCACCGGCCTGGCCGGTCAGCCGCCGGTGCGCTGGCCCAACCCCTGCCAGCCCGGCCAGGCCGGCCGCCAACCGGCTGGCGATGAGGGCGAAGCCTGGCTGGCCAGGCTGGCGGAACTCCTGGGCATCGAGCTCGAACCGCTGCCCCTGCGCGATCCCCTCGATGGCGAGCGGCGGGTCTGGGCCGTGCCGCTGAGCAGCGATCCCGACGACGACAGCGACCCGGCCCGGCGCTCGATCCCCTGGCGGCCGGCCGCCTGGCCCCTGGACGAGGCCCTGCGGGATCTCAGTGGGGCGCCGGGACCTGCCGGCCTGCGCCTGCCCCTGGAGCACATGCCGGAAGCGCTGCCACGCCAGGTGCTCACCCTGGAGATCGGCGCCGACGGCTGGGAGCTGTTCCTGCCGCCCCTCACCCGCCGCCCCCTGGAAACCCTGCTGCAGGCCGTGGCCGACAGCCTGGATGATCTGGCGGCGCCGCGGCTCAGCGGCGTGCTGCCGGTGGACACCGAAGGCCACTGGCAGGTGCTCGGCCTCACGGCCGATCCCGGGGTGCTGGAGATCAACCTGCCGATCTGCCACGGCTGGGCCGACTATCACGGCTGGATGACCCTGCTGGAGCAGGCCTGCGCGACGGTGGGTCTGCGCAGCTGGAAGGCGGCGGCCGGCGGCCGCCAGGAAAGTACCGGCGGCGGCAATCACCTGCTCTGGGGCGGGCCGGATCTGGCCCACCATCCCTTCTTCAGTCGGCCGGCCTGGCTGGTGGGAATCCTGCGCTACTGGCAGCACCACCCGGCCCTGGCCTACCTGTTCAGCGGCCCCGGTGTGGGTCCCTCCTCCCAGGCACCTCGGCCCGATGAGGCGGCCGGCTCGATCTTTGATCTGGAGCTGGCCTACCGGGCGCTGGAGGAGGCCGACGACGGCCGCAGCCCCGACGATCCCCGCGGTGACCATCGCAGCCTGATCGGCGAAACCCTGCGCCATCTGCACGCCGACCGCAGCGGCAACAACCATCGCTGCGAAATCAGCTTCGACAAGTTCTGGAATCCCGGTGCCCCCGCCGGCTGCCTCGGCCTGGTGGAATTCCGGGCCCTGGAAAGCCTGCCCCAGGCGGGCTGGAGCAGCGCCATCGCCCTGCTCTGGAGCAGCCTGGCCGCCCACCTGCTGGAGCCGGCCCATCGCCCCAAGGCTCTGCGGGACTGGGGGCCCGCACTGCACGACCGCATGCTGCTGCCCAGCCAGCTGTGGGCGGATCTGGAGGCGATCCTGGCCGAGCTGGCCGCGGACGGTCTTGTGCTCGATCCCACCCCCTACAGGCAGATCTGGGAGTGGCGCTTCCCACCGCTGCTGAGCTGGCAACAGGATGCCGACACGGTGGAACTCAGACCGGCCCTCGAACCCTGGCCCCTGATCTGCGACACCCCCGTCCAGGGCGGCTTCACCAGCCGCTTCATCGATGGCTCGTTGCGCCGCTTCGAGGTGAGCGTCAGCGAGGCCTTCCGCCAGCACGGCACCATGCTGCTCAATGGCCGCCCGCTGCCCCTTCAGAGGGACAGGCACGGGCAGAGCCTGGCGGTGCGTTATCGGCATCTGCGCCTCTATCCCTGCCTGCACCCCGCCATCGCCCCCCAGCTGCCGCTGGACCTGCAGATCCTCACTCCCACGGGCTGCAGCAGTTTTCGTCTCGAGGAGCAGGATCTGGCCTTCAGGCCCGTGGATCCAACCTCCTTGGCCGGGGCCGACCCGGCGGCGCCCCCCTGGAGTGGCCGCCAGCGTCCCGTTGATGTCACTCTCGATCTGCGGCTGGATTGAGCCGTCACCAGGTCTGAACTTGGTGCCCCGGATGGCCCCTTGGCCGGAGCGCCGAGGTCAGATTGGGGATCGGTGCCGCCTTGCCGATCTGCCCCTGAGGAGCCGCCGGCCCCCTACCAGCTGACGCCGTGCAGCTTGGGCAAGGGAGCCGTGCGGAACGTGGTGGCAAACAGGCGCGGAATACGGCGGCTGTTGTACACACGAAACTCGCGCATCACACTGGCACCCTCTTCGCGCACGGCCTGATTGAGCACCACCGAGCCATCGGGATCGGAGACGGAGCGATGGAAGGTGCCGGGAGGAATGCGCAGGATGTCGCCACCGGTTTCGAGGCGAACGATGTGATATGGATAATTCCAGCCCAGATTCACCAGATAGAAAGTGCGACCGCCGTGCAGTGCCAGCAGATTGTCTTCCTGGTGGGGATGGAGATAGAACTGCCAGGCGCCGGTCTTCTCTTCATCGGGGGGACTGACGGCGGGACCGCTGTGGATCACCAGATCGCGGGCATTCGATGTGGCAACGGTGATATCAAAGAAACGGACAGCCGGGGTATCGCGGAACTTTTCGTAGGGGACCAGTTCGAACATCGGTGCCTGGCGGGGCGCCCTCTGGGGGCTGGCGTGCAGATGTTCGCTGCTGGGGCGGCTGATGGTCATGGCGGGGGCTGCGGTCAGGCAGCCCTGGGTTTGGGATCAACCAGTGAACCGAACGTCGCCCCTGGCAACCGTCGAGCTGGCTACCGAATTGCACTACCGCTGGTCCACTTTGCCGATTGGTGGGACCCGGGGTGACGGCCTGGGCAACCCCACGCCGATCGGGGGAGAGGCTTGCGGTTGCTTGAATGGAGGTTGGGAGATCTCGGGGTTTCGATGCTGAAGCAGTCGATCAGGGCCCGTCTCACCGGCCTGCTGCTGGCCGGACTGTTGGCGCCCCTGCCGGCAGCCCTCGCCCAGTCCAGTGGCCCCGTTGGCGTTCCCTACAGGCCCACGGTCTCGGTGCCTGACTTCAAGAACACCGTCACCCAGCCCACCTGGTGGTGGCAGGGGCCCGTGGCGGCGGATCTGGCGTCGGCCCTGGCCAATGAACTCCAGGCCACCGGCAGCCTGCAGGTGGTGGAACGCAGCAACGTCGGAGCCGTGTTGAGCGAGCAGGAACTGACCGAGCTGGGCATCGTGCGCAAGGGCCCCAACGCCGCCCGCAAGGGTCAGATGACCGGCGCCCGCTACATCGTGCTGGGCACGGTGACCTCCTACGACTCCAATGTCGAGGAGAAGGCCAGTGGCAGCAATTTCGGCCTGATGGGCTTCGGCACCAACCAACAGCAACTTGAAACCAAGGACTACGTGGCGATCGACATCCGGGTGGTGGACAGCAGCAGCGGCGAGGTGGTGGGTGCCCGCACCGTCGAAGGCCGCGCCAGCAATGTGGCCGAAGCCCGCCAACAGGGGGTGAGCCTGCTGCCCCTGGCCGGCGCCGCCCTGCTGCTGGCACCCAACATGGGCCGCACCGGCCAGGTGCTGACCGGTGCGGCCGGCACCCTCAACTTCGGCAACACCAGTTCCCAGGCCCAGCGGACCCCGGCCGCCAAGGCGATCCGGGCCGCCCTCATCGAGGCCTCCGAGTACGTCAGCTGCCTGCTGGTGCCCCAGGGGGACTGCCAGGCCCGTTTCGCCGCCAGGGACCAGCTGCGCCGCGAGCGCAACCAGGGGGTGCTGAAGCTGGACTGACCTCCCCCAGGAGGCTCCTGAACAACCAGACCGGCGCCCTAGCGATCCACTCCCTTGCTGACGCCAGTCGCACATCCAGCTTCCTTGGCAACCAGATGGAAGCCAACACCAGTCCGGGCAAACGTTGTTGGCCCAGAGGCGTAGTCCATGCACTCCAGACAGGCTCGAGATGCAGGCAACAACTACCGCAGCCGAGCCATTTCTTTGGTGAGCTCAAAGCCAGCAAGCCAAAGAAACCAGCAAGAAATCAGGCACCGCTGAGAAAGACCAGCGTCGCAAAATTATTCTTGATCACCCAGAACGTCCTGCCGATCCCGGAGCAATCGCAGCCATCGCTTTCATCACGTGACGGGGGAACGACTGGCCTGGGGCAGCACGCCCCGCCACGGAGCAAACAGGGTGATCAGGCAATCGCTTTTTCCGCACACTTCGCTGCAAACCCCTAGGAGTCTGTCTCACATACCCTCAACCCCCGCGCCAGCTCCCCACGGCTCTGAACTGGAGACTTGAACGTTTTGTCATGGGTCAATGAGGGCTGCCTTCCGCCGGCCCCTCCCTCAGGCTCCCGCCAGTGCGGCCCTGTGCAGCTTG
>CANCJV010000042.1 GCA_947378425.1 Synechococcaceae cyanobacterium
GCCTCAGGCCGCCGGCGTCAGCAGCTTCTGGACGATCTGCATGCCGGTGAGGGCCTGCCAGAGAAACAGGGTGACCACGCTCATGTTGAGGCCCACATGGATCTTGCGGGCGATCAGGTTGCCGGCCTGCATCTGGGGCGAGAGGGCCGCGGCCACCGCCAACAGGCTGGTCATGGCGATGCCCACCAGCAGATGGGGGCCGACAAACAGTTTGCCGTTGTTGAGGTACGTGACCGCCATGCCGCCGAAGGTGCCCAGCACCATCAGGGCCAGCACCAGGCTGGCGATCTGGAAATGGCGCTTGCCGAACTGCCCCTTGATCAGGTCCTTGCGCTGCTCGGGCGTGCCCTCCCGGGTCTTCTTGGCCTTGATGCCGAGCACCATCGAATAGAGCGACAGCCCCAGCACCGCCCACATCAACAGCGGATGCAGAAAGTTGAGGTTGAAGGCGAGCGCTTCGGGAATCTCAAAAGGCATGGAACGGGCCGTACCGGACTGGAAGCGAAACTACAACTGGCCAGGGCTGGGCTGTCTGGCTTCCGCCAGAAGCCGGTGCTGGGAGCACCCCCTCTGCGGCGCGAACCGGCGCCGGTGGAGCCTGAACCGGCATCCCCACCAGCACCCAGCCACGGCGTTCTCAGTGCAGGAAATGGCGTCGTCCCGTCGCCAGCATCGCCAGGCCCAGCTCGTCGCAGGCGCTGATCGAGTCAGCGTCACGCAGGCTGCCGCCGGGGTGAATCACCGCGGTGATGCCATGGCTCGCCGCCAGCCGCACGGTGTCGTCAAAGGGGAAGAAGCCATCACTGGCGAGCACCGCGCCCCGGGCCCGCTCACCGGCGGCGGCCAGGGCCAGCTGGGCCGAGCCGACCCGGTTGGTCTGGCCGGCGCCGATGCCCAGGGTCTGACCGCCGGCCGCGATCGCAATGGCGTTGGAGCGCACGTGGCGCACCACCTGCCAGGCGAAGCGCAGATCCATCAGCTCCTGGGGCGTGGGCTGGCGGCGGCTGACCACCTGCCAGCTGTCTGGGGCGATTGGCTGGTCATCGAGCTCCTGCAGCAGCACCCCGCCGAGCACGCTGCGCAGCTGCCGCCGCTGGGCCCGGCCGATCGCCGCCGCTGGCAGCGCCAGCAGGCGCAGGTTGCTCTTGGCCGCCAGGCGCTGGCGAGCCTCGGCGCTGAAGGCCGGCGCCACCACGCATTCCAGGAACAGGCCGGCCAGGTGCTCGGCTGCAGCCCCATCCACCTCGCCATTGAGCGCCACGATGCCGCCGAAGGCCGACACCCGATCGGCATCGAGGGCCCGCAGCAGGGCTTCGGCCGTGGTGGCTGCGGTGGCCACGCCACAGGGATTGGTGTGCTTGATCACCACAGCGGCCGGCTGGGGCTCCGCAGGCTGGCCGGCGGCCTCCGGAGCCTGGCCGTAGCCGAATTCGCGCACGGTGGCGAGAGCCGCCTCGAGATCAATGAGGTTGTTGTAACTGAGTTCCTTGCCCTGCAGCTGCTCGGCGCCGCCCCAGCCCGCCTCCGCCTCGCTGTACCAGGTGGCGCTCTGGTGGGGATTTTCGCCGTAGCGCAGGCTCTGCCGGGCCGGCAGCTCCAGGCAGAGCGGCGCTGCCGCTGCCACCGTGCCATCGGCGGGCTCCGCTTCGATCCGGCCGGCCAGCCAGGCGGCGATCGCGGCGTCGTAGGTGGCGGTGTGGCGGAAGGCCGCCAGGGCCAGCCGGCGGCGCAGGGCCTCATTCACCTGCCCGGCATCCAGGGCCGCCAGGAAATCGCCGTACTGGCCTGGATCGGTGAGCACCGCGACATCGGCGTGGTTCTTGGCCGCGGCGCGCACCATCGCCGGACCACCGATGTCGATCGTCTCCACCGCCGTCTCCCAGCTCACCGCCGGGTCGGCGACGGTCTGGCGGAAGGGATAGAGGTTGACCACCACCACGTCAATGGCATCGATCCCCTGGGCCGCCAGATCAGCCTGGTGGGCCGGATCGGAGCGGCGGGCCAGGATGCCGCCGTGGACGCGGGGGTGCAGGGTCTTGACCCGACCGCCGAGGATCTCCGGCGCACCGGTGTGGTCGGCCACCTTGGTGACGGGCAGGCCCGCGGTCGCCAGGGCCGCTGCGGTGCCGCCACTGGAGAGCAGCCGATAGCCATGGCGCAGCAGCCCCTCCGCCAGGGGCAGCAGATCGTGCTTGTCGGAAACGCTCAGGAGAGCCGTGGGGGCCATGGCGGCAGCGGAGGCGGTTCAGGGGCCAACCTACGCAGCAGCAGCCCACGCGCTATCGCCATGCCTTACACCGACCAGTCCCCCCGTGATGACGGCACGGCGATCCGGCTCGGACCGGAGCGGGCCAGCCGCCGGCTGGTGTTGCTGCATGGCTGGGGAGCCGACGCCGACGACCTGCTGGATCTGGGGCAGGAGCTGGTGGATGGGACGGTGGATCTGGTGGCGCTTCGGGCGCCGGGGATCCATCCGGCCGGCATCGGCCGCCAGTGGTATGGACTGGCGCCGGCGCCGGACTGGCAGGAACTGCCCAGTGCCCGGGAGGCGCTGTGGCAGCGGCTGGAGCAGCTGGCGCAGACGGTGCCGCTGCAGCACACGGTCCTGCTGGGCTTCTCTCAGGGAGGGGCGATGGCGGTGGATGTGGCCACCGGCGGCGGCCATCCGTCAGCGGCGGCGCTGCCGCTGGCGGCACTGATCTCCTGCAGTGGCTATCCCCATCCCGGCTGGAGCCCCAGGGCCGAAGGTCTGAAGGTGCTGCTCACCCATGGCCTGCAGGATTCGGTGGTGCCCGCTGAGGCCAGCGAAGCCCTGGAGCAGGGGCTGCAGGCCGCCGGAGCCAGCGTCAAGCGCCAGCTGTTCAGCGGTGGCCATGGCATCGATCCCGATCTGCTGCCGCTGATGCGTGAGTTCCTGGCGAGGGCCTGGGAGGCTGCCGGGGCGGGGTGAGCGGGGGGCATTTCCGGATCCGAGCAGTGCTGCCCGCGATCGTCACGAGTTCCACAAGCGACGCCCGAACCGTGCTCAACCACCGGCGATGAAGGTGATTGATGGGGTTGGACCCTCGCGTTCAACGGCTGCGCAGAAGCCTTCGGCTACGGATCCACCCAGCTCTGTCTGGATACGAGGGATCGGAACAGCATGACCGGGCTGCTGGCGGAACCGCTCAAAGCCCAGCTTCCAGTCAGCGTCTGAGGGGCTGCGGAACCCTGGAGCTCAGCGCCCTGAATCGACGGCACCTCAGCCGGAGGCGGCAGGGTGGATTGAGCTCTCGTGTTGCAAACGTGCCGCGGCGGATTCCCAATCCCAGAGATGGGCGGCGCGCATCAATTCTGGCGGCGAGGTTCTCCACCAGTGGCGTATCACCTGCTCCAGTTGCTCGCATTCGGCCAAGAGGGCAAAGGGCGCCTGCTGGCGCAGATCGCGCAGGCCGGCTTCGCTCGTTGTGCCGGTGGGGTGGTTCACAAAGGTGGCCTTGATCTGATTCCTCAGCGCTTCTGGGTTGTTGATGTTGGCCTCCAGTACGGAGCGGTAGACAAAGAAGCTGAGGGCCTCAAAGCCTTCCTCGGCTTGCTGCTGCTTGCGGGCTTCGTTTAGGGAGAGTTCGGCGAGCAGATTGTCGAGGGCATTAGGTGTTGGGGCTAGCGCTCAAGATCGGTGGCGGGCAGTAGTGGCTCTCCCCACTTAAAAGGTATTCGTGCTTCTGACTGTTGAATCTTGACGTTCAGCTGTAAACGAGACTATTTGCTAAGGCTTGGTATCTTCTGCGCAATGTGATATGTTGATAGATATGAAAGGTGAATCTCCCCGCCCCCCTTCTCCAGGATGCATTGCCTAAGCCCAGCAAATAAGACATTCCTCGTGCCGCGATCAAGCTTTAGATATGATGAGTACGTGCCGAGCAGGGATATGTATTGATCAGATGTATAGGCCAAGGAGGTTTCCATGGTTTCTGTGACCAGGTTTCGAAACCTGCCAGAGTCAAGCATCATTTGACCAAGCCCAATCAGAATGGCTTCCTGTGTTTTCCTGTCTTCGTATCGGCCAAGAGAGGGGACATGTAGCTTGTATGCATCTGAAAGTGCGTGCTGCATTGACTTGCAGGGTTGCAGCTCTTTGTTCCACAAGAGTATTAAATGGCCGTCCTCCCTCAGTGCGCTACTGGCCTTGGCATAGCCAATCTCGGCAGGGATCCAATGCATGGAGCTTGCGGCGAGAACTGCATCAAATGCTTCAGGCTCTAGGTTCCATTCTTCGAAGGATTTGTTAATCACTTCTACTGTTGGATAAGATTTGCAATTCATTCTTGCTAAGTTGCAAAAATCTGGATTGGGCTCAATGCAGACCATCCGGCATCCGAGTTCTGCAAAGGAGGTTGTGGCTGTTCCCGGGCCACTCCCAATTTCGAGAATTCTTGAGGATGAAGACAGCTCGGCTGCGTTGACCGCCTTTCCAATGAGTTCGCTGGGGTATTTCGGCCTTGTGGAGTTGTAGTCCTCTGCGGCGGGAGAGTACCAATTCTTTCTCTCTTCAAGATCTGTACTTGCGATACACTTAACTGCTTGCCTAAGCTCCTTGTAGTCCATCCTCTGTTTATGTTCGGTTTGGGAGCAAATTGATGCTTGCATTTCTTCCAAGTTTAACCAGTCTAACGTCTGGCATCAGCGGCGAGCGTAGTGAGTCCGCTGCATGCCGGGGTTGGGCTCGGGCGTGGTCGCCTTTCGGTCGCGGAAGCTACTGGGAGGAAGGATGGTCGAATGTCGCATCGAGACGGGACTCGATGAGAGTTACCGCTGCCTTTACTCCGTTCTCTCTCCCCATTGCTGCCCCGATTTTCGAGGCTCGGACCGCCATCTCCGGGCATGCGAGTACCTGTGCGATTGCGTTGGCCAGTTCCCTCGACGACAGACCCTTGCGTGTCTGCGTCTCTCCAGCAACCCGAAGTCGCTCCAACTCGGAGCCCCAGAAGAACTGGTCGGACATGTGTGCGACGACGAGGGACGGGCGGCCCGAGAGCAAGCTCGACTGGGTCGTTCCGGCTCCTCCGTGGTGAACAATGACGGAGCACCTCGGAAAGACCCGCCTGTACGGAGCCATCCTTACTTTGAAGACCGGCCCCTCGACCGGAATGTCTTTGAGATCTTCCCACGGGAGTTGGAACACCGCGCGACACCCGAGCCGCTTGACCGTTGACTCCCAGATTGCCGCCGCCTCCCGGATGTACTTCAGGTCGTGGAGCATCATGCTTCCGAATGTGAAGTAGACGGGCGGGGTACCCTGCGAAAGGAACTCGTCGAGCCCGTCGGGGAGATTCTCACCGGACAAGAGACCTGGAGGATTCAGAAAGCCACACACCCTGTTGTTCTCCCCCCAGTCTCCGGGCGCCCGACAGATCTCGGGGCTGACTGCCAGGAGGTTGAGCCGCTCGGAGGCCCATGTCTGCGTCATGACATCTGAGTTCGGTTCGAGACCCTCCCTCGTGCGTAGTGCATTCACCCTCGGGAGGAATATCCGGTTGATCATCGAGCGCACGAGCCGCCATCCCAACGGGTAGGACCATCGCCCGAGGTCCGGCAGACCGGGAGGGTGAATCTCGCGGGACGGGAGGCAGTTGTGGACGACGTTGACTGTTGCCATTGGGAGTCGCGCTTTTTCCGCTGCGATGCGCAATGGGAAAACGAAGAAGTGGCCCACGACGCAGTCGTTGGATGCGCAGAGGTCCTTCGCTGCCGAGAACATGGATTCCATGACGGGGTCGAAGCCGTACTTCATGACGAGTTCGGCTTGCCGGATCGGGTTGCCGACCTGGATGATCTGCCGCCAGACCTCGGCGACCCTCTCGGGAGAAGCCGACACCGGGCTTGGTAGAGCTTGGAGGCTATATCCGGATTCCCTGGCCAGGCCGCTGTAGTCCCGACCGACGTTGTCGGTGACAACCAACGTGACCTCGTGACCCGCACGAGTCAGCCCTGCGGCAAGAGCGGTGAAGGGTTGAACATCTCCCTCGCTGCCCCAAGTCTGCAGACCGATCTTCATTTCAGCGCCTTTGGTCTGAAAGTGCAGGGTTACCGAGAACCAGGCCCTCGAAGCCTAACGTTCAAGATCAGAAGGGGGGAGTCACTTTGGCTAAGGGGACAGCCTTCGCCCCCGTCTTCTGAATCTAGATGTTAGGCACCCTTCGCATCGCCAGTGGAGTGAGCTTCGATATAGTCCTTCAGAACAGCATCCATGCGGGCTTGCCAACCAGCTCCAGAAGCCCTGAAATAGTCAATAACCTCAGGACTATACCGGATTGAAACCAGCTGCTTTTTATTTGCCAACTTTGGGCGGCCGCGCAGCACCCGCATGGGGACCATCGCGCTCATCTGCTCGTCTGTAAGCGGAAGGGCATCAGGATCTGATTCCGCTGCCGATGTAATCAACCGATCTTCCTCAAGCGTCGGCATCTTCAGGTTGACCTTTCGTAATGGCTTTGACATAGTGATTGGCTTCACGGCGATTGGCTCTGCGTAGGCTAATAAATCGCCTTGCTGGCTCGCGATCAACAAAGTCTACAAAAAAGAGTATGTCTTCAATTGGAGCCAAGGCAACCATCCTTGCTTCACCATAGTCAGCCCGATCATCAATCCAGACGAGTGCTGCATCCCAGCTAAGGTCAGCTGCGGCCGCCAAGGAGAGGCCGTGCTTGCTCAGATTGGTCGCGTCCTTGCCAGGGTCGAAATCGAACTCCAAACTTTACCGTAGCTACGGAAAGGCGGCCCGTCAACTTCGCCACAACAGGCGGCCTTTGGTTGGCCCTAACGCTGTCCCTGAGTGGCAGGCAAGGACTCTAGAGCGCGAGCCGGGAATCGGTGGTGGCCTGTCCACTCAAGGGGCTTGTATCCGTTCATCTATGCCGTGACACTTCCCTGGAGTGCTTCCTGAGCGAGCGTGTTGAGACTCTTTCCCTGAGCCTCGGCAGTCATCGCTAATTTCTCGTGTAGTTCAGGCGGAATCCGAAGATTGAATTTGCCTGAAAAGTGTCTGCGGGGCTCGATCCCTTGCTCCTTGCAGACGTCAAGAAAGACTTCCAATGACTTTTTGAACTCACGGCGAAGCTCATCTGGACTGGATCCATAGAAGTCCGCTCCTCCAGAAAGCCCAAGAATTTCCCCACGAAATTGATCTGTTTCCTCGTCGTACTCAATTTTGGCTTGGTAGCCATCCACTTTCATCAGATTCATGGTGTCACTCCGTGTTCTTCAAACCACTTGCGGATTGAAGCAACAGCACCCTTGTCTGTATCGGGCGAGGGATGGGGTCTGTGGAAGACCCTGACTTCGCCAAACAGAACGACCGCGACTCGGCTGCCCGCCCTTTCACTGACATCCCCACCAAGCTCCTGAAACAGGGCTTCGATGTCCCTCCACGGCAAGCTGCCGCTTATGGGACGGGAGAAGATCAGCTCAAGAGTGCGCTGGTGCTTCCGCTTCATCCCAGGATAGTACTGCCTCTCGGTACCAGATGCGGCTTCCGGTCAATGGCTTGCTGGATACGGATAACGCTTGCCATCACCTGGCCGCAAGGATTCCTTGCGACGAAAAGAGTCATTTGGTGGCGGCCCAGACGTATGGCATTGTTAGACAGCCGTCTCCGCCTCAACAGCAGGACTTGCATGCAGTTGAAGTCCGAGTGCAGAGATAACCTTCAAGACGGTTGCCAGCTCAGGATTACCGCTTGCTGAGAGACCCTTATAGAGACTTTCCCGACCCAGTCCAGCTTCACGTGCAATCTGCGTCATGCCCTTGGCACGCGCGATATCGCCCAATGCAGCAG
Organism: Synechococcaceae cyanobacterium; assembly: GCA_947378425.1. GTDB lineage: Bacteria > Cyanobacteriota > Cyanobacteriia > PCC-6307 > Cyanobiaceae > Cyanobium. Next base: position 7,817 of record CANCJV010000042.1, read on the forward strand.
CCACTAGCGTTGGATCTCCATCCTCCAGAGCGGCTTCAAGATAGGCTGCCATGTCTTCACTGCTTGTGAAATGATTGGCTGGATCCCAGGCAGTTGTTTCGGTTTTGGTCATTGACATTCCCTAAAGGTTACGGGCTAGATCCTTGGCATACTGGATGTCTTGCACCTGAGAGCCCTTGTCGCCACTAGCCAGGAGAACAATAAGCATGTTGCCTTGGTTTTTGAAATAGATCCGGTAGCCAGGGCCATATCGAATTCGAAGCTCAGAGATACCTTCTCCGACTGGCCGGACATCACCTGGATTCCCCAAGGATAATCGCCTGATCCGAATGTCGATGCGAGCTTTTGCCGCTCGACCATTCAGGGCACTGAATCATGCGGCATAGGCAGGGGTCTCCCGAATCTCCAACCTGCCACCATTGTATCTCCAGGGATACGGTGAGGCAAGCGGTCTTCGGCCTGTCTAACGGTCGCGCTCACCGGACGTAGATTACCTTTATCTTTACCACTAAACCAAACATATTGGTAGTTCCGGTGCAGCGCGGTTGTTAGGCGTCAATCCGGCTTCCAGGGAACGCCCAGCCGGCTCGCAGCTACTCGAGAGCCAAGATTGGAGAGCGTGGTGTTGCGCGCTACGAGTTTGAGGCGCACATCATCCCAGTCGAGGAAAATCGGGATAATTTTCTCTCGTTCCTCACCGTGAACACACATCACAGAAAGGCCCAGGGTATCTCCATCGTTAACCGAGGCGTAGGAGTTCATCAGGCCTTCAAACACTCTCCGTGCCTCGGGTGCGGTTGTATTGATGATTTCCCTTGCCTTGCCGTGAATGTCGCCCAGCCCTTCAAGATACTCACGGCAGGCCTGAAGCAACTCGACGCTTGAGGGCATTTCGTCAAGTATCTTCCTATGGAACTTCTTGTTTTCCTCAAGAAGGTCTTTGTTCGAAAAAAGACTGAGGCGAGTTTCGTTGATGACTTCAGACTCCTTGCCGGACCATTGCGAGTTATGACTTACTACGTGCACAGCCAATCCAGAGTGCTGTACGTGGTTGCGGAGTGCTTCCATGAAGCGGTAAGAAAATCTAGAATCATATTGATTTGCAGTTGCATTCCTGAACGCGATTACAGCGTCATCTGGAGTAGTAGAGTGCTCTGAGAGGTGCTGCGGGGCGTGGTCTAAGTACAGTCGTGCTGCTGTCAGTAAGTTCACGATTCTGCGGTTCGCGCGGGTACGTTCTTCGGAAAACTCCTCATAGGTGCGACGGTCCTGAACAACATATCTGGCTGCAGCACACAAGGCCTCCTAGTCAAGCTCTAGAAAATTAGACACTAGAAGGTCGTACGTTTCTTCGAGAGCAAAAGCCGCATTAAGAACGGTGCGCGCTCGGCGAGCTTCTGCAACATGCTCCTCTGTGATTGGGACCTCGGGCACCCGATTAATTACAGCAAGTTGCAGGATGTAGCTCATGATGCCTAACTCTTGATTGGGCGGTTCGGTGAACCACCATCACCCGGCCGTTCCTTGCCGCGAACCATAGCGAAAAGAGTTGGCGAGGTGGTCCGAAGGCATGGTGCTGCATGGGATTTGCTTCTTGTCCACCAATCTCTGGCCTTGGTTCTCGGGTCTGATAAGCAACTGTTCACGATGAACCTGGTCGTGGGCGTGGTCAAAGTGAAAATCAACGGCAGGATCTAGTTCTTGTCTATCGGCCCATCCTTGGCGCCGCGAATCGAGCAGGTTGTATCCCTGATCCAGGATTGCAGCGATATGTCTTTGGGTTCCGCCTTGGTGGTCTTGCCGCCGCGTTCCCGGCTGCGCATCACGATCCTGCGGGCCACCAGCTACACCTTCACCTCTTCGTCGATCGCTTCGTCCCAGCCCAGTGCCTGCCCCAGAACCGGCTTCTTCACGGGGCTGCCGGTCTGGTCCAGGGCTTCAAGGTCGTCGTCTGGCAGCTCCTGATCGGCCATCGTTGCGCTGGGGCGGGCATCCCGCGCCAGGCACCAGCACCCAAGGGACTGCTGGTGGCACTTCTCTGTGGGGCCTCCCCGCCTGGAGTCCCGCGCGTCACCGTCACCCGCTGATTCTGTGGCCCCTGCCAGCCTCGCCGACGACCCGCCACCCGGCGCCGGTCAGGAGCCTGCGATTCCGCCAGAATCGTCCCCAACAGCAAGCTCCTGGTCAGGCCTGGATCGCCTCGGTTACACCCAGGCCATCGGCGGCCTGGCCCTCGGCCTGATCGCCCTGTTCTCCTCCTATGACCACATCACCGTCGCCGGCCGCACCCTCCAGCTCCAGCAGCAATGGGGCGTCGCCTTCATCGTTGCCTCGGTGGCGATCATTCTTGTCGATGCTCAACTGGCGACGCGATCCCGACTACGAGTGGCGCATGAACGTGCTCGAGATCAATATTCAGCGAACCGAGAGCGATATCGAGCAAGTCGAGAGAGAAACCGAGCAGCTCAAGCAAGAGAACGCCAGAGAGAGAGCTTTGAGCGCCTCGATCAGGCGGCTTTGCTTTCCGCCCGAATCCAGCTCGATCCCTCAGACAGCAACCGAGCCCGACTGCGGGCCTTCCTCACCCTGATGGGCCAGCGACAGCTGGACGACCGGGACCTTTGAAGCCGGCCAGGTTGCCGTGGGGCCGATTGCTTGATTGCCGGTCATCGATCAGAACGATCCAACCAGAAACAAGTGGTGCGGATAGTTCAGGAGCTCGGCTGCCGGGCTAGGCGTGAGTCCGGCCATCTGGTCATGGCCAGTGGTCTGTGCCGTCTGGCGATCCCCCGTCAGCTGACCTCCAGTCCGCGAGCATCGATCCGCTGCTGCTGCCCTGCAATCCTGCAATCGCTCCAGGCAGACAGAAGCCCCAGACCATGAAGATCTGGGGCCGCTGGGGTTCTGTGGCCGAATACGGGCTGCAGCCGTCTGGATCAGGCCATAAGCCGATCAGACCGGTCGCCTGGCCTCAGCTCAGACGAAGGCGTACTCGTACTCCTCCATTTCTTCCCAGTCGTCGGCGGCCATCGATTCGAGGCCCTCGAACAGGACGTCCTCACCGATGCGATCGACGATCAGCCGCAGGGAGGGGAACAGGAAGTGATTTTCCTCGGCGTACTGGGCACTGAACAGACCCTTTTCACCCCAGAAGAAGCGGTCGGTGGTGTGCTCGTTGCGGCGGACGTTCAGGATCGCCGGAGCCATCAGTTCGGACTCGGCGATGTAGCGCCGGGCTGCTGTCACAGGTTTGTGGACACCGGTTTCGAGATTGAAGGTGGGCACATGGGCGAGAACCCTTTGGCCGGCCAGACGACGGCGGCTGATCCGCTTGCGCTTCTTGGACATGGAACGACTCCCTGGGGAGGAGAGGAGAGAGGTGAGGTGGAGGAATGCGAGGGCTGGCGATCTCCGCGCCGGGGCACGAAGCCCTGGCGGCGGCGAAAGCCGTGCCGAATCGACGGGTCGAAGCCCGACCGATCCACGCCCATACGTTCTGTCGTCCTGCCGCGGGTGAGAGCAGAAGATCGCTGACGGCGACACCGGAAGCTGCTCACGCAGCACCAGCGCAGAAGAGGGGCGCATCTCCCTCTGCTGTAGCCTTGACCGAGGGTTTGTGCAACCTTTGTGCGGCCCTGACCATCTCGCCAGCGACTTGCCAGCCCGGGTGGACTTGCGAAGTAGTGGTCGATACCAGGAGCCTAAAGCTTTTTTTAGGAATTTCGACACATCCTCGAGACATTTTTCCGAGGGCCCTGTCAGCAGCCTCTAGCACCCGACCACCCAGCCGCCCGTGATGCCAGTCTCCGAGCGGTTTCTCAGCCTGTTGGGTTTCCAGCTCAGCCAATTTGTCGATTGCGCCGATGTGCGCTCGCTGGTGGTGTATGTGACCCACCAGGAGGTTGAAGGCCATCCCACCCTGATGCCGGTGGGCCAGTGGCCCGCTGACGGCCGCGCCCTGGCGGCAGTGGAAGGGGACAGCCGGCTGCGGGTGCCCGCGGAGGAACGGCGCTGGCTGCCGTTGCGGGATCAGCAGCTGCTGCTGGGAGCGCTGCAGGTGGAGACCGGCAGTGGCACCTGGCCCGAGCCGCTGCGGCAACGCCTCCAGGCCGTGGCCCTCTGCCTCACCGAAGCCCTCAGCCTCGACCTGGAGCAGCGGCGGCTGCAGGAGCGCCTCGAACACCAGGATGAACAGCTGCGCTTGCTGGTGCATCAGCTGCGCAATCCACTCACTGCTCTGCGCACCTTTGGCCATCTGCTGCGCCGGCGCCTCGAGCAGGACAGTGACAACCGCTCCCTGGTGGAAGGCCTGCTGGCGGAGGAGCGCCAGCTCAATCGCTACGTTGATGCGATCAGCGATCTGGCCGGTGCCGAGGTGCTGATCGCGCCGAGCGCCAGCCCCCAGCCCCTGCTGCTGCCTCCCATGCTCACGGGGCCCGAGGGCCAGCCTCTGGCGGAGCCGCTGGAACCGCTGCTGCAGCGCGCCGCGGCCACCGCGGCCCTGCAGGGGCGCCACTGGCAGCGGCCCGAGCGGTTGCCGGAGTGGCGCGGCGACAGCGGTGCCGTGGCGGAGATCCTGGCCAACCTGCTGGAGAACGCCTTCCGCTACAGCCCCGCCGGCAGTGCCGTCGGCCTGCACGTGGGCGCGGGATCAGGGGTCGGGGGGGCCGGCGCCGGGCCGATTCTCACGGTCTGGGATGGAGGCCCGGCGATCCCAGCCGCAGAGCGGGAGCTGATCTTCGAGCGGGGCCGCCGGGGCAGCAGCGGCGCCCAGCGGCCCGGCACCGGCCTGGGATTGGCTCTGGCCCGGGACCTGGCCCGGGGCCTGGGGGGCGAACTGGCGCTGGTGATCCCCCCCTGCCTCAGCGACCCGAGCCTGCCCCAGCAGGGCAATGCCTTCCGGCTCAGCCTGCCGCCGGGGTTGCAGAGCGCCACAGCACCAGCAGCAGGGCGCTGAGCAGTAGCGCCAGGGCCTCGGCCCACTCGACGCAGGCTCCATAGGTGTCGCCGCTGTGGCCGCCCAGGTGCCGCCCCAACCCCAGGGGCACGAGCAGCGCCGGCACCAGACCCGCCAGCACCAGCGCTGGCCAGTGCCAGAACCACGACAGCGCCAGCAGCAGGGCCAGCAGCACCAGGCTGGGGCGCAGCTCGATCGCCAGCCCGGCCCAGTGGCGGCGATGGAAACCGGCACTGCCCTGGGGCCGCAGATAGGGGAATCGGGCCATCGCCACCAGGGGGGCCAATCGCCCCCAGACGGCGGCCCAGACCAGCAGCCCAGGGGCACTGGCGCCGAGCATGGCCAGGGCTCCGGCCCGCAGCAGCAGCAGCAGCGCCAGGGCCTGGGCTCCGCTGGCACCGACCCGGCTGTCCTCCATCGCCTCCAGCAGCCGGTCGCCCGCCGCCAGGCCATCGGCGGTGTCCATGGCGCCGTCCATGTGCAGCCCCCCGGTCAGCAGCAGACCGGCCGCCAGCACCAGAGCCACCTGGGCCAGCAGCGGCACCCGGCCCTGCAGCAGCCCCCACACCAGGGCCTGCAGGCCTCCCAGCACCAGGCCCACCCAGGGCGCAAAGCGGGCGATGCGCTCAAAGCGGGGCTGAATCCCCGGCCAGGCCGGCAGCACCGAATAGAAGATCCAGGCACCGGCCAGATCCCGCAGCCAGGTGGGGACGCCGGCGGAGACAGGAGCGGGCGGGCGGTTCATGGCGAGGCCGATCGGTGCAAGAGAAAACGGTGGAAGCGGGTGGGGCCGCACCCCATCCCAGCCCATTCGGGCTCAGGACTTCACCCCCGTGCAGCCATGGGCTGAGCAGGAGCCGCCATGATCCCGCCCGGGAGGTCCGGCAACGAGCGACCGAGCTCTCAGGGGCGCCGCACTCCAGCCCATGGAGGGGCAGGGGCCGCTCCCCGACACCGGGCATTCCAACCAGGGGCAACGGCTTCGTCAGCGAACACGGATTGGCAGACCCAGCCCGGCAGCGCCTACCAACAGCCGGCAGAGAACCTCAAACCGGCAGTGGATGACCCAGATGATTCCGTGGGGCCCATTTCACGCGCGTGCCTTGCGCTGATCGTGCAGTGTTGAACAAGCTCCGCGACGCTCCAGTGAACGTCGCGGAGCCTGATGGGTCATCAGGAACCGGCATGGCGGCAGAAGGGATCTCCTTCCGTGCTGGGCCAGGGGGGACCGGCAGGGCCGGGAACCCCTGCACCGCCAGTGCCAGGGACGCCGAACAGACCATCACCCAATGGCGCCCCGCTGGAAGCTGGGCCTGGGAATGGCGGGTTGGTGGGTCGAGGCCCAGGGCCCAGCGGTGAAGACCAAGGAGCGAGCAACGCCACGTAGCGTCCTCGGGCATGGAAGCCCGGTGTCCGCCGGTGCCTCCCAAACCCTTGCCTCCGGAGGGCCCAGCGTGCCGACGAGTCCCTCTCCCCAGCTGCCGGGGGATGTCGCTGCCCCGATGGCGGCGGAGCCCGGTCCCGCCCCCTTCAGCTTCCAGATCACGGCCCGCTGCCCCCACAGCCGGGCCCGCTGCGGCTGCTTTCACACCCCGCACGGTCCTGTGCACACCCCCCGCTTCATGCCGGTCGGCACGGCGGCCACGGTGAAGGGGGTGGCGATTCCCCAATTGCTGGAAACCGGTGCCGAGATGGTGCTGGCCAACACCTATCACCTGCATCTGCAACCGGGTGAAGCGGTGGTGGCCGAGGCCGGCGGGCTGCATCGCTTCATGGGCTGGCAGGGCCCCCTGCTCACTGATTCGGGCGGCTTCCAGGTGTTCAGCCTCGGGGCGATCAACCGCATCGACGATGAGGGGGTGGTGTTCCGCTCCCCCCGCGACGGCGCCCGCATCACCCTGACGCCGGAGCGTTCGATGGCGATCCAGATGGCCCTGGGCGCCGATGTGGCCATGGCCTTCGACCAATGTCCGCCCTATCCCGCCAGCGAAAGCGAGGTGGCGATCGCCAGCCGCCGCACCCACGCCTGGCTGGAGCGCTGCCTGGCGGTGCACAACCGGTCGGACCAGGCCCTGTTCGGCATCGTCCAGGGGGGCTGTTTCCCCCAGCTGCGCCGCGAATCGGCTCAGATTGTGGCCGCCCTTGATCTGCCCGGGATCGCCGTGGGCGGCGTGAGCGTGGGCGAACCGGTGGAGGAGATGCACCGCATCGTGCGCGAGCTGGGCCCGCTGCTGCCGGAGGCCAAACCCCACTACCTGATGGGGGTGGGCAGCCTGCGGGAGATGGCGATCGCCGTGGCCCAGGGCTTTGATCTCTTTGACTGTGTGCTGCCCACCCGGCTGGGTCGCCATGGCACGGCCCTGGTGGGCGGAGAGCGCTGGAACCTGCGCAACGCCCGCTTCCGCCACGACCACACTCCCTTGGATGAGCGCTGCCCCTGCCTGGCCTGCCGAGTGCACAGCCGCGCCTACCTGCACCACCTGATCCGCAGCCAGGAGCTGCTCGGCCGCACCCTGTTGAGCCTGCACAACCTCACGACCCTGCTGCGCTTCACCACGGCCATGGGCCAGGCGATCGGCGAGGGTTGTTTTTCAGAGGGTTTCGCTCCCTGGGAGCCCGACTCCCCAGCCGCTCACACGTGGTAGCTTCCAGGTCCTGCAGAGGATCGGCAGCAGCCGCCACCGGCAAGCTCAGCCAATCCTTCGCAATCCCGGTGCTGCAGTCAGGGTGTTCGCACCTTCCATCTGCCCGCCGAGACGTCTGCCACGACACGAAGGTCTTCCCACCTTTCAGGTCTTCCCATCTTCCCCGCCTCCCACCCGATGGCTCTCTCCCTGCTGGCCGGTCTCTCCACTCCCGCCCTTGCCCAGCTGCCTGAGGCCTATCAGGCCTTCGGCCCCCTGGTGGACATCCTGCCGATCATCCCCCTGTTCTTCCTGCTGCTGGCGTTTGTGTGGCAGGCCTCGGTGGGTTTCCGCTGAGCGCTGAGCGCCAGTCTGAAGTCCTGGGTCGCCCCTGATCCATCCAGGTGGATTGGCCCTGGATGGCCTAAACCCGCTCAGAGAGGTCGAGAGGCTGCGCCAAGCCAGGCAGGTTCAGCCAGTGCCAACCCGGCGATTCCATCCTCGACCCCAGTTTTCTCAGCCTTTCTCCTGCAGCACCGCCCAGGCGAAATCCGGCAGGGCCCGCATCCGCCGCCAGCGGCTCGGCTCCTGAATCAACCGATATAACCATTCGATCTGCAGGGCCCCCATCCAGGCGGGAGCCCTTTTTTTGTTGCCGGCCCAGACATCGAAGCTGCCGCCGACCCCCATCCACAGCCCCCGGCGGGGACCAGGCAGCGCCTGGATCCAGGTTTCCTGGCGGGGCACCCCCAGGGCCACCAACACCAGATCCGGCCGGGCGGCCAGCAACTGGCGCTCCAGTTCCGGCCAGGCCTCGGCTGACTGAAACCCATGGGCGCTGAACACCACCTGCAGGCCGGGCAGTGCCTGGGTCAGCCGCTGGCGCAACGCCTCCATCACCGGGGGGCTGGCGCCCACCAGCGCCACCCGCCAGCCGTGAGCGGCGGCGTGGTCGAGCAGGTTCCAGGCCAGCTCGATCCCGGGGCTGCGCCGCACCCGGAAGCCCTGGCGGGCCAGGGCCCAGACCACACCGGCCCCGTCGGCGATCACCAGCTGGGCGGCGGCGATGGCGGCCCCAAGGGCCGGGTCGGCCCGGGCGGCCATGGTCATCTCGGCATTGAGGGTGACGATCTGGCCGCCACCCCGCTGACGCAGCTCCAGGGCCGCCTGCAGCACATCGGTACAGACATCCACCGGTACCCCCAACACCTGGGTGCGCACCGGAACGGTCACGATTGCTGCCATGGGAAGGGGGGACTGCGGGAGAGAATCTATGGGTTCGATTCCGTTCCACCGGGGTTCACCAGGCCCCAGCCTTCAGCCGGCCCTGAGGATCGCCTCTCCCAGGCCCGGCCCCAAGTGGGTTCGGCCGAACCAGGGTTCTGCTCAACCCGGGTTCAATCCTGTGTCAGGCCTTGATCCGATTCAGGCTGGGCCTCCCCTGAGGCTCACCTGGACCAGGGTCCTGGGGGAGTGGAGTCCGTTCCAACCTGAAGCAGGATGATGGCCCCTGGATCCGGCAGCAGCACCAGCCATCCCATCGCCCCGCCACCCATCGATTCAGCAGTGAGCGACTCGGCAGCGAGCAACCCCGGGGCGAGCCAGGACGCCAACGGCGATCAGGGCTCCGCGCCGCCCCTCCAGGATTCAGCCAGCGACGTCGAGGCCTGGCAACTGCTGCGGCAGCTCGATCGTCAGATCGAGGCGGTGGTGCTCAGCCGGCAGCATCCGATCACCGGCCTGCTGCCTGCCAGCACGGCCAACACCGTGCATGGCAACTACGGCGATGCCTGGGTGCGGGACTGCGTCTACTCGATCCAGTGCGTCTGGGGCCTGGCGATCGCCCATCGCCGCCTGCGGGGCCCCTGCCGGCGCTCCTTCGAGCTGGAGCAGCGGGTGCTGCAGCTGATGCGGGGGCTGCTGAGCGCGATGCTGCGCCAGGCGGCCAAGGTGGAGCGCTTCAAGAACAGCCTCGATCGCCTCGATGCCATCCACGCCAAGTTCGACACCGACACGGGCGAGCCGGTGGTGGCGGATGACGGCTGGGGCCATCTGCAACTCGACGCCACGGCCCTGTTTCTGCTGCAGCTGGCCCAGCTGACCCGCTCGGGCCTGGTGATCGTGCAGACCAGCCACGAGTGCGACTTCATCCAGAACCTGGCCTACTACGTGGCGCGGGCCTATCGGGTGGCCGATTACGGCATCTGGGAGCGGGGCGACAAGGGCAACCACGGCCTGCCGGAGCGCAATGCCAGCTCGATCGGCCTGGTCAAGGCGGCCCTGGAAGCCCTGGAGGGTCTCGACCTCTACGGCCCCCACGGCGACGGCAGCTGCTGCCTCACCATTCCCCACGATGCGATCGTGCGCCTGCGGCGGGCCCTGCGCAGCCTGTTGCCGCGGGAGTCGGCCAGCAAGGAGGTGGACAGCGCTTGCCTCTCGGTGATCGGCTACCCGGCCTGGGCCGTGGAGGATCCCCAGCTGGTGGAGCGCACCCGCGACAAGATCCGCCGCGAGCTGGGCGGCACCCATGGCTACAAGCGCTTCCGCCGCGACGGCCACCAGACCGTGGTCGAAGACATCACCCGGCTGCACTACGAGCGCGAGGAGCTGGCCCAGTTCGAGCACATTGAATGCGAATGGCCCCTGTTCCTGGCCTACGAACTGATCACCGCCTGCTGCGAGGAGCGCTGGCAGGAGGCCCGGGGCTGGCGGCAGCGGCTGGCGGAGCTGAGCGTCGAGGTCGATGGCAACGCCCTGTTGCCGGAGCTCTACCTGGTGCCGGCCGACCACATCGCCGCCGAACGGCTCAATCCCGGCAGCCAGCCCCGGCAGGCCAATGACAATGTGCCTTTGCTCTGGACCCAGAGTCTGACCTGGCTTTCCGATCTGCTGCTGGGCGGCCTGATCACGCCGGAGGATCTCGATCCCTGCCAGCGGCGCCACAGTGCCCCCCTGGGCGCCGATCAGGTGCTGGTGGCCCTGGCTCCTGCCGATGCCGGCATCGCGACCCAGCTGCAACAGGCCGGGCTGCCGGTCAGCGAGCGCACCGGCAGCCCGCGGGTGGCCAGTTCACGGGAGCTGAGCCAGCGCATGGCCACGGTGGGCTCCAACAGCCGCCTGGGGCTCAGCGGCCATCCGCGGGTGCGGATGGAAACGATGGCCACGGCCCGCCTCTACCGCCATGAGGACGAACTGATCGCCTACCTGCCGGCGGTGCTGGAGGACGACACCTACTACCTGGCCGACGATCCCCAGCAGCTCGTCGATGCGGTGGCCGGCGAGCTGCGCCTGCTGCAGCGCAATTGGCGGGGGCCCGGCTCGCCGCTGCTGCTGATTCCGATTGCCTCGGCTCCCTTCCTGCAGGATCCGCAGGTGTTCCTGGAGCTGGGGCGGCAGCTCCAGAGCGGTGAACTGGAGGGGGTGCCGATCCGGCTGGCGCCGCTGGGCGAGCTGGTCAGCCAGGCCAGCGTGGTGGGACTGCCCAGACGGGCCGTGGCCGCCTGCTCTCTCTGGCCCACCCCCCAGTCGCTGCTGCCCCCCAGCACCAGTCAGCACCAGCTCACCGCCCGCGAGGAGCAGGAACTCGAAGAGACCACGGTGGCCGATCTGACCGAGCGGCTCTGGCACAGCTCCTCCCTGCCGGAGCAGGCCGAGGTGCTCGAACTGCTGGGCCGCAGGCTCGGCCCGACCGCCCGGCTGCAAGGACCCGGTGACACCCCGGGAGTGACCCTGATGCTGCTGCTCGAGGAGGTGTACCGGCGCGGCCTGGCGGAAGCCGACTGGAGCGTGGTGCGCCGCGCCGCCGGGGCCATGGGGCTCGTGCATCCCCAGCTGGAGGATGCCCTGATCGACCTGCTGGTGCGCCAGAAGCAGGTGGTGGTGGGCCGAAACTACACCAACGATTCCCTGATCAGCGAGCCCAAGGGCAGCCGCACCATCGCCGCCATGATCCGCCGTTTCGGTGGCGAAGACGGCCGCGAGTGGATGCTGCAGCAGGAGCTGCTGCTGGCGCTGGATGGGTTGGTGCGGCTGGAACCGGAACTCCTGAGCGGCAGCCTCACCCTGCAGCTCGGTCAGTTGCTGCTGCTGCTCACCGGGGAACTGGCCGCCGAGGCCGATCTCAGCCCCAGCGATGCCTTCGAGGCCCTCTGCAGCCAGCCGCCTCACACAATTCGCCGGCGCCTGAGGGCCGTGCTCGCCGACGTGGAGCACGCCCGGGCCGCCCTGCAGCGCAAGGAGCAACTGCATGTGCGCGGCCGCGTGCGCTGGGAGGCGCCCGATCCCCTCGAAGATCTGCCCAAGGGCGGCGGCTGGCTGCAGCATCGCCTACGGCTGGGGGCGTTGCAGCGGGTGCCGCGCAACTTCCATGCCGGCATCTGGGATCTCCTGCACCACTGCCGTGGCATCGTCATCGGCGACAAGCTCGAACGCCGCAATCGCCTGGCCAGTGGCCCATTGCTGAGCGAGAAGACCCCGGGGGAGCGCAACTTCGCCTCCCTGGTGGAGCAGTTGCTGGGCAAGATCGAGGCGGCCGAATACCGCCAGCTCTGCACCGAAACCCTGCTCACCCTGATCGCCTTCGTGGCCGCCAACCCCCAGGTGCAGTTCGACGACGATCTGGCCCTGGATGTGGTGATCGGCCATGCTGTGCGCGTGGGCTGGCAACTGGGCCACCCGGAGGTGAATGAGGCCGACTACGGCCTGCACAAGGGCGATGCCTGGGATCGGTTCTACCGCTCGTCGCCGGCCCAGTGCCGCCGCTGGCAGCTGCTGGCCCTGCAGCAACTCACCGAAACCAGCGCCTCCAGGCCCGGCTGAGTCAGATCGGCACGTCGAGGGCCATGCAGAGATTCGGTTGCTCGACGCACTGTTCGATCAGGTCGGCCAGCTGCAGGGCCCGGGAGGCCTGCAGGCCATCGACGGCGGGGATTTCCACGCCGCGCACGCACTGCAGAAAATGCTCCAGCTCGGCATAGAGCGGCTCGATCGAGGTGGTGCTCACCTCTTCGATGAAGCCGTCGTTGCGATACACCAGCTCACCGTGATCGGCGCTGACCGAACCGGTGGAGCGGCGATGGATGCGCAGATTGTGCTTGAGGAAATCGGTTTCCATCAGGCTGTTGCGGCAATGGGTGTAGAGCCGCCGCACCTTGCGATGGGCCATCTTGCTGGCCGTCAGGCTCGCCACCACGCCATTGGCGAAGGCCAGGGTGGCGTTGACGTAGTCGATCGGGCCATCACCGCTGCGGCCACCGGCGGCGGCCAGGCGCACCACCGGCGAGGCGGCCAGCTCCAGCACCAGGTCGATGTCGTGAATCATCAGATCCAGCACCACCGAGACGTCGTTGGCGCGGTCTGGGTTGGGGCTGTGGCGGCGGGCTTCCAGCACGACGATCTCCTCGCCGACCACAACCTTGAGCAACTCGCGGAAGGCGGGGTTGAAGCGCTCGATGTGACCCACCTGCAGCAGCTTGCCGGCCTGCTCGGCGGCCTGGATCAGTTCGGCGGCCTCCTCCTGGTTGGCGGCGATCGGCTTCTCGATCAACACGTGCACGCCGGCCTCCAGGCAGGCCATGCCGACCCGATGGTGCAGCAGGGTGGGCACGGCGATGCAGACCGCCTCCACCTCGCTGAGCATGGCGCTGAAGTCGGGGAACCAGCGGCAGTTGAACTGTTCGACGGCCAGACGGCCGCGGGTTTCGTCGGGATCGGCGACCCCCACCAGTTCGGCGTCCCGCAGCAGGCTCAGCACGCGGGCGTGATGCCAGCCCATGTTGCCGATGCCGATGACCCCCACACGCACAGGGTTCATGGCGGCAGCGACGAAGTTAGGAAGATTATCGACGATCGGCCTCCCGGTTCGAGGCCAGCTCGCTGCCATCGGGACCGTTCGCCACGATTCGCACCCGCTCGATGCGGGGTCCATCCATGCTGAGCACCCCATAGCGGTACCCCTTCCAGCGCAGGCCCTCGCCCGGGGCTGGAATGTGCTGGAAGCGCTCGAGCAGGAAACCAGCCAGGGTGTGATGGCCCTCGGCTTCCGGCAACCGCAGACCCAGCTGGCGATTGAGCTCGACGATCTCCAGATCGCCGGCGGCCGACCAGCCTCCCTCGAGCAGGGGATGGAGATCTTCGGCGGCCTCGAGGGGGTTGTCGTCCTCGCCGACGATTTCGCCGGTGAGATCGGCCACGGTCACCAGCCCCTCGGTGCCGCCGTGCTCATCAACCACCACCAGCAGCGGCTGGCCGCTGCGGATCAGGGGCAGCAGTTCGGCCAGGGAGGCGCTCTCCTGCACCTGGGTGACCGGCAGCAGAAACGGCGCCAGGGGGGTGTCGGGATGGAGCTGGCCGCGGGCGATCGGCTCGGCCAGGCGGCGCAGGTCGAGCATGCCGCGCACGTCGTCGAGGGAGCTGCCGATCACGGGGAAGCGGGCGTGCTGGCTGGCATGGACCGCATCCATCATTTCGCCGAAGCTCACTTCCAGCGGCAGGGTGACCATGCCGGAGCGGGGCACCATCACCTCGCGAACCAGGGTGTCCCGCAGCGAGAAGACCCCCTCGAGGATGCTGCGCTCATCGGGCATCAGGCCGGTGACCCCGCCGCTTTCGATCAGGGTTTCGAGTTCACCGGCCGAAAGCACCGGCACCAGTTCATCCCAATTGCGCGGCAGGCCCAGCAGCCGCAGCAGAACCCCCGTCAGCCGCTCGATCAGAAGCAGCAGCGGGGCCAGGGTGGCGGTGAGCGATTCCAGCAGTGGGGCCAGCTTCAGGGCCGAGGCCTCCGGGCGATGCAGTACCCAGGCCTTGGGCAACAGGCCGCCGATCAAGGTGGCCAGCAGCACAAGCAGCAGGAAGACCAGGGCATCGAGCCAGCCCTGGGGCAGAGGGGCGCTCCAGGCGGAGGCCAGATGACCCGCCAGCCCACGACCGGTCCAGCCGATGGCCAGCAGGGCCAGCACCGCCCCTAGCTGGGTGGCCACCAGCACGCGGCGCAGCCGCTGCTGCAGGCGCGCCACCGACCGGGCCCCGGGTTCCTCGTCATCGAGCAGCTGCTGCACGCGCGAGGGTCGCAGCCGGATCACGGCGAACTCAGCGGCGGCGAAAAACGCCATCAGGGCCAGCAGGATGGCCAAGGCCAGGAAGCGCATGCAGGGCGGTTGTTCGGCCTTTTGAGAGTTTAGGTAGGGAGGCCGCGAGGCCATCCGGGCCAGGTCCGGCCTGCCCGGCGAATCCCCGGGGATTCGGCGCCAGGGGATCCCGGCAGGGGCCTCCAGCCTCGGGTGGTGCTGGCTGGTGGTGATGACGCAGCCAGCACCGCCAGCCTTTGCTCTGGTCTCCCGCCAAGCAATCGACCACAAACGGCCGGGTTGGCCACCGTCCCGAGGGCTGGGCTGGTGCCACTGGGCCATGGAACAGCGTGAACGATCCCAGGTCGGGTCGTGCCGGCAACCAGCGCTGACGCCCGTCGATTCAACAACGAAAACGGCTTGCGCTGAACGGTCTCAGGCTGGGCAAGGTCATTGGGTCTTTCCCGCCCGGAAAGTCTTCGTTATGGAGCAGCCTCTGGCGGACATTTCTGAAAATGAGACCATGGATGTCCATGGCTGAGATTAAGGTTGAATGTGTGGCAG
Source organism: Synechococcaceae cyanobacterium (assembly GCA_947378425.1). Taxonomy (GTDB): domain Bacteria; phylum Cyanobacteriota; class Cyanobacteriia; order PCC-6307; family Cyanobiaceae; genus Cyanobium. The sequence continues at coordinate 23,029 of CANCJV010000042.1, forward strand.
AGCGGCCCAGTGGAAGCAGCATGAATCAGGCAGCGCATGATGCCGTCATGGGTCCTGCCAGGGAGCCGGGACCTGGACTCGTTTCACCGCGTCAGCGCGGCTCCATAGCCAATGTGGTTGTCGCGGGATTGATCAGTGGGGCGATGAATATTCCCTGCTGCATTGCGCTGGCTTCCATTGTTTTTCTTGGTGATCTCAGGCCGTACTTCCCGCTTGGAGTCGGCCTCTGCCTGGTGGGCAATGCGATGGTGAGTGCCATTGCCTCCCTGCGCTCCAGTTGTCGCTATGGCGTCGCCACAATTCAAGATTCAACGCCGGCGATTGTGGCGCTGATGGCCCTGAGTATTGCGTCGAAAACCCACACCACTGCCAGCATGTTTCCGACAGTGGTGGCCGCCATTGCCCTGTCGACGCTGACGATGGGACTGATGCTGTATGGCCTGGGCCAGTTTCGGCTTGGTGTTGGGACACGCTTCGTTCCCCCTTCGGTGGTGAGTGGCTTCCTGGCGGGAACGGGTGTGATTCTGGTCCTGGGGGGATTGGGATTTTTGATCAATGTTAATCTCAGTATCAATAATCTTGACCAGCTGTGGTCCGCCGGGGCTCCTGAGCGATGGCTGCCTGGCTTGCTCTTTGGTGTGGGTTTGTTTGGGATCAATCTTCGTTATCAGCAATCCTGGGTTCTGCCAACAATTCTCTTTGGTTCTGCTTTGATTTTCTCTCTGTCTTTGCCGATTCTGCATATCAGCAATCAGGACGCCATCGCCCGTGGCTGGATCGAAGGTGGTTTCCCGGGCGGGAGGCTTTGGCCTCCGTTCGGCCCCGCAGCACTGAGCCAGCTGGATTGGAGAATTCTCGGCGAGCACTGGATCCACTATCTCGTCATTGCCTTTGTGGGCTCCCTGGCCCTGTTGCTGAACATCTCGGGACTGGAGCAGGCAACGGGCGACGCCATCGATATTGATCAGGAACTCAAGGCCAACGGTCTTGCCAATCTGGCGGGGGGAATCCTGGGTGGCGCCAATGGCTATCTCACCGTGAGCGATTCCGTTCTTTCTTATCAGATGAAGGCCCCGGGTCGCTTGCCAAGTCTGATCAACTCGGCGATGTCAGTCGCGGCACTGGGCTTTGGCATGTCGCTGTTCAAAATTTTTCCTAACTTTCTGATGGGCGGACTGACAATATTCCTGGGATTTTCCATCCTCAAGGAGCCGTTAATCGATAGCCTGCAACGCATTTCGAGGCTGGAGTACGCCACAATTTCTGTGATCACTATCGTGATCACTTGCTCCGGGTTTATCCATGGTGTCCTTGTTGGCCTTCTGGCTTGCTTCGTTTTTTTCGTGATCAGCTGTTCCAGGATTGATCTGGTTAAGTTTGCAGGCTCAAGCCGCTCAATTCGCAGCAAGGAGCTGCGGCCCGAATCCGACTTCTTGATGTTGAGGCAGCACGGCGAAGCTGTGCAGATTCTTGCTTTGCAAGGTTTTTTGTTTTTCGGTTCTGCCTTCACCCTCTATCGACGTGTCCAGGCGCAGATCAGCCGCAAGGACTGTCCCAGGCCGCGCTTTTTCGTGTTGGATTTCACGGCTGTTGTCGGCATTGATTCCGGTGGCATGACCTGGATCCATCGCCTTGCCTCGTTGGCTGGGGAGCATCAGCTTGTGCTGGTTCTCAGTCATCTGTCGCCTGTTGCGAAGCGACAGTTCCTGCGGTTCAGTGGTGTCACCCAGGCCACGGCCTCTGAATCGGTCGCAGCCATTCATTGGGCGAGTGACATGGATGGGGCACTGCAATGGTGTGAGGATCAACTGCTCGCCTTGCACGAAGAGCCGGGACTGCCTGGCGCCGTCGCACAGTCCGTGTCGGAAAGGCTCGATCCGGAGTCCATGGCCTGGACAAGAGAATTCATCAATAAAGCCAAGCCTTATTTGCAGCGTGAGCAGTATCAGTCTGGAGCAATATTATGGAAAAGTGGCGATCCAGGGGGCTGGATTTATGTTGTCGAGTCTGGCAGGCTGGAAGTGGTTTCTGATACTGCAAATGGCGAACAAAAGCGAATGATAGCCATGGGGCCGGGCGCCATTGCCGGCATGGTCTCCTTTTTTCTTAAATCGCCTCGAGGCGTCACTGCAACAATCAGTCGCGACGCTGTTCTGTATTCACTCTCCAGGGATCAGATGGAGGCCATGTCAAGCCAGCAGCCCGAGTTGGCCCTTTCCTTGTACAATAGATTGGCGACTATCGAGGCGATGATGATTAACGAAAGTCTCCATTCTGCTGATTTCGCGATGCGATAGTTATGGGTCGATTCCGGAAAGTGGCCTATGGCGTTGGCGGCATGGGCCACTCAGAGGTGATCTCCTGCTGCGGGAGCAGCAAGAACATGCATGCAGTCACTGCCGAAGTGCTGCGGTTTGGACGGAATGGGGGTCCCGAGGATCGAACTCGGCTAAGGCGAATTATGAGTTCGCTGCATTCACCAGATTGCTAGACCCCCGCGTTGGATGGCGGACGCTTCGCTCACCACATGCCGCGCACGGAGCGAGGCATGGTGGCGGAGCGATAAGCACCGCTGTCGGGACTGGATTGAGGCGCCTGGGGCATGGCGGAACCGCCGAGGCTGGAGTTGTAGACGCCGACCAGATCCACCGTGCGTAGCGGCATCGGATCGGACTGATCAGTGAGCAACATCTTGGCAGTGTGCTCGATGGCCGATCCATCCCAGATGAGGGTCTGATCGCCAAAACCGAAACCCATGACTTTGCTGCCATCCCCCCCGCCCATGGCGATGCCGAACAGATCGGTCACCTGGTGGGTGAGATCCACACCGCGGGCGAAGGGGGCGGTCCAGCTGTAGGCGCGGCGGTCCAGCAGCTCGGTCGGTGTCTGAACGACGCCACAGCGGGTCACCTCCACCGGCGATTGGGGCACGCTGAGGGTGCCGGATGCATCCCGGGTGCCCACGATCGGGGCCTCCAGGCTGGTGGAGCAGAGCACCGGCCCGGCCCCAGCGGGCTGGCCGGACATCAAGGCGGAAGCGCCGCTGGTGACGGCGATGGCCAGAGCCCGGCACCAGCGATGGGCACTGCTGGATCTCCTGCCGCTGCCAGGGGAGCTGACCCTGGGCGGCTCGGCGGCCGAGGCTGGGCTGATTCGTGCCATCGGTGCTCCGGCCACGTAGGGCCCGTCCACGATAAGGACAAACTAGCGAGTGCACCAATCTCACACCAGCTGATCCCCCGCCGATGGCCATCCCGCCAGCCAACTCCGTCCCTCCGTCTGCCCGCTTGACCTTGCTGGGCCTGCTGGCTGAGCGGGCCTATCGCCACGGCACCTTCACCCTGGCCTCGGGCCGCAGCAGCCACCACTACGTCAACTGCAAGCCGGTGAGCCTCAGTGGCCCCGGCCTGGCCCTGCTGGGCCGATTGCTGTTGGAACAGGTGGAGGTTCAGGCGGTGGCGGTGGCTGGCCTCACCCTCGGCGCCGACCCCCTGGTGAGTGCCGTGGCGATGCAGGCTGCCTTGGAGGGTCGCCAGTTGGATGCCCTGATCGTGCGCAAGGAGGCCAAGGGCCACGGCACCGGCGCCTGGCTGGAGGGGCCCCTGCCAGCTCCCGGCAGCCGCATCACCGTGCTGGAGGACGTCGTCACCACGGGCGGCTCGGCCCTCAAGGCGGTTCGCCAGCTGCAGGAGGCGGGCTACGTGGTGGAACGGGTGGTGGCGATCGTCGATCGCCAGGAAGGGGGTGCCGAGGCCATGGCCGCTGCCGGCCTGGATCTGCGCAGCCTGTTCCTGCTGGAGGAGGTGGCCGGGCTCGCCAAGGCCGGCCTCGCTGGCAGCGGCCCGGACGGCGATCAGGCCCAAGGCAGCGCCGAGGCGGGCTGAACCATGACGACCAACACCAGCGACGACCTGGGGCGGCCTTCCCCCTGGGATTGGCAACCACCCGGCCCTTGCCGGCTGCAGCAACCCGTGGGCCTGCTGCAGCTCCAAGGTCCCGACACGATGCGCTTTCTGCACGGCCAGACCAGCCAGGATCTGCAGCTGGCCCGAGCGGGCCAGTGGCTGGGCACCTGCTGCATCAGCCCCACCGCCCGCCTGCGGGCCCTGGCCGAGGTGCTGGTGGTGGAGGGCGGCGCCTGGATGGTGATCCGCGAAGGCGATGCGGCTGTTGTGCGCCAGGCCCTGGATCGGGTGCTGTTTCCCGCCGACGACGTGCGATTGGGAGCGCTGATCGAGGGCCTCTGGATCGAACCGCTCGACTCCCCGGCGGCCAGTGATCCAGCCGCCAGCGATCTCAGCGCCAGCGGTTCAGCCGTCAGCGCCAGCCAGGCCGCAGACGGATCTGAAAGGCAGTGGCAAGCCTTGGAGAGCGGGCCTGGCTGGCGGCTCGGCAGCAGCGTGGTGCTGCCCGCCGGCGTCCCCCTGCCGGCCGAGCTGGCGGATCGGCGGCCGTTGCCGCCCCAGGAGGCGGAGCGCTGGCGCCTCAGCCAGGGGCATCCGGCAGCCCCGGGCGAGATCAACGAGGACACCAACCCCTTCGAGCTGGGGCTGGCCCCACGGGTCAGCCTGGGGAAGGGCTGCTACGTGGGCCAGGAAACCCTGGCCAAGCTCGCCACCTACGACGGCGTCAAGCAGCAGCTGCGGCGTTGGTTCGCTGCTTCAACGGATGCCGGGGCGGCGTTGCTGGTGCCGGGATCGCCGCTGCGGGGCCCCGAGGCTGAGCGGGCCGGGGTGATCACCTCCAGCCTGGAACTGGCGAACGATCAGGGTTGGATCGGCCTGGCCCTGGTGCGGCGGGCGTCCCTGATGGCTCCGCTCCTGCACGCTGGTGAAGGCGCCGAGGCGATCGAGCTGCAGATTTCGGTGCCCCCCGGCTTCGTGGCGCCGCCCGTCGGGGCCGGCGGCGGCAGCTGAGGGTGAGGCAGCTCCAGGCGCTGCCAGCGCCTGGAGCTGCCCCCGGGCGCCTGGCACTTGCACCGACTCACGGCTTCCCCTCCTCCGGGGCCTGGAGCTCCACCGGCACTGGATGTGCGGATCGCGTGGGCTGATCGAGAAGCGCTTGGCTCGATTCCAGGCCGCCATCGGAGCGGCCCTCAGCCCCTGAGTCTCCGGAGACGGCTGCTCTTGTCGCGATCGCTTGTGGCAGAGGTGGCTGCGAGCACGGGGCGGCGCCGATTCCACAGCCGGCTGCTTCAGAGCCCCTCCTGCTCCAGCAGCCAACGCGCCACCATCCAGGTGGCGCGGCAGTCGTCGCGGTTGTAGAGGAAGATCCGGCCCAGTTGGTGGCGGCCGCGGCGGGGCTGGCGACCGCCCTGGCGCCACTGCCGCCACCACAGCAGGCAGCGGGCGCCATCAACGCCGCTCTGGCTCCAATGGAAACCGCGCCAACCGGCCACCGCCTTGAGCCCGTAGCTGTTCACCGGCAGCAACCAGTGGCGCCGCAGCCGCTGGTGCACGTCGATCAGGCGGGAGCGCAGGCGGGAGCGCTCCGCCTCACTCACCCCCTGGCGCTCGGCCAGCCGCAGCAGGCCCACCGATTCGGTCTCGCCGTAATGGAGCACGGGCCAATCGGGATAGCGGGCTAGCAGGCGGGACAGACGACGCCAGAGCCGCGCCTCGCCGTGCTCATAGAGGGCCAGCAGGGGCTGGTAGTGGCCGGCGCCCGGGCCGCGGAGGGGCAGCAGGGCCTCAGGCCAGCGGCCATCGGCGCCGCGCTCGAGCCGCAGGAAGCCATGCAGGAAGTCGTCGCGGGCATCGGGGTCGGACTCGATGTCGTAGAGCAGCACCCCCGGCGCCGCCGCCAGCTCCGGCAGGGCGGCGCTCCAGGGTTCGTCGGGCTGGGCCGGGGTGCCGTTGGCGCCGCGGCGACGTGGTTCGCCGCCGGCCTGCACCAGGGCCTGGGCCACCAGCTGGGCCGCCACCTCGCGATGCTGCTCGCCATGCACCGCCAGCGCGTCGGCCAGCTGCTCCGGATCGGCCTCCGCCAGCTCGGCCAGGCTGCGGACTCCAAGGTCCAGCAGCAGATCGCGCCGCTTGCCGCCGACGCCGCTCACCTCACTGAGATGACCTTCGGCGGCGGCCTCCGCATCGCAGAGAGAGCGCCAGCTGCAGAGGGTGCACTTCTTGCGATCGTTCACCAGCGGCGGGGGCCCTGGCCGCTCCAGATCCTGGGCCAGGCGCTCGAGGCTCTCCTCCAGCTGGCGCTGCAAGCTGGAATTCAACTGGAGTGTTTCGAGCTCGAGCCGGCGATCGCCGCCGGCCACCACCAGCGCTTCGGGCACCGCCGCCTGCTGGTGCTCCGCCAGCAGGCGGCCCCAGAGGGCGAGCTGCAATCGGTGTTCGCGGGTGAGTCGCCGGCCCTGACGGGCCAGCACCGGCCGGTAGGCGTACTCACCCCAGCGGCTCTGTCCCGGCTGTCGCTGCAGCAGCGTCGGATGGGCCTGAAGGTCCAGTCCAGCGGGGCCACGGCCATGGAGCCGCAGGCCCATGACGCCGGCGGCACCGTCCCGGCAGGCGGCTTCGCCATGGCCGGGCCGGCTCGGCAGCAGGCTCTGGAAGCTGCGCAGCTGATCGTCGAGGGCGAGGGCCCGATGGGCGCTCCACTGGCGCCGCTCCTGATGCCCGTGGCGATCGAGCCAGGCCCGGCGCTTGCAGCGCAGCCAGCTGCGCAGCAGGCGGTCGGTGAGCGGCAAGGAAGCCATCACCGCAGGCTAGAAGGCGCGGTGGTCTCCCCGATTGACGACAAGGCGGGGAAACGTGTTCCTTGGATGGCCCATGAAGCGCAGGGACGCCGGGCGGAGCGGCATCGAGCTGCTTCAGCACAGCCCGATTCCGGTCGGGCTTGGGTGAGCGATCAGTCTCCGCGGCGTCATCCTGGTCATCATGCCGAGGGCTTGGCGGGCGGCCCTGGCTTCAGCTGCCGAGTCCGACGGCGCCCGGGAAGCGGCTGGTCAGACCTGGGGGATCAACCAGCCCGGCACAGGGGTGGCCTGCCCGGAGGCCGGCACCCCGCCATGGCGCCGGCCACCGCCGCCCTGCTACTTAGCAAGCCAGACCCAGCTGACTTGCCCCATGGCCTCTGCCCCCCTGCCCCTGGAGGCCAGTCCGATCGTCTTCGGCACCGACGGCTGGCGCGGCATCCTCGGTGTGGACATCACCGTCGAGCGCCTGTTGCCGGTGGCCTCCGCCGCCGCCCGGGAGCTGGAATCCTCGGCGCCGGCAGGCCTGGACAGCCGTGAGGTGGTGATCGGCTACGACCGCCGCTTCCTGGCGCCGGAACTGGCCGAGGCGATCGCCGCGGCGGTGCGGGGCGCCGAGCTGGTGCCGGTGCTTTCAGCGAGCCCCACGCCGACGCCCGCCTCCAGCTGGGCGGTGGTGGAGCGTCAGGCCCTTGGGGCTCTGGTGATCACCGCCAGCCACAACCCGCCCGAGTGGCTGGGCCTGAAGATCAAGGGGCCGTTCGGCGGCTCGGTGGAGGGGGATTTCACCGCCCGGGTGGAGCGGCGCCTGGCGGCCGGTGGCATCACGGTGCCGATCGCCGGCGACACCGAGCGCTTCGATGCCCTCGGCACCTATGTGGCGGGCCTGCAGGCCAGGGTGGACACCGCGGCCCTGGCGATAGGCCTGGAGCGGCTGGGGCTGAGAGTGATCGTCGATCCGATGCACGGCTCGGCGGCCGGGGTGCTGCCGGCGCTGCTGGGCGAGGCCGCCGTGAGGTCCGGCGTGATCCGCGAGATCCGCGCCAACCGCGATCCCCTGTTCGGCGGCCATCCGCCCGAGCCGCTGGCGCCCTACCTGGCGGAGCTGATCGCCGAGGTGCGGGCTTCCACCGCGGCGGGCATGCCGGCGATGGGCATCGTCTTCGATGGCGACGGCGACCGCATCGCCGCGATCGACGAGCACGGCCGCTTCTGCAGCACCCAGCTGCTGATGCCCCTGTTCATCGACCATCTGGCCCGGGCCCGCGGCCTGCCGGGCACGGTGATCAAGACCGTCAGCGGCTCCGACCTGATGGCCCTGGTGGCCGAAGACCTGGGCCGCACCGTGATCGAGATGCCGGTGGGCTTCAAGTACATCGCCGCCGAGATGCTGGCCGGTGAGGTGTTGGTGGGGGGTGAGGAATCGGGCGGGGTGGGCTTCGGCATGCATCTGCCCGAGCGCGATGCTCCGTTCGCCGCCCTGCTGATGATCGAGGCGCTGGTGGAAGGCGGTGTGCCCCTGGGTCAGCGCATCGATGCCCTGCAGGCACGCTGCGGCGGCGGCGCCGCCTACGACCGCCTCGATCTGCGCCTGCCTGACATGGCGGCCCGTAGCCGCCTGGAAGCCCATCTGGCCGAGGCACCGCCGCCGCTGGTGGCCGGGGCGCCGGTGCTGGAGGTGATCACAACCGACGGCGTCAAGCTGCGTCTGGGTCCGAACCACTGGCTGATGCTGCGCTTCTCCGGCACCGAACCGCTGCTGCGGCTCTACTGCGAGGCGCCCAGCCCGGAGCGGGTAGCGGAGGTGCTGAACTGGGCGCGGCAGCTCGCCGAGTCGGTGTAGCCGCCTGGCGCTCGCGCCGCTCGCCAGGGCCGCGCCCCAGCCTCGCCGGCCGGTGGGCGGGCTGGCGTTGGGTGGGCCCGGCGGCAGCGCAGCGGAGCTGGCCGTTGCAAGGCCAGCTGTCCCCATCGCTGCAATTCGCGCCCTTCAGTTCGGGAGGCTCTGGCCAATCCAAGGATCCGGAGCACCGGGATCATGAATCTCAGATCCTTGTCATGACGGTCAGTTCTCCGTGGAGAGTTGTGCAGAGTCTCCTCAGCGGTCTTCATCCCAAGGCCTGCACCCCAAAGCCCTCACTCCAGCCCCTGCGCCCATGGCCATCTCTGCTCCCACTCCCCTGGTGATCGCCAGCGGCAACGCCGGCAAGGTGCGCGAGTTCGCCCATCTGCTGGCGGATCTGCCTCTGGAGATCCGCCAGCAGCCCGAGGGCCTGGAGGTGGAGGAAACGGGAGCCACCTTTGCTGAAAACGCTCGGCTCAAGGCCACGGCCGTGGCGCTGGCCACGGGCTGCTGGGCCCTGGCCGACGACTCGGGTCTGGCGGTGGAGGCCCTGGGCGGCGCGCCTGGGGTGCATTCGGCTCGCTACGCCGCCAGCGACGCCGAGCGGATCGCCAGGCTGCTGCGCGAACTGGCGGCCGCCACGGGCACCCCCACCAGTGACAGCCCGCCCGGTTCGACTTCGGCCAGCGATCCGGCCTGTTCCAGCGCCGACCGCAGCGCCCGCTTCACCGCCGCCCTGGCCCTGGCCGATCCCAGCGGCACGATCCGCCTGGAGGTGGAGGGCCACTGCCCGGGACTGATCCTGGAGGCGCCCCGCGGCAGCGGCGGTTTCGGTTACGACCCGGTGTTCCACGTTCCGGAGCTGGGGCTCAGTTTCGCCGAGATGGACAAGGCCACCAAGGGGCGGATCGGCCATCGCGGCCGTGCCTTCGCCCTGCTGGCGCCGGGGCTCAGGCAGTTGCTGGGCTGAAGGGCACACCAGGGTGAGCCGATTCGAGGCAGAGGCGCATCGCAACGATCCGGGTGGCCGGCATCAATGTGGAGTAAGGCAGCGAGGAGATGGCCCATGACATCAATCCCGTCCCCATCACGGCGACAGTCGTGCCGCAGAAGAAATCCTGCAGAACAAGCACTTGAGAACAGGCACGTCAGAGGAAGCGCACCACTTGGTGCCGACAGACTGCCGGCACTCCAATCCAGAACAAGTGGCCCCTGGGCATCGCAGTCAGTTGCAGGAAGGAATGGCAACATTAATCCTGCGGTTCTGGGGATGTATTGACATGAGTGTGTGGAGCTGACGGTCGAATCCGTGTCATTGATCGCGTTTGCACCCTTGCGGAACAATCATGAACAGCGATAGCGAAACCAATCTGCAGCAGCGGAGTTTTTCCGAATCAGAAGGTCAGGGTTGGTGCGCGGATGATCGCGGCCTCGATGATCCCAGGCCCCTGGAGCCGAAGATGCGGGTGGTGGGCAAGGAGCAGGGCTGGGGCTTCCATGCCCGCGCCGAAATGCTGAACGGGAGACTGGCGATGCTTGGCTTTCTTGCGGGTGTGTTGATCGAGTGGTTCACGGGGCAGGGCATCCTGCAACAGATCGGGCTGAAGGCTCTACTTCACCACTCCTGAATCCGGGGATCTCATTTCCCTTCGCCACTCCGGTCGTGTGAGGAACCCTCGACAAAAGCCACTTTCAGTGTGAATCAGGAGACGATCGATGCAACCTGACCCCACCACCCAGCCTGCCGATTTCCATGGAGGGCGAGGGCATCGCTCGGCTCAACATCAGTACCAGTCCATGCCTCAGCCGTCAGAGCATCGGGCCCGTTCAGGTGCAACCAAGCCGGGCAAGTTCGCCCATGGCAGGACACATCCTGATCCCGACAAGTCACGTCCCATCCGATCCATCACCATGAAACCCGCCACCCCTCGCTTTGGCTTTGTTGCCTTTGCCGAACTGTGGAATGGCCGTCTGGCCATGGTCGGCTTTGTCCTTGGCCTGGCCACCGAACTGTTGACCGGCCAGGGCATCCTCTCCCAGGTGGGCCTGCGCTGAGCGGCCTCGCTCAGGAGCTGGAATTCCTGGGCAGCATCGCGGCCACCATCGGAAACACCAGCACCGAGAGGGCACCGGCCCCCATCAGGGCGGCGCCATTTTCAGGCCGCATCAGGCCGGCCCGCATCTCCACCGTGGTCACGGCCACGATGATCGGCAGCGCCGTGGCCACCAGCAGTGCAAAGCGGCTGCGCTCGATCGGATCGGGAATCGCTGAGCGATAGAGGAAGAACTGGGGCACCCCTCGGACGAGCAGCAACAGGACAAAGAACAGCCCCAGGCGCAGGGGATCATGGATGATCGAATTGATATCGAGATTGGCGCCTGAAATAATGAAAAAGATCGGCACGAAGATGCCGAAGGCCACCCCTTCCACCTTGACGCTCAGCAGCGACTCCTGCTCCGGCGGCAGATAGCGGCGCAGGATCACCCCAGCCACAAAGGCGCCCAGCACCACATCCAGGCCAAAGCGATTGGCGATCACCAGCAAGGTCACCAGCAGCAGAATTGTGAGTCGCAAGGCCGTCTGGGAACTGGTGCTGTGGCCACGCTGCACCAACAGCACCAGGCGATCACTGGCCAGATGCTGAGGAACCCGCGCCACGACCCAGGCGATCACGGCAAACATCAGCAATGACAGGATGGCGATGGCTGTGTTGGTGGCTCCGAGAAGCAGGGAGATGGCCAGAATCGGCCCGAACTCGCCCATGGCGCCGGCCCCCATGAAGTAGCGACCGAAGCTGGTCTTCAGTTCGCCCCGGTCGCGCAGGATCGGCAGCAGGGTGCCAAGGGCGGTGCTGGTGAGGGCAATCGCGATGCCCATGAAGTCAGCGATCAGACCGATCTGCTGCAGGATCCAGGCGGCGGCCATGGCAGCCAGAGCACTGAGCACCCAGCCGATGCCAGCCAGGCGACCGGAACGGCCACGAATGGCTTCCTGTTCCAGCTCCAGGCCGGCGGCGAAGAACAGAAAGCCCAGGCCCAGCTCCGCCAGAAGCTCAATGGCGTCATCGACAACGATCCAGTGCAATCCATGGGAGCCAAACACCACCCCAGCCCCCAGCAGCACCACCACCTCCGCCACCCGCAGCTTCAACAGGCCCACCAGCAGCGGTGTCAACGCGGCGATCAGGGCGATCACCAGCAAGGACAGCAGCTCATGGCTGAGCGCCAGGTCGCCGGTCACCAGAAACAGGGGCGACGACATGCAGGACCTGGACAAGCGACGCTGCATTCAAGCCGCTGGACCGGCACGACCAGCCCCTCGCCTCGCGCCTGGTCCCCCAGGACAGGACTGGCCAGGGGAAAGCCCACGCAAGGCCATGCAACGCTCAAAAGCACGAGGCTTGCCAACCTCACCCGTGCACTGGCCCTCGTCACCTTGAAAGGCTGAACGGGCCTGGGTGCGGGGCCAGTTGAGTCCCTGCGGGAACGTTGCTGGGAGGCCGAGGCCCTTGGCAACCCAGCACAGCTCCCCTGCAGGGCGCCCGCCGGCGCGCCTAGGATTAAAAAGAACTTATCAAAATCTCCTCATGTCAAAAGCTCAGCTGATTGCTTTCTTTGCCAAGGTCGACGCCGATCCCGCCCTCAGGCTCCAGGTGGATGCGGCCACCGATGGCAGCGCCGTGGTGGCCATCGCCCAGACCGAAGGCTTCCTGTTCTCTGCCGCCAGCCTCAGCCGTCACCAGCGCGGTTGAGGTCGAAGGGCCAGGCGCGGACTTGACCCGCCCTGGCACCTGGTGAGCGCCGATCAGACCTTGGTGGCGGCGGCGCGGCAGCTCGACACCAAAGTGCAGCTGGTGGGCTGAACGGCCTGGAGGAGCAGCTGGCTGGCGCAGGTGTGCTGCTGCTGGAATTCATCCCTGTGCTGCGCCACGCATGCCGGCGCCGTGGCCTCGCCGACAGCTCCCGATCGCCAGGCGCGACACCGCGCTGACCGAGGCGGCCGGGGTGGGCTGGTGCGCGC
>CANCJV010000043.1 GCA_947378425.1 Synechococcaceae cyanobacterium
TCCTGCAGATTGATCGCTCAGCCATCCCCGCTGGCATGACCGACAGCCTCAAGGTGGTCGATGGCAAGAACCTCGGCGAGTGGGAAACCTCCGGTGTCATTGATGTCTCCAACCTCTACGGCCACGCTGCCGGCACCGACTTCTTCACGAATGTTCAGGCCCACGGGCTCAAGGATGGTGCCATTGCCGCCAATAGCCTCGTTGAGGGGGGACAGATCCTCAGATTTGAAGTCAAGGACAGCACTCGACGAACTGAATACACCAAATCTGACAACACTGTCATCACACCCCAATTCATCAATACAACAGGCGAGCTTTTGGGGCATCTCTCCTACAACCGCTTGCAGGATGCACCCGCTCTGGCCAACAAGCCAGCAGGGCTACTAATCGGCAAAACTGGAATCGACTTCAATCTCGCCGTCGACGGCACCAGCAAAGCCCGCGTCATCACCGACCTGGCGCCACTCCTCGATGGCCTGAGCCCCGCCGCCAAGCGCCTGGCCTATTTCACCTACAACAGCCCCTCTGGATCAGTCCCCTCCAGCGCCACCCCCTTCACCTACGACCCCAGCAAAAAACTCGGTGCCCGCTTCTATGACCTGGATGGCAATGGCACTGCCGACAAGGCCGAACTCCTGTTTGCCGACGGCAGCAAAGGCGATCAAGATGGCCAGAAGAATGGCACCTTGGTGCAATCGTCCATAGCTGGTGTTACCGCACTGAATACCATCTTCACAACAACAGCCACCACCCTCCGGGTAGGCGATGCCACGGATTCCACCTCCCCAGCAGCCCTTGTTGTCCGCGCAAGCGTCAACGCCCGTGCCAGCACCGTCAATGAGATCGGCTATATCGCCCTGAACCCCGGTGAAGCTGACACCTTGACCATTGATCTGCTGAAGGAACGCGGCACACGCCTGTTTGGCACACTGCAAAACAGCGATGTTCCCGATCTTTCAAAGCTTCTATTTGAAAAAGACATCGCTCTCATCAATGGCCAGAGGCTGGTGTTCTTTGAACTGGTCGACACCAACCTCGAAAAACTGCTGAAAAAGGGCAGCCTGGATGCGAGCGTCCGCATCCTCGACGTCAACAAGCTGAGCGACAGCAGCGCCACCGCAGGCAAGGGTGGCAGCAGCATCACCTTGAATCTGAAGAGCGACAGCTCCGGCCTCGGCGAGTTGATTTCCAGCCAGATGGGCGGCGCAGCCCCGCTGCTGGATTTCACTGGACTCGCCGGACAAGCCATTCAAGGTGATGTGGTGGTGGCGAGAGAAGCGGCCTACAGCTCCACCATCGGCTTCTACAAAGTGGAGGGCAGCGATGGGGCTGTTCGCGACAGTCTCACCCAAGAGCTGATCCGGCCTGGCCAGACCGGCTATGCCGTGGCAGCCTTGCGAAGTGAGAATCTCTTCACGGGGTTTGGCACCTTGAGTGCCGACAATCTCGTGAACAAGAGTTCAGCCATCGCCGCCTTCAAAGATGCTGGCCTGCTGGCCCCTTATGCCGTGGTGGCCAACACCGGCGAAACGTATTTCTCGTTCGCAGAGGCCAATTCCGACAAGCTCGATCACTTCCGCGCCCTGGGTTCTGGAATCCTTGGCTTCGAGGATCTCAACGGTGTCAAGGACAAGGTTGATGGCGACTTTGATGACGTCATCGCTTCCTTCAACTTCAAGCTCGGCGTCCCTGTCCTCGCCTGAGGCTTGAGCCACTGGGATCCATCTCTGGGGCTCCTATCGGGCTCCAGAGATTGTTCCTGGGCTCTCAGGCCGCACCAGTCGGCCGCATACCGATATTGAAGCTGATCGCAATACGCGGTTCCGCCTGGGTGCTGGGCTCCACCTCATGCCAGAGCCAGGAGGGAAACAGCAGCAACTCGCCGACCTGGGGCAGGCGCCTGATCCTGCCCTGGCGATTTTCAGCAGCACCGGCTCTCAGAGGCGGCACCAACATCTGGGCTCCCGCCCGGGGATCGAGAAAGACAATCGCACCGGCACCTGCAGGCACCTGCAGGTACACGACACCGCTGAATACACTGTTGGGATGGAGATGGGCCCTGGTGCTGTGGCCCGCCCGATTGACCATCGCCCAGGCGTTGTTGAACGTCGGTGTGGCCTTGTCCAGATCCCAGCCCCAGTCATGCACAGCCCCCTGACAACAGGCGGCGATCCAATACAACAGGTCCGCCAAGACCGGATCCTGCAACAGGTTGGTGGAACTGTGCCAACCACCCTGATTGGTGACTTCAAGGCCGACAGGATCCTGGCCCTCCAGCGCCAGCACATGCTGAGCCAGCAGCCCACAGACCTGGGGATTCGGATGCTGAAAGTGCCAGAGATGGCTGGGGAAAAGCAGCTCTTCCACGACCAAGTTCGGCGATTTTCAGTTTAGCTCCGCCAGCCGCCCCCGCACCAGCTGGGCCTGGGCTTCGGCCTCCAGCAGATTCGCCTGGCATTCGGCCACCACCTCCGGCGGCGCCTTGCCGGCGAAGTTGGGATTGGCCAGGCGGCCGGTCAGGCCGGCGATCTCTTTGTCCACTTTGGCCAGGTCCTTCTGCAGCCGCGCCCGCAGGGCATCAAGGCTCTGCTGGGGCACGGTGATGCCCACCTGGGCGTCACTGTCGACGAGGCCCAGCAGCTGGCCTGGAGTCGGCTCGCTCTGCCAGTGCAGCTCGGATGCGTTCACCAGGCGCTGAATCTTCTCCTGGTTGGCGGCCACAAAGGCCTGGCGGGATGGGTTGGGCGTGTGGATGCCCACGGGGATCTTCTCGCCGGGTTTGACACCGGAAAGCGCCCGCAGATTGCGAATGGCGCGCACGGCGTCAATGCCGAACTGGAAGGCCGTTTCGTGGGCTTCATCAGCCCAGGCGGGATCGGTCTCGGGCCAGCGCTGCAGGGCCAGGAAGGTGTCCGCCTCAGCCCCAGTCAAGGCATGCCAGAGCTCCTCGCTGAGATGGGGCATCAGCGGATGCAGCATCACCAGCAGAGCGTCCAGGCTGCAGGCCAGCACCTGGCGGGCGGTGGTGCGGGCGGCCGCGTCGTCGCCGAACAGGCGCGGCTTGGCCCATTCGATGTACTGATCGCAGAGATCATTCCAGGCGAACTCATAGAGCAGCTTGGCGGCTTCACCGAGGCGATAGCAGCCATACAGCTCGGCGGCCTGGCTGCTGGTACGCGCCAGGCGCGACAGGATCCAGCGGTCCTCGCTTTCGAGTTCGACCAGTTGCGGCTCACCCAGGGAGGCGGGCGTTTCGCCGCCCAGATTCATCAAGGCGAAGCGGGTGGCGTTGAACAGCTTGTTGGCGAAGTTGCGCGCGGCCTCCACGGTGGCGGAGGTGTCGGATTGGCGGTCGTAATCGAGGCGGATGTCCTGACCGGCGCCGGCCACCTCGCGCACCAGGGCGAAACGCAGGGCATCGGCGCCGTAGCGCTCGATCAGCAGCAGCGGATCAATACCGTTGCCGGCTGATTTGCTCATCTTGCGGTTGTTTTCATCGCGCACCAGGCCGTGGATGTAGACGTCCCGGAACGGCATCCAGCTGTCGCGGCCGCCCACGGGGCGTTCCTGGCCGTCGGCAGCGCTCTCCTGCAGGAAGGCGCCGGCCAGCATCGTCATCCGGGCCACCCAGAAGAAGATGATGTCGAAGCCGGTCACCAGCACGCTGGTGGGGTACCAGGTGGCCAGATCAGCGGCCTCGGGATCGGGCCAGCCGAGGGTGGAGAAGGGCCAGAGACCGCTGGAGAACCAGGTGTCGAGCACATCCGGATCCTGCTCCAGTTGAGCGCCTGAGCCGTACTGCGCCTGCGCCTTCTCCCAGGCCTCGGCCTCATCGCGGGCCACCACATAGGGCGTGGCCTCGCTGATCACGCCGCCGGTTTCGCTGACCACGAACCAGGCGGGGATGCGATGGCCCCACCAGAGCTGGCGGCTGATGCACCAGTCGCGGATGTCGGTGAGCCAGTCGCGATAGACCTTGCTCCAGCGCTCCGGCACGAAGTGGGGCTCACCCCGCTCCAGCGCCTCGCGGCAGCGGGCAGCCAACGGCTCGGCCTGCACGAACCACTGGGTGGAGAGCAAGGGCTCCACCGGCACCTTGCCGCGATCCGAATAGGGAACGCTGTGGCGATGGGGCTCGGTCTTGACCAGCAGCCCCTCGGCCGCCATCGCCGCCACCACCTGCTTGCGGGCCTCGAAGCGATCGAGACCGGCGAAGCGACCGGCGGCGGCATTCATGGTGCCGTCCTTGGCCATCACCGTGATCTGGGGCAGGCCGTGGCGCGTGCCGATGGCGAAGTCGTTGGGATCGTGGGCGGGGGTGACCTTGACGCAGCCCGTACCGAAGGCCGGATCGACGTGCTCATCGGCCACGATCGGGATCTGGCGTCCCACCAGGGGCAGGGTGATGCTGCGGCCCACCAGATGGGCGTAGCGGGGATCGGCCGGATTCACCGCCACGGCGGTGTCGCCCAGCATCGTTTCCGGGCGGGTGGTCGCCACCACCAAGTGATCGATCGGGTGGTCGCTGGCGGCCGCAGCCCCGGCTGGAGCGTCCGCCGCCAGGGGCGTGAGCGGATAGCGCAGATGCCAGAGGCAGCCGTCCACCTCCTTCATCTCCACCTCCAGATCGCTCACCGCCGAGCCGGAGGCGGGGCACCAGTTCACCAGGTATTCGCCCCGATAGATCAGGCCCTGCTCATGCAGGCGCACGAAGGCCTCCACCACGGCTTTGTTGAGGCCGGGATCAAGGGTGAAGCGCTCCCGCCGCCAATCAACGGAGTAGCCGAGCCGCCGCAACTGGCCGACGATCGTGCCGCCGCTCTCGGCCTTCCAGGCCCAGGCGCGCTCGAAGAAGGCATCGCGGCCGAGGTGATCCTTGCTGGTGCCTTCGGCCTTGAGCTGCTTCTCCAGGAGGGTCTGCACGGCAATCGAAGCGTGGTCGGTGCCGGGCAGGCACAGCACGTTTTTCCCCTGCAGGCGCTGGAAGCGCACCACGGTATCGATCAGGGCCGTGTTGAAGGCATGGCCCATGTGCAGGCTGCCGGTCACGTTCGGCGGTGGGATCACCACGGCGAACGGCTCCCCTGCCGCCGCCGGATCGGGATGGAAGGCGCCGCTGGCCTCCCAGGCGGCCTGCCAGCGGGCCTCGGTGCCGGCCGGGTCGTAGGTCTTGGCGAGACCTTCAGGGGCCGCAGGCGTGGGCTGGACGTCGGACACGGCGGGGGTTCAGGCGCGGACCCATCGTCTCAAAGCGGTGGCGACCGAGGAGTGGCGAGGGAGGGGGGAACCTGGTGCCCCACGCCCTGGCACAACGATGCGGGCTCAGCAAGCCGCACAGACAGGCATCGCCGTCCGTTCGAGGCCATGGCGTTGGCAGCTCTGTCGACAGGAGCTGAACCCTGCGATGCTGCGCCATGCCAGCTGAGTGGCACCGAATTAAACGCGGATGGGATGGAGCTCTTCGGCCATTAATTGAAGGCGGGACGCTGCCGCCTGCAAGACATCAAGGCTGACATCCTCTGCCGAGTTGGGATCAGAAAAACCGAAGGGGTTGTCGATATCACTGATCAGATTCAGCAGGAAAATCAACAAGAAAGCAATCACAAACAGGAAGAAGATTGATTCGCTCACCGAGGAACCTTTCATCAACACCAGGCCGCCACAGAGCAGGGCAGCGCCGGCATTAGCCAGCCAATACACCAATGGCACAAAGGAGGTTTCCCGGATCGTTTCGACCCGGTTGAGGCTGCGCAACACCGCAGCCATCTCGCTCATCAGCCTTCCCTGCAGGGTCGACTCGCCTCGCAGCAGCACGGCGGCGCCGACAACATGGCGATGACAAATCCGGTACGCGAGCATCAACTCTTCGGTGCTGAGTCGCTGGCGGACCCAGGCCAGAATTTCATAGGCCAGATCGGCAACGGCAGCCAGCGGAACCGTCACATCGGCCCCATGATGGTGGGCGGGAATGCCATGAATCTCCAGGCCCAGGGCCTCCAGAGCTGAAGCAAGTTCGCCGGGGAGTTTCTCACTGTCCTTGAAATCCGTGAGGACACCGTTGAGCAAAAAGCCCAGCAGAAACACGGTGGAAGCCACCAGGGCCGAAAACAGCGGATTGACCGTGATCACCTCCAGCCCGAACTGGTGGGCGAAGAGCTTGAGCACCGACAGGCCCGAGACGATCAACAGCACACGGACCAACAGCCGTAAGCGGCGCCGGTGCAATGGACGTCTGAAGAGCGAGGGCAAGGACGTCACCATGCGAACAAGGCCAGAGGTCATCATCAATCACACCGCTCCGCAGACGATTGCGGGCCCCAGGACAGCCCGTGTTCCACGACACCGAGCCTTGTCGTGGGGTGCACGCCTTGGTGCCATGGGCGCGGCTGGCCGCCCCAGAGATAGTGTGTCATGGGGCCGATCGGCTGCAGCGTCAGTGGCCCTGGCGCAGCAGCTTCGTCCCGACGCTCCCAAGGCGCCGGCAGTACCGGCTTCCCCTGGGAGACTTCGCCGGACGAACCGCTCCGCTCCTGTTCCACCGGCCCAGAGACCATGCCCCCCTCCAAACAGGGGCATGTCGTCTTTCGGAACAGAACACCCGACTCCATCCATCACCCGCCGAACCAGCTTCCGCCCATGGCTTCACCCCAGGAGAACCACGCCCTGATCAATGCTTTCCTGCTGCGGCTGCGCAGCGAGGCCGAACTCCAGCAGGCGATGAAGCCGGTCACCACGGCTGCGGGCGTGGCGGCGGTGGCCGAGGCGGCCGGCTTTGAGCTCAGCCCCGCCGCCCTGGTGAAGGATTTCGCCCAGCGCCTGCTGGCCGCCGATGACGAGCTGGCCGTGCGCCTGTTCGACAACTGCGGCTGGGACCACGGCGAGATCGCCTGGGTGCTGAAGACCTGGGAACAGCAAGAAGCCTGAACATCGGCCCCGGCAGCGGCTGAAGCGTGAGGTCGTGCTGCCAGCAAGGCCCTGGCCAGGGGGCCCTGGCCGGGGGGGCCGGGCCGGGGATGATGGCCACGGACCACAGGACTCCAAGGTTCTGAACTACAGCCGCCGAGGCCGATTTCAACGCCCGCTGGGCTGGCTGCTGGGGCTGTTCGGAGCCCTGACGGCAGGCTTCAGCTTGGGGGGCTGCGCGGAGCTGCGGCGTCAACTGCCTGTGGTGGTTTACGTGGCCGTGGGCCTCCAGGAAGGTCACCTCCTCGACCGTGACACGGCGGACAGCTTCGCCAGCCACATCCGACAATTCGTGCACGAGTTCGGCAGGCTTCACCCGAATGTGCTGGTGCAGACGGCCCTGTATCCCGAAACCGAGCTGCGCGAACAGATCCGGAGGCGCAACGCCAGTGGCCTGGGACCCGACCTGATCCTCACCTCCGCCGACCTCGCCAACGCGCTGCTGCAGCAAGGGCTGGTGTCGGCGATGCCCCTGGATCAAGAGGAACGGAATCAGATCGATCCCGCTCTGCTCGATCAGGTCATCGATTCCCATGGCCACCAGGCCGGCCAACCGCTGGTGCTCTTCACCCAGCTGGCCTGCTTCGATCGCCGCCGCGTCCCGACGCCGCCAGCCACCCTGAAGGAGCTGCTGGCTCAGACCGCCACAGGAACGCAAGTCGGGCTTTCCCTGGAACTGGGCGGCCTGCTCTGGAGCGCCGGCAGCCTGGGCGGACTCTCAGGGATCAACGCCGCCGCCCGAGGCCTGCAGCCCAGCCCCGAACAGAACCAGGGCCTCGTGCGCTGGCTGCGCTGGCTGCAGGAGGCCAACAACCAGCAGCGGGTGACCTTTCTGGGCGACCAGGCCTCCCTGCGCCAACGACTCGCCGCCGGCTCCCTCGACTGGATCAGTTGCCAGAGTTCCGATCTCGATGGGCTGCGGCGCTCGCTCGGATCCCATCTGGGCATTTCCACCCTGCCCGATGGCGAGGGGCAGCGGGCTTCGCCGTTGAACAACCTGCGGGTGCTGGCCCTGGGCCGCAACTCCAGCCGACATCAACGGGCCATGGCCATCGCCCTGGCCCGGTACAGCCTCAAGCCCCTGGTGCAGAAGACGCTGACGCTTGACAACCGCAGCTTCCTGCCGGCCAACCGCTACGTGAATGTGCCGGTGCAGAGCTCCCAGGTTCTGGCCACGATGGTGGGAGCCAGGCAGCAAGGAGAAAGCAGCGAAGCGCTGGTGCGCTGGTTCCAACTCGGCGATCCCAGGGTGAAAGAGCTGGAGGCGGTGCTGGTGCCCCTGGTCTTCGGGGTCATCGAACCCGAGGCCGCCACGGAAGCGTTCGTGACCATTCTGCAGAAGCGGCGATGAGAGAACTCATCGCCGAGATTCTGGGCTGGCGGGGCTACCTCGAGCGCGGCTCGATTCAGCTTCAACTCCTGCTTCTGGCCGCTGTGCTGCTGGGCCTGCAGCTGCACTGGACGCGGCGCTGGCTGCGGCGCTGGCCCCGGGCCGTGGCTCCCCTGCTGGGCAGCGTGGCGACGCTGCTGCTCAGCCTGGCGCTGCAGAACCGCAGCATCCCGGCCGGTCTGCTGCAGTTCCTGGGCCTGAGCTGGCTGGGCTGGACCCTGCTGGATCTGCTGAGGATGCCGTTCCTGCGCTGGCTGCCAGAGCAACGGGTGCAACAGCTGTTCAGCCGGATTTTTCGCCCTCTCTATCTCCTGCTGGCAATCCTGGCCCTGATCAATCAACTGGACAGCAGCCGGGACCTGGCCGTGATCGGCATCGGCAAACTGTTCGGCATTGCGCTCACCATCGGCAACATCAGCACGGCCGTGCTGGTGATCTATGGGCTGCTGGTGGCCTCCGGACCGCCGGCCGCCGCCCTGGCCTGGTTGCTGCATCGCCTGATCGGCATCAGCGATGGCAGCCGCAAGGCTCTGGAAATCATCCTGAGCTACGCCGTGGTGGGGCTGGGGATCACGGCTGTCTGCTTTCAGCTGGGGCTCAACAGCACGGCCTTGCTGGCGATCGCCGGCGGCCTGTCGGTGGGCCTGGGCTTCGGCATCAAGGAGGTCTTTTCCAACTTCATCAGTGGCATCTGGCTGCTGTTTGAAGGCTCCGTGCGCCCTGGCGAGGTGCTGATGCTGGATGGCGATTCCTGCGAGGTGCGCAAGCTGGGCCTGAGGGCGACGCTGCTCTGGCGCGACCGCGACAACGCCGAATTGCTGATTCCCAATCAGACATTCTTCACCGAAGCGGCAACCAGCTACACCGCCAGCGATCGCATGCGGCGCAGCCAGGTGAATGTCGGGGCCGCCTATCACCACGATCCCGCCACCGTGATCGCCCTGCTGGAGGCCACGGCCCTGCAGGTGCCACTGGTGCTCAAGCAGCCCGCCCCCAAGGCGCTGCTGCTCAGCTACGGCGACTTCGCCATCAACTACGCCCTGCGCTTCTGGATCGCCAACCCGATGGACAACGTGACGATCTGCAGTGATGTGAACCAGGCCATCTGGCAGACCTTCCAGGAGCACCAGATCGAGATTCCTTTCCCCCAACAGGTGGAATATGCGATGACCTGGCCGCCACAGGCTCACGAGCCCAATCTGGAGCATCCAAGGCCCAGAAGCTGAGAGGGTGTGGGGCGAGCCTCAGCCGCGAGCCAGCCTTGCCAGATAGGCCTCAGGCCGACCGGCATTGATCCAGCCGGTGGCAATCGTCTTGCTGTGCTCGTGGTTCACCCGACCCCGGTGGATGTGGGAGAGGCCGGCTGGAAAGATCAGCAGCTTGCCCCGCTCGGCCTGCTCGTGGTGCTCCTGCCAATGGAACTCCGTGCCTCCCTCCGCCAGGTCATTGCAATAGAGAATCCAGGCCAGCACCCGGCGGATCGGTTCAGTCGCCTCCTCACTCGTGGTCCAGTCGCAGTGCCAGCTCCTGAATCCTTCACCCGGCGCATAGCGCTGCAGATTGAAGATCGGATTGACGAACAGGGCCTGCTCCGGAGCGCACTGCCGCAGCATGGGGCGCTCCTGCAGGTAGCGATTCAGGCCTGCGGTGACGCCACGCACGATCACCTCCGCCAGGGCATAGGCCTCGGGATCGGAACGGTCGATCGCCACCAGGCTGATGTCCGTCGAAACCTTGTCGAGGCCGCGCTCATCGCCAGCCCCCCCCGTGACGCCCGTGCCCCCGAAGGCCACCCCGCGGCGCTGCAGATCCTGGCGGCGATCAAAAAACGCCATGACGCCGTCGGCCAGGGCCGCATAGCCGGCGTTCTGGTAGCCGCCGATCAACCGCATCCGCCAACCCAATCCCAAGCCAAGCCTAAGTGGCGCTTCCCGGCGAACCCAGCCGAAACCTCCATCAGCCCGGGCCATCAGCCCGCGCCTGAGGCGCCCGCCTCAGGCGCCCGGAGAAGACGGCGCCGGATCAGCCCAGGGCAGCGACAGCAGGGCCTCGAGCGACTGCCAGCGATCGCGATCGGCCAGCACCCGATCAGTCAGACCCACCCGCACCAGAGCCCGGGCCACCTGCTCGGGATCGGGCGCACCGCTGGTGAGCAGGGGATCGATCGGCAGAGCCAGCACCTGCTGCTCCGCCGGATCAGCCATCAGTTGCAGGTTGAGATCGGGGAGCTCGCGCTCGAAGTACACCCGGCGCATGCGACGGGTCAGGGCCGGGCCCAGGGCCTCGGCGAAGCCTGCCAGTGCCGCCGCATCGCTGCTGCAGCCGCAGTTGAGAGCCAGCCAGATCAACAGCTTGGCCCAGCTCTCGGAGGTCCACAGAGGCGGGAAACTGGTCCGGTGCTGGCGCACCAGCTCGGTGATGGCGAAGTCCACCAGGGTGGCCTGGAGGGCGGCGGGATCTGTCATGGAGAAAGCACGCACCAGCCGCCGGCGTCGGCAACGGGCAAACTGCAGAGACATCCTCCTGGACAGCCCCGATGGCCCTGGACCTGAACGACCCGGAGCTCGAGTTCAACGACCTGGTCACCGCTTATCAGAGCTGGGTGATGGCGGTGATCAACGACGAGAAGCTGGGCGGCGAACCCCTGCTCACCGAAGAGATCGCCGATGACGCCATCAATGCCATGCGCTTCCTGCCCGATGTGGTGACCAGCGCGATCGAGACGACCCTCGCCCGCGTCTACGACGTCGATCCCGAGGAGCTGGCCGAACTGCTCTATCCGGAGGCCTGAGGCTCCGGCCAGCGCAGCGCAAACGACAGCCATCAGGACCTGGGCCAACGACCACAGTCGGGGCCGGACTAGGTTGGGATCCTTCCCTGGACGGTTTCCTTGACCCGTGGACCGGCCCAGCCCGCTCTCCTGACCCCCATCACCTCTCCGGGGGGTGATGGCAGCGACATGACAAACAGATCAGCCGTCGTCCGTAACGATTTCGAGCTCAAGCCGTACATGGTCAGCTCCGACTGGATCGGAGCCTGGCAGCTCGTCAACACCCTGGTGCCCTACGCGGCCCTGTGGTGGCTGGCGCTATGGAGCCTGCATGCAGCCCCCTGGCTCCTGCCGCCGGTGCTGGCCCTGATGGTGCTGTTCCTGGCGCGCTGCTTCTCGCTGATGCACGACTGCGGCCACTACTCCCTGTTCCGCAGCCGCCGGGCCAACCGTTGGCTGGGCTTCCTGCTGGGCATCGTGGCCGGCATCCCCCAACTGCCCTGGTCGCGGGGCCATGAGTTTCACCATCGCCATAACGGCAACTGGGAGCGCTACAAGGGCCCCTCAGCCCTGGTGAGCGTGGAGCGCTATGAACAGATGCCCCCAGGAGCCCAGCGGCTCTACCGCTGGTTGCGGCATCCGTTGATGCTGTTCCCCGGGGGCTTCTTCTATCTGGTGATCAAGCCGCGGGTGGAACTGTTGCTTGGCCTCTGGGGCTTCATTCCGGACGCCATTCAACAGCTGCAGGCCAATCCCCAGACTCCCTGGAGCCAACTGCTAGCCAGGCACAAGAGTCGCTTCTGGCACAGTCCGGAGGAAGCCGTTGATCTGCTGCTCAACAATCTGGCCGTGATTTCGCTGTGGTGGCTGATGGCGACCTTGGTCGGAGCCGGCAACTTCTGGCTGATCTATGCACCGGTGATGACCTGCGGGGCTGCGATCTTCATCTGCATCTTCTTCGTCCAACACAACTTCCCTGGTTCCTATGCCCATAGCAACAGCGACTGGAACGCGATGGAGGGCACGATGGAAGGCACCAGTGATCTCAGGCTTCCTGCCATCTTGAATTGGTTTTCGGCTGATATCGGTTGCCACGCCATCCACCATCTGTGCGCAGCGATCCCCAATTACAGGTTGAGGGACTGCCAGAATCAGAACAGTCAGCGGCTCACCGGTATCACCCAACTCAGTCTTGGCGATATCCCCAGCTGCTTCAACTACATTCTCTGGAATCAACAGGCTGGTCGCCTGACAACGGTCGAGGGCCTGCTGCCCCAGCGCAAAACCCGGCTCAGCTCCTGAACAGGTTCCGCCTCAAGCCAGGAAGAAGCCGGATTAATTCTTCGAGGCCATCATGATTGCGATCAACAACAGCACCACGACGGCCAGCACAGCCAGATTCCCTGTCCTATCCACGCGATCAGCCCAGATCCAGGCACCGTTCTAGTGCAGTCATCACGGAGCGGGTTCAACCGGCCTCTAGGATGAAGCCATGCCCGCAGCGAATCAGGGCAGAGCGGCACCAACGCGACAACTGGCGCCCCCGCCAGGCAACCTGCAACCTGATGCTTCCCCTCAAGGCATCACCACCAGACATCACCTTGAGGCATGACCTCGAGGCGTCACCGCCGATGGCTTCAAACCACTCCATTCCAACCCCGACATCCAGGCCCCTGCCTTCAGACAGTTGCCTCGACATCGTTGCCGGGAAACAGGTGCAGCCGGACCCGTTCGATCCGAGCCAGCGACATTGGATCAAGCCCTTATCCCAGCGAGCAATGACATGACAACAGAATCAACTACACCTGGCCTCACCATCGGCCAACTGGAAGCGAAATATCCGATGTACTGCAAAGCGATGCGCTTGCTGCTTCGCGAAGGCTGCACCCTCAAACAAATTCAGCGCACTGTCTGCTGGGACAGGCTCGAGATTCTGCATAACAGTCTGCCCAAGAGCTACAAATCTCCTGAGTATCTTTTCCTGCTGTTTCGGCGCGAATGGGAACAGCACAAGGCTTCCCTGGCCTGATTGGCAGCGCCCCTCATCAGCCGCGTCATCCGGTTGTGCGGAAGCGGGATTGATGGCGCCCCGGGACGAGCGTCATACCCTCGGCAGAGATGCCTGAGGCCAACAGCCTGAGGGGATGACAACAAAGATATTGGCTTTGTTGTTGTCACCCATCAGTGTTCGGCTGCTGTTGCTGAAACCCACAACTCCAACGAGCCTGAAACCTTCATTGGTCACCACTGGCCTCGATCGCCTCGCCTGGCGGCAGCGGGCTTACTGGGCGGGCGAGTCTGAGGTGGGTGCCTTTTCGTGGACAGTCTGGCCTGCCAGACCAGACATCTGGGCTGAACGTGCAACCCCATGGCCAGCAGCAGGCTGACGGCCAACAAAAAACCGTCCCCGATCAGGGGGACGGTTGAAAGGGGATCAGCCCTCAGGCTGATCCCAGACAGCAAGGCAATGGCTTCAGTAGCGGCCGCGGCCACCGCCGCCACCACCGCCGTAGCCACCACCACCGCCGCCGCCGCCATAGCCGCCGCCACCACCACCGCCGCCACCGCCGGTGCGGGGCTCAGCTTTGTTGACGCGGATGGTGCGACCCATCCATTCGACGTTCTGAAGATCGTCGATCGCCTTGGTTTCGTCGGCCGCGTTGGCCATTTCCACAAAGGCAAAGCCGCGCTTGCGACCGGTGTCACGGTCGAGGGGGAGGCTGCACTTGCTGACCTCGCCGTACTCGCCGAACAGTTGACGGACATCCTCTGCCTCGGCATCGAAGGAGAGGTTGCCTACGTAAATCGTCATGGACCTGAAAAAAGAAACTATGAACCTGATCCGCCGAAAGCCCTGAAGGAAGTTGTCAGCTTGCTGGAGAGAAATCTTTGAACCTCTGCAATGCTACATCACCATGGACGGCTGACGGATCGTCCATGGTGATGCATCGCTGTAGGCGATCCGCAGGGGATCGAAACAAGCCGGCTGAGCGAGATCGTGACAATCGCCCAATCCAGCGGCGGCCGCCGCCAGCAGCAGCCCTGACCGGCTCGACGGTGATCAACACGCCCCGAGCCCGGGGCCGAGCCGCTCAACCCTGCTAAAGAAGACAGGATTCCAGCCTTGAAGGTCATGCGCCTGGGCCCCTATCTGGCCGCTGTCGTGGTCAGCTTCATCAGCCCGGGGGTCGCCCATGCCGATGAACTGATGCGCCTCTGCGGGCCCCGCGGCGTGGGTTTCATCCGCACCGCCAACGGGCAGGCCTGTCTCTACAGCCCCGAGACCAGAACCACAGCTCCAACGCCGAGCGCCCCTGCCAGTCAACCCACGCCCCAGTCGACGTCAGCCAGCCCATCCCAGCCCGCCGCCAGTGGCAAACCCTGAGCCGGTGGGCGGGAATTCGCCTGACGCGCGTTACCGGATTCGAACCCGTGACGTCCTGCCTGCAAGACAGCCCAGGGGCGAGTGCCACAAGGAAGCCCAATCGCGAAGGGGAAACGAAGTCAATGAGTGAACCATCCTGAAACTTTGCGGGAGATCCGGGGGAACCCCGGGGGAGGTCGATGGCTGGCCTGAAACCGGCCCCCTGTGACGACCGCACCGTCCCCCCCATGCCCGCTGAACTGTTGAGCACCGGGAGGGAGAGCCCTGGGGCGGCGTCGATGGCAGGCCTTCGTTCCTGCCACCCCCAAGCAGGGAGACTCAGCGGCCGCTCAGCCTGATCCAGGGCCGGCAGGGTGCCGAGCCGCAGACCCAGGGCCAGACACCAGCCCTCAACGACCCCGTCATCGCCTGGTGGAACGGCTGTGCCACCAACACCGAGGGCCCTTGAGCTGCCGCTGCCGATCAGCGAGGAAGCGATCCATCCGGCTGGGAAAGCGGAGCATGGTGGGGTGAAAGGCGTCGCGGATGGCGTCGCGGGCCAACCTGCGCGAACTGAGCCAGGCCGATGCTCGGATGGTGCGGGGGCTGGATGAGGCGCTGCCGGTTGCGGCTCAGCCCCAGCCGGCGAAAGAAGCGATGCTGGCCGGAAACCTGGCGGATGGGCTGGACAGGCTGGGCGTCAAGGAGCTGAAAGCGCACTGCAAACAACGAGACCTCAAGGGCTACAGCAGCCTCGCCAGAACATCCCTGATCCAGCGGCTCCGGGATGGCGAAACCCCTGGGACGGCGAAGGCCCCGTCAGCGCCCATGGGCCTGGCCGCCATCGAAACCCGACTGGATCGCATGGAGACGCTGCTGCTGCAGATCGCCGAGCGGGTTGGGGTGATCCCGGAAGCCTGAATCCAACGGGCGGGAACCGGCGCGCTGGCGCCCTGGAGACCGACGGTGATGGAGTCGCGGGCCGCGCCTCGACGACGACAGCAGGGCTCACACACTGCGGGACCGGTTCCTTGTGGGTGACGTCAGGCCTCCGGCGCACAATGACGTCGAGGTGGGGTGCTTCAACTTCCCAAACGGAGGTGGCTGTCCATGGTCAATCGCCCCAGGTCCAGAGGCTGGCCTCGCGATCAAGCCGTCCCATGACGCATCGCTGGATTCCAGGGACGGCCACGACCATTGACCTACACCTCATTTAGGCATAGCCAATGCTGCAATGCGGTTGCTGCAAGCGAATGGCAAGTCGAGGGCCACTAGGTTCAAACGAGGCCTGAAGTTTCTCTCGCCAATGGAAATCCTGCCCAGTCGAGGCATGAACACTTATCAAGAACAACAGACGTGAGCCATGAGGTTCGTGGCGCACCACACCAACGACATTCAAGACAAAGGCAAGGCCACGGCTGCCAACTGGAGCAACTCCAGCAACTTCACGGCTTCAACCTGCCATCATCAGATCCACAGCCCTAACCAGTCATCAAGTCCGCAACAATTTCACAACAGAGAACCATTTCCAGCAACCGGCTACCAGGCAATCTACTTTTAGTTTTCTGACCCGCAAAACAACTCAAGGAGAAAAGAAATGACGGATTCCAACATCGCCGTTGGCTTCGGCTGGTTACGTGATTTGCCCAGCATTTCAGACTACAATACTGAAACAGCTACAATCAAAATACTGTTGGACCAAGTGGGAGTGCGAAGCCCATTGAGCGCTTCGGCAACCCTGCCTGCCACGGTGGATCTACGACCATGGTTTTCACCGGTCGAGAACCAACTCGAGCTAGGATCCTGCACAGCGAATGCCGGAATAGGACTTTTGGAGTATTACGAGCGGCGTGCTTTTGGCAAGCATCTTGACGCATCTCGTCTATTTCTGTACAAAACAACTCGCAATCTCATGGGGATAATCGGTGATACCGGGGGCTATCTGCGCACCACAATGGCGGCCATGGTGCTGTTTGGCGCCCCTCCTGAGCAGTACTGGCCTTACGACGTCAGCAAGTTTGACCAGGATCCAACGCCCTTCCTCTACTCATTTGCAGCCAACTACAAGGCCCTTAATTATTATCGCCTGGATCCAGCGGGCACAACTCCGGCCAATCTGCTGGCAGCCATCAAGAGCAATCTTGCGGCCGGACTTCCCTCCTTCTTCGGCTTCACGGTTTACGGCTCTTATACTCAGGCCAACACTGGCAATCATGGCGCTATTCCCTTTCCTGTTGCAGGCGAAAGAGTGGTTGGTGGACATGCGGTCGTCGTGGCCGGCTACAACGACTCCCTGTCCATCAAGAACAGTGCGCCCAATGCAGTCGCCACCACCGGCGCCTTCAAGATCCGAAATTCATGGGGTACGGGCTGGGGTGACGGGGGCTACGGCTGGCTGCCCTACGAGTATGTGTTGAGAGGATTGGCCACAGATTGGTGGTCATTGATTTCCGCCGGTTATGTGGAGACCGGTAAATTTGGCTGAACCAGACAGAGATTCCTGAACAATGATGTCCATCCATGTCGTGCCAGGATGGACATCCATGTCGGCCTTCCATAATGCTCAGGCCCCCATTTCGCAGGCTCGATGAACAGTCGATTTCAGCAACTCCAGGCGGCACAGCCTGCCTGTCCACAAGGGGAGGGCAACGAGGAGTGCTAATCCATTGTCATGACGAGCAGTGATGGATAGTTCACGACTTGGGCCTGCTCGTTCGTGGTCGACACTCCCATGGTCATGGGCTGCATTCCGTCTCCCCATCGCAAGTGCCACAGCTGCATCCATCCAGATTCCGATGGAGACAATGGCAACTGGATTTGCTACTCCAGATCACACGCACCGCTTCGACTCCTCACCTAGTCCAGCCATGGCCATGACCAGGTTCCTGGACCTGCAGAGAGAAACGGCCATATTCCTGCTCCTGCACGAACTGATCCGCGCAGGAGCGTGGGATTGGAGGACGTTCGTCACCTCCTGGCCTTGGTGATGGAGAGGGTCGTTTCTTTTTCTTTGGGCGCGAAGAAGCCCGCATCCATGTCCACGTGAACGATCCTGATGGAGAGGCCAAGTTCCGGCGATCAGCAACGCTTTGAGTTGCTAGGAAGGTTGGCCTTGGTGACTCACGGCTCAGGGATGCTCGGCGATGCGTGCAAGCTGATCAACAGGAGTTCATCGAGGCCTGGAACAACTGTTTTGACAGCTGAGGTCGCCCCTGGCTCCAGGCAAAGTCTATGGATAGTGGTTGAGGAAGCAGAGCTGCCAATCCCAACCTCCAGTTTCCATGGTTCCAAGGCGGCACGACGGAGCCAGCCAGGAAGATGCTGGGTCCCTCTGAAGTTCACCGCCGTTGGCCTGAGTCGTGCGTTGATGAGTCCGTTGCCTCAAGTGGTCATCCCAGGGTCTTACGGCCAAAGGACAAGGAGAGCTCCCACCCCACGGCTTCCGTGGATCAGCCATCCCGAAATCCCTGATCGACAGCAAAACAACTTGGCCAACACTGAGCGACAGCAGCAGCGGGATAGCGCTGCATAAATGCTGCCTATCCAGCGGAACATAAACCCATTAGCATGAATCAAGAATCGTTAATCCACGAGAGGAAGCAGGCAAGACTCGGCCTACACTTCAGGATATCAATTAAACATGAGAGCAATAGAATGAATACCCCGGACAATCATGAAGACAATCTCGCCAGTGAGGCCGTCTTTTTAGGTATTACCGTATTTTCTTTTCTGATGGCCATAGCCTCCAGCTTTGTTGTTCCATTGCTGACAACCAGGCCATTGTTGTTTGGCATTTTTCTTGGCTGCCTGGTTCATAAATGGATGGGAGGAGTTGACAAGGGAGAGATTACAGACCTTAAATCAGCCATCGGCAATATCAAGCTCCAAGGCCCTGCCGCTGCAATCATCATCAGCACCGGGATGCTAAGCATACTTTATGCCGCGACACCTGACTCCAGAGTTGAAATAACAAAGCCGAAGAATGACGAGAAATTGGTGATCCTTAATCCAAGCAGCGGAATGCCGACAATGATTGAAGCTGTATCCGTAGGCAAGGCTCAAGGACTAAGGGATCGCGTCACGTCAGACAAAGACTATGACGGAGTCTTCTCGCTATTCATGGAATTGTGCATTCCCAAATCTGAAGACGGGTGCAAGATAAGCGCAACGATCAGATCCGCATCCGATGTCCCGGATGGTCAGGCGAGAATTTGCAGCCGCTGGAGAACTCCTATTGAGATCCCAATTCTTGTGAACACAATAATCGCAGACAAGAAAGGCGGCGAGGCAGTGCCGCTCATCCTTCATAATTACAGAAAACAGTGTGCTACACGCAATACAATCTTCGTCTCTCCCGACGACGCAAAATCCTATCACCTGAATTTGGGAGAAGGAGAAAAAGGATACTATCTCCCTAATATCGGCGTCACTACTTCACCCTCATGACACGATCTACCCCTGCGATCCGAAGGCTCGTGCTCTGTGCCCTTGGCAGTGTGATCATTGCCAGCAGCAACATGCATGCTCAACCTGTCGGTTGCGCGTACAATGGCAAACTGTATCCCGTAGGTTCATCCATCAGAGTTGGAGACTATGTCCTGACCTGTCAAAGCGATGGATCCTGGCGAACGACGAACTAACGGGAACGAGTCACCTCGCTCTCGCGATCGTCCTCCGTGATCAGCTCGGCTGCCTCCCTGATACTCAGCCCTAGGTCAATCCCAAGACGGAGGGCAAAACGATGGCGCAAGCCATAGGGCGTCAGTTCGTCATCAATACCCAGCGCCACTGTCTTGGAGGCCCTGAGGCGGTTCAGCTGCTACCCCCTCACCTGCCCAGGTGAGGTGTGCTCAACGATGTAGCGGGGCAGCCCATGGGCAGCCCCGCGCTCAAGCAGCCCGTAGGCGTCAGCCGGCTGCGTTGCACTCGCTGCCGCAGCTCGCTGATCTCAGCGTCAGTGAAGGCGCGGACGCCATCAGGCGCGGCGGCGGCCCTGCCGTTGCCTCTCATGGCGGTGGCCTCCGCTGGCCAGGTCCAGCCCGCCAGGTTCCAAGCTGCCCTGATGCGATCGTGCGCCATCTGCCTGGCGCGACTGTTAGGAGGCCAATTCTGCAGGGTGGCGATGATGAGCTGAGCATCGTCAGCCCATCGGGGAACAGTCCCTGCCGTCTCGATCAACTGCAGCAAGTAGAACTGATAAGTGCGCCGCCAGGTCCGCACCGAGACACGTTCCCCCACGAGCTTGAGCTCGAGTTCAGAGACCAGCCGCGACAGGGAGCCCCGCGAGAGGCGTGCATCCTCGCCAGCGGCGCCAGGGAGGGGCCATCGCCAGGCCCCGGCAATCACCGCATCAAAGATCTCGCAAGCCTCCGCCAGGGCGCGTGCAGCGCTGGCTGGTCCCGGTGGCGTGGCCAAGGTGATCACCTGACGCCTGGCCGTGACGCCAGGGCGCGGCGGGAACTCATCTGAGCGGAGACGCAGCCTGTCGCGGTGCTCCTCCAGGAACCAGCCCGGACGCCCCTGGCGGTGCCGCTTGAACTGGCGTGAGAGGTCAGTCAGCCAGGCAGGACGGACGGCAGGCATTCGACCCCGGGGGAAATCCGGGGGAAATCCTGGCAGATTCGGGCACTTCGAGAGCGATACGGGTGAGACCAGCAGGGGCGACCCGCACTCGCAATCACCTGCAATCACTGGGGTGAATTCCAGTCGGTGACTGAAGAATCTGAGATGCGCGATACCGGATTCGAACCAGTGACGTCCTGCTTGTAAGGCAGGCGCTCTACCGCTGAGCTAATCGCGCGCCGAGCCATTCTGCCCCGCCGGCGCAACCCGCTCCTAGCCTCCGGTCAATCCATTCGGTGCGATGGCCAGCGGCCGCAGCCACGACCGGCTCACCCGCCAGTTGGCGCTCCCCTTCGGCCTGCTCTGGTGGCCCGCCTTCGGGCCGGCCGGCGCCGGGATCGCCTGCGGCTGCTTCCTGTTCGGCGGCCTCTGGCTCTCCCCCGACCTCGACACCATCTCCCGCTCCACCCGGCGCTGGGGGCCCTTGCGATGGCTGTGGTGGCCCTACCGGCGCCTGCTGAGCCACCGCTCCCTGTTCTCCCACACTCCCCTGCTGGGCATGGGGCTGCGCCTGCTCTATTGCAGCGGCGCCCTGGTGCTGATCAGCGCGATCCTGGCGCCCGTCGGCACTCCCACACCCAGCCAACTGGCCGGCAGCGCCCAGCAGCTGTGGCAGAGCCAGAGGCCCTGGCTGCTGGTGGCTCTGGTGAGCCTGGAGGCCAGCAGCTGGCTGCACCTGCTCCAGGACGGCGATCCGGTGCCGCGGCTGCCGCGCCTGCTCAGGCGACACTGGTCGCGCCGCCGGCCATCAAGCCGCCGGCGACCGCGCCGCAGGTCGATCTGACCAGGGGCACCGGTGGGCCCTGTCTCCAGTCCCACGGGGCACTCCATCTGACGGGCCTTTCAGGGCTGATCCAACCCGCCCCTGGAGAGCCCAGCCCTGCGGGAGCGGCTCGTCGCCCGGCGAGCGTCCTGGCTGAACAGGGAGTGGCAAGGTGAAGTCGCACCCACCCCGCTGCCCCATGGCCACGCCCGAACCCCAGGCCCGTGGCGATGACGGTTCCAGCAGCGCCGCCGGAACTGGCGATGGGCCGGCGGTTCCTGGGGCAGGCCGCGAGGCAGCCACGGCCGCCCTGAGCGAGCTGGTGACGATCGTGGAGCGACTGCGGGATCCCGAAGGCGGCTGCCCCTGGGATCTGGAGCAGACCCACCGCTCCCTGATCCCCTACGTGCTGGAGGAGGCCCACGAGGTGGCCGATGCCATCCGCCAGGGAGATCCCGAACAGCTGCGGGACGAACTCGGCGATCTGCTGTTGCAGGTGGTGCTCCACGCCCGTATCGCCAGTGAGGCCGGCCAGTTCGATCTGGCCGCCATCGCCCGCGGCATCAGCGCCAAGTTGGTGCGCCGCCATCCCCACGTGTTCGCCGGCGCCGCCGCGGCCGACAGCGCCGCCGTGCGCCGCACCTGGGAGGCGATCAAGGCCGAGGAACGGGCCGAACGCCGCAGCAGGGCCAACGCTGCTGCGGCTGACAGCCACGACAACAACGATTCAGGCAACCCCAGCCCCGACCGTCACGGTCGCCAGAGCTTCGCCCCCATCGAGCCCGTCCGCGAGCACCACGCCACCGAGGACCAGGGTTCCAGGAACGGCTGCGCCGAGAACCGCGAACCCGAGAGCCGAAGCCCCGACAGCACCGCCAGCCCCGCCCAGTCCCTGAGCCCCCTCAGCGATCGCCTGGCCGCCAAGGCGAGGGGCCTGTCGGCCCTGGCGGGAGCCATGACGATCTCGCGCCAGGCGGCCGCCGCCGGCTTCGAATGGGACGACCTGGACGGCGTCTGGGCCAAGGTGCACGAGGAGCTTGATGAGCTCAAGGAGGCCGTCGCCCTGGCCTGGAGCGAGGGCGGGATCGCCGCCGGCAGCCCTGGCCGTGCCCCGGCCAGCGGCGACAGCGCCGCCCGCGCCCATGCCGAGACGGAACTGGGCGATGTGCTGTTCACCCTGGTGAATGTGGCCCGCTGGTGCCGCCTGGACCCGGAGGAGGGCCTGGCCGGCACCAACCGCCGCTTCCTGGATCGCTTCTCCCGGCTGGAGGCGGCCCTGGGCGGTGACCTGGGCGGCCGCAGCCTCCGGGAACTCGAGGAGCTGTGGCAGCAGGCGAAGGCCGCCATCCGCGCCGAGGCGAGCCAACCAAACATCCAACCACTCTATCTACCGAGTTTGAAAGAAACACAAGGACCTCAAACACCGCAACCATTCGATTACGTTTGACTGACTTTTCCGTACCCAATGACGATCTCAGCCCAGGCGAAAAGGTCCCAGAAAAAGCGAAGCTCCACTCTGGCTCTGACCTGCTGCCTGGCGCTGGCCTCCCTGGCAGGCAGCGGCGGCGCCCTGGCCAAGCCCGTGGCCCAGATCCCGCGCGTGCAAGCCAGCGGCGGGCTGGTGTTTCAAAGCCAGGGTGGTGGCACTCCGAACACCGTGACGGGCTATCTGTTTGCGCCCCTGAGCCAGGGAGCACAAGGTGACGTGCTGTTTGTGGATGTGGCGGCCAACATGAACCTGGGGGGAGCCCTGAACCAAGGTTCCAATGTCTCCGCTGGTGTCAGCACACGCCTGGGCTACCGCTGGCTCAGTGGGGATCAGGTCTGGTTGTACGGAGTCAATGCCGGCGTGGACACCCGCCAGGCTTACCACCAATATGCCTTTCAGGCCGATGTTGGCGCCGAGGCCCTCAACCGCCATCTGGAGTTGCGGGCCAATGGCTACATCCCCTTTGCCAACCAAGCTGATCTCTACCAGAGCGGCTACAGCAATGCCCAGCTGCAGAACAACCGGCTGATTCTGGATGGCTGGAACCGCTACGTGGTGTCACTGGGGGGAGTGAATCTCGAGGCAGGCATCCCATTGGCCCACTGGAAGAACGACAGCCTATGGCTGTACGCCTCGTACTACTACCTCAACGGCGACTATGTGAATAGCAGCTCAGGCGTACGCGGACGCGGCGAACTGCGCATCGGCAATCAACTGGCCCTGGGCGCCACGATTTCCTACGACAACATCTTTGCAACCCAGGCCACCGGCTACCTGCGCTACGGAGCCAAACCCCTGGCGGGCAGTGCCAGCGATGCCGTGGATGCTGCCGAGCGCAATTTCCTGGCGCTGCGCGGCTTGCCGATGCAACGCGAGACCGATCTGCGCATGGTGTCGGCCCAACAGAACCTGCCGGGCAGCGTGGCCACCAATCCCGGCAACGGCGGCAAGGCCTACGTGGTTCGCTGCACGGGCACTACCACCAACACCGGCACGGCCAGCGTGAACTGCGCCAACCCCAGCCTCGATGCGCTTCTGGCCGCCGCCGGCCGCGGCGACTTGCTGCTGGTAGGCGGCGGTGCCAGCTCCAATCTGGGCAACCAGACCCTGCGCCTGGCTGCAGGCACCAGCCTCATCAGCAGCGGCAACGCACCAACGCTGTCCACGCAATTCGGCCTCGTGAACCTGAACCCGGTGTTTGGCACCGCGGTGGGCGCTCGGCCCTCCTTGAGCAACGGCATCATCAGCATCGGCAGCGACTCCACCATCGCAGGCTTCAGCTTCACCAATACTTCGATCACGAACTACAGCACCAGCAATGTGCTGATCGCCAACAACACCTTCACAGGTTCCTACACCGATAATCCCACAGACCTGGAGACGGCCCAGGCCTTTGGCCCCATCAACGTCTCGGCCAATGCCTTGCCAGCCATTCAGCTGGACAGCGTCAGCAACCTGACCATTGCCGACAACACCTTCATTGATCCACAGGTTCAAACCTATCAATCGCAGCGCGGAACATTAGGCGACGGAACAGAGTTTGTTTGCAATCAGAACAACTACGACAGAAAAGGCCAGCCAACCGGACTCGGGAACACCAGCGGCCTCTGCCTCAGTGGCAATGCCATCCGACTGAACAACAGCGCCAACACCGTCATCTCGGGCAACAGCGTGACCGGCGCCCTGGATGAAGCCTTCCGGATCAACAACCCCTCCGGCACCCTGCTGATCGATAGCAACGCCATCGCCAACATGCGGATGGGCCCCGACAGCAATATCGGCACCGCCATCATCGTCGGCCAGAACCAAGGCACATCCGATGTGACCATCACCAACAACTCGTTCAGCAACAACAGCCCTGGCGTCTATCCGATTGTCACGTCCGCCAACCAGAGCGGCGTTCCTGTTGCACCAGCAGGCTCCCTGCGCCTGAACAACATTGATCCCATCGAGATCGGCCTCTGCCGCGGCTCCACCAGCTACCCGCGCGCCCAGGACCTGTATGCGGATCCCAACTTCTCCGGCAACTGCAGTGGGCCAACCAGGATGAATGTCACTGTGTCCGGCAACACCATCAGCCTGCCCGCCATCGCCGGCGGCATCACCCAAGACGGTGACGGTATCGACTTCAACATCGGCAGCAACAGCATTCTCAATGCCAACGTCTTCGGTAACACCGTGCTGACCCTCGGTGGCACTGGCGATAACGGCATCACGGTTGACATCCGCGGCAACGCCCAGGCCCTGATCAGCATCAGCAATAACTCCATCAACGATATCAGCGACGCAGCCATCGACCTGGGCTTCACCAACACCACCAATGACGACCAGCCCGGCCACGCCGACGTCACCCTGGCCGGCAATGTCTTCAGCGGCAGCACACCCGGCCTGCTTAATATCAGCCTGATTAATAACCCAGGCCTCCCAGTCTCCAGCCTCTACGTGACTGGCCAGGGCAACAACAAAGACCAGGCGGAGGCCACCATTCCGAGCTACTCGAACTTCAACGATGGCAACTTCCCGAACCTCTATCTCAATGGCTCGCTATACATCAAGCCCTGATCAAGCCCTCAGCAGAATCATCACCAACCTCCCAACCCTCCGGCCTCCCTGGCGAACCCAACCCGATCACGGGGCAACGGCTTCGTGATCACAGGCCATCCCATGGCCGATCGGTCACCGCCCAGGCGCTGAACCACGGCACGGCCTCAGCTGGCAGCTCAAATTTGTACAGGCTGTATGGATGGAGCCAGGAGATCATCCCTCCATACCCCAAGCCGCTCAATCCTCCGCCTGCCCCCCACCCCGCCGCTGGGACTTGATCGCGCCGCGTCGGGTCTTGGCCGCCAATCGCCGCTCCTGGGATCCTCTGGTGGGCTTGGTGCGGCGCCGGGGCGGCGGCGGCGGTGCGATCGCCTGGCGCAGCAGCTCGACCAGGCGCTTCTGGGCCGCCTGGCGGTTGAGCCACTGGGAGCGGTGCTCGGCGGCCACCACCACCAGCACCCCGGCGACCAATCGCCCCTGCAGCCGGGCCAGGGCCCGCTGCCGCAGCGGCTCAGGCAGCGCCTGACTGGCAGCCAGGTCAAACACCAGCTCCACCCGGGAGTCGGTGGTGTTCACCCCCTGGCCACCGGGGCCGGAGGCGCGCGAAAAACGCCAGCCCAGCTCGGCCGCCGGAATCACCAGCGTCTCGTTGATCGGCAGATCGGCGGCGGGCATGGCGGCAGGATGGCTTACAGCAGGCTCACCTGACCACTGCCGATGTCGAGACAGGCGGGCTGGATGCGCAGCCTGCCTGCCGCCTCGGCCCCGGCCAGAAGAGCACTGCGCTGGGGCAGGACCGCCGCTGCCGCGCGGGCATGGGCCGCCACCGCCTCCGACAGGTTGGCCCCCGGGGGCAGAGCGGCCCGGATCGGCAACACCAGCTCCTCCAGCAGGGGCGTCAGGGGCTGGCGAGCCATCGCCGCCCCCACCGCTCCGCAACCGCTATGGCCCAGCACCACGATCAGGGGCACGGCCAACTCCGCCACGGCGTACTCCAGCGAGGCGATACCCGCCTCCGAGGCGGTGTTGCCGGCGGTGCGCACCTCGAACAGCTCACCGGGAGCTGAAGCGAAGATCCACTCCGGCGATACCCGCGAATCAGCGCAGGCCAGCACCGCCGCCCAGGGCCTCTGACCCCGGGCCAGGGCATCGGGCCGCACGGCGCAGTGCAGGGGCCAGCCCTGTTGCAGCCGCCGCGCCCGCGACATCGGATCACCGCTGGCTTCGGCCTCAGCCCAGAGGGCGGCGAACTCCCGATTGCGACGCAGCAGTTCCTGCAGCGGATCGCCGGGGGGGCGGCACACCTGCAGCCGCTGCTCCAGGGGCAGGGTGGTCGCCTCCAGTCTCTGCGGCGGCAACGCTCCTATGGCCGCCATGAAGGCCAGGCCCCGCAGCAGCCCGCGACGCCCCAGAGCAGGCCCGATACGGGATCGATCATGTGCCATGGGTTCGTGACAGGGGGCCTGGCCAGAGGTTTAGCTGGACGGACCCTCCCATCGGCCCATGAGCGACAACAACGGCAGTTCCCCGGGCTGGATCGACGAACACCTCAACGGTGTCCGCTACGGCCTGGAAGGCACGGTGCTGGCCGAGCAGTCCAGCCCCTACCAACGGGTGACGATCATCGACAGCCTGGCCTACGGCAAGGGGCTGCTGCTCGACGGCTGCTGGATGACCGCCGAGCGTCAGGAGCGCCATTACCACGAGGCCATCGTGCATCCGGCCCTCTGCGGCGCCGCCAGCGTCGAGCGGGTGCTGGTGATCGGCGGTGGCGATGGCGGCACCGCCCGCGAATGCCTGCGCCACCCCGGCGTGAAGCAGCTCGACCTGGTGGAGATCGACGGCCTGGTGGTGGAGTGGAGCCAGCAGCACCTGCCGGGCATCGGCGGCGGCGCCTGGAGTGATCCGCGCCTGCAGCTCACCGTCGGCGATGGCATCGCCTGGGTGGCCGCGGCGGCTGACGCCAGCTACGACGTGGTCATCGTCGATGGCTCCGACCCGGCAGGCCCGGCCGAAGGCCTGTTCAACCGGGCCTTCTTCGAGCACTGCCGCCGCATCCTGCGGCCCGGCGGCATCTTCGTCACCCAGAGCGAATCGCCGGAGGCCTTCCGCCAGGTGCACCTCGACATCGTGCGCCTGCTGCGCCAGGTGTTCGGCCATGCCGATCCGATGTACGGCTGGGTGCCCATGTATCCCAGCGGCTGGTGGAGCTGGACCTTCGCCGCCTGCGATGGTCCCCGCTACCGGCAGCCGGATCCCGCCCGCGCCGCGGCCGTGGCCGAAGGCTGCCAGATCTGGAGCCCCCGCTGGCAGCGCGGTTGCTTTGAGGCGATGCCGGCGGCGATCGAGCGCGACCTCGCCTGAATCGCCGCCGCGACGAGCCCCGACCCCCATCCCCCGGACCCGAATCCTTGAGCTGCCCCGACCTCTCCTGCTTCGACACCGACGGCGCCATCTTCATGGCCAGCCGCCGCGACCCGACCGGCTGCCGCGTCGGCCTGTTCGGCGTGCCCTACGACGGCACCACCTCCTTCCGGCCCGGCACCCGCTTCGGACCGGCGGCGATCCGGGAGGTGAGCAGCGGCCTGGAGAGCTATTGCCCCCAGCTGAACCTCGATCTGGAGGATCTGGCCTTCGCCGATCTCGGCGCCGTCGACATTCCCTTCGGCGCACCCGAGCCGGTGGTGGCGGCGGTGCGCTCGGCCACCAGCGCCGTGCTGGATCTGGGTCTGGCGCCGCTGATGCTGGGCGGCGAGCACTCAATCAGCAGCGGCGCCGTGGCGGCCGTCGCCGAGCGCCACCCGGATCTGGTGCTGGTGCAGCTCGATGCCCATGCCGACCTGCGTCACAGCTGGCTGGGCACCAACCACAGCCATGCCTGCGCCATGCGCCGCTGCCTTGAGGTGCTGCCCAGTGGCGAACTGCTGCAGATCGCCATCCGCAGCGGCACCCGAGCCGAGTTCGAGGAGTTGCGGCAGCAACAGCGGCTGGTGCCACGCCCCCGCATGGTGGAGGCGCTGCAGGCCCTGCGGGGCCGGCCGCTCTATCTCACCGTCGATCTCGACTGGTTCGATCCGGCCGTGCTGCCCGGCACGGGCACGCCCGAACCCGGCGGCTTCCTCTGGGCCGACTTCGCCGAGCTGGTGGCCGAACTCAGCCACCACCGCCTGGTCGGCGCCGACATCGTCGAACTCTCACCCCAGCTCGACCCCAGCGGGGTGAGCAGCGTGCTGGCCGCCAAGGTGACCCGCAGCCTGCTGCTGCTGCTGGGCGCCTCCGGCTGAACCGGAGCAACCGCGCCAGCAGGACCGGAATCGATCCTCAACCGTTCCCAGCCGGTTGTTCCGGCTGCCGTTGATTCCGAATGCGGTTGATCCGGATGCCGCCGGACCGGCCGACGGTCCCGGCGGGATTCAGTAGCAGCAGGTGCCGCTGGAACGCTGTTCCCGCAAGCGGTCGTGCTGCTGGGCAATCAGCAGGATCGCCAGGGTGGGGTGGTTGTGCAGCAGGTTGAGAAAACGCAGGCGGTCCAGTCGCACCACCTCCACCGGAGTCAGGGCCACCGCATCGCTGCGATGGACCCCTTCGCGCCAGACGATGTCGCGATAACTGAACAGCTCACCCGGGCGGTAGCAGGTTTTCTCGCCCTTCTCACCCTGGAGCTCGATGATGCCGCGCCGCACCGCGTAAATCGCATTGGCTGTGCTGCCCCGGCTGAACACCAGGGCGCCGGTGGGAAGCGTGAAAGTTTCGCTGTCCACCTGATGGGCCATCAGGTCGATCGGAGCAGTCGTTGCAGGGGTCGCGACCAAGATCCGTCACCTCCAGGTGAAACAGGGCAATAAAAACCAGTCATACAGCCTGAAGCCACCGAGCAGTGGTCTCCAAGACTGCAGTTGGCGCCTGATCGGCGCCAACTCTTCACAGTTACTTCAAAATTGCCGCAAAACCGCAGCCAGGCTCAGCTGCTGGTTGCCGCTGAGTGGCAGGGCATGGTCGGGCCCCGAGCCGGACAACACCGGCAACCGCGGCGGCCGGGCCGTCCAGTGATGGCAGCTGAGATCGGCCGCCAGCTCTGGGTGGATCGACAGCTGGCGCAACTGGCACCAACCCAGCTCCACGCCTGCTGGAGGCGTGCAGTGGCGGCAACTGCGGCAGCTGGGGCGATTGCCCATTCCGCGACATCCTGAACAAGGTGGGCGCACAAGTTAGGCAGGCGGAACCATTCTGAGAAGTGGGGAAACCCAAATCACCAGGTTTCTCCCGCTTCCTGCAGGGAAACCGAACTCCAGGGAGCCGGCCCGGCCGCTCCCTGGGGCGTGTCCCGACGTCGCGGTGGCTCTGGCAGAGCTGGTCTTCAGCACCGAGGGATGGAGCGCTGTTGCTGCCAGGGCAGGCGCTCGGATCACCGAGTCATCAAGGGAGGGACACCGCGGGAGCCCGGACAGGAGCCTGGGGACCTTGACCCGCGTCGGCGGCGAGCGTTCCGCCCCAACCCAAGCCAACGCCCGCCGGTCTCAGGCCGATGCCGTTGGCGCCACCCGGCCCGGGGCTGCAACCAGTCCCGATCCCTTCGCCGCCAGCTTGCTTCGCACCTTGGCGCCCCGTGATCGGCGCACAACGGGATCTCCTGGCCGGTCCAGCCTTGAAACCCTGAACCGACAGGCGCTCCATAGGATCCCGGCAGCCCCGTCCACCCTCGCCCCATGGCCGATCCGGCACCCCATCCCGCCGCGCCCCTGCAGCGCACCCCCCTGGCGGAAGCCGCCCGCAGCGCCGGCGGGCGCATGGTGCCCTTCGCCGGCTGGGAGATGGCCGTGCAGTTCCGTGGTCTGGTGCAGGAACACCAGGCCGTGCGCCACAGCTGCGGGGTGTTCGACATTTCCCACATGGGGGTGCTGCGGCTGCGGGGCGACGGCGTCAAGGAGGCGATGCAGCACCTGGTACCCAGCGACCTGTTCCGCATCGGCCCCGGCGAGGCCTGCTACACCGTGCTGCTCAACGAGGCGGGCGGCATCCGCGACGATCTGATCGTCTACGACCGCGGCCGCGTCAGCCTCGAGGGCGAAGCGCGCGACGAGCTGGTGCTGGTGATCAACGCCGCCTGCGCCGAAGCCGACACCGCCTGGATCCGCAGCCAGCTGGAACCGGCGGCCATCGCCATCGAGGACCTCAAGGGCGAGGGCGTGCTGCTCGCCCTGCAGGGCCCCGAAGCCGCGACCCGGCTGGAAGCCCTCTGCGGCGCCGATCTCTCCGGTCTGCCCCGCTTCGGCCATCGCCAGCTGCTGCTGGCTGGCCAGGCCAGCGGCTGCGCCGCGGGTGCCTCGGTGTTTGTGGGCCGCACCGGCTACACCGGCGAAGACGGTTTCGAGCTGCTGCTCGATCGGGCGGCCGGGCTGGCCCTCTGGGATCAGCTGCTCGCTGAGGGGGTCAGCCCCTGCGGCCTGGGGGCGCGGGACACCTTGCGCCTGGAGGCCGCCATGCATCTCTATGGCAACGACATGGATGCCGGTACCACCCCCCTGGAGGCCTCCCTCGGCTGGCTGGTGCACCTGGAAATGCCCGCCGACTTCATCGGCCGCGCCGCCCTCGAACACCAGAGTGCCGCCGGCGTGAGCCGCAAGCTGGTGGGCCTGAAGCTGCAGGGGCGGGCCATCGCCCGCCACGGCTACCCCGTGCTCCGGGATGGCCAGGTGGTGGGCGAAGTCACCAGCGGCACCTGGTCACCGACCCTGGGGGAAGCGATCGCCCTGGCCTACGTGCCCAGCGATGCCGCCCGGATCGGCACGGAGCTGGCGGTGGAGATCCGCGGCAAGGCCGAGCCGGCGGTGGTGGTGCGGCGGCCCTTCTATCGGCGCGCCTGACGCGCACAAAACAGCCGCGCCTGACGCGCACAAGAGCCGGCGCCTGACGGGTGTCTCAGCCGAGTCCTGGCGGACAGCTCAGCCCCCCTCCGGCGCCCGAGACGCTGGCACCGGAGGGGGCCGGTACGATCCTGCAACCCTGGTGCGGCTGCGGTGGCCTGGCATGGAAACCACGACCGTCATGGGGGGAGAGAGCGAGGGTGCGGGGGACAGCGCCCAGCAGGCCAGGCCCCTGGATGTGATCCAGATCTCCGGCATCCGCTGCTACGGCTACACGGGGTATTTCGCCGAAGAACAGGTCCTCGGCCAGTGGTTTGAGGTGGATCTCAGCATCTGGCTGGATCTGTCGATCACCGCTGCCAACGATCAACTCGAGCACTCGCTCAACTACGCCGAGGTGGTGGAGAGGGTGAAGACGTTGCTGGAAACGTCGCGCTTCAAGACGATCGAACGGCTCAATGCGGTGATCACCGAGGCGGTCCTGGCCTTTCCCCCCGTCCACCGGGTGCAGTCGCGGCTGGTGAAGGTTTCCCCCCCGATTCCCGGCTTCGGCGGCCGGATTGCGATCGAAATGACCCGCTCCAAAGACCACCGTCCCTGAGCCAGGCCTTCACCATGGTGACCTCCCCGGCCACGCTGTCCAAGGCCGCCCTTGCTCTTGGCAGCAA
The DNA here is from genome assembly GCA_947378425.1 of Synechococcaceae cyanobacterium. Taxonomy (GTDB): domain Bacteria; phylum Cyanobacteriota; class Cyanobacteriia; order PCC-6307; family Cyanobiaceae; genus Cyanobium. Next base: position 31,438 of record CANCJV010000043.1, read on the forward strand.
CCTGGGCGATTGCCGCAGCACCCTGGAGCAGGCTCTGGAGATCCTGGACCGGAGTCCGGGGTTGCGGCTGCTGGCTCGCTCGAGCTGGTACCGGACTGCGCCGGTCGGGCCGCCCCAGCCGGACTATCTCAACGGCTGTGCCCTGCTGGAGGTGAGCCTGACGCCCGAGGCCCTGCTGGAGCAGCTGCTCACAATCGAACGCCGCTTCGGGCGGGTGCGGGCCGAGCGCTGGGGCCCGCGCACCCTCGACCTCGATCTCATCTTCTACGGCCAGCTCAGCCTGGACACACCGCAGCTGCAGCTGCCCCATCCGCACCTGCGGGAGCGGGCCTTCGTGCTGATCCCGCTGGCGGAGATCGCTCCGGCCTGGGTCGATCCCGTCAGCGGCCGCACGGTGCTGGAACTGGCCCAGGCCCTGGGGGGCCAGAGCGGGGTGGAGCGCCTGGAGGGCATCCCCTGATGGTGGACGGAGCTCCCCACGCCCTGGGGGGCGGTGGTGAAGGGTTCAGCTCGCCCCAGCCACCGGCTTCAGCAGCTCCACGCGTCCGGTCGCCAGGTCGAAAACCCCCTGGACGATCTTCAGCTTGCCGCTGTCGTGCGCCTGGCGGATCACCTCGCTGCGTTGGCTGATCTGGGCGGCGGCATAACGGGCATTGCCTTTGATCGCTTGGCTCAGGTCGTCACCCGGTTGCAGGGAGGCCCGGATCGGCTTCACCAGTTGCTCCAGCAGGGGCGTCAGCGGCTCGCTGCCGCGAGCCGCCTTGACCGCACCGCAGTTGCTGTGTCCGAGCACCATGATCAGCGGCACATTCAGCACAGCGACGGCGTATTCCAGGGAGGCGATGGCGTCGTCGAAGGCGGTGTTGCCGGCGCAGCGCACCTGAAACAGCTCACCCGACCCGGAGGCGAAGAGGAATTCCGGCGCGACCCGGGCATCGGCACAGCTCAACAGGGCCATCCAGGGTCGTTGACCCTGCTCCAGGGCCAACGGGTCGATCTGGCAGCCCTGATCGAAGATCTCGGTTTTCAGCTTCATCCGTGCCTCTGGCGTGGGCTCCTGGGCCAGGCGCTGCCAGATCAGGCTGAAGCGAGCATTGCGCGCCATCAGGGCCTCCAGGGGATCGCCGGGCGGGGTGCATGCCTTCAGATCCCGTTTCAGCTCGGCCGCCATCGGCTTGGCGGCCCGGGCCGCAGTCTGGGCGAGCTGGCTGAGCGCCAAGCCACTGGCTGCCGTACCCGTGAGTTGGAGCAGGGCGCGTCGGGAGAAGGGCATGGTTCAGTCAGGGCAGGGACAAATCAGGGAACAGGCTGCAGGCTGAATGCGGGCCAATCCCCCTGGGTTGCGATAGTAAAGGGGCTGCACCATCGCTATTCCCACACCAGGTCAGGCGGCCGGGTTCCACCGGGGCCAGCCCTGTTGTGGATCCGGGCGGCGGACCCCTGTGGGAAAATCCCCTTTTGCCGGACTCTCTCCGATGCGCAGCCACGGATGCGGCGACCTGCGCCATGACGCCACCGGCCAGGACGTGCAACTCTGCGGCTGGGTGGACCGCCGCCGCGATCACGGCGGGGTGATCTTCATCGACCTGCGGGACCGCAGCGGCACCGTGCAGATCACGGTGGATCCCGACCTCAGCCCGGAGGCCTTCGCCGTGGCCGAACACCTGCGCAACGAGACCGTGATCCAGGTGGCGGGGAGCGTGCGGGCCCGACCAGCCGAATCCCTGAACGAACGCCTGGCCACCGGGGCCATTGAGGTGCTGGCCAAGGGCATCACCGTTCTGAACAGCGTCAAGGCCAACCTGCCCTTCCCGGTGTCCCTGCACGACGAGGAAAACACTCGGGAGGAACTGCGGCTGCGCCATCGTTATCTGGATCTGCGCCGCGAGCGCATGAACCGCAATCTGCGCCTGCGCCACAGCACCATCAAGGCCGCCAGGGGCTTTCTGGAAGAGGCCGGCTTCATTGAGGTGGAGACCCCGATCCTCACCCGCTCCACCCCCGAGGGCGCCCGCGACTATCTGGTGCCCAGCCGGGTCAGCGGCGGCGAGTGGTTCGCCCTGCCCCAGTCGCCCCAGCTGTTCAAGCAGCTGCTGATGGTGGGCGGCCTGGAGCGCTACTACCAGGTGGCCCGCTGTTTCCGCGACGAGGATCTGCGCGCCGATCGCCAGCCGGAGTTCACCCAGCTGGACATGGAGATGAGCTTCATGGACCAGGAGCAGATCCTGGCGCTCAACGAAAACCTGATCGCCGCCATCTGGAAGGCCGTCAAGGGCATCGAGCTGCCGCGGCCCTTCCCGCGCCTCAGCTGGCACGAGGCGATGGAGCGCTACGGCAGCGACCGCCCCGACACCCGCTACGGCATGGAGCTGGTCAATGTGTCCGACCTGGTGGCCGGCATGGGCTTCAAGGTGTTCTCCGGCGCCGTGGCCGCCGGCGGCTCGGTCAAGGTGCTGCCGGTGCCCGGCGGCAACGAAGCGCTCTCCAATGTGCGCATCAAGCCGGGCGGGGATGTGTTCTCCGAGGCCCAGGCGGCCGGTGCCGGCGGCCTGGCCTTCATCCGCGTGCGCGAAGGCGGCGAGATCGACACGATCGGCGCCATCAAGGACAACCTCAGCGAGGACACCAAAGCCGAGCTGCTGAAGCGCACCGGCGCCGTGCCAGGCACCCTGCTGCTGTTCGGCGCCGGCGACACCGCCATCGTCAACAAGGCCCTCGATCGGGTGCGTCAGTTCCTGGCCCGGGAGCTGGGCCTGGTCAAGCCCGAGCGCGAGAACGACAGCTGGAACTTCCTCTGGGTGGTGGATTTCCCGATGTTCGAATTCAACGCCGACGAAAACCGCCTCGAGGCCCTGCATCACCCCTTCTGCGCCCCCAACAGCGGCGATCTCGGCAGCGATCCCGCCGCCTGGGCCCGCACCCTGCCCACGGCCCGTGCCCAGGCCTACGACCTGGTGCTCAACGGCCTGGAGCTGGGGGGAGGTTCGCTACGCATCCACGATTCAGCCCTGCAGCGCCAGGTGCTGGAAACCATCGGCCTGCCCCTGGACGAGGCGAACCGCCAGTTCGGCTTCCTGATGGAGGCCCTCGACATGGGGGCCCCACCCCACGGCGGCATCGCCTTCGGCCTCGATCGCATCGTGATGCTGCTGGCGGGCGAGGAGTCGATCCGCGACACGATCGCCTTCCCGAAAACCCAGCAGGCCCGCTGTCTGCTCACCCAGGCGCCGGCGGATGTGTCGGACAAGCAGCTGCAGGAGCTGCACGTGGCCAGCACCTGGAGCGAGGACAGCTGAGAGTGGCCAGCTGAACAGGGACAGCTGAACCCGGGGCGCAGCAGGGGGGGGGGGGGGGG
>CANCJV010000044.1 GCA_947378425.1 Synechococcaceae cyanobacterium
GCAGAACAGCACCGAATCGAGTACAACGTCTACAGACCGCATTCGGCTCTCCAGGGGCGTACGCCCCTGGAAGTCCTCCAGCAATGGAAGGCGGCCTGATCACCCCAACAGCTCTCATAAGGACTGGAGCAACAAGGGGGGTCACGTCATCAGGACTTCGCAAGAATGAAGGAATGGGCCAAGAGGAACTACTGGTCGCCGACGATCGGATTGAGCTGCCACTGCAGGGTTAGCCCGGCAGCCGCTCTTGGCGGAGATCCCGGGGCTGATCTCCTGTTTCTCCAGCCGGATGCGGTCGTTGTGATCCCGGACGTGAATGCTTTTGGCTGAGCAGTGATCGCAGGGCACTCTCCAGGGCTGGTCAGCTCGGGGGCTCTACCCAGGAGTTCGCCCGACTGAAGAGTGAATCGTCGGGGATGTTGAGTGGGGTAAGGCCAACAGGTCCCTGGGCAGCCTGATGTCCATACTGGCCGCTCAGGCCATCGATGCTCAGCTGTTCGGTTTGCATTGCCGCACCTGTTTGCGCTGCACCCCGGCCAGAGCGTCACGGCACGCCGCCAACAGGAGGCTGTCGAACATCCCCGTGACCGCTTCATCCGCAGGCAGCGCCAACAGATGTGGCACCAGAGCAGTTGCCACATCTGGCCTGTCAGGATCTCGGCCTGCTGCTGTCACGCAGAGCAGTGCCCGGGTTCTAAGCCGCAGGCTCTCGAACGCGTGACGGAGATTCACCTGCCTCAGCAAACACTTCACAGGCTTGAGTGGATGCAGCCGAGGCATGATCACCACGAATTGACTGCGCAGGAACAAGACCAGCAGGTCATCACGCAGGTGCACCATGAGCGGATGGCCGATTCGCTGGGAGGGCGCGTTGTAGGTGAGCGAGCTCACCTCGATCGTGCGCGTCGTCGTCGCAGTGCTGCTGGGCAAACAGAAAGCTGTCCTCGGCAGTACCCTCAACCCTTCAACCCTGACCAGTCCGCGAGGCACTACCTAGCTGGCTGCTACTTTGTCTTGAAAAGGCGCTTGGAAGTGGTAGGAATGAGCCAACGCAATGCCAACGCAGTTTGCTATTGCATGCTTTGCCTGGTACACAGCTTGCTGGACGCAGAGATTGATGGGTGATCAAGATCTCTGTTTAGAGAATGGATTCTGAGCGGAGTCACGGGCGGGACTTCAACTGGATAGCGCGATCCATGCAGAAACCAGAGAACTGCGGCTAGGATAAGGACGTCACCAACGAGATCGTGCAGGTGGGAACCGCAGGTATCCGTAAGGGTGAACTATCCCATGATATTCACCTGATTTGCAGGAACCAGTGAGATTTTCGGTGCGATTCATGCTTTGCTTACGTCTTTAATCCCATCTCAGAAGCCAAGCTCTGAACGGATCAGAACCGCTGCAGCAACCAACATGGTGCTGGCATCTGGATCTGAAACACTTATCGCCGTGAGGAGGATGATTGAGACCGGGATCATGGGGCCATGGGCCCATGATCTAGATGATGTAGCTGTAAAATGGCGTTCGATCGATTCACACTGGGATTCTGGTGTTGACCCATGACATCAGACTGATTCTGGCGATGGCAGGGCGACATCCAGCCCCAGGAATGATTGCAAACGTTGAATCGGCCCTACATGGATCTAGGTGTGACTGCATTGGAACGATTCAATCCTGTGCTGGTGACAACCAGAATTTAGCTGGTTTGATTCGACACGATGGGACGGGCAATACCCAAACCGCTTGGCTGAGCAAGCAACCTGACATGCACCAAGCGTCCGATCGTTACTCGCAGTCATCAAAAGTGATGTTATAGTATTTTCAGCAATAGCCTAGCGTGCTCTGAGACAGACATGATCGACGCCCGAACCCTTGACCTATCGCCTACCCATCTCATCCCTGGCCAAGACTACTTCGTGGCGCTCAATAATATTGATCGTAGATTGGCGATCGTAGCGCCGGATTTGTTCGCTGCCAATACCTACTATATCGAAGCCGGCGCCAATGACGGGATCAAGCAGTCAAATACTTTCTATCTCGAAAAGATTTGTGGAGCAAAGGGGCTCTTGGTAGAACCCGCTTTGAACCTCTATGAAAATCTAATTAAAAACCGTAGCCAGGACAACAGCTTTCGTTGCGGTGCTCTTGTTTCAAGAAGTTTCTCCTCAGAGCTTGTCAAGCTGATTTACTGTGATCTTATGACTCTTCCACTTGGGACAGGAGAGGGACCTGAAAAGGGCTACGAATACAAGCATTTTAAGGATGGTTCTTCGGCCTTGCCAGATGCCATGAAAATCCCAATTATTTTCGGTGCCCAACCACTTTGCCTGTCAGATGTGCTTTTGGAAGTGGGCGCGCCAAAAATGATTGACTTGCTATGTCTTGATGTTGAGGGCTCGGAACTTGGGGTGCTTCAAGGTATTGACTTTTCGCTTCATTCTTTTCGCTATATCCTAATTGAGACCTGGAATATCACGGAGGTCGCCAATGCCCTTGAAGCCTATGGCTATGAATCAACTCACCAAATAACCGACAATGATTTCCTATTTCAGCGAAAGTCAACAGGACATGGAGGGGCAAGTTCCTTGCCAAAGCCGAATCAAGTTCAAGATTTGCTCTCACAAGTTCCAGAAATAGCCCCACAACAAATTGTGACTTCCGGTGAAGCACAGATAAAGCATGGCTCGTCAGTCTGCTTTGTGAATCGACTTGTCTCTACCTTGTCAGAAGACCCTGAGCTAGCAGAGCCAAAATCAGACGGCTCACTACGATCAATGTATTACCATAAATTAGGCAGTGTTGGCCGGCCGCCAATCGACAATGAACTGATCAATAGTAGTTACTTTAGCTCTATTCAGATTCCCGCCAAGTTGAAATATGCGTTATTGCGTGAGTCGTTGAGTAGCAGTGCCAAGAGTGGGCAAGGCTTGGAAGTTAATATTTATGGCCTTTATCATGATATGAATCCAGTACGGCGGCGACGCGTCATCCTCGACAGTCTGTTTGCAAAATTATCTCCCAGCATTGCCATCAGCGAGATAAAAACCATCAATCCTTTATCCTTCGATGATCTTCCAAGGAATGAAAATTCATTAAATATTATCTTTACTAATCAATATGCACTTTTCGTAGAAGAAGCGGTTGCTGCGTTGATTAACTATCTCCAAGGCAATCCAGCAAGTTTATTGGTCACATATTTCACCGACTCTCATCATATGCTTAATCATACTGCATATTTTGCCGCAATCTCGGATTTCCTTTTTCTTGGCCATCCGTCAAATGTATCACTTGCGACGTGTATTAATCCACATGTTCATCTATTGAGGAACTCGCTGACGCAGTGGGATCCCCTAGATGCCGTAGCCCAACTTCACGAAGAAAGCAATGAGCCAAGAAGACAGGAGCTTTTTGGTTGGCATAATGAATACCCGCAATTCCCTCGGCGGAACAATTTTTTAAATAGCTTGCATTCATCAGGATTCCCAGAAGCGCGCTTGCTTGCACCCGAAGAATACCAAAAGTTTGCAAAATTTACCCCCATTGATAAGTTAAAACATTGGCTCCAATATGACCACTCACTAGTTGTGCCCACACTCTATGATTTGCCGATTCGCTTGTTTGACGCCCTAAGCTCTGGGCAAAATGTCCTTGTGCCGTTTGGCTGTACACATCTAGACCGAATCATCCCAAGCGCCCAGCAATTGGACTTGGGAATATTTCGGTATGTAGACGAGTCAATAGAATCTGTCCAAGTTGCTTACAATAAAGCCCTCTCAAAAATACCGAGCAACTATGAACGCTTGGAACGCTCCCTGTATGTTGCAAACAATCATTCTATCGCTCGTATTGCTGAAGAGTCAATTGCACAAGTAGCATGGCGTATTGCCCATGAGCTTGACGAACTAGGGTCATTATGCTAGGTGTTCTTGGTGTTCAGCCCCATGATTTAATTGCAGGCAGTTAATCGAGGTAGGCGATTTCTGCTGCCTTGCAGGAAAAGATTGTCAATTCCTTCAATTAAGCCCTTTAATTTACACATTGAACTCATGGTGCATCCTCATCGCCAAACGGTCTCAGACTGGCTTCGTTGCATCCCTAAGGTTGACGGCATTTATCGTGCATCTGCTGATCGACGATTCGCCCATGATGAGACATCCTATGATGAACAGTATCAATCACCTGATCTTGATATCACTAGGGCAGACTTTATCACTGACCTATTGGCACCAACATTCGCGGTCAATCCCCCAGCTCATATTCTTGAGATTGCATCAGGCCCCGGAACATTGACCTTGGGCCTGCGTAACCGTTTTCCTCGGGCTCATATTTTTGCAACCGATGCATCTTCAATGTTTTTAAACATTATGAAAAGGAAAGTAGATCAGTTGGGATTTTCATCGGAAGAGTCACTTTCATTGATCCAGTTGTCTGATACAGAATTTCATCTTCTTCCAAGGGTCTTTGATCTCATCTGTATTCGTTCTGGTCTACATCATTTTGTTGATTGGCCCCAGGTGCTCTCAACCTTAAGCACATGCTTGAATGCCAATGGATTAATTTGTATGCTCGAGCCACGGGCAGACTTTTTTATCGTATCATCAATTCTGCTTCAACTCATGCTAGAGAGACTCGAGAAGATCTCTCCAGCACAAAGTGCCCAGGCAGCAGAACACGTCAAATTATTCCAAGAGACTTCAAAATTTTATATTCGCAATGACATTTCAAAAGAAGGTGCAGAGGATAAATATGCTTTTTTCCTCGAAGATCTCCAGCGTGAAGCCACGAAAAATAATCTAAATATAGCGGCACTTGGCGCCGAATTCGCGTGCGGATTCAGCTTGGAATTCTTGAACTACCTCAAATATTGCATGTCTTTTCCGGCTTCACTGGTCAAGAGTGCTTCGGAGATTTTGGACGAAGAGCTAACAATGCTTGAACAGTGTTACGGCTCACGAGCAACCTTCTATGGTGCAGCTGAATGGTATGCACTTAGCAGCATGCCTGTCAGAACATCCAGATAATCATAGTGTTGGAATATTTGCTACCGTCGGGGTTGCATGGGTTAGTGCTTGCCTTGAAATGGCTAGTTCCTCTTCGCAGAGTTGCATGCACATCTTGAGATGATTGGTATCGTAGTTATATGGATGTGATTGCCAGCTGATATTGTGTCTCATCACTTTTGCGGGAATTCCTGCAAGAAGGCTTTTGTTCGGGCAGTTTTTTGTTGCTACCGCTTTTGCTGCCAATACTGACCCGTATCCAATGGTGACGCCTTTGAGGATAACTGCATCTTCGCAAATCCAGTTATAGCCCTCGATCGCTATTCCCTTGGGACTGTTAATGATTTCATTGCGATCGAGGTCGATGACTGCATGATCATCATGGCTTCTGACAATGGTCCCCTTGGCGATAGCACAGCACTGGCCCAGGGCGATAGGGCCATTCGAGGCACTTTGGAAGCGTGAACCCGTCGCAGATATGCCATTCGCGACTACGATTATTGGGGCAAGAGAAGTTATCGGAGGAACATGCGCGCCCACAATACCAAGGTCGAATTCACATTGGTAGAGGTTTACATCTTCACCTAGAAGCAGTATGCCGTTGGGTTCATTGCAGCGGACAACAATGGAATTTGCTCCGTCGACAAATCTGTCGTTAACATGAAACCTATTTTTGTCAATGAAAATGCTTGTGCCAGTGATGCAGGGGCCGCAAATGTAAAGCCGATCAATGACGTGGTCGGGTCGGTTGTTTTTTTGATAAACTAGCATTGCCCCATTAAAATGCTCGGATACAAGTTCAATGCTCTGTAAAAAAATATCTTCCCTGTGAACTACATTGCGTAATGCTGCCGTGATGCGTGTTATCCTATCGGCGAGATTTTTAGTGTGTTCTAGTTTATTCATTTCAGGGAGACGACGTCAATCCTGCGCCGATATTATAGGTGCCAATCTCGGCACTTCTGCCATCATGGCGCGATTTGCTTCAGACTTGAGTGTCCTTTCTCTATGGTGTTGCTCCCCATCAGGCAATTGGACCTGCTGGGTCTGAGGTCAGGCTCCTCATCTGGTCAAGTCGGCTCCACTATTGACGGATCAATTGGGTCCATTCAGCCCTTGTGGGGTGGGCTTAGAGGCCATAGGAAGACTCACTCCGTCGCTGGTTTCCGCCAGTCCCAGCAAACTGAGCCTCCCACGGATGCCCTCAATGTATGCAGCCATGTCCTAGGAGTGCTGGTGTTCAGATTTCCGTCGCACCGAGTGGGGCACTTTTCATAGCTGAGTAACGTGTTGCACCCATTGACTTATTCTCTCAGCTGCCGCTGCGGCTTACGCCGATGATCGTGAAGCTAGCTGTCCAGCCAGTTGTCGATGGCCCACTCCAGCACCGGCATTGCCTGCAAGCTTGAGGTGATGACGCTGTCTTGGGCCAGTTGTTGTCTGCTCGTCTGTAGTGTTCTCACCGGCATTAGGTCAGCCATGCATGAATCATCATGCATTCTATGTGGCGGTAATGCTCAATTGTAATTGGTATGTTGATGTTGTGCTGTGCGAGATCTTGAAAAAAAGGGCAGTTGGCATGCGGGCTTCCTACTGCACCAGCAGACGTGCAGCTCCATACCCTCAAGCAACTTCCGCAGTGCCTTGATTTCGTTGCCTGCATCAGTGGCGATGGTGTCTGGGCGATGGCGACACCCAGAGAATGGGAATGGAGCCAGACCTAGGCGATACAACACTGTGCCGGAAATTATTTCAGTCTAAGCACTTCTCAATGTTGTTGATTGCAGGCGAATACGTCAAGCCCCTCTGCTAAGCGTGCTGGGCTGCCATCCAGTCACGCAGCAGGGTTTTAAAGGCATATTCAGATGGGCAAGCAGAGACTGAAGCTGGAATCCGACGGCGACATGTCGAACCGGTGCTCCACATCTGATTGAGCATCTGGCGATGATGGCTATCAATCAGCTTCACGCTGACCAGCGCGCCCTAGCCGGTGATGATCGTCACTAACCGCATCCATCTTTGAGGAAAACGGATGTCATGAGACAAGCCACACTCGCGCAGCGTTGACCGAAAGCCGATCACATCATGGGCTATGGCTGGATCGGCTGGGATGGTTGACAAGGGAAGCTAGTGTGTCTGTTGCAGGACATGCATATTGGGCAGGGTGCCGAGAGCTTGGCACCCCCCATCTCAATGGGAGATGGGGGGTAGCTTGGATGTGGATGCGCAATATTTCCAGAGGAGGGGCATAGCTCCTGTCAATGATACGTCTCATCCCCTATCAAGAATGGGTTTGCAAGTCTCCTATACTGTCATTGAAGCCTGTCAAGAGCGGCCTGCCAGCCTGGGCGGAGCCTTGAGCGCCCCATTCCATGCAAATTAATCAATTATTCAGGGCATCAAAAATTGAACCAAGCCCGTTGCGGATCATTCATCACTGGGCCTGCAGCGGAGGAACGCTGATCAGCAAATGTATTGCAGCCAATCCGGGAATCATTTTCCTCAGCGAAGTTCACCCTGACGCATATTTACGACTCGTAGAGCCAGCTCTGGCAAATTATCTGCCTACAGATATTTGTCACCAGCTCTCGGCTGTTCACAATGGACGTGACCCAGTGCTTGCCCGGGCTGCATTTTCTGGTGCCATCAGGGGCTTGGCCAATAAATGTGATCAGCTTGGTCTTTGTCTTGTATTGCGGTCTCATGACCACATTGATTTCTTTGTAGGCTCCCTCCCGAAGCAATCTTTTACAATTTCAGATTGTTTTAGGAATGAGTTTAAGCTTTTGGAATTCCTTACAGTCAGGCATCCATTGGATTGCTGGTTGGGGCTGGTTGAGTCCAATTGGGCGCCGCAAATTAGCTTTGCCAGCGTTGACTCCTTCTGCTCTCGCTGTCAAATGATGCTCAATGCAAGTCACGGATTTTCATCCCTGAAGTATGAGCTGTTTGTTGCCGATCCCGTGCCGTCATTGCAGGCTATATGCCACAGCCTGAACCTTCGTTTTGATGTGACCGCTTTGAATCAGTTTAACAACGTCGTTATGTCCGGCAACAGTGGTCGCCAAGGAATTGACATTGCACCACGGCCTAGACGAACGGTCAGCAATGATCTTGAAAAAGAGCTCTCAAGATCAACGCATTATGAGCAAATCTGTGATGCTATGGGGTACGAGTCTAGTCCAAATGCAGCATTCCCTTATCTGTTATGATACGTTGATGTTTGGTATCCGATTTTAACCATGAAACAGGGAGCTGGCTTCAGCGATGCTGAACGATGTCGTGAACTTGAGGATCAACTTGTGCGCGCAGAGCAACGCGCATTTGATCGTTTGCAGCAGATTTCGTCTACTTGTGAGGAAGTTCAGGGTCAGTATTCTGATCTTCTCAATTCCTACCATGAATTGCATGCCGAATGTCAGTCGGCAATGTCAAAAATAAATGACCTTACGAATCAATGCGCTAGTCGGCAAGCGCTGCTCGATGAAACGCTTGAGCGCCTAATCGACCTGCAGGCAAAGCTATCTTGAGACTTCTTGGTTTGGGCGAGACTCAAGCATATTGATCAACGCAACTACTTCTGCGGCAATAATTTCAATCATACCTTTTTGCAGTGCATCGGATGCGCTGATATTATTTCGTTCTGACATCAGCGATTCTCGTTCGGCTAATAGTCGGCTTTGTTCGCTCAGCAATTTGTCCCGCTCACAAACAATAGACTTCAACTGTTGCTCAACCATGGCGAGCTTATTTGCTTGGGCTTTGTACCGATCAGCCAGTCCTTCCTGCTGAATGCGTGACTTCTCAAGTTCCATTCGCAACGTTTGCCGATCAGAGATTAGTGATCCATGCTCATCGATCAGTTCGTTCCTTTCCCCGATCAATTCGTCCCGTTCAGAAACAGTTGACTCCAGCTGTTGCTCAGCTGTGGCGCACTGATGCTCATGGGCACGGATCAGTTCAGCCTGTTCTTCTTGCTGAATGTGCAACTTTGCTAGTTCCATTCGCATTGCATTACATTCAGAGACAAGAGACTCATGCTTAAGGATTAGTTGATCATGTTGACTGCTCAATTCCCCTCGTTCTGCGGCCATGGCATCAAGTTGTTGCTGAGTGGTGGCGGCTTGATGTTTTTGAGCACGTAGAAAATCGGCCTGTTGTGCGCGTAGCTGTTCCAGCTCCACTGCGATAGCATCTCGTTCCGCGATCACCAGCTTGATGTTGGAGTTTAGGTGTATGGTTTCATTTAGCAAGTGCAGGTTCTGAGATTCAATGTAGGCAATCTGATCCTGGCTCCAGATGATTGCCGAATCGAATGCATCGCCCTGCTCGTCGTACTCCTCGGGCTGATGCAATGTCGCGGAAAGTAATTCAGATATTTCCTTGATTTTCTCAACATGTAATGCTGATGGCCTGGTGCCGGGATGCCAGCGGATCTCTGCAAACTTTTCGATAATTTCTGTTGCTCCCTTCAGGATTGGAGCAGGATCGCGACCGTAGAGCCAGAGCTGACCACCACCTGCATCCACGTGTGCCTTTAATGTGGGATGACCATTTGCTAAGCCTTGGATCAGCTTGTCAAGACTGACTGTCTTGCATGACTCCTCGCGCACGATGCGAAGATTGGGATAGATCGTTGACCAATCTGATGGCGTATTGAGACCATCAAAGCGATGGTCGTTATAGGAATGCCAGACCCCTTCGCCCTTGGATTCAGCCAAGCGATCCGGACACAACCAGAGCTGGTGCCGACTATACTCAGCGAGTTTATCGGTCAGTTCCGCAACCAGCTCCGGCACCTGGGGGAGAAGGATCAGGGCATGGTGAGTATTGATCTGATCCATGAGGGTATCGATTGGGGCGGACCCTACGATCACCCGCCATGGGACGGGTTGCGCCGATTTCAGGCTGTATTCCATGGCCGAGTCAGTCGCGCTGCGGGGGAGTTCTGGTGCGATCCTAGTTTTAACGTCTGCATCCAACGTCAGCGATCCATGGGAATGTACCTCCTCTTCCGTTCGGCTGGGTCGTCCTGGCCTGAAGGCCTTCAACCCGCAGTCGATGCGCCCAGCTCCGCCAGGGAGCTGGGCGACCTGAGGCTTGAGGATCACGTGCTGTATGTTCTCGGCTACGCCAGCCCCTTCTCCTGCCTGTGGGACTTCGTCGGTCGTCATGGGGCCTCCAATCCCAGCCAAGAACTTGAAGGTTGGCGGGATTGTTGTGAGGCCATGCTCCAGCTGAAACGGAAGCACCCCTCGTCCTGCCGGTTGGTCAATTTAGACGCGTTGAGCGGAACCGGTTTGAGTGCTCTACGGACTGAGCTGGGGTTGGAGCCTGTGGAGCCAGGGCCTGATCGTTCACCTGATCTTAGTTATTCTAAGGAGGCTGACCCTATTCTTCGCTTTGCAATGGCTGAACGAAAGGATCTTCTTGATCTTTTCGCAGATCTGGAACTCTGTGCAGATCTCTACGGCCGTCAGGTCACTCTCCCCCCTGAGACCCCTGCACTGAAATCTCTTGATCGAGCAGCTGTGTTGTTCGAAGTATGGTGCCGTGGTGAGAGGCTGAAGCGGAGGCAGATTGATGGTGTTAATGAACTGACCGAGTTGCGTGCCCTTGCGCAAGGCCAACAAACACAGGTTCAGGACCTTGAAGAAGAAAGGCATCTGCTGATGCTTCAACTCCAGCAACTTCAGGAGGAGTTGCTTTCAACGTTTCAGAGACTGCAGACTTGTTCCTTGGAGCTAAAAGCTGCCGAAGCATCGAATGAGGAGCTGTGCCAACGAATGGCGTCAATTCGCGAAGAATGCAACTATTATCTCAGCAAGAGCAGGCCCCTCCCCGATCTTGATCAGTTGCGTATCCCTATGTTGATGCAGGGGCTAAAGTCTCATTTGTGTAAATGAGATGGGCGCCCCTCTTTTTCTCCCGTTCATTTATTGCTACTTCTGCTGTGCTGTGTTCCGCTCGGGTTGAATGACATGGCGGAATCGAATCTGATCTATCAGCGTTGCATTTCGGTCTTGGGAATGCATCGGAGTGGTACCAGTGTGTTGATGGGGAGTCTCCGGGATGCGGGGGTTCATCTCGGACAGGTTTTAGATCAACATTTTCCACTCAATCGCCGCGGGCTACAAGAGGCGCCAAGTGTACTGTATATGCATGAGCAACTCCTGAAGGACAATGGAGGTAGTTGGCACCAACCACCATCCAAGGTTGTTTGGGGACAGTTTCATCATAGTATTCGCGATTTGTTCATTGAATCCAGGGCCTCTGAGCCAATCTGGGGTTTCAAGGACCCTCGCACACTGCTGACCCTGGAGGGCTGGCTTGATGTTATGCCGGAATTGGAATGCGTTGGAATATTTCGCCATCCCAGCGATGTGGCTTGCTCGCTTCGTGAAAGGAATGGTTTTAATGTGGAATTGGGTCTACGGCTGTGGGAACACTACAATCGTCGCTTGCTGATGTTCTGCAAGCAACATCACTTTCCAGTTATTGAATTTCATTCGGATCCCGGGGTCGTCCGAGGGGGCTTGTCTGCAATCTTGCAGAGTCTGGGCTTGTGTGATGCATCAATTGGTTCTGCTCATGCTTTTTATGCGCCTTCGGGCCCGCGGGAGCGGCAGCCTATGCTTGGGCTGCCATCCCATATTGTTGATCTCTATCACGAGCTTCGGCAACTTGCCTCTCAATATCAAAGCCTGCCCCTCTCCAACAGTGCTGGGCCTGATGTGATTGATGCGCCGCAGATTCTCCATTCGCTTCAGCCCCTTTCGATACGGCTTTTCCCACCGGGTCAAGGGGCAAGTGGTTATCGAATCACTGGTCTTGCGAAGCGATGCGACTGGGTTGTTTTAAGTGATTCTAATCAGCCCGATTTTTCTCTGATCAGACTTCGGCAATGTGACACGCCGAGACACGTTTTTCTTTCACTGCGTTCCCCATTTGTAGCTCTGACCCGTTTCCAGCAAGAGGTTCTCCCTCTGATCTCAGGTGCTTTCACACTGGTCACGGGCTCCGAGGACTGCACCATCCCCCACCAAGTTGATCGTCGCTGGCGGCCATTCACGGCAGAGGAGCGTCAAGGCATTCAATCCTTGTTGGAGGATTCAAGATTAATAAGTTGGTGGGCCGAGAATCTCGACAGTCTCCACCATCCAAAACTTCGTCCCTTGCCTACTGGTATGCTTCCCGATGTTGGCGAGATCCACCGTTATACCAAGGTCCCGATGGTCTTAGGACTCTCTCGGCGCCCTTTGAGGATGCTGTGCGCTCATCGCATCCGTGAGGGGCCCCAATGGGATGTGCGTCGTCATGTCAGTGATATTTGCCGTAAGCATTTCCAGCCCTGGTGCACTTTGCTCGAGCATGAGGTTGCTGAACGGGAGCTTCTCCAGCGGATGCGCCATCACTCCTTCGTTATCTGTGCGGAGGGGGGAGGATTTGATCCCTCGCCCAAAGCTTGGCAGGCCATCCTGCAGGGTGCGATCCCTGTCATTAGGTCCTCGGCATTGGACGAGGCCTATCGACAGTTGCCGGTGGCTTTCGTTTCAGAGTGGAGTCCCACGTCGCTAGCTCCGTCTCAACTTAAGGAATGGTTGGCTTCATTGTCGCCTTATTATGAACTAGCTGAGAAACGGCAAGTAGTTCTGTCCAGGCTTGGTATGGATTATTGGTGGAACCAAATAGTCGGTTGATCTATCCATTCGTTCATCTTGTCGATTGAGCTAAGCTTCTTGCGCTCGTGCCCTCCGTGCGTGTGCCACTGAGACAAATGGAGAATTCACGTCAGGAGACCTTGTCGATTTTAATGCCGTGTCTGGACGCCATTCGCTATCTCGACGAGGCCATCAGCAGTGTTCTGCGCGAAACGGCTGTCTTGGAGCTGGTTGTTTCTGACGGTGGCTCGACAGACGGGAGTATTGAATGTCTGCAAAACTGGCAGATCAGAGATCAACGGGTAAGGCTGGTTTCTCGTTGTGATCATGGATTAGGGGAGGGTCTCAACTCTGCCTTCGTTCATGCACGTGGAACGATCCTTGGCTGGCTGAATGCTGATGACCTCTATGTTTCGGGTGCTCCAGATCGGGCACTGGAAAGCCTGAGGATGCATCCTGAATGGTTGATGGTCTATGGGGAGGGGGAGCACATCGATTCCAGTGGCATTCCCAATAATCCATACCCGACCCGACGACCTTCCGTGGGCTTGCAGGGCTTCCGCGATTACTGTTTCATCTGCCAGCCAACCGTGTTTTGGCGTCGAAGTATGGGCATCATGTTGGGTCCTTTTTCAACAAAACTACGCACTGCCATTGATCTTGATTACTGGATGCGCGCGTTCTCTTCCTTTCCGGATCGAATTGGACATGTTCCCCAGCTCCAGGCCCAGACTCGCATCCATCCCCACACCATTTCCGTCAACCAGCTGGACCAGGCCGTGCTGGAGGTGACCGGTCTCCAGCACCAGTGGTTCAGTGATGCCAGCACCCACATCCTGGAACGGCATCTGCGCGACCTCCTGAACAACCCACCATTGATCACCCATGGCAAGGCTGGTTCATGCCATGCGCAGGAGCTGCTGCAGCGTGCAGAGTCCTTCGTGGCTCACTCCAAACTTCAGGCGCTCAGGAGTGCCCTGCAGGAGCTAATCTTGCCCCATGCTCAAAACCACCCTATCTGCCATCTGGATGCTCAGCGGCGTCCTGATGATCATCAGCGTTCTGCTGCACAGCCCCAAGGGTGACGGCATGGGCGGCCTGGCCTCCAGCGGTGGCTCCATGTTCACCAGCGCCCGCAGCGCCGAGAACACCCTCAACCGCATCAGCTGGAGCCTCCTGGCCGTCTTTCTGGTGTTGGCCGTCATTCTCAGCGCCGGCTGGGTGAGCTGAGAGGCGATGGTGCTCCATTCCAGACGCGACCTCATCGGCCAGTTGCTGCAACGCAGTCGTGGCCCCTTCGTTGCCTTGATCCCCTTTCTCAGGGTTGCTCGCTCGGATGCAGCTTCCAAGGCCCTTGATCCGGCCTGGGATCTCAGTGATGCTGAATGGAAAAAGCGGCTCAGTCCCGCCGCCTATTCGGTGCTGCGTCGTGAAGGTACCGAGCGCCCCTTCTCCAGTCCTTTCAATCAGGAGCATCGCAGTGGCACGTTCGTCTGTGCCGGCTGCCGATTGCCTCTGTTCAGCTCCAAGGCCAAGTTCGACAGCGGTACCGGTTGGCCTAGCTTCTGGCAGCCCTTGACCAATGCCGTGGTCACCAAGGTGGATTTCAAACTGATCGTGCCGCGCAGCGAATACCACTGCCGCCGCTGCGGTGGTCACCAGGGGCATGTGTTCAACGATGGACCTCGTCCGACGGGCAAACGGTATTGCAATAACGGCGTGGCTCTTGCCTTTGTCCCAGGCTGAGCGCTCCTGGGCGGCTGATCTTCCTGGAACTGTTGCGGGCCCTGGGCTTGCCCCTGTTTCTCCACGTGTTTGCAACCTGTGGTTGTTGGTGGGCCATCACAGCCTTCTGCCCCGATGGTTGCAAGCCATGGTGCATCGGATCGCCAGGTTCTGGAATGGCGTTGTCGCTTTGTCCATGGTTATCGGATCCATTCGATAAGCACTGCAGCACTGGGAACAACCTGGCTACTCCACAAGTCCGGCCCCCCCTCTGCCAGGAAGGATGACGCCTCTCCATCCCGTCCGTTTCAACCACCAGGGGGCCTGATGGAACCGATCAATGCGTCCTTACAGCGAGGCCGTCAAGGCTGATGTCCGCCGGCGGATGGGACCTCCCCACCGCCAGAGCGTGGCGGAGATCTCCCAGGAGCTGGGCATCCACGTGATCACCCTCTACAAATGGCGTAAGGCCTGGCGCTTGCAGGGGGAGGTGGTGCCAGCCACCCAGAAGGATCCGGAGGGTTGGGCCCCTGCCGACAAGTTCACGGTGGTACTGGAGAGCGCTGGTCTCAATGCCACCGAATTGGGCGGATATTGCCGCGAACGGGGCCTGTTCCCCGAGCAGGTGGACCGCTGGCGCCAAGCAGCCCCTACCTGGCCTTGGCCAGCGTGCCGGAGGCACTTGATGCCAACGCCCAGCCGCTGCTGACGATGAGCGACCAGAAGGACCTCCAGAAGCGGCACCAGGAGGACCAGCGTGAGATCAAACGGCTGCAGCAGGAACTGCGCCGTAAGGACAAGGCGCTGGCGGAGGCGGCGGCTCTGCTGTTGGCATCAAAAAAGATCCAGGCCTACTGGGGAGAGGGCGGGGAGGACTGACTTCCCCAGTGGATCGCCGGAAGGCTCTGGAAATTCTCGATGCCGGTATGGCGGCTGGTGCTCGAGCCCAGGAGTTGGCCGCTCTGCTGGCCGTGGGCCTCACCACCCTGCAGCGTTGGCGGCGGCAGTTCGCGGGTGATGGAGACGGACTGGATCGCCGTAAAGGCAGCCACCGCCAGGTGTCTCACCGCCTCACCGAGGAGGAGCGCCAGCGGATTCTGCTCACCTGCAACCAGCCCGAGTTCTCAGCGTTGCCACCGGGTCAGATCGTGCCGGTGCTGGCCGATCGCGGGTTGTATATCGGCTCGGAGCGCAGCTTCTATCGGGTCCTCCATGCCAACGGCCAGGCCCATCGCCGTGGCCGTGCCCGGCCGCCCCAGGAACCACGTCCGGTGCCACGGCTGCAGGCCAGGGGACCCAATCAGGTGTGGAGCTGGGACATCAGCTATTTGCCCACCAGCGTCCGTGGCGTCTGGCTCTACCTCTACCTGGTGGTCGACGTCTGGAGCCGCAAAGTGGTGGCCTGGGATGTCGCCGATCGCGAGGAGGCCCAGATCGCCGCTGATCTCCTCAGCCGGGCCTGTCTGCGGGAGCGGATCAGCAAGGGTCGCCGCCAGCGCTTGATCCTCCATGCCGACAACGGCAATGCCATGCGGGCCGCCACCTTGGAAGTCCGGCTGGAGGAGCTGGGTGTCCTGCGGTCGTTCTCCAGGCCGAGGGTATCCAACGACAACCCCTACTCGGAGTCGCTGTTCCGCACCGTGAAATACCGGCCGGACTACCCTCGGCGACCATTCCGCAGCGTGGAAGAGGCCTGCTCCTGGGCCTGTGCATTCGTGGACTGGTACAACCACCAGCACCGCCACAGCGGCATCCGGTTCGTGACGCCCGATCAGCGCCACAGCGGAGAAGCCGTTGAAATTTGTCGCCAACGATCTCAGGTCTACGACTTGGCCCGTCAGCGTCAGCCCCGTCGCTGGAGCCGCAACACACGCTGCTGGCATCAGCCGGAGGTCGTCTGGATCAATCCACCACCTCCAGAAAACACCATCCATCCGACTACGTTGGTGATGGCCGCCTGATCAGCGGCAGGGGCGTCATCTTTCCTGGCAGTCACCGGCCGGGGCGGGCCAATGCGGACTGCAAAACAATCCGCCGCCGAGCTGAACACCAGAAAAAAGCGCCCCCGAAGGGGCGCGACCTGGAGATCCCTCAGGTCACTGAGGGATCCTTTCGTTACAGCGATCAGTAGTCGAAGTCGCCGCCGCCCATGCCGCCTCCGGCAGCAGCAGCTTCCTTCTTCTCGGGCATATCGGCCACGATGCACTCGGTGGTGAGCACCATGCCGGCGATCGATGCGGCGTTCTGCAGACCGGAGCGGGTCACCTTGGCAGGATCGACGATGCCGGCTTCCAGCATGTCGACGTACTCACCGGTGGCGGCGTTGTAGCCCTCGTTGAAGGGCTTGTTGCGCACGTGCTCGGCGACGACGGCGCCGTTGGCACCGGCGTTCTCAGCGATCCGCTTGAGCGGGGCGGTGAGGGCCGAAGCCACGATGGTGGCACCGATCAACTCCTCGCCGGAGAGGTTGGCTGCCGCCCACTCCTCAAGCACCGGGGCCAGGTGGGCCAGGGTGGTGCCACCGCCAGGGACGATGCCTTCTTCAACGGCCGCCTTGGTGGCGTTGATGGCATCTTCCAGGCGCAGCTTCTTGTCCTTCATCTCGGTTTCGGTGGCGGCACCCACCTTGATCACGGCCACACCGCCGCTGAGCTTGGCGAGACGCTCCTGCAGCTTCTCCTTGTCGTAGGAGGAGTCGGTTTCGTCCATCTGCTTGCGGATCTGCTCGCAGCGGGCTTTCACAGCCACTTCGTTGCCTTCGGCCACGATCGTGGTGGTGTCCTTGTTGATGGTGATGCGGCGGGCGGTGCCCAGCATCTCGAGCTTGGTGTTCTCCAGCTTGAGGCCGGCATCCTCGGTGATCAGCTGACCGTTAGTGAGAACGGCGATGTCCTCGAGCATGGCCTTGCGGCGATCACCGAAACCAGGAGCCTTGACGGCGGCCACGTTGAGCACCCCGCGCAGACGGTTCACCACCAGGGTGGCGAGGGCCTCCTTCTCGATGTCCTCGGCAATGATCAGCAGGGGCTTGCCGGTGCGGGCGATCTGCTCGAGCACGGGCACCAGATCCTGAACCAGACCGATCTTCTTGTCGGTGAGCAGGATGTAGGGCTCTTCGAGCACTGCCTCCATGCGCTCGGTGTCGGTGGCGAAGTAAGGGGAGATGTAGCCCTTGTCAAAGCGCATGCCTTCGGTGACCTCCAGTTCGGTGGTCATCGACTTGCCTTCCTCGAGCGAGATCACGCCCTCTTTGCCGACCTTGTCCATCGCATCGGCGATCATGCGGCCCACTTCTTCGTCGTTGCCGGCGGAGATGGTGCCCACCTGGGCGATGGCGTTGCTGTCGCTGATCGGCTTGGCGTGCTCCTCAATCTTCTTGACCAGGAACTCGGAGGCTTTTTCGATGCCACGCTTGAGGGTGATGGCGTTGGCGCCGGCAGCCACGTTGCGCAGACCCGCCTTGACCATCGCGTGGGCCAGGACGGTGGCGGTGGTGGTGCCGTCACCGGCGGCGTCGTTGGTCTTGCTGGCGGCCTGACGGATCAGGGCGACACCGGTGTTCTCGATATGATCTTCGAGCTCGATCTCCTTGGCGATGGTGACACCATCATTGACGATCTGGGGAGCGCCGAATTTCTTCTCCAGCACCACGTTGCGGCCCTTGGGACCAAGGGTGACGGCGACAGCTTCAGCGAGAATGTCGATGCCGCGTTCGAGGGCCCGGCGGGCTTGCTCGTTATAGATAATGCGCTTGGCCATGGGGGTCGGGGGTGGGGTGAAACGATGTTTTGATGAAGACGATCAGCTTCTGAATGAACAGCGACCGAAGGCGTTGTTGAACCAGTCTTCCTGATTAGACCTTGGCTGAGGTTCAATCAAGCCTGTTCTCGACAGAGAAAACAGCTTTGCAGAATGCTTTCATCCTGGGAAACTGCAGAAGAAACATCCGGGGCCGTTCCTGAGGTTGTCGATCAACGCTCCAGTGGTTGGACGATGGAAGGCTGGTCAGCAACAAGGCCGCAGTCAGCTGACGACGGCGAGGATGTCCTTTTCGGAGAGCAGCACATATTCATCGGTGCCGAGCTTGATGTCGGTGCCGGCGTACTTGCTGTAGAGCACCTTGTCGCCGATGCTCACTTCAGGGGTGGTGCGGGAACCATCGTCGTTCCGACGGCCGGGGCCGACCTGGACGACCTCGCCCACCTGGGGCTTTTCCTTGGCGGTGTCAGGCAGAAGGATGCCACCGGAGGTCTTTTCCTCCGACTCGGACACCTTGATGAAAATGCGATCTCCGAGCGGTTTGACCGTGGAGACGCTGAGGGTTACAGCTGCCATGGATAAAAGGTTGAGTGATCGCGAAAGGGTGAACGCGGAGCCAGCGGCGGGCCTGGGGCCTCAGGTCGAGAGGTTCGACCGGGGGCGGGGCTGAAGCCACCGATGAGGACGCGCTAGCACTCGCGCCCTTCGACTGCCAACTTATGCGCCAGGCCCACTTCAACGCCAGTTCGGGTGACCGAACAGGCGGCCCCGTCCCTGTCCTGAAGGCTGCTCATCGATGCCTTCCGAGGCCCATGGTGCCGCCACCGAGGCAACGGTTCCCGCGGCCGCTGGGGGCCTCCCTGTTGATTGCCGCCACTGGGGTCTGGCGCAGTGGTAAGGTTGCGCCGCTTCATGCGGGACGGATCCCGCTGGGCCTCCCCGCCACCCCTTCTCCCTCCCATGGCAGCTGCTGCTCCCGCCGCGACCGGCACCCAAGGAATCGTCAAGCAGGTCATCGGCCCGGTGCTCGACGTGGAGTTCCCCGCCGGCAAGCTGCCCCGCATCTACAACGCCCTGCGGATCGAAGCCAAGAACCCCGCCGGCCAGACCGTCGCCCTTACTGCTGAAGTGCAGCAGTTGTTGGGCGACCACCGCATCCGCGCCGTGGCGATGAGCACCACCGACGGCCTGGTGCGCGGCATGGTCGCCGTTGACACCGGAGCGCCGATTTCGGTGCCTGTGGGTGAATGCACCCTCGGTCGCATTTTTAATGTTCTGGGCGAACCGGTTGACGAGAAAGGTCCGGTCAGCAGCACCCTCACCTCGCCGATTCACCGCCCCGCGCCCAAGCTCACCGACCTCGAAACCAAACCCAAGGTGTTCGAGACCGGCATCAAGGTGATCGACCTGCTGGCGCCCTACCGCCAGGGCGGCAAGGTGGGCCTGTTCGGTGGTGCTGGTGTGGGCAAAACGGTGTTGATCCAGGAGCTGATCAACAACATCGCCAAGGAACACGGCGGTGTGTCGGTGTTTGCCGGAGTGGGTGAGCGTACCCGCGAGGGCAATGATCTCTACGAAGAATTCAAGGAATCCGGAGTGATCAACTCCGAGGATCTTTCTAAGTCCAAGGTGGCTCTCTGCTACGGCCAGATGAATGAGCCCCCCGGTGCCCGCATGCGGGTGGGTCTCTCGGCCCTCACCATGGCGGAACATTTCCGCGACGTGAACAAGCAGGACGTGCTGCTGTTCGTCGACAACATCTTCCGCTTCGTGCAGGCCGGTTCGGAAGTGAGCGCCCTGCTGGGCCGCATGCCTTCAGCTGTGGGCTACCAGCCCACCCTCGGCACCGACGTGGGTGAGCTGCAGGAGCGCATCACCTCCACGCTGGAAGGTTCGATCACTTCGATTCAGGCCGTCTACGTGCCCGCGGACGACCTGACCGATCCCGCCCCCGCCACCACCTTCGCCCACCTTGATGCCACGACTGTGCTGAGCCGCGGTTTGGCGTCCAAAGGCATTTACCCCGCTGTGGATCCCCTCGATTCCACCAGCACTATGCTGCAGCCGGCCGTTGTCGGTGATGAGCACTACCGCACCGCTCGTGCCGTGCAGTCCACCCTGCAGCGTTACAAGGAACTTCAGGACATCATTGCCATCCTGGGCCTGGATGAACTCTCTGAAGATGATCGCCGTACGGTCGATCGCGCCCGCAAGATCGAGAAGTTCCTCTCTCAACCCTTCTTTGTGGCTGAGATCTTCACCGGTCAGAAGGGTGAGTACGTCAAGCTTGACGACACCATCAAGGGCTTCAACCAGATTCTCGCCGGCGAACTCGATAATCTGCCCGAAGCCGCTTTCTACCTGGTCGGCAACATCGATCAGGTGAAGGCCAAGGCTGCCAAGATCCTTTCCGAAGCCAAGGGTTGAGCTGATGACCCTCACCTTGCGCGTTCTCGCTCCCGACCAGAGCGTCTTCGACGGCACTGCCGACGAAGTGATACTTCCTAGCATCTCCGGCCAAGTCGGTATCCTCACCGGTCACGTTTCACTGCTCACTGCCCTGGACAGCGGTGTTTTGCGGGTGCGAGAGGGTTCCACCTGGAGTGCCATCGCCCTGATGGGTGGCTTTGCTGAAGTGGAGGCCAACGAAGTCACCGTTCTGGTGAATGCTGCCGAGCTCGCCAGTGCGATTGATCCCGTCGCCGCTGAGAAAGCCTTTGAAGCGGCTCAGCAGGCCGCAGCTTTGCTGGAAGGCCTGGCCACCAGCCCCGACAAGGTGAAGGCCCAACAGGCCCTGGCCCAGGCCAAGGCCAGGTTGGCGGCAGTGCGGGCCAGCTGATCAGGTCAGTGGCCTCCTCGCTGCTTCCACGCCGTTCGCTGGCAAATCCTGCACTGGTGCAGCAATGCAGCGCACGAAGCTGGTTCGTTGTTTGGTGGGTAAGGGAATTTTCGGCTTCTGATCTTTCAATTTTCTAGTGTCCTAATCCGTCATGCTTTCGCTTGATGATTCAGGACACTCCGTGACGGGAGTCTCTTGGATTGGCATTCCTTGAGCATGCTGCGCTGATCTGGCTTCGCAATTTTGTCCGGGTTCGTGGCTGAGCTTGATGGGTAATCAAGATCTTGCTTGATATGTGCTCAGATCGGCTTCAACTGCCAGTCACCTTTTTGTTGACTGGCTAACGGTACTGTCGGTAACTGCCAGATTCAGCACATAGCGTGGATGACTGCACTCTTCAGGGCCGTTGATCCGGCGCGTAAGATGGTGACTGATTTTGACCGATGCAGTCTCATCATTACTTTGAGTTCCCTGTCGACGTTGTCGATCACATTGCCTGATGCTGGGTAAACCCGACATCCAAAGCCTGCTCTCGCTTCTTGATGAGCCTGTTCGCTCCGCGGCGGCGAGTGCTGGAAAGTCTCTGCCATGTCCCCACTACATGAAGAAGGCCAGGTTGGGGCCGACCCGGGATCGGCGCAGCTTTCTGGGTCATTAAGTCCCGCTTTGTGCAGCCAGATCCCAGATCATTTCATCGATCTGCTTGCTTTGTCTCAACGAGTCAGTTCGGGACTGCCTGGCTCAGATTTCCCTCCAGCCAAAGGAGGCGAAGTTGTTTCATGGCTGCAAACTTCGCTCCGTAGCCATCCGTTCCCTGTTGTGTGGGCACGTAGCAGACTGGCGGAGAGACTGGTGAACAGCGCTCTTACCCCATGCGTCTGCGTCTGTTCCTCGATTCCGCTGATCCCCAGGCTTGGAGCCAGTGGCTGCCCTCGGGGCTGTTCCATGGCATCACCACCAACCCCACCCTGCTGAAGCAGGCTTGCCAGCCCTGTCGGCTGGACCACCTGCGCCAGCTCAGCCACCAGGCCCTGGATCTGGGCTGCAGGGAGCTGCATCTGCAGGCCTGGGGGGGTGATTCCGCCAGCTATCTGGCCTGCGGTCGCCAGTTGGCCTCCCTGGCCCCCTGCCCGATTGTCGTGAAGCTGCCGGTGACCCGGGCCGGAGCCACGGCTGCCCGGGCGCTGATCGCTGACGACGTGCCAGTGACTTTCACGGCCTGCTACGAGGTGCCCCAGGTGCTGATCGCCGCGGCCATGGGGGCCGCCTACATCGCTCCCTATCTCGGGCGCATCGGCGATCAGGGGCGCGATGGCCATGGCGAGCTGGTGTCCATGCAGCGCTGTCTGGATGGGCTTGGTTCGAGCGTCAGGTTGCTCGTGGCCAGTCTCCGGCAACCCGCGGATCTTGGCCGGCTGGCGGCGGAGGGGCTCTCCACCTTCACCATCAGTCCAGCCATCGCCGCTGGATTGTTTGGATCTGAGGCCACCGCCGCCGATGCTCTGCGCTTTGAAACCGATGCCGGCTTCGCCACTTCCTAAGCTCACACGACAACGGTCGCTCGGATGGGAACGGGGCGGGAACTGGGTCTGCAGCTTCGTGGCTGGATTGAGAGCGGCAGCCTGGGCCTGGACCGTGGCCAGGGCCTAGCCAATCGGCTCATCGATGCTCTCGGGGCGGAGGAGAGCCTCAAGGGCCCTGTGCGGGATCTTGCCAGCCAACCGCTGTTGCGCCAGTTGCTGCAGCGGCGGGATGAGCACAGTGGGATGGCGATTGAGGCACTCTTCAGTCACCTGTCACGGACCTACACGCCTGCAGTGCTGGCCGAACTGCACGACCTGATTGAAGCCGCCACCGGCATTTCGGCGCCCGCAGTCGCCTGCCAGCCGTCGCCGGTCGCTGACCAGGCGCCGGAGCCAGCCGATCAGCGACCAACCGCCTCCGCCAGGCGCCCGATCCAGGCGGTATTCGGCGCCGGTCTGGGCCGCGACCTCAAGGGCCTGGGGGCGGGACTCGCCCTGGCGGCCAGCTTCAGTCTGGTGTTGGCCTGGGCGGCGGGCGAACTAGACCAGGCCGTCTTCGATAGCTGGCGCTGGAGCGGCGGCGTGGTGCTGGCCCTCAGTTTGGCTCTGGTCCAGGCCCTGAGCCTGGGGCCCCTGCGGCGCCTGCGAAGTCGGGGCCTGCTGGATGAGCGCAGCTGCCGTGATCCGCGCCGGGCCTGGTGCTGGATCAGTTCCCCCTGGATCCATGGCCGCCACGCCGAAGCGATGGTCAATGTGCTGGTGTTGTTGGTGCTGCTCGGCCCCTCGCCCCTGTCGCTGGCGGATGTGGTGCTGCGCTACGGCCTGACCAGCCTGGCCACCACCGCTCTGGCCGCCCTGCTGGCCGGTCGGCTGGGGGTGGAGCGGCGTCAATGGTGCGGGGCGTCGGGGGCGATCGCCGCCCTGATCAGCCTGGCGGCCATTCTCAGCCTGCTGCGCTGGCAGGTTCTGGGCTTCCGGGTCGGCCCGGAAATGATCCCCGCCTGGGTGTTGCTGGTGGTCTACGGGGCGCTGCAGCTCGGTTGGCAGCTGCCCCGTTCCAGTCCCCATGATCCGAGCCGCCCGATCGAGCGCCTCTGGTGCAGCACCTGGTGGTGGGGCACGCTGCTGGGGCTCAGCTGGGGACTGCTGACCTGGGGCTCTGATCTGGCCCATGCCGCCTTCAAGGCCAGGCCGGGAGGCTGAGACCGGGGGAGGATCCGTTTCCTCCCTGACTCGGATCTGGCGGCTTGTGACGATCGGACAGGTCGAGAGGTTCAAGGGACCGGCTTCAGGGCCCGGCATGGATGGAGAGAGCTGGTTCCAGGGCAGAGATCAGCTGCCCCAGAGCCGGCCAATCCTGCAGCGCCCGCCTGCGACCCCGGGATTCTCCAGAGCGCCAGGCCTAGCCGCTGTTTCCGGATGTTCTGAGCAGTCCGGCGCGGCGCCTCGGGCAACTGTGGGACTTTTTCCGTGCGTCCCCCGCGTCATCCGCGAGCCACCGGCCACCCGTGCCCGGCAGCTGGCGGCCTTGGGGATGGAACCTTCGATCCCACGATCAGCGCCACGGCCACCGTCACCGCCATTGCCGAGGCCAGATGGCTGCCAGTAAAAAGCGCCCTTGGCGGGCGCCTGAGGGATCGATCAATTCGGCATGGGGTGCACGCGACACTTCCCACTGCTCTGATCCAGGGCCGAGAGCCCTTGGCAAGCGGCGAATCAGGCGGTACCGCAGAAGGTGACATCGGGGAACTTGGCCTTGGCTTCCTCAAGGGCTTTGCCGCGGCCTTCTTCCTGCCAGTAATTGATCACCTCGGTGGCCTTGTTGAGGATCTCGACGCGCTCGTTGTCGGTGATCCAGCTCTTGGCCTCGAGTTCACTCTTGAGGGTTTCCCAGGCATCTTCCCGGGGCCAGAAGAAATAGGCAGTGAGGGGGCTGGGGCCGCCACCGACGATCTGATCGACGGCCAGAGCGACGTTGTCGGGAAGCCAGAGGATCTTGAGCAGGAAGCGACCCTCATCGGCCTTGGGGGTGTAGCCGGAGGGAACACCGTCTTCGTCGATGGTGGCGGTGGCGAGGGCGGCGCTGCCGCCGCGCATCACCGGACGGCCCTCGGTGGTCGCTGGAATGGCGGGTACGGCAGCATCGACCACATCAGCGGGGCTGCTGGTCGCATTCACGGCGCCCTCGGGTGCTGTCATGGTCTCGTTGCCCAAGGTATGGAAGCAAAGAAGTAACTTACCAGTCCAGCCCACCACCCTTCTCCCCCTGTCCGTTCGCGCCGTCCTGCTGTTCGACATCGACGGCGTCATCCGCGACGTGGCGGCCAGCTACCGGCGGGCGATCGTTGAAACCGTGCACCAGTTCAGTGGCTGGCGGCCCGAACCGGTCCAGATCGACGCTCTCAAGGGCGAGGGCTGCTGGAACAACGACTGGGAGGCCTCCCACGAGCTGCTGCGCCGCCATCGCGCCAGCGGCGCCCAGGCGGAGCTGCCGAGCTTCGACGCCGTGGTGGCGGCGTTCTGCGAGCACTACTTCGGCGGTGATCCCGAGGGCGACCCGGCCCTGTGGTGCGGCTTCATCCGCCAGGAACCGCTGTTGGTGGGGCCGGAGTTCTTTGCCGGCCTGAGTGCGGCTGACGTCCTCTGGGGCTTCGTCAGTGGCGCCGAGCCCCCCTCGGTGCGCTACGTGCTGCAAAGGCGCCTCGGTCTGCAGGATCCCCCCTTCGTCGCCATGGGCGATGCCCCCGACAAACCTGATCCCACCGGCCTGCTACGGCTGGCGGAGGCCCTGCTGGCAGCCCGTGGCACCAGCCTGGGGCGGGAGGCCCCGGCGGTGGCCTACCTGGGTGACACCGTCGCTGACGTGCAGACGGTGCTGCGCGCCCGCGAACGGCTGCCGGCCCAGCGGTTCCTCAGCCTGGCGGTCTCACCGCCGCATCTGCACAGGCCGGGCCAGCAACAGCGTCGCCACCTCTACGAGCAGCAGCTGCAGGCTGCCGGCGCCGACCGGATCCTGACCAGCAGTGACGAGGCCGGCCGAGTGCTCGAGTCCCTGTTGCCCTGAATCTCAACGCTCCATCGCCACCGGCGCCTTGAGGGCAGCGGCCGTCAGGTTCTCGTGGCCGTGCTCGCAGACTGCCACATCGTCTTCGATGCGGATGCCGATGCCCTTCCAGCGCTCCTCGATCAGTGGCTGACCCTCCGGCACCGCCAGTCGGTCACTGACATAAAGGCCGGGCTCGACGGTGAGCACCATGCCCGGCTCCAGGGCCACATGGTGCTCGCCCAGCCGGTAGGCGCCGACATCGTGCACATCGAGGCCCAGCCAGTGGCCGGTGCGGTGCATGTACAGGTGGCGGAAGGCCCCCTGTTCGATCACGCCATCGACCGAACCCACCAGCAGGCCCAGCTCCAGCAGCCCTGCCACCAGCACCCGCACGGCCGTGTCATGCACCTGCTCGGCCGTCTGGCCGGGCGCCACCGCGGCCACGGCCGCCTCCTGGGCCGCCAGCACCAGCTCATAGAGGGCTCGCTGTTCGCCGCTGAAGCGGCCGTTGATCGGGAAGGTGCGGGTGATATCGCCGTTGTAGTAGTCGCCGAGGGAGCAGCCGGCGTCGATCAGCAGCAGATCCCCATCGCGCAGCGGGGCGTTGTTGGCGGTGTAGTGCAGCACGCAGGCGTTGTCGCCACCGGCCACGATCGAGCCGTAGGCCGGCCCGCGGGCCCCCTGTTCCAGGAAGTGCTGTTCAATCACCGCCTGGATCTGGCGCTCGTGAAGTCCGGGACGAACCACCTGCCGGGCCAGCTCGTGGGCCTCGGCGGAGATGCGGGCCGCCTCCCGCAGCCGCACCAGCTCCTCGGGGCTCTTGCGCAGCCGCAGCTCATGCAACAGCGGGCAGGGGGCAACCAGCCCCAGGGCGGCCTGGCCACTGCGAGGTGCCCGATCCAGCTGACGGGCCCAGGCCTTCAGCACCAGCGGCTCCACCTCCAGATGGCGTCCGACGCGGAAAGCGATGCCCTCGGCTCCCTCCAGATAGCCGCCGAGTCGCTCGGCAAGCTCGCTGCGGGGGTGGGCCAGATCGGCGCCAAAGTGGGCGACGGCCCCCTCACAACCCCAGCGGAAGCCAGTCCAGACCTCGGCGCCGGCATCCTTCGGTTCAACGAACAGCACGAACGGGTTCTCGCTGCGATGCGGCAGAAACAGGGCCACCGCGCCCGGTTCGTCGAAGCCGGTGAGATACCAGAAATCACTGTTCTGGCGGAAGGCGTGCTCCACATCGGCGTGATGGGTCACCAGGGGGGCCGCAGGAATCACCGCCGCCACACCGCCGAGCTGGCGCAGGAAACGCCCCCGCCGTTCGGCCAGCAGCAGCGGATCAATCAGGGGCTCAGGCATCTCTGAGACGATGGATGTACAGCGAGAAGATGGCACAGCCGCTTGAATGCGGTGGATCATGGGCTGTACAGCCCCCAACACCATCACCTCCATCGGCCGTCCCGCCCCCCTGATTCCAACACCGCGCCAGCTGCGGCCGCGGCCATGAACGACTTCATGCTGCTGGCCGTGGTCGTCGCCGTGATGCTGGCCGGCTCCTTCGTCTGTTCAGGCATCGAAGCGGCCCTGCTCACCGTCAACCCGGTGAAGGTGCACGAGCTGGCCAGCCGGGAGCGGCCGGTGCGGGGGGCCAGGCGGCTGGAACAACTGCGTCAGAAGCTGGGCCGCACCCTGGCGGTTCTGGTGATCGCCAACAACGTCTTCAACATCTTCGGCAGCCTGATGGTCGGGGGCTTCGCCGCCGAGGTGTTCCACAGGCGCGGCATCGACGGCCCTGCCCTGCCGCTGTTTTCCGTCGGCCTGACGGTACTGGTGATCCTGCTGGGCGAGATCCTGCCCAAGGCGATCGGCAGCAAACTGGCCCTGCCGGTGTCGCTGGCCAGTGCCCCGGCGGTGGGAGTGTTCCAGAAGCTGATGCTGCCCCTGGTGCTGCTGCTCGAGCAGTTGATGCCGGCGATCACCGCCGAAAACGAAATCAGCACCGACGAGGAGGAGATCCGCTTGCTGGCGCGGCTGGGATCCCAGAAAGGTCAGATCGAAGCGGATGAGGCGGCGATGATCGCCAAGGTGTTCCAGCTCAACGACCTCACGGCCCGCGATCTGATGATGCCGCGGGTCTCGGCTCCCACCATCGATGGCAATGGCAGCCTGGAGAGTCAGCGGGCCATCCTGTTGCGCAACCACGCCCCCTGGTGGGTGGTGCTCGGCGAAGAGGTGGATGAGGTGCTCGGCGTCGCCAGCCGCGACCGGCTGCTGACGGCCCTGGTCCAGGGCCAGGGTCACACCGATGTGGTGGCCCTGTGCGAGCCGGTCGAGTTCGTGCCCGAGATGATCCGGGCCGATCGCCTGCTGACCAGCTTCCGCCGCCTTGGTTCCGGTGTGCGGGTGGTCGTCGATGAATTCGGCGGTTTTGTGGGCGTGATCGGCCCGGAGGCGGTGCTGGCGGTGCTGGCGGGCTGGTGGCGCAAACCCCTTGGGGCGGGGGAAGCCCCACCGCCATGAGCGCCACCACCACCCCGGCCATGGCCGAGCGCTGCAGGCTGTTGCTGCGTCGCTGGCGCCAGGAGCTCCAGCTCAGCCCCCGGGAACGCAGCCTGCTGGGGCCGGAACTCCAGGGCCTGGATCGCCAGCTGCAGCGCCTGGAGCAGCAACGGGTCCGGGTGGCTGTCTTCGGACGGGTGGGGGTGGGCAAGTCGAGCCTGCTCAATGCCCTTTTGGGGGAAGAGCACTTCGCCACTGACGTGGCCCATGGCTGCACGCGGCGGCAGCAGGAGCGCCCCTGGTCACGGCCGATCCAGGGCCTGGCCTCGGTCGATCTGGTCGACACCCCCGGCATCGATGAGATCGCCGCGGTGGCCCGTGCCCGCCTGGCCGCCCGGGTGGCCCTCGGCGCCGATCTGGTCCTGCTGGTGATCGACAGCGATCTCAGCCAGAACGAACTGGAAGCCATGGACTCCCTGGTGGCCAGCGGCAAGCCCCTGTTGCTGGTGCTGAACCGCTGCGACTGCTGGGCCGCCGCCGACCTTGAGGCCCTGAAGACCAGCATCCGCAGGCGCCTGCCGGTCGCGGCCCGCCATCTCGAACCGATTGCCGTGGCGGCGGCGCCAAGGCGGGCCCAGCTGCTGAGCGACGGCCGGGTGCGCAGCCGCCCCGAAGCGGCGCGCATCGAGCCCCTGACGGAGCAGCTGGTGGCGGTCCTGAACCAGCACGGCGAGCGCCTGCTGGCGCTCAATGCCCTGCGGGCCGCCGATCGGTTCAGCCAGGGCCTGCATCAACAGCGCCTGCGTCAGGGCCGCCGCCAGGCCCAGGGCCTGATCGGTCGCTTTGCCGCCCTCAAGGCCACTGGTGTCGCCGCCAATCCGCTGTTGCTGGTGGATCTGGCCGGCGGCCTGGCCTGCGACAGCGCCCTGGTGCTGCAGCTCTGCCAGCTCTATGGCCTGCCGATGACCCGCAGCAGCGCTCGCCAGCTGCTGGGGCGACTCTCGAGCCACAACGCCCTGCTCGCGGGAGCCCAGCTGGGCCTGCAACTGGTGCTCGGTGGCCTGCGCCAGGTGCTGGTGCTGGCGGCCCCCTTCAGCGGTGGCCTCACCCTGGCCCCGGCGGCGCCGGTGGCCGTGGCTCAGGCGGCCCTGGCGGTGGTCACCACCCGCCGTACAGGTCGGCTGGCGGCGGCCGAGTTGTTGCGCAGCACGATGGCGGCCGGTCAGCCGGGGGCCTTGCTGCGCCGCCTGGCGGACCAGGATCCGGAAACCCGGCGCTGGCTCGGGGACTGGCGGCCGCTGACGTCCGGCAGCGCTGGCCGCCGCCCCCAGGGCTCCGGGCCTCTGGGGACTGGCCCCCTGGGTCCTGGCCTGCTGCCCTGAGGCTGCCCGTGACGCTCGCCGCCAACCCTGACGCCATCGCCCTGTTCGGCACCAGCGCCGATCCCCCCACCCATGGCCATCGGGCCCTGCTGGAGGGGTTGCTGGGCCTCTACCCCAGGGTGGTCACCTGGGCCAGTGACAATCCGCTCAAGCAACACACCGCGCCTTTGGCCCTGCGCACCACCTTGCTGAAGGCGCTGGTGGAGGCGATCGCCGATCCGAGGCTGAGTCTGGAGCAGGAGCTCAGCAGCCCCTGGACGATCGAAACCCTGGAGCGGGCCCGGCGGCGCTGGCCCCGGGCAGAACCGGTGATCGTGATCGGCAGCGATCTGGTGCCCCAGGTGTTGCGGTGGCGCCGGGCGGCCGAGTGGCTGGCCCAGTGCCGGCTGGCCGTCACCCCCCGCCAGGGCTGGCCGCTGGCTGAGGAGCAGCTGGAGCGGCTGCGGGCGCTGGGGGCGCGGCCGGAGCTGCTGACGCTGCAGGTCCCCGCCAGCGCCAGCTCCAGGGTGCGGGCCCGCCTCGATCTGCACCAGGTGCCCGAGGAGCTCTGGCCCCTGCTTCGGCACGATGATCCCTATGGACTCCTGACGCCCCGATGCGCATCGCCCTCGCCCAACTCAACCCCCTGATCGGTGATCTGGAGGGCAATGGGGAGCGGATCCTGGCCGCCTGCATCCAGGCCTCTCAGGCCGGTGCCGATCTGGTTCTGACGCCGGAACTGTCGCTGTGGGGCTATCCCCCACGGGATCTGCTGCTGCGCTCGGCCCTGCTGGAGCGCCAGGAACGGCAACTGGAGCATCTGTCCCGTTCCTTGCCGGAGGGCACGGCGGTGCTGGTGGGCATGGCCGATCCGGTGCCAGGCACCGAGACCCCCCGGCTCTGGAACGCCCTCGCCCTGGTGCGCTGCGGCAGCTGGGAGACGGTGGCGCACAAGCGCCTGCTGCCCACCTACGACGTGTTCGATGAGACCCGCTACTTCCAGCCCGGAAAACAAGGGGCCTTGCTGGAGTGGCAACAGGGACTAAGGCTGTGGAAGCTGGGGCTGAGCATCTGCGAAGACCTGTGGGTGGAGCAGGAGCTGCAGGATCAGAGGCTGGCGGGAGTCGATCCGATCGGTGAGCTGGCGGAGCGCGGTGTCGATCTGCTGCTCAATCTTTCGGCCTCTCCTTACGGGCGGGGCAAGCTGCAGCTGCGGCGGCAACTGGCTGCCAGGGCCGCCGTCCGGGTGGCCGCTCCGGTGGTCTATGTGAATCAGGTGGGGGGCAACGACGAGTTGGTGTTCGATGGCGCCAGCTTCGTGGTCGATGCCGATGGACAGCCCCTGTGGCAGGGAGCCTGCGGACGCGAGCAGCTGTCGATCTGGGACACGGAGCAGCCCCGGATGGGCTGCCTGGAGCTGGAGCTGGATCTGGAGCGGGCCCGGGCAGTGAGCAATGCAGGGGCAATAGCTCAACGGCATCACGAACGTGGAGGTCGAAACGATGAGACCTCGGCTCAGGAGACTGAGGCCACTGGCGTGCAGTCAGCCGACACCGAAACCGTCGCGCTCGTTGCCGGTTCAACAGACGCCTCCGCCACAGCTGTGCCAGGCGAACAGGAGCAGATGCTGCGGGCCCTGGTGCTGGGAGTGCGGGATTACGCCGGCAAATGCGGCTTCGGCGGCGCCCTGCTGGGGCTGAGCGGCGGCATCGATTCGGCCTTGGTGGCGTTGATCGCCTGCGCCGCCCTTGGCGCGAAGAACGTGACGGCGCTGCGGATGCCCTCACCCTGGAGTTCGCCGGGGTCGCTCGAGGATGCCCAGGCCCTGGCCAATCGCCTCGATCTGGGAGTTCACACCCTACCGATCCAGCCTCTGATGCAGGCCTTTGATCAGGCCTTGACGCCGGCCCTGGGAGCAGAGCCAACCGGCGTGACGGCTGAGAATCTGCAATCGCGCATCCGCGGCACCCTGCTGATGGCGATGGCCAACCAGCGGAGCCGGCTGCTGCTCTCCACCGGCAACAAATCAGAGCTGGCCGTCGGCTACTGCACCCTCTACGGCGACATGAACGGCGGGCTGGCGGTGATCGGTGATCTCTACAAAACCACGGTATTTGCACTCTGCGACTGGATCGACAGCCCCGAATCCCGGACCTGCAGGGCTGATCTGGGCCTGCCGACACAGGGAGAGCTGATTGGAGTCGCCATCCGCCACAAAGCCCCGAGCGCCGAGCTCAGGCCCGACCAGAAGGACAGTGATTCCTTGCCCGATTACACAATCCTGGATCCGCTGCTGAAGGCCTACATCGAAGGACTGGCCAGTCCAGAGCAGCAGGTTGTCAGCAATTGCGATCCGGACTTGGCTCAGAAGGTCTATCAGCTGCTGCGACGGGCCGAATTCAAGCGTCGTCAGGCCGCGCCGGTGCTGAAGATCAGTGGCCGCTCATTCGGCGGTGGCTGGCGGATGCCGATTGCTGCGGCCTGAGCTTGATCCAGCCGTCTGGTGGGACCTCGGCCACGCTGGCGGTAGACGACCTGGAACTGTCATGGGCCCGCAGGCTGAGGCCATCCGACAGGTAGCCAGGAGCCTGTTGCCCATGGCCCGTTGGGAGCCAAAAGGCCGCCATTGCTCCATGTCAACACCCAAAATCATCACAGCATTGGAGTGGTCCCAGGCTTCTGGCATAGCCAGCGCTTGGGATCGCTGGCTGCATGGTGGATCAGGAGGAGCCGGCCAGTCGAGATTCCGTCATGGCCACTGTCGTTCGGTGCCTTTCTGAATCCTCTCGGCAGCGGAAAAGTCTCGATTTCTGTTCAGGATCCACTCATATCAGGCTTCCATATGGCACAAATTCCGTTCCGCAAGCCGGCAGCGAGTCGGCTTATGCGCTACTAATGTGATGCATGTAATTGCCGCGATATGGGTAGACAGAGCCGGGAGCAGTCACTAATGTTGTAAAAAAGATTTCACATGTCTAACACAATGAAAATCTTCGGATTTATCGCTGGATGCACGGTGATTGGTCTGACATTGAGCCCGTCTCAATCTGCAAAAGCAGCCGTTTTCGACCTCACCAAGTCAACGCCAACGTCGGGAAGCACCCTCTCCTATTCCGTGAATGGTGCCAACCT